>NC_013959.1:1930000-2530000 GCF_000025705.1 Sideroxydans lithotrophicus ES-1 | reverse complement strand
GTCGAAGCCGACACCGTGGTCGATGACCGTGACCAGCACTTCGCCGTCGGAATTTTGCACACTGACCTGCGGAGAACCGCCGGGGGCATGTCGCCAGCAGTTGGTGAGCGACTCCTGCAGCAGGCGATATACCGTGATCTTGACTGCCAGCGGCGCATTACCCAGGTTTTCGTCGATCTCGGTTTGGACTTTTTGCCCGGACAGGCGCTCGAAGTCGAGTACGGCGCGCCTGGCGGTGTCGGCAAGCGATAGCTCGGTCATGCCGGGGATCGCCAGCCCGGACGATATCTTTCGCACATCCTTCAGCGACAGCTGCAAGGCATTCTGAATGCTGTTGAGCTCATTCGGCGCATCACCCTGTGAAGACAGGCAGCCTTGGCAAGTTGTGGCGAACTCATCGAAGCGCATCAATGCGAAGGCGATCGTTTGTGCCGGGCCATCATGCAGGTCGGCGGCGATCCGGAGCAGGAATTCCTCGTTAAGCGCGGTGGTGCTTACCCCTGCTTCGCGCAGTTGCTCGCGCATGCGTTCGTTCTCGTCGAGTACGTGATGAAGTTGCTGAAGCTGGCTGCGCAGGTCGCGCTGCTGCACGACGATGGTGTTGCTGGCGCGACGCACCAGACTATACAGCAACAGGTAGACAGCGAGGCTGGAGAGCGCCACCAGTCCCCAGCTGCGCTGCTGTGCAGCGCGGATGTCCTGTTGCAGGTTCGCCACCGACAGATAGAACTCTGCAACAGCATAGACCTTGCCGTCGTTTGCGGAACGTATCGGCACATAGATCTCGAGCAATTGATTCCAGCTGATCTGCTCGGGCAGGTTGTCGATCTCCTTGAGGTCGCTGATCTGGGCCTGGACCTTGCCAGCGAATGCGGCGGCCAGTCTTCCCCTTACCGGGAAGACGTGACCGATCTGGGCATGGTCATTGCTGTAATCGATGCGGCCGTTGGCGTCCCACAGTTTGAAGCGAAGCACCTCACGGTGCAGTGGTCCGTCGATAAAGATCCGATCCAGTTCTTCATGCGTTGCTTCATCGACAGTGCCGTTCTTCGGCCATCCCTGCAGTTTCGCTGCAGACATGCTCTCGAGATAAACCGCCGAGATCGCGGCGGTGCGGTTCACCGCATTCGTTTCGATCAGATGACCTATCCATGAACCGATGACCAGCATGCCAGTAGTCAGGACAGCGACGATCGCCAGCAGGAACTGGCGCGAAAAACTCAAACGTCTGAATGCTAGTTGCAGGGCTGTGAACATCGGAGTTCTTCAGATTGGTTGTCGCGAATGCTCGTCAAGTGGACATTGTGCGATTAATGGTATCACGCGATGGTTATTCCGGAATAAGACCAAGGTCTGAAAAAAAGGAACCATGGTCGCATTCATTTTGAGCTGATAGGCCGTAGTGGCCAGGACATGGTTTGTAGACAATCCTGCATGAAAGAGTGTTGTAAATTTTTCATAAAACTACTTTGGATATCGGGAGATACAAATGACTCGTCAAGCTTATTCCTCAATGTTGCTCAGTACCGCCGCCGCCCTTACTTTAGCCTTCTCACTCAATGCCTCCGCCGCTGTCGATGTCGACGCTGCGAAATCGCTGGCGCGAGAAAACAATTGCTTCAAGTGCCACGGCGTCGACAAGGAAAAAGACGGCCCTTCCTACAAGAAAGTCGCCGAAAAATACCGTGGCAAGGCCGATGCCGAAGCCAAGCTGATCCACCATGTCACGTCTGGTGAAAAGGCCAAGTTCCCCGATGGTCATGAAGAAGAGCACAAGAACATCAACGGCAAAGCCTCACCTGAAGCCATCAA
This sequence comes from Sideroxydans lithotrophicus ES-1, assembly GCF_000025705.1. NCBI lineage: Bacteria > Pseudomonadati > Pseudomonadota > Betaproteobacteria > Nitrosomonadales > Gallionellaceae > Sideroxydans > Sideroxydans lithotrophicus. The sequence goes on along the minus strand of NC_013959.1, from coordinate 2,528,188 downwards.
GAACCTGGTGGACTGGATCCTTTCGCTCTAGTTCGCGCGAGCAACGATCATTCAAAGACTAAAAAGGGAAGAACCATGAAACCGTTAAGAAAAATTATGGTGTTGAGCGCGTTCATCACCGGCATGGCAGCAATGCCATGCTTGATGGCGGCAGATGAGCAGCCTGCAGCCCAAAGCGCACCAGCAGCGGAAGCGCAGCCTGCATCGCAATCTCAGCTTCCCGATCTGAGCATGGAGGCGAAAGCGCCCCAGACTGCCCAGGAGTCATTGAAAAGGGATGCCGTCTGCACACGCTGCCACGATGAAAGCGAGACCACTCCGATCCTGGCCATCTACCAGACCAAGCATGGATTTCGTGGTGATATGCGCACACCGAATTGCCAGACCTGCCACGGCGAGAGCGCGAACCACCTGAAGGGTAATGTGGATGGAAAAGGTCGCCCGGCACCGGATGTCGTGTTCAAGAAGCACACCTTCCCTGCATCCGACGACAAGGTCCGTTCCGCCCAGTGCCTGACCTGCCACAAGGGTACCAATCGCACCAATTGGGCGGGCAGTGCCCACCAGAGCAACCAGATGGCCTGCAACGACTGCCACAAGATACACGCGAAAGCTGACACGGTACGCGAAAGGGCTACCCAGACCGAGGTCTGCTACACCTGCCACAAGGAAAGGCGCGCAGACGCTCACAAGATATCGACCCATCCGATCGAGGCCGGCAAGGTCGTCTGTTCCGACTGCCACAATCCGCATGGCTCTGCCGGTCCGAAATTGCTGAAGAAGAATACGGTGACCGAGACCTGCTTCACCTGCCATGCAGACAAGCGCGGTCCGTTCCTGTTCGCACACCAGCCGGTGACTGAAGACTGCACCAACTGCCATATGCCTCACGGTTCCAACATCGCGCCGTTGCTGAAGACACGTCCTCCGTTCATGTGCCAGGAATGCCATGACGGCTCACATGCCAGCGGGACGGCAGTAGGCCCGAATGCAGCAGGCTATCAGGCTGGACTGAGCACGATCAATGCGGCAGGCACAGGAGCGCTGTATCCAAGTGCCAACAACGTGGGTAATGCCTGCATGAACTGTCACAGGCAGATCCATGGTTCGAACAGCCCGGCCGGCGGCTACTTGCAACGCTAATTCTTGAAGATTGGAGATAGTCATGAAAAGCAATAATGAAAGAATGAGGGTCAGCTTGTTGGCACTGGCGGTGCAGGGGGCGTTGATCGCGATGTGTTCGATGCCGGCCCAGGCGGATGACGAAGAGGTGGCGGCACTGAAGAATCCGACCAGCACCATCGAGATCGGCGCCGAGAACGTCTCGCAAAGCTCGGCCAAGTTCGGCGAATACACCGGCCTGAACAAATCCGGGGGCAAGGTGATCGGCAACTTCAGCATACGCGGTGGCGACGCCTATGGTGACGGCAACGGCACCAGAAACTGGTCACTCAACGGCAGTAACCTCGGTACGACCTCGCGCGCACTTGGAGCCTCTGTAGGGAACCAGGGGAGCTGGAATTTCGGTATCGGCTACGATGAGTTGCAGCACAACCTGTGGGATAGCTATAAAACTCCCTATCAAGGTGCGATGGGCGGGAACAATTTCACCCTGCCTGCAAGTCTGTTGCCCCCCACGATTAGTACCGTTGCAGCTGGTACTACCCCAGTGGGTACGGATAGAGCATCGGCTATCGCGGCGATCAATGCAGTTACCAATCAAGTGGACATATACTCCACCAGAAAGAACGGCAAGGTCAGTGCCGGCGTCAATCTGAATGCGCAATGGGATATCAGGTTCGATTTCAATCATCTTGAACAGTCCGGTGCGAAATTGGCATCCTTCGGTTCGATGGGGGCGGGGGGAGCCGGCAATCCACAGGGTGAGGCGATCTCGATTTTGCCGAACCCGACCAACTACAAGACCGACACGCTCAACCTCGCGCTGGACTGGAGAGGCGACGGGGCATATGTCACCACTTCCTATTTCGGTTCGTTCTTCCGCGAAGGATATGATCGTGTCAATTTCCAGACCTTTGCTGTCAATAATGCTGCAGGTGTAAGTGTCACGCAGACGATGAGCACTGCACCCAGCAATAATTTCCACCAATTGAACGTGAGCGGGGGCTATGACCTTTCACCAGCGACGAAATTGACCGGCGGACTTTCATATGGGCGCAACACGCAGAACGATGCCTATGTCGCGGATGCCTATTCGATGGTCCTGCCAGCCCCGGTGGCTTCTCTGAACGGGCTGGTCATCAACAAGCATGCAGATATGAAGCTGACCAACCAGACCAGCAAGGACCTGGTGCTTTCTGCCGGTGTGAAATTCGACGAACGCAGGGACAAGACGCCATCGAATTTCTACGCTTTCAATGCGCTGGATGGAAGTACCGCCCATATCGCCTATTTTGCCAATACGCCCCTGAGTCTCAGGAAGACCGTATGGGAATTGGCTGGGGACTACAAGCTGGATAGCGATCAGCATCTGTTGCTTGCCTTTAACCGCGAAGATGTCAGACGCTGGTGCGACCAGTATGCGGTGAACGTGCCCAGTCTCATGCCTGCGCTGGTTCCAGGTGCTACAACGACGGGCATCGTTTCCTATCCGGCGGGGACGAATTGTGTCGTCGCGCCCAAGAGTTATGACAACAAGCTGGGCGCCACCTACAAGGCCAGGGCGAGCGAGGATCTGAACCTGAATGTGGGTTATTCCTTCAGCAAGCGCGTAACAACCTCCGATCCGAACGCAGTCACCTCTCGCATAGGATTGAACGGTAACCTCAACCCGGCTCTGGCTGCCGCTACCCTCATCGAGGGCCAGAATGGCGGGGACTTCCGCGGGTTCTATCCGGTGTTCGATGCTTCGCGCAAGGAACATATGTTGAAGGCAGGTGCGAACTGGCAGACCACCGAGAAACTGTCCGTGAGCATGGGTGGGAAATATACGTTGGACAAGTACGACTCGACCTATGGCGAGCAGAAGGGCAATTCCTGGAGTGTGAACCTGGATGCAAGCTACGGTTACAGCGAAAACAGCTCAGTCGTGGCCTACCTGACCCAGCAGCACAGGCAACGCGAAATGACGGACCTGTATCGTTCACCTTACTTAGCACCCGGGGCGGCATCTGCCACTGCTCTTAACATTCCTTCCGGCGCCACCTGGACCGACACGCAAAAGGATGACGACACGACCGTGGGCGTTGGAGCCAAGCAGAGCGGGATGATGGCCTCCAGGCTGGAACTCGATGAAGACCTGACCTACACCTATGGCAAGACCGTCTATAACACGGTGTTCAATTATGCCGCTGCGACAACGACGGGACTGACTTGTGCTTCGCCACAATTCCTCACCTGCGGTACGTTGCCGGAAGTCAACAATCATGTGATCCAGCTCAAGCTGTCTGGCAGATACAAGCTCGACAAGAACTCCAAAGTTGCCGTCGGTTACCTCTATCAGCACATGAGAAGTACAGACTATTACTACAATGGATTGCAGACAGGCTTTACTCCTAGTGCGTTGATGCCGACCGATCAGCAGTCGCCGAACTACACAGTCAATGTGGTGAGCGCGAGCTACATCTACAACTTCTAGGAAAGGATCCGGATCATGACGAGCAAACGGTGCACAGCTAATTTGGTGCACCGTCTTTTTCTGGATCGCTAAAGTTGCTTCCATGGATTCGATATTTTTGCGGAGAGATAAATGAATAACAAGACTGGCATCCTGAAACGTTCATGGGACTTTCTGAAACAGCCAAGTGCGAAGTACTCGTTGCTGACTTTGCTGGTGGTGGGCTTCTTCTCCGGCATCATCTTCTGGGGCGGTTTCAACACCGGCATGGAGGCGACCAACCGGCTGGAATTCTGCATCGGCTGCCACGAGATGCGCGACAACGTGTACCAGGAATACAAGAAGACCATCCACTATGCGAACCGTACCGGTGTGCGCGCGATCTGCTCCGATTGCCACGTGCCCAAGGACTGGACACACAAGCTGATCCGCAAGATACAGGCAAGCCAGGAGATCTGGGGCAAGCTCACGGGATATGTCGATACGCCGGAGAAATTCGAATCGCACCGCATGGAACTGGCGACCCACGAGTGGGCACGCATGAAGGCCTCTGATTCGCGCGAATGCCGCAATTGCCACTCTTTCGATGCCATGAGCGGCGACATACAAAAGCAGACGGTCTACAACAAGCATATGAAGGCGAGGGCGGACGGCCAGACCTGTATCGATTGCCACAAGGGCATCGCTCACCATCTGCCGAAGGAGTACCGCGATCCGGATGAGGAGTGATACCCGGAGTAACAGGTTTTGTGTTGGTGACCAGCCGTGCACCGCATGATCTGGAACAGCGCCAACATCTGAAAGGATCGGATTGCGGGGCTGGTTGTGCCCCGCAGGCGTTCTTCGAATCATTCTGATATGCGATTTCGAGGGACTTTGTTTTGATGCATGAGGCTCACCATGTGAGGTGCAATATGAAAAACCAGACATTGCTAAAAGGCATTGTTGTCGCTGTGTCACTGTATGGAATGGCTTTTACTCCGATGGCATTCGCGGATGTCAGTTTCAAAAGTCAGGTCAAACCGATCATCCACGACTATTGTTTGAGCTGTCACCAGCCCGGAGGCCAGGGCTATGAGAAAAGCGGGCTCGATATGCGTAGCTACAAGAGCTTGATGAAGGGCACCAAGTTCGGGTCGATCATCAAGCCGGGCGACAGTTTCTCCAGCATCATGATCCAGCTGGTCGAAGGACGCGCGCATGCGTCCATCAAGATGCCATTCGGGACCGGGGGGTTGGCCAAGGACAAAGTCGATGTCCTGAAAACCTGGGTGGACCAGGGGGCGAAGAACAACTGAGCATCCGGAGCCGGCTCGGTGATAGTCGCAGGACTGGCGTAGCGGTCAGTTGATGATGCTGGACGGGCGAACCGGGAAAAGGATGCTGATCCTGGTACCGATCCCGTCGCGGCCGACGTCCAGCTTCAACTTCGCGCCATGGCGTTTCGCGACTTCGGCGACGATGGAAAGCCCGAGTCCGCTACCGCTTTGTCCTGTGCCGAGGATTCGATAGAAACGTTCGAACACGCGTTCGCGATGTTGCGGTTCGATGCCGGGGCCGTTGTCTTCCACGCTCAATTCCGTCCCTTGTGCTGCAGCCTTCACCCCGACGGTGATGTGTCCGTCCACTGGGGTATAGCGGACCGCGTTGTCGATCAGGTTGTTGAGCATCTCGATCAGGCTGTTGGGATCTCCCTGTACGGATTGCGCAGCGGACGTACCCTCGTAGCCGAGGTCGATGTTCTTTTCCAGCGCCATCTGCACCCATTCGACCGTGCATTCCTGCGCCAGCTGGTTGAGGTCGAGTACCGTGAAACTATCGGTACTCTGGCCTCCGGGTTCATTGCGCGCCAGTGCCAGCAGCTGGTTGACCAGGCGGATGCCGTGCTGGGTGCTGGTGTGGATGTGCTCGAGCGCATGTTGCTTGCGCTCCGGTGCATCTGTACGCAAAGCCAGTTCGGATTGGGTCTTCAGGCCGGCAAACGGCGTGCGCAACTGGTGCGCCGCGTCGGCGACGAAACGCTGTTGCGCCGCCATCACCTGCTTCAGCCTCTCCAGCAGGTTGTTGACCGCATCGATGAGCGGACGCACTTCGGCGGGCGCCTTTCCGCCATCGAGCTGGCTCAGATCGTCCCGTCGCCTGTTGGCCACTTCATGCCGCAATTCTTCGAGCGGTCGCAAACCTTCCTTCAGGCCGTACCAGACTACCGCAAGGGCGATCAGGGTGAGCAGGAGTTCCGGAATGACGATGTTGGCCAGGATGCCTCGAATGAGCGCCTGGCGCTGTTGTGTCGTTTCGGAGACATGCAGTTGCAGCACCCCGTTTCGGGAAGGGAAGGTCAGACTGACCATGCGCGTCTTCTGGCCTTCGCGTTCGCCGTTGCTGAACAGCGGGCCCTTTCTTTCGCGCCGGTAGGAGAGGGGGCGCAAGGTGTTGCCGTTGCCGGCGAGCTTTCTGCCTTCGCTGTCGGTCACGGTGTAGAGCACCCGGTCCGGCATACCCAGATCGGAACCGTCGGGGAGCGCCGGTACCACATCCAGTTGTTCGTGTCCGGTGCCCAGCTTGAGCTCGGCCGCCACTTCGTTGGCGCGCTGCAGCAACACCAGGTCGTAGGGCTGGTTGGCGTAGTTGATGGTGGCAAAGTAACCCACCACGGTGCTGATGATCCACAGCAAGTAGAGCGAGATCAATAACCTCTGCATGAGGTAGCTGCGCAGGGAACGGATGTTGTTTTCCATGTCGCTCCTTATTGTCTCCAGTGGCAGGCTGCCATGGCCGCGATGATGCTCAGGAGGGCAGGTCGTTGATGACGTAGCCGAGGCCGCGTATGGTGCGTATGGTCACTCCGGCGGGCTCGATCTTTTTGCGCAAGCGATGGATATATACCTCGATCGCGTTGTTGCTGGCTTCTTCCGCATAGCTGTAGAGCCTTTCCAGCAATTGTTCCTTGCTGACGACCCAGCCGGTGCGCAGCATCAGTGCTTCCAGTACGCTCAACTCGCGGGTGGTGAGTTCCAGCGTGGTGCCATTGATGCTGGCGCGGCGCCCGACGCTGTCGAAAGTGAGCGTACCGCAACTGTATACCGGGTTCACGCCGCATTGCCCGCGCCGGATCAGCGCGCGAACCCGCGCTTCAAGTTCGGGCAGGCTGAACGGCTTGATCATGTAGTCGTCGGCGCCCAGATCGAGACCCTTGACCCGGTCACCCTCCGCATCGCGCGCGGTAAGGATGATCACGGGAACCTGGCGGTTCTTCTCGCGCAGGCTGCGCAACACGCTGAAGCCATCCACCTTGGGCAGCCCCAGATCGAGGATCACCAGGTCGAACGGCTGTTCTCCGCTCAGGATGAGGTTGGCCGAATGGCCATCCTTCACACAGTCGACGGCATAACCGGATTGGCGCATGGAATGGCATAAGCCATCGGACAGCACTTCATCGTCTTCGGCGATCAGTATGCGCATCGGAATGTAAGCACCGTGTAAGGATAGGGGGTTAAGTTCCAATCAATGGACGGTTGATTCTTGTGCAGCAGCCACCGTCCTTTATGCGGCTATTCTAAGTGGAAGCGGATATTTGTCCAAGCTGCGGTCCGGCGGGACAGGGTAAACTTCACTTAACAACAGGCGATGACATGCAACTGACGGAGAGACACAGACAGTATTGGCGCAAGAACCTTCGGCTGACCGGGGCGTTGCTGGCGATCTGGTTCGTGTTCACGTTCGTGATCGGCTGGTTCGCGCGTGACTTGTCTTCCATCACTTTCCTGGGCTTCCCGCTCTCGTTCTATATGAGTGCCCAGGGAGCAATGCTGATCTATGTTGTCCTGGTCGGATATTACGCTTACTGCATGGACAAGCTGGATCGCGAATACGGCGTCGCGGAAAGCGACCAGTGATGGCAGCGCCGGCGCAATCGAGATTCGTCTCGCAACTCAAGCGTTACTATGCCCTGTACACGGGCGGGTTCATCGGTTTCGTCGTCTCGCTGTCCATCCTCGAGCAGATGGGAGTACCCAACAAGATACTGGGCTACATCTTCCTCGGTGTGACGGCGTTGCTGTATGCGGGGATCGGCATACTTTCCCGGACCTCCGACGTCGCCGAATATTATGTGGCCGGCCGGCGCGTGCCGGCATTCTTCAACGGCATGGCGGTGGGCGCCGACTGGATGTCGGCGGCCAGTTTCATCGGCCTGGCAGGCACCCTGTACTTGTCCGGTTACGACGGGCTGGCCTTCGTGCTGGGATGGACCGGGGGCTTCGTGCTGGTGGCCTTGCTGCTGGCTCCATACCTGCGCAAGTTCGGACAATTCACCATCCCGGATTTCCTCGGCGCCCGTTATGGCGGCAGCATCCCGCGCACCATCGGCGTATTTGCGGCGATCCTGTGCTCGTTCACCTATGTGATCGCGCAGATATATGGTGTGGGGCTGATCACCAGTCGCTTCACCGGGCTGGATTTCGGCGTGGGCGTGTTCGTCGGACTGGGCAGCATCCTGGTGTGCTCTTTCCTGGGCGGCATGCGCGCGGTGACCTGGACGCAGGTTTCGCAATACGTCATTCTGATCGTGGCCTACATGATCCCGGTGATCTGGCTATCCATGAAACACACCGGCAATCCTGTTCCGCAGGTCGCCTATGGCTATGTGCTGCAAAAGGTGACGGCGCGCGAACAGGTGTTGAACGACCCGACCACGCCGGACGGTGCGCGCGAAGCCGAAGTGCGCGCCATCTTCAAGCAACGCGAGAAATCAGCCGAGGACGAATTGAAGGCGCTCGACGCAGGAGGCGGCAGCTATCTTGCCAAAGAAAAGGAACAGTTGGTCAAGGCGGCAGCCGAGCTGAAGGCAAGGCACGATAGCGATCCAAAAGCGCTCGCAGCGGCGGACCGGGCGGTGGCCGATTGGCCGCCGGACGTTGCGACCGCCCACCGCAAATGGCGCCAGGAAGCAGAAACGGACAAGGCCAAGTCCGGTCCGATCATCGCGCATGCCGAACCGTTCGCGGGCCCCGACGAGAAGACGCGCGACAACAAGCGCAAGAATTTCATGGCACTGGTGTTGTGCCTGATGGTCGGAACTGCAGCCTTGCCGCATATCCTGATGCGTTTCTACACCACCACTTCGGTGAAGGAAGCGCGCAAATCGGTGTTCTGGTCGCTGTTCTTCATCTCCCTGCTTTACATCACCGCACCCGCCCTGGCGGTACTGGCCAAGTATGATGTATACACCCTGCTGGTAGGGTCCAGCTTCTCCGAACTGCCCAGCTGGGTCTCGGCCTGGGCATCCGTGGACAAATCGCTGATGAGCGTGACCGACGTCAACCATGATGGCATCGTGCAACTGGCCGAGGTCACTATCGGCGGCGACCTGATCGTGCTGGCGACGCCGGAGATCGCCGGCTTGCCCTATGTGGTCACCGCGCTGGTGGCGGCCGGGGGACTGGCAGCGGCACTATCCACAGCCGATGGCCTGATGCTGACCATCTCCAACTCGCTGTCGCATGACGTGTACTACAAGATGATCGACCCGAAAGCTCCGACGGGGCGTCGCCTGTTCATCTCCAAGGCCTTGCTGCTGGGGGTGGCGGTGTTCGCGGCCTATATCACTTCGCTCAAGCCCGGCCACATCCTGTTCCTGGTCTGCGCGGCATTCTCGCTGGCTGCTTCGGCGTTCTTTCCGGCGCTGGCGCTGGGGGTGTTCTGGAAACGGGCCAACAAGACCGGAGCGATCCTGGGCATGGTGGGCGGTTTGTTCACCTGCATGTTCTATATGTACATCACTTACCCGTTCTTCGGCGTGAATGCCCCGCTGTGGTGGGACATCAATCCGATCTCGGCCGGTGTCTTCGGCATGGCGGTCGGATTTGTCGGTGTGATCGTCGGCAGCCTGCTGACAGCTGCGCCGGACAAGCAGGTACAGGACATGGTCGACCACGTGCGTTATCCGAATCTGGAAAGAGACGTCAAAACCAATTGAGCCAACTTCTTGCGATATCGCAATCAAAAGTCGCGGGCGTATACTGCGGCGACTTGTCGAAGGATCACACAGGGCAGTTTGAACTATGGCGACTCAGAAACGCACCGTCATCTACGTGTCGGACGGCACGGGTATCACCGCAGAAACATTGGGGCACGGTTTGCTGTCGCAATTCGAGGGGATCGAGTTCCGGCCTTTGCGTTTCCCCTTCCTGGACAGCGAAGACAAGGTAAGGGACTGTCTGGCGCGCATCAATGAAGTCTGCCAGCGCGAAGGCACCCGCCCCATCGTCATCATGACGCAAACCAATGCCGAACTCAGCGGGATCCTGCACCAGGCCGACGCATTCTTCATCGACCTGTTCGATGCCTTCATCGTGCCGCTGGAGCAGGAACTCGATGCGCGCTACACGCGTGCGGTGGGCCGTTCGCACGGGCATGCCAATCCGGAATACAACTCGCGCATCGCCGCCATGAATTTTGCGCTGGCGCACGACGACGGCGTTTCGGATACCGACCTGAAGAGTGCAGACATCATCCTGGTGGGGGTGTCGCGCAGCGGCAAGACGCCGACCAGCCTGTATCTGTCGCTGCAGTTCTCGCTGAAGGCGGCCAACTATCCGCTGATCCCGGAAGACTTCGAACGCGATCATCTGCCGTCGAGACTGCTGCCTTACCGCAGCAAATTGTTCGGGCTGACCATCGCGCCGGAGCAACTGCACCGCATCCGCAACGAGCGCCGCCCCCACAGCAAATATGCTTCGCTGGAAAATTGCCGCTATGAAGTCGCTGCAGCGGAAAAGCTGATGCGGCGCGAAGGCATCAAATGGTTCGACACCACTGCGCGTTCCATCGAAGAGCTGGCCGTGCAACTGATGCAGGAACTCAATCTCGAGCGCTGAGTTCGGCGGCCCCCGGCTTGATGCCGTAGACCTCGTTCAGTATCTCGACGAAGCGCCGCGCCTGCGGCGACAGGAAGCGGCCCTTGCGTAGCACCAGGCCGTAGCCGCGCTGCGGGAAATACTGGGTGAGCGGGATACGCACCAGTTTCTCGCTACCGGTCAGGCAGATATCGGTCACGATGGAGATGCCCATCCCGAGTTCGACATATTTCTTGATCACTTCCCAGCCGCCTGCCTCCAGCGTCACGGTAAAGGTCAGGTTATTCTGCTGGAACACGTACTTGACCATGCGCCAGGTCGAGAGATGGCGCGGCGGCAGGATCAAGCCGTACTGGCTGATGTCTTCCAGGGTCACCTCGCTGAGTTTTGCCAGCGGGTGGCCGAGCGGGACGATCAGTGCCGGGTCGAACGTCACCACCGGCTGGTAAGTGATGTCGTCGGGCACGTCGAGCATCGATCCGACAACCAGGTCGATCTCGTCGTTACGCAGCATCTTCAGGCCGTCGCGGCCGGTCTCGTTGTGGATCTTCAGCTGGATGCGCGGATGCGCAGTGACGAATCTGCGCACCGCTTCCGGCAGGATGTACAGGATGGTGGATTCGCCTGCGCCGATGTTCAATTCGCCCGAGTCCAGTTTGCCATGCTGCGCGGCGAAGTTCTCTTCCAGGCTGTCTATCCCTTCCACCAGCGGTTTCGCAAGGGTATACAAAGTTTCTCCATCAGGAGTAAGCTTCAACACGGGACCTCGACGTTCGAACACGGTTACGCCCAATTCGCGCTCCATCGCCTGGATCTGCAAGGTTACGGAAGGTTGGCTCAAGAACAGCTTTTGTGCGGCCACGGTGATACTGCCGGTGTGAACGACCTCACAAAATGCGCGCATCTGTTTCAGGCGATTGTTCTTGTAATAACTTTGTTTTTCGGTGTTCATCCCAGCCTCTCCCTTGCCGGTGCTGCAATATGTCAATTATTAATAATCAAAATTGAAATAATTGATTCGCGAAATGATTGTAGCTTGGTTTAACCTGCGACCAAATAAAAACAGTAATTTTTAAATGGTTTTGTGATTCACCTGACGCTTGGTGGGGCGTTGATAAGTTGGCGAATACAGAGCGAATTTTCGCTTCTGTGCGCGGATTTATTGAAGCGGGGAGAGACATGGGTACTATATACAGCATCATAGTCACGGGGCTATTCATGGCCGGCTTGGGCGGTTTGCTGGCACTATTGCTGGCGATCGCCAGCAAGCGGCTGTTTGTCTACGAAGACCCCAGGATCGACCAGGTCGAAGAACTGCTCCCCCATTCCAATTGTGGCGCCTGCGGCACGGCAGGCTGCCGTAACTTCGCCGAACAGGCGGTCGCCGGCAAGATCGAACCGGCCCGCTGCAGCGTCAACACTCCCGAACAGAACAAGAAGATCGCCGCGTTATTGGGTGTCGCCATGGGCGATGTCGAGAAACGCGTGGCACGTCTGGCCTGCGCCGGCGGCAAGCACGTCGCCAGGATGCGCGCAAATTACGCCGGGCTTCCTTCCTGCCGTGCTGCGGCAGTGGCGGGCGGCGGCGGCAAGAGCTGTGCCTGGGGCTGTCTGGGCTTGGGCGATTGTGCCGATGTGTGCGATTTCGATGCCATACATATGGACAGTTACGGCCTGCCTGTCGTGGACATCGCCAAATGCACGGCCTGCGGCGATTGCGTCGATATCTGCCCGAAGGATCTGTTCTCGATCCAGGGCGTATCGCACAAACTGTGGCTGGCCTGCCGCAATGAGGACGACCCCGATGCGGCGGAAGCCGCCTGCGAAGTGGCCTGTACCGCTTGCGGGCGCTGTGTGGCCGATGCGGCGCCGGGCCTGATCCATCTGGAGCATAACCTTGCCGTCATCGATTACGGCAAGAACGGCAGCGCCAGCCGCGAGGCGATCGAACGCTGTCCCACCGGTGCCATCGTCTGGATCGAGGGCGACCGCATCATCAAGGGCAAGTCAGCCAAAAAGATCATCCGTACCGAACCATTACCTGCAGACATAGAGGCATAGGGGATATCATGTTGAACAAACTCAAGCAATTCAAACTGATCGGCGCAGCCACTAGCACGGAAGGCGGCCACACCAAATACAAATATCCCGGCGTGCGCGATGCCATCGACGGCAACACCGCCGTGATCATGGTGGAGCGCGAAGCCTCGCAGGGTGCAGGTGCTTACCCCATCACGCCGTCCACGCAGATGGGCGAATACTGGGCGGAAGAGGTGGCCAAGGGGCATCTCAACACGGCAGGTCATCCGCTGATCTTTGTCGAGCCGGAATCCGAACATGCGGCTGCGGGTGTTACCGCAGGGCTGTCCATGACCGGCCTGCGTGCGGTCAACTTCACCTCGTCGCAGGGTCTGGCCTTCATGCACGAATCGCTGTATGCGGCGGTCGGCAAGCGCCTGACCTACGTGCTCAACCTCGGCTGTCGCGCCATCACCAAGGCCTCGCTCAACGTGCATTGCGCGCATGACGACTACCATTGCGCCGACGATACCGGTTTCATCCAGGTGATGGCGAAGAACGCGCAGGAAGCCGCCGACCTCAACATGATCGCGCGCAAGACCGCCGAACTGGCGCTCACTCCGGCCATCGTCGCGCAGGACGGTTTCCTCACCACGCACCTGATCGAGCCGATGCTGGTGCCGGAACGCGAACTGATCGCCGAATACCTCGGCAATGCCGACGACATCATCGATACGCCGACGCCTGCGCAGCAGATGCTGTACGGCCCCAAACGCCGCCGCGTGCCGGCCAATTGGGATGTGGACAACCCGATGCAGACCGGGGTGGTGCAGAACCAGGATGCCTACATGCAGGCAGTGGCGGCGCAGCGTCCGTATTTCTTCGACCACATACCCGCGCTGTTCGACAAGAATGCGGAAGAGTTCCAGTCGCTCACCGGACGCCGCTACAGCCGCGTCGATGCCTATCGTTGCGACGATGCGGACTATGTCATCCTCGGCCAGGGCAGCATGACCGTGCAAGCCGCAGCCGTTGCCGACTGGATGCGCGAGAACCGCAAGATCAAGGTGGGTGTGGTCAACATCACCATGTTCCGGCCTTTCCCCGGCGAACTGCTGGGCCAGGTACTCAAGGGCAAGAAGGGCGTCGCAGTGCTGGAACGTACCGACCAGCCGTTGTCGGAAGACCTGCCGCTGATGCGTGAAGTGCGCTCCACCGTGACCAAGTGCATGGAGAATGCGCGCGAGAATTCCTATGCCGATTACGCCACCTACGAAAGCGCCAAGGACATGCCTTCGCTGTATTCCGGTTGCTATGGACTCGGTTCGCGCGACCTGCAACCGGAAGGCCTGATCGCCGCCGTCGAGAACATGCTGCCCGGCGCCGCGCACCGCAAGTTCTATTACCTGTCGGTGGATTTCGTGCGCGCCGAATCGGCCAATCCGAAACAGGAGATCCGCCAGCAGGAATTGCAGGCGGCCTATCCGCACATCAAGGATCTGGCGCTGCGCGGCTCGGAGAACCCGAACCTGCTGCCGAAGAACGCCATCGCCGTGCGCATGCACTCGATCGGCGGCTGGGGTGCGGTGACCACCGGCAAGAACCTGGCGATGACCCTGTTCGAACTGCTGGGCTGGGACATCAAGGCCAATCCGAAATACGGCTCCGAGAAGAAGGGCCAGCCGACCACTTATTATCTGTCTGCCGCGCCGGAGCCGATCCGCATCAACTGCGAATACACCAACGTCGACGTGGTGCTGTCGCCCGATCCGCAAGTGTTCGGACATACCAATGCACTGGAAGGAATGCGTGCAGGCGGCGTGTTCATCATCCAGAGCAATCTGGGCAGCGCAGAGGCCTTGTGGGAGACCCTCCCGATGCAGACGCAGAAATACATCGTGGACAAGAAGATCCGCGTGTTCTACCTGGATGCGTTCAAGATCGCGCGCGAAGAATCCAGCAATCCGGATCTGCAGTTGCGCATGCAGGGCAACGCCTTCCAGGGCGCTTTCTTCCGTGCCTCCGATGTGAAGGAGCGTGCCGGGTTGAGCGAAGAGACCTTGTTCACCGCCATCGAGAACCAGCTCGAACACAAATTCGGCAAGAAGGGCAAGCGCATCGTCGACGACAATCTGCGTGTGGTGCGCCGCGGTTATGAAGAGATCTTCGAGATCAAACCGGAGCAGATGAAAGTCGGCCAGCGCGCCAAAGCTACAGGCAAACCCGCACCCGCATTGCCGGTCATGCTCAAGCGGCTGCCGGAAGGCGACGGCGGCATCTCCGACGTGCATCGTTTCTGGGAGCAGACTGGCAGCTTCTACATGAAGGGGCAGGGCTCGGACAACCTGGTCGATCCGTTCATGGGGTTGTCTGTCATTCCTGCCGTCACCGGCGTGTATCGCGACATGACCGGCGTGCGTTTCGAGCATCCGCAGTGGCATGCCGAGAACTGCACCGCCTGCGGCGAGTGCTTCACGCAATGTCCGGACAGCGCGATCCCGGGCCTGGTCACCACCACCGCCGACGTACTCAACACCGCGATCCAGAAGATCGAGATCGGCGGGCATCCGACCCGCTTCCTGCGCAAGTTCAGCCGCGTCGTCGACAAGAAACTGCGCAAGATGCTGGACAAGGACGGCCTCGATGTGAGCGCGCTGCTGGCCAATGCCATCACCGAAGCCTTCGCCGAAGACGGCACGCAAGGCGATGATCGCGGACGTCTGGAAGCCGAATTGAACCTGCTGCGCGAGCAGATCGGCGGCTTCAAGTTCGCCACCACCAAGCCGTACTGGACGCAGAAAGAGAAGAAGGAAAAAGGCGCCGGCGGACTCTTCTCCATCACCGTCAACCCCTATACCTGCAAGGGTTGCGCCCTGTGCGTGGAAGTGTGCGGCGACAACGCGCTGACCATGGTCACGCAGACCAAGGAAAGCATCGAGACCTTGCGCGACGACTGGAACTTCTGGCTCGACCTGCCGACCACGCCGCCGCAATTCAGCCGCATCGACGATCTGGACGAGAAGGTGGGTGCGCTGGAAACGCTGCTGCTCGACAAGCACAACTACCAGTCCATGGTCAGCGGCGACGGCGCCTGTCTGGGCTGCGGCGAAAAAGGAACTATCCACCTGTTCACCAGCACCGTCACCGCGCTGCAGCAACCGCGCGTGAAGAAGTTCCTCGGCAAGCTGGATGCGCTGATCGACGGCCTCGAGAACCACATTCGCATGAAGCTCAGCGCCACGGTGGATCTCACCGATACCAAGGGGCTGATGCAGGCAGTGCAGGCGAACGCCGGGCACGACCTGACGCTGGCGAACCTGACGGAAAGCCTGCTGGCGAAACATCCGGGCCAACCGATTGACCCGCAATGGCTGAAACGCGTGAGCCAGATGCTGGAAAAACTCAAGGACCTGCGCTGGCGTTACATGGAAGGCCCGAGCAAGAAGGGCCGCGCCGAGATGGGCATGGTCAACTCCACCGGCTGCACCTCGGTGTGGTCGTCCACTTTCCCGTTCAATCCCTACCCGTTCCCGTGGACCTCACACCTGTTCCAGGATTCGCCCTCGGTGGCGATGGGCGTGTTCGAAGGTCATATGGCCAAGATGGTGGAAGGCTTCAAGGACGTGCGCATGGCCGAGATGGAACTGGCGGGCGGTTACGATCCGGACGCGAACGACGAGTTCTTCTCGCGCTTCAACTGGGAACAGCTGAGCGAGGAGGAATGGCACCTGTGTCCGCCGGTCGTGGCGCTGGGTGGTGACGGCGCGATGTTCGATATCGGTTTCCAGAACCTGTCGCGCGCATTGATGGCGGGCAAGCCGATCAAGATACTGATCGTCGATACCCAGGTGTATTCCAACACTGGCGGCCAGGCCTGCACCTCCGGCTTCATCGGCCAGGTGGCGGACATGTCGCCGTACGGCGCCAGCAAGCATGGCAAGACCGAGAAGCGCAAGGAGATCAGCGTCATCGGCATGGCGCACCGCACTTCGTTCGTGGCGCAAGGTTCGCTGGCCAACACCACGCACCTGCTGGAAAGTTTCATCGACGGTCTCAACAGCCGCCGTCCGGCACTGTTCAACGTGTACGCCGTATGTCCGCCGGAACACGGTGTGGGCGACAACAGCGCCGTGGCGCAAAGCAAGATGGCGGTGGAATCGCGCGCCTTCCCGCTGTTCCGTTACAACCCCGATCTGGGGGTGACCTTCTCCGACTGCGTCACGCTGGAAGGCAATCCGTCGCTGGATGCCGACTGGCCGACCTATACGCTCGAGTACGCGGATGAGAAAGGCGACAGGAAATCGATGACGCTGCCGATGACGTTCGCCGATTTCGCCCTGAGCGAGGGGCGCTTCGCCAAGCAGTTCAAGAAAGCGCCGCCGGAGACCTGGAACGAGGACATGGTGCTGCTGGGCGATTTCCTCAAGCTCCCGGAAGGCGAGCGCGAAGGCAAGTTCCCGTTCATCTGGTCGGTGGACAAGAAGAACCGTCTGGTGCGCGTGCTCACGTCGGTGGAGATGGTGCGTTCCTGCGAAGAACGCCTGCAGTTCTGGCATCAGCTCAAGGACGTGGCCGGCATCAGCCGTCCGCAAGTCGATGAGGTCGCCATCGCCAACCGCGTGCGCCAGGAACTGATCCAGAAACTTTCGGCCGGTCTCGGCATCAGCTCCAGCGATGCACCGCAACCGGCAGCGCCTGCCGCAGCGGCTCCGGTACCAGCTGCAGCGGCAGCGGACGGCTATGAACCGGCATGGGTCGATACGCCGGAATGTACCGCATGCGACGAATGTATCCACATCAACCCGAAGATATTTTCCTACAATGAAGCGAAGAAGATCGTCATCATCGACCCGAAGGCGGGCAGTTATCTTGACCTTGTTAAGGCGGCGGAGAAATGCACGGCGAGTGTCATCCACCCCGGCACCCCATGGAACATGAGCGAGCCGAACCTGGACAAGCTGAAACTGCGCGCCGCCAAGTTCAACTGATATGCGACTGCCATTCTTCAAACGCGCCGCGACCTTCGAGCACGGCATCCATCCGGCCTACCACAAGGAGACCGGAAGTTTGCCGATACGCCGCATGGCGTTCGCACCGCGGCTGATCGTGCCGCTGTCGCAGCACATCGGTAAACCTGCCGTATGCTGCGTGAACGTCGGCCAGGAAGTGGTGCGCGGCGAAGTCATCGCCACTGCGGACGGTTTCGTCTCGCTGCCGGTCCATGCTCCCGCCACCGGCGTGGTGGAGGACATCGGCGTGTCGCTGGCGGCCAACGGCAAGATGGTGGAATCGATCACCATCCGCGTGTACGAAGCCGACAGCCAGGAAGTGCAGGTACGCACACCGCGCGATGTCGAATCCCTCGGCAAGAAAGAGCTGCTGGAAGCAATCCAGCAGACCGGCATCTCCGGCCTGGGCGGTGCGACCTTCCCGGCGCACGTCAAGCTCAATGTCCCGCCGGAGACTGCGATCGACACGCTGGTGGTGAACGGGGCGGAATGCGAACCCTTCCTCACCTGCGACCATCGCATCATGGTGGAGCGCACGCAGGACCTGTTGCGCGGGATACGTTTTGCCATGCAGGCCAGCGGCGCGCCGCGCGCGGTGATCGGCGTGGAAGACAACAAACCGGATGCTATCGCCGCGATCGAGGCCGCATTGCCGCTTGATGGCACGGTCACGGTGAAGGCGCTGGAGACCAAATACCCGCAAGGCGCGGAAGACACCATCATCTATGCACTGCTCGGGCGCGAGATCCCCGCCGGCCAGCGTCCCGCCTCGATAGGCGTGCTGGTGAACAACGTGATGACGCTGGCCTATCTCGGCCGCCTGTTGCCTGCCGGTGAGGGCATCGTCGAACGCGTGCTGACCGTGGCCGGCCCTGCAGTGGAAAAGCCCGGCAACTACATCGTGCCGATCGGCACACCGTTGCGTTTCCTGCTGGAACAGGTTGGCGCGAAGAGCAATGCAAGCGAGATCATCCTTGGCGGCCCGATGATGGGCATGACCATCTCGTCGCTGGACGTGCCGGTGACCAAGGGCACCTCGGGTGTGCTCGCGTTCGGCAGGGCGCAACTGCCCGAGGAAGCGCCCAAGGTCTATTCCTGCATCAAGTGCGGCGAATGCCTCAAGGTCTGCCCCAAGTTTCTCAACCCGTCGCAACTGGGATTGCTGGCAGCCAAGCGTGAATATGAGGAAATGGCCGAGCGCTACAATCTGGATCGCTGTTTCGAGTGCGGCTGCTGCAGCTATGTCTGCCCGTCGCACATCCCGCTGGTGCAGCAATTCCGCATCGCCAAGGCTGTGAATCGTGAGAAAGCATCCGCAGCATGAGCATCGAACTTCGCACTTCACCCCACCAAGTCAGCGACCGCAGCGTCCCCACCATCATGAAGCATGTGGTGCTGTCGATGCTGCCGATCTGTGCGTTTGCGATCTGGCAATACGGCCTGTCGGCGCTGGCCTTGCTGCTCACGGTCACCGCGACCTGCCTGCTCACCGAACGCCTGCTCAACCGTTCTGCCCCGAGCACGCTGAACGACTGGAGCGCGGCCATCACCGGCATCCTGTTGGCACTGACGTTGCCGCCGACCTTTCCATTATGGATGGGCGTGGTGGCCGGATTCGTCGCCATCGCCATCGGCAAGGCGCTGTTCGGCGGGCTGGGCTTCAACGTGTTCAACCCGGCACTGATCGGGCGCGCGTTCGTGCAAGCGGCCTTCCCGGTCGCCATCACCACCTGGTCGCCGGCCTTCTCCACGCAGCGCTTCAGCGAATTCATCCCCAGCACGCTCACTGCGCCGCTGATGATACCGCCCGACATCGCCGCCTGGATCAAGCTGCAGAGCGTGGATGCCTTCACCGGCGCGACACCGCTGGCGCGCTGGAAGTTCGAGAACGTCACCGCTACTGCGCATGACCTGTTGAGCGGTGCGGTGACCGCGTCCACCGGCGAGACCTCGGCCATCCTCATCCTGGTGTGCGGCATGTATCTCGCCGCGCGCAAGTTCATGGACTGGCGCATCCCCGTGGCAGTGCTGGCCTCGGCGGCATTCACCGCGTGGATGTTCCAGTTGTACGATCCGAGCCACTATCCGTCGCCGTCGTTCGTATTGCTGTCCGGCGGCCTGATGCTGGGGGCGGTGTACATGGCGAGCGACATGGCGACATCGCCGGTGACACCGGTGGGGGTATGGATCTACGGCGCGGTCATCGGCGTGGTGACGGTGATGATCCGTTATTTCGGCGGACTGACCGAGGGGGTCATGTACGCCATCCTGCTGGGCAACGCGATGTCGCCGTTCATCGACCGCTATACACAGCCGCGCGTGTTCGGTACCCGCCAGAAGAGGCAGAAATGAGCGAACCCACCGACATCCAGACGACACCCGGCAGCAAGATGATCCTCACCATGGTGCTGGTCGCCAGCATCTGCGGCGTGCTCATCGTCGGCGCATTCGAGAGTACCAAGGCGCCCATCGCCGAGAACAAGCGCATCATGGTCGAGCGTGCCGTGTTCAAGGTTCTGCCGGGTGCGGCGACCATGCGCGAATATGCCGCGACAGCCGCGGGCATCCAGCCGATGGCAGACGGGACGGTTCCGCCGGGCGGCATCAAGTTCTATGCAGCCTATGACCAGTCCGGCGCACTCAAGGGCATTGCCGCCGAGGCTGCAAGCAAGGGCTACGCCGACATGGTGCGCCTGCTCTACGGCTATGACGTGAAGTGCCAGTGCATCATCGGCATCAGTGTGGTGTCGATGCGCGAGACGCCCGGCATCGGCGACAGGATCATCACCGACCAGGCGTTCCTGAAGAACTTCGAGGCGCTCGATGTGCGCGTCAACAGCGAGCTGACCGCATTGGCCAACGAGGTGAAGACCGTCAAGCACGGCACCAAATCCGATCCATGGCAGATCGACGCGATCGCCGGTGCCACGATCACGTCCAAGGCGGTCGGACGCGGCATCAACGAGAGCGCACAGAAACTGCTGCCCAAGCTGTTCCCACATATCGGGGAGTTGAAACCATGAGCCTGCCCAATCAAGCCGACGAGTCGATCACTTTCGATACCTTCATGGAAGGCGTGTGGCGCCAGAACCCGGTGTTCGTGATGGTGCTGGGCATGTGCCCGACACTGGCCGTCACCGTCTCCGCGGTCAACGGGCTGTCGATGGGAGCCGCCACCACCTTCGTGCTGACCAGCTCCTGCTTCCTGATCTCGCTGATCCGCAACCTGGTGCCGAAGGAGGTGCGCATCGCCACCTACATCGTCATCATCGCCACCTTTGTCACGCTGGTCGACTACCTGATCCAGGCGACCAGCCTGAAACTGTACGAAGCGCTGGGCGCATTCATCCAGCTGATCGTGGTGAACTGCATCATCCTCGGCCGCGCCGAAGCGCACGCCTCCAAGAATCCGCCGCTCAAGGCCGTGGTCAATGCGCTCGGCATGGGGGTCGGTTTCACCATCGGCCTGTTCACACTCGGCGGCACGCGCGAGATCCTGGGGGCGGGCAAGCTGTTCGGCATCTCGCTGTTCGGCGAGCATTTCCAGCCCTGGGTGGTGATGGTGTTGCCGCCGGGCGGCTTCTTCGTGCTGGGCGGCTGGCTGCTGCTGTTCGCGCTGTTCCGCGGCAAACCGGCAACGGAAGGAGGGCATCATCATGGGGCATGAGTCTGTAAGCCAGATATTCATCAGCACGCTGCTCACCAACAACTTCGTGCTGGCGATGTTCCTCGGCCTGTGTCCGTTCCTCGGCGTGTCGGGCCGTTTGGGCACCGCCTTCCCGATGGGTGTGGCGACGACGTTCGTGATGCTGGTGGCATCGTTGTGCGCCTACGGGCTGAACCTGTTGCTGGGCTATTTCCATCTCGAATTTCTGCGCCTGATCTCCTACATCGTGGTGATCGCCTCCTCGGTGCAGCTGGTGGAGATGGTGATGAAGAAATACAGCCCGGCGCTGTTCCGCGCGCTCGGCATCTACCTGCCGCTGATCACCACCAACTGCGCGGTGCTGGGCGTGGCGCTGTTCCAGACCGCGCGCGACTACAACTTCACGCAATCGCTGGCGTTCGCTTCCGGCGGCGGCGCGGGTTTCACTCTGGCGCTGGTGTTGATGGCCTCGCTGCGCGAACGGCTGCAGCTTTCCAACGTACCGACACTGGTGCAGGGCACCGCGCTGTCCTTGATCCTGGCGGGATTGCTGTCGCTGACGTTCATGGGTTTTGCCGGACTGGGAGGTGGCGAATGATCTACGTCAGGACCATATTGATACTGCTCGCCTTGCTGGCGGGCTGGCTGCTGGTGCGCGCTGCCGCCCGGCGCTTTGCCGCAGGCCATCCGGAGTTCGGCGCAGTGCGCGAGGAAGGCGAAGGTTGCGGCTGCGGCAACCATAAATGCGGCGAAGCGGAATGCAAGAGGAAGGCGCACTGACCGCTGTTTTTGCGACCGGAAGATTTTTGTGCCGGCAGGGCCGGTGAAGGTATCTGAAACGTAGTTCAACAACACAGGAGAAGTCCATGCAACCCTACGTCATTCCTTTCCAGTCTCTGGGTATCGCAAACATCCCGGAAGTGGGCGGAAAGAACGCATCGCTCGGCGAGATGATTTCCAACCTGAGTTCCTCCGGTGTGCTCGTGCCCGGCGGATTCGCCACCACGGCGCAAGCCTATCGCGATTTTCTGGCGCATGGCGGACTGGACAAGCGCATCGAACAGGCGCTGGAAAAGCTGGATGTGGAAGACGTCACGGCGCTGGCCGAGGCAGGCCGCACGATACGCGGCTGGATCGTCGAGGCGCCGCTGCCGAAGCAGCTGGAAGAGGAGATACGCCAGCATTATGCAAAATTGTCCAGTGAAGGCGAGGGCAGTTTCGCGGTGCGCTCATCGGCCACCGCGGAAGACCTGCCGGACGCCTCGTTCGCCGGACAGCAGGAGACCTTCCTCAACATCCACGGCATCGACAACATCCTGCATGCGATCCGCGAAGTGTTCGCCTCGCTGTATAACGACCGCGCCATCTCCTACCGCGTGCACAAGGACTTCACCCATGCCGACGTGGCACTGTCGGCGGGCGTGCAGCGCATGGTGCGTTCCGACCTGGGCGCCTCCGGCGTGATGTTCACGCTGGACACCGAGTCCGGCTTCCGCGATGCGGTGTTCATCACCTCGTCCTACGGTCTGGGTGAGATGGTGGTGCAGGGATCGGTCAACCCGGACGAGTTCTACGTGCACAAGCCGCAGCTCGCGGCAGGTTTTCCTGCCGTGATACGCCGCAGCCTGGGTTCCAAACTGCAGCGCATGGTGTTCGACGAACAACGCTCCGCCGGGCGTTCCACGCGCATCGAGAGCGTGCCCGCGGCCGAGCAGTCGCGTTTCTCGCTCAACGATGCGGACGTGCTGCAACTGGCGCGCTACGCCGTTTCCATCGAACAGCATTACGGTCGGCCGATGGACATCGAGTGGGGCAAGGACGGCCTCGACGGCAAGCTCTACATCCTGCAGGCGCGGCCCGAGACGGTGAAGTCGAATGCCTCCGCCGGCGGCACCGAGAAATACAAATTGAAACAGCGCGGCGACGTGCTGGTCGAAGGCCGTGCCATCGGCCAGAAGATCGGTGCGGGCCGCGTGCGCATCGTCGCCAGTACCGCCGAGATGGACAAGGTGCAGGCGGGCGATGTGCTGGTCACTGACATGACCGATCCCAACTGGGAGCCGGTGATGAAGAAGGCGTCTGCCATCATCACCAATCGCGGCGGGCGCACCTGCCATGCCGCCATCATCGCGCGCGAACTGGGCATCCCGGCCATCGTCGGTTGTGGCGATGCGACGACGGCACTGCAGGATGGCGAGACCGTGACCGCATCCTGCGCCGAAGGCGATACCGGCTACGTCTACCACGGCAAGCTGGAGTTCGAAGTGGTGTTCCACAGCGAAGCCGCGTTGCCGCCGATCCCGGTCAAGCTGATGCTCAACGTCGGCAATCCCACGCTGGCGTTCGAGTTCGCGCAACTGCCGTCTGCCGGCGTGGGACTGGCCCGCCTCGAATTCATCATCAACAACCTGATCGGCATCCACCCCAAGGCGGTGCTGGAACACAACAAACTGCCGGGCAAGTTGCACGACGCGGTGATGCAGCGTGCGGCAGGCTATGCCGACCCGGTCGAGTTCTATGTGGAGAAGATCGTCGAGGGCGTGTCCACGCTGGCGGCCGCGTTCTGGCCCAAACCGGTCATCGTGCGCCTGTCCGACTTCAAGTCGAACGAATACCGCAAATTGCTGGGCGGCGAGATCTACGAACCGATGGAAGAGAACCCGATGATCGGCTTCCGCGGTGCCGGGCGTTATGTCGCGGCGAACTTCAGCGATTGTTTTGAACTGGAATGCCGTGCCATGAAGCGTGTGCGCGAGAAGCTCGGTTATACCAATGTCGAACTGATGATCCCGTTCGTGCGTACTGTGGGTGAGGCGCGCGAGGTCGTCGCCACGCTGGAAAAGAACGGACTCAAGCGCGGCGAAAAGGGATTGCGCCTGATCATGATGTGCGAGATACCTTCCAACGCGCTGCTGGCGGAAGAGTTCCTGCAATACTTTGACGGCTTCTCCATCGGCTCCAACGACCTTACGCAACTGACTCTGGGACTGGATCGGGACTCCAGCCTGGTGGCGGACCGTTTCGACGAACGCGATGGCGCGGTGAAGGCGCTGCTGAGGATGGCCATCTCCACTTGCAACCGCCTGGATAAATACGTCGGCATCTGCGGACAGGGCCCGTCCGATCATTTTGATTTCGCGCAATGGCTGATGGAGGAAGGTATCCAGACCATGTCGCTGAATCCGGATACGGTCGTCGAGACATGGCGCAGACTGGCCGAGAAAGGAACTGCCGGGAAATAAGTAAGTTGTCATTCCGGCGCAGGCCGGAATCCAGCGATTTTATTCAATCAACCTTTTGTGTTTGCCCTTGCGATGCAAGGGATTTTTAATCAACTGGATTCCGGCCTGCGCCGGAATGACGGAATTCAAAAATGGGTTGCCAAAAACCTGGCGACCGCAGCAGCCAGATCAGGTGAGTCCGACTGCCGCAACCACCACCGCACAAGCAACTTGTGCGGCATCACCAGCAAAACGTTTCCCCAGCCCCTCCCCCATCCCACTCTCCCCTTTTGGGGGGAGGGGTCTTTTTTTTGTTTTTGAGAAATACGCCGACTGCGTGTGTACCTTAACAGGTAAGCCAGCGTAGTGGACTGGTCAGAATAAACCCGTTTGCAGCGGGCATTGAATCATCTGGGTTGACTGGAAAATGGATATCAGTTTCGTCCCCGCCGAATTTTCCCAGGCACATTTTTGTTGCAGTTTTATTAATCCACATCCGCTGTTGCTCATATGAAACAGCTCCGTGAATTTTTTATTACAAGGCGGGTTTTGGATTTTTTCGCGGCAAAATCCGCGCCGAATTCTCAATCAGGGAATTTATTTGATTCCGTCGGCCGGCGTGCCGACTGACGAAACCAACCTACACTTAAGGAGCTTTAAAGATGCAAAAGAAACTGATCGCACTGGCTATCGCCGCTGCATTCTCCGCACCGGCATTCGCTGACAATGCCAACGTTAACCTGTACGGCAAGGCAATCCTGACACTGGATTCCTACACCAGCAACCAGGCTGCCAGCGTAAGCAATATGCGCGTTGCTTCCAACGCATCGCGTTTCGGCGTCAATGGCAGCGAAGACGTGGGTGATGGTCTGAAGGCTATCTACCAATACGAAGTGCAAGTTGATGCCAACGGCGCAGCTGGCAACGGTTTTGGCAACGGCACACGTAACTCCCACGTAGGTCTGGCTGGCAGTTTCGGTGAGATCGCTCTGGGCGTCTGGGATACTCCTTACAAAGTCACCCACAACAAGATCGAACTGTTCGACAACACCACTGCATACAGCGCGACCAACATCATCGGTCACGCTACTGCAACTGGCGGCGTCAACTACGTGACTCGCAAGGCTGCCAACATCCAGTACATTTCCCCATCTCTGGGCGGTGTGAAAGTTGCAGTGATGTACGCTCCTGACTCTGCCAAGACAGCCACTGTGAACAAGACATTGCTGTCGTTGTCCGCTACCTATGATGCAGACGGCATCTACGGTTCTTTCGGCTACGAAAGCCGTCCTGACCAGACAACTACTGGCCAGACCGACAATGCGATGCGTCTGGTAGGCCGTTATGACTTCGGCGGCGCATGGATCGGTGCAACTGTTGAGCGTATCAAGGTGAATGCAACTGCCGCTGTCAACTACACACAAAGCAACGCAGAAGTGGTTGGCGGCGTGAAGTTCGACGCAAGCACCCTCGCTCTGAGCTACGCCAAGGCAGGCAAGACCAATGTTGCTAACACTGGTGCCAACCAGGTTTCCCTGCGTTACGGTTACAACTTCTCCAAGCGCACTGAAGTGTTCGCTGCATACACTTCGCTGAAGAACGACGCTGCTGCATCTTACGGCGCTGCGATCTACACTGGCGCTGCTGCGGGTTCTACCGTGTCTGCATTCGGCGTAGGCATCGCCCACTCCTTCTAAATCTGACTTAACTGTCAATTTTCAAGGAATAGAACGGACACCTTCGGGTGTCCGTTTTTCTTTGCGCAAAGAAAGAGTTAAGAAGCAAACGCTAATTTACTGGAAAACCCCGTGTTTATTGATGTTGATCAAGGTGTCGCAAAAAAGATACATATTACTAATATATTACATGCTGAGCATTGAAACGCCTGAGGCGGCGGTGTTACCTTGCGCGTCGGAATAGGAAGGGCGACCTTCCGAACCATTTCGCGAGGGATTGGCCCGATACGAAAGTGAATATCAACACTAGGAGATCATTCAACATGCAAAAGAAAATCATCGCACTGGCAATCGCTGCAGCTTTCTCTGCACCGGCTTTCGCTGATGTACAAGTTTACGGTCTGGTGGACATGGCAGTTGCAAACCTGTCAGCTGACGGCCAGAAGAGCGACACGCAAGCCATCTCCGGCGGCCTGTCCACTTCTCGCGTTGGCCTGAAGTCCGCAGAAGACGTGGGCAACGGCATGAAGGTTCTGGTTAACCTGGAATACAAGATCGACGCTGGTACTTCCGTTGGCCTGAACCAATCTGCTCGTCAACAACTGCTGGGCTTGGCTGGCGACTTCGGTACTGTTGCTGCCGGTTACCTGCAAACCACAGCTTATGACTTCCAGAACAGCTATGACCCGACTTCCGGTTCGACGATCTCCCCACTGGCCAACATCCACAAGGGTGGCGGCTTCCTGGTCAGCTCGCTGACTGGTGCCAACCGTGCCCAGCACGCTCTGGCCTACATCTCGCCTAGCTTCAGCGGCGTGACAGTTGCCGTGAACTACTCCACCAACCTGTCCGATACTCTGGGCAACCTGGGTGCTGCGAGCACAGCTACAACAGGCCTGAAGACCAGCGCACTGTTGGCATCGGCTAACTACGTTGGTACCTCCCTGCCTCTGGCGGTCGGCGCGGTGTATGTCAAGACCTCGACCAGCAATGCGATCGACACCAGCGCAAAGGAATACGCTCTGGGCGGTTCGTATGACTTCGGCGTGGCCAAGATCTTCGCAACTTACCAGTCCAACACACCGACAGTTGCAGGCGTGAGCGGCAGCGCGAACAAGGCCGAGTCCGTCGGCGCAACCATCCCGGCTGGTCCTGGCACAGTGGTCGTGAGCTATGCCAAGGCCAAGATGGCAGTTGCAAGCACCGGTGCTTCCGGCGAGACCGTTGGCTACCTGTACAACCTGTCCAAGGACGTGACCCTGTACGGCGCTTACTCGAAGATGTCCCAAGATGCTGGCACTCGCGCATTCAGCGTGGACAACAGCGCCTTGGGTGGTCTGGCCACTATGAATCTGGGTGGCGGTTCTTCCGAGCTGGCATTTGGTATGCGCAAGAAGTTCTAATCACTCGCTGGCTTAGCCAGTCAGAGATTAGTACGTAGTATCTGAAACCCACTGTGGCGACACAGTGGGTTTTTTACGTTCATCCAAAGCGATGGGCATGCTGAATGATCGACTGTCTGTGAGGGCCGTTTTCATTTGACAGCGCCGCGCTGACGGTGCGTCCATGAACGCTTGCATTTACGGGTTGTTGTATAACTGTGTCATGTCACTTATAGTACAAAGGTGACAGCAAATCATATGCTCAACAACCTTACCAGCAAGGGGTGAACATGCCTAATTCCCGTATCACGCTAGACGCCAGCAAACGTGGTGGTCGTCCGTGCGTTCGCAATTTGCGTATCAGCGTTTATGACGTGTTGGATATGCTTGCCGAAGGCATGAGCGAGGCAGACATTATCGAAGATTTTCCTGAACTTGAAACCGCCGACATTCGTGCTTGTCTGGCCTTTGCGGCAAACCGCGAACATAATCTTTATACCGTGGCGGTTTAATGAAGCTTTTGCTCGACGAAAATCTGTCGAGGCGAATCGTGCCATTTCTGCAAACCGCATACCCCGGTTCTTCACAGGTCGCGTTGCTTAACTTGGAAGGTGCAAGTGATTCCGAAGTCTGGCAATACGCAAAAAATAATGGTTTCGTGATCGTCAGCCGTGATTCGGACTTTCAGGAGCGCTCACTTGTAGCTGGCCACCCGCCACAGGTGGTGTGGCTCAAGATACCAAACCGTTCCAAAACGGTTGTGCTAAATATTCTGCTCGATCACCACACGGAAATCGAACAGGCATTGTTTGAACAGAATCTTGCATGTGTGGAAATCAGCTCAGGCAATAAATAGAGTAAACAAGGAGCATCATCATGCTGAATCTGGATAGTCTCATCATCGAATTCGACAAGGGCCTGCGCACCCTGTTCGCCACGGCGCCGACCGCGCGTCCCTATCCCGATGGCGACATCGCCGATGCTGAAATGAGTGCAGCGGAAAAGAAGCACGCCGCCGCGCTGATGCGCATCAACCACACCGGCGAGATCTGTGCCCAAGCCCTGTATCAGGGGCAGGCGCTGACTGCCCGCGATGCTGCGGTGCAGGAGAAGCTGAACCACGCCGCGTGGGAAGAGACCGAGCACCTGGCTTGGACATCGCACCGCGTGCACGAACTCGGCGGCCGCCTGAGTCTGCTCAACCCGTTCTGGTACACCGGCTCGCTGGCGCTGGGTGCATTGGCCGGTGCGCTGGGCGACAAGTGGAACCTGGGTTTCCTGGCCGAGACCGAACGCCAAGTCGGTGCCCACCTGCAAAGCCATCTGGACAGCCTGCCGGCGCAGGATGCGAAGAGCCGTGCCGTGGCGCAGCAGATGTACGTGGATGAGGTCGGTCACGCCGACATGGCGGTGGAGCTGGGTGCGGAAGAATTGCCGCTGCCGGTGAAGCTGGCGATGCGCGGGATGTCGAAGGTGATGACGAAAACGGTTTATTGGGTTTGATACGTTCCCTCACCCTAACCCTCTCCCAGGGGGAGAGGGAATGTCAGTCGAAATTGAAGTCTCTGCAGCTATATCCAGAGTACGCACGGATATTGAATATTCAACTGAACTGAAGAAGACTGGTCCCCTCTCCCCCTGGGAGAGGGTTAGGGTGAGGGAAGTCTATCCCTCGATGATCTCGAAATCGTGCGTCACCTTGGCCGTCTTCCCCAGCATGATGGAGGCCGAGCAGTATTTTTCCGCTGACAGGTGGATGGCACGCTCGACCTGTTCGGGTCTCAGGTTTTTTCCTGTCACCACGAAATGCAAATGGATGCCGGTGAACACCTTGGGATCCTTCTCGGCGCGTTCGGACTGGATGTCCACCACGCAATCGCTGATCTGCTGGCGTGCTTTCTTCAGGATGGTCACCACATCGTAAGCAGTACAGGCGCCGGTGCCGATCAGCAGCATCTCCATCGGGCGCGGTCCCAGGTTGCGTCCACCGCCGGCGGGCGGGCCATCCATCAATACGGCGTGGCCGCTTTCCGTTTCACCGAGAAAAGAGACTTCTTCTACCCATTTGATGCGTGCTTTCATGTGACACCCCGTATGTTGTTCAGTTGTCCGATTTGTCCGAGATCCAGCAAAACAGTTCCCGGACATTGTCGACGAAGATACTGGACTACCGCCATCACCCGCAAGGAGTACGCCCTTGCCCAGCTGGCCGAGAAGGGCAGGGTGATCATGATTTTAGCCGATACCAGAGCAGGCCGATCATCTCGTGCATGAATATCCGGCTGTCGCGTAAGGCGCTGGCGCTGGGGATGAAGACCAGCAAGTCGAGCTGATAGCGCGTGGTGTAGGCGGTGGGGGCGGGGTAGACCTGGAATCCGGCGGCCTGGAAGACCTGCACGGCACGCGGCATGTGCCAGGCATGAGTGACCAGGTAGATGCGCGAGATGCCTTCTTTTTTGAGAACCTCGCGACTCAGGCGGGCGTTCTCCAGCGTGTTGTTCGAGGCGCCTTCAGCCCAGCGCACGGGTACGTTGAATTCCTGTTCCAGTGTTTTTTTCATCTGTGCCGCTTCGGACAGGTCGTTGCCCAGCGGCGTACCGCCGGTGACCAGGATAGGTTTGCCGGTTTGGCGGTACAGCCGGGCGGCATAGCGTAGCCGTTCCAGCGTCTCCTTGCTGACCGTGTCGCCTCCGTATTCGGGAGCGCGGAAGTTGGTGCCGCCGCCCAGCACCACGATGGCATCTGCCTGCGGTTTGCTGGTGTCGTTGACGAAAGGCTGGCCTTCCAGGCCTTGCAGCATGGCCTCGGCGAAGAAGGGTGTGGAGAGCAGCCACAGCAAGGCTACCGATACAGTCAGCAGGGTGCGTGCGATCACTGGCCGCTTGTGCCAGAGCCACAGGCCGAGCACGGCGAGCAGCAGCAGGTTGAGCGGCGGCAGCAGGAAGGCGCTGACCAGGTTGGTGATGAACCAGTTGATATCCATAAGCAACCAAATGAACAAGGTGCGCCATTATCGCAGAGAGCGGATCGCTGTCAGAGCGTCACAATAAAATCATCTGCTTGTCATTAAAATTTCGCATGCCGCGGCGACACTGCGCGACATGAAGAATCTGCTCAAATACTGGCGCTGGCTGATCCCGCTGCTGCTGTGGAGTGCAGATGCCAATGCCTGGGGCTTATACACCCATGTCTATTTCGCCCAGATGCTGCTGTGGGCAGTCCCGTTCACCGACCCGCGCTATCGCCGCGCGATCAAGTCTTTCCCCAGGCTGGTGCTGGCCGGCGCTTGTCTGCCGGATCTGGCGCTGCTGAGCGAGCAATCGTGGGGCAAGCCGTTCTCCACCACGCACCAGTGGCAGCGCGCACGCAAGCTGCTCGACGATGCCAAGAGCGATGAGGAATATGCGATCTCGCTCGGTTTCGTCAGCCACTTGCTGGTGGATGTGATCGCGCACAACCATTTCGTCCCCGCGCACGAAAAGATGTGGGGCAACATCCCCCTGCTGACGCATGCGGCCTGCGAGTGGGCGATGGACATGCATATCCGCGAGCAGTTGTTCGCAGAACCGGGCGAGTTGATGCATGCGCATCGCGCCGAGCTGGCCCTGTATGTGGCAGAACATTTTGCATGCCCGCACAGCCTGGCGAAACGCGGTGTGGGCATGCTGGCGGGTGCCGAGAACCTGTTGCGCAGCAGCCGCCTGTCGCACCTGTGCTACCACGGCGCACGTGTCCTCGATGCCGGCATGCAGCGCCGTTTCAACTATTACCTGAGCGAGACCGGCGCGCGGCTGACGCACATCGACCGCATCCTGCTGGGCGAGGAACCGGTGTGGGACGCCAATCCGCATGCCGACGATCCCACGCTGCGCCAGCGCATCGAACTCGTCACGCCGCTGCAATTGCGGCACCGCATCCCGCTGCCGCAGGATGTGTTCAGCGAGGTCTAGGCAGCACTGCATCAATCGCCGTCCATCAGCCAAGTTGATGTAAAGATCGTGGCCAAGGGTTGGCGGTAGTTATCGAGATCATTGAGGTTCCCCAAATTGGCGACAACATTTGGAATCCGCTCCTGCGTCATTCCGGCGAAAGCCGGAATCCAGCTTGACCAATAATTCCGCATAGCGGGCAAAGCCGCGTTTGGTGCGTCGTCCCACTGCGTGGGAATCTAATGTTTGGCTGGATTCCGGCTTTCGCCGGAATGACGGCGGCTGAAGATGTGTGCGTGATGAATTACGGAAAGATCAAAAGGTCCCGTCCGTTCGCCGGCTCGGAGTATCTGCCGTGAACCGAGTGGATATTTGACTATCAGGCTGCGGCTCTTGCCAGCTTGAACTGGCCTATCGTTTCGTAGAGCGCTTTGGAGGAGTTGGCCAGGGTCAGCATCTCGTTGCGCGCCTGCTCGATATCGGTGGCGGTGCTGGCGCTGATGGTGGCGACCGAATTGATGTTGAGCGAGATGTTCTCGCCGGCGGCCGACTGGTCCTCGGTGGAAGAGGCGATCTGGCGCATCATCTCGGCGACGATGAGCACCGAATCCTCGATCTGCTGCAGCACCCGGCCCATGTTCTCGCCGTGCAGCACGCCCTGGGCCACTTCCTGCTTGGCCAGGGTCATGGCTGTGCTGGCCTGTTCGGTCTCGCTTTCGATCTGCTGCACGATCCTGGTGATGTCCGCCGTGGCGCTGGTGGTGCGTTCCGCCAGCTTGCGCACTTCGCTGGCGACCACCGCGAAACCGCGGCCCTGTTCGCCTGCCCGTGCCGCCTCGATGGCGGCATTGAGCGCCAGCAGATTTGTCTGCTCGGCGATCTCCTTGATCATACTGCTGACGCTGCCGATGCGCTGGGTCGCAACATTCAACTCGGTCATGGTCGTGACTGACGAACTGACGGTCTGGTCGATCTGGCCGAGGGCGAGGATGGTGGACTGACCGGTCTCGCTGCCCGACTGCACCAGCGCCAAGGTCTGTTTGGCAGCGGCAGAGGCATTGGCCGCATTGGTGGCGATGTGCTTGATCGTGTTGCCCATGGTCTCGATGGCATCGCTCACCTGGAACACCTTGGCCGACTGTTCCTTGGCATTGGCGGTGACCGAGTGCGCCATCTGGCTGACGCCGTGCGCGGTCTTGTGGGTCTGGTTGGCCGAGACATGCACCTCATGCAGGATGGATTCGAAGCGCGCGATGAAATTGTTGATCGTGCCGGACAGGTGGCTGATCTCGTCCTTGTTGTGTGCGGTCAGGCGGCGGCTGAGGTCGCCGTTGTGCAGATGGTTGATCTCGCTGACGATGTGTTCCAGGCGTTTGCGCAGGTTGCGGCCGAACATGGTCTCGGCGAGCACGGTGATGACACCCAGCGCGATCATCGGCAGCAACACCACCCACAGTACCTTGTTCATGAAACTCTCGATCTTCTGTCCGGAAGCGATCTCGGCCGATTTGTTGGCAGAGACCAGGCTGTCCAGGTTCTTCGCCATCGGGGCGAGGTACATGCTGTACATGACATCCGGGATCTGCAGCGCGTCGTTCGGGCTGGTCGCGGCGATCTTGATCGCGTTCCTGAAGCCCTGCACATAAGCTGTCCACTGTTTGGATACATCCGCCAGCGGCTTGAGCAGGGCTGGTTGCGATGACGCATCGGAGACACGTTTGATCAGCTCCTGGATATGCGCATCCGCCTGTTCAAGCTGGGTCGCGGTCTCGGCCAGAATGGGGTCGCCGCGGCTCACCGCCAGGGCGGTCGCCTCGATCTCGATCAGGCTCTTGTCCGTCGTCTGCATGGTCTGGTAGGTATGGAATTCCTGGCGCAACTGGTTCAGGTTGATCATCACGAAAGCGATGACGGTGAACATGCCGACCAGCGATATGCCCATCATCAGGCGCAGTTGCTGTTGCAGGGTAAGTGTCTTGAGCAGGGAGACGGGCCGCATCATTCGGGACCTCCGGAACGTTGAACAGGGATGGATGGATCAGAAGAAATTGAACGACAGCCCGGCGACCGCGGCGCCGAGTGCGGCACCGGCAAGCACATCGCTGGGGTAGTGCAGGCCCAGTATCGGGCGCGACAGCCCGACCAGCACGCTGAACGGCACCACCAGCCAGAACAGCGCCGGGAAATAGGCGATGGAGACGATGCTGAACGCCACCGCGTGCATGGTGTGCCCGGACGGGAAGCTGAACTGGTCCAGCGTCTTGCCGACGCAGACGATGGCGGGATAGACGTTGAACGGGCGCGGACGCAGGGTCTTGCCCTTGATGAATTTGTACAGGATCGTGCCGGTCACGCCGACGGCGATCATGTGCACCACTGCAGTCAGTGCTGCGCCCTGGTATTCCAGCAGCAGCACGATCATCAGCACATACCAGAACACACCGTCGCCCAGGCGGCTGGCGAGGCGGAACAGGTTGCGTACCGTGAAGTTGCGGCTCTGCCGGTTGCAGAACGCGCACAGCTCCATATCCCAGGTCTTAATCTGTTGCAGCGGATAGTTCAGGTTGGACATTCTGTTCTCCCTGTTGGCGGACAACGTCGAGCAAAACGGATTCCATCTCGCCCATGATGTGTTCCCAGGTCAGCGATTCCACCGTCTGCCGTGCGGCGATGCGCAGGCGCTGCACGCGCTCCATGTCCGAGACCAGGCCGGTGGCGATCCTGACGAAGGCGTCGGTGTCGGCGAACGGCACCAGCAGCCCGTTCTCGTCGTGGCGCATGTGCTGGCGTGCGGCGGCATAGTCGTAGGCCACGGTGGCCAGGCCGCTGGCCATCGCCTCGACGGTGACGTTGCCGTAGGTCTCGGTCAGGCTGGGGTAGAGGAAGATGTCGCCGGAGGCGTAGTGCTGTGCCAGCGGCTCGCCGGTCTGCATGCCGGCGAAGATCACGTGCGGGTGCTGTTTCTCCAGCTCGGCGCGGGCCGGGCCGTCGCCTACCATCACCAGGCGGGCCTGCGGGTTGACCTTGCGCATCTGCTCGAAGGCCTGGATGACCACGTGCAGGTTCTTCTCCGGCGCGATGCGGCTGACCAGCATCACCACCGGGGTGTCATCGGTCGCATTCCACGAGGCGCGCAATTCGCTGCTGCGCTTGGACGGATGGAACAGCTCGGCATCGACACCGCGCGAGACCACCAGCACGTTCTTGTAGCCCTCGAACTCCAGTTGCTGCTGCAACGAGATCGTGGGCACCAGCGTGCAGGCCGACTTGTTGTGGAAGTGGCGCAGGTAGGCTGCGATGGGCTTCTTCAGCAGGCCGACGCCGTAGTGCGCGGTATAGCTGTGGAAATTGGTGTGGAAGTCGGTGCTCACCGGGATGTTGAGCTTGCGCGCCGCGGACAGTGCCGACCAGCCGAGCGGGCCTTCGGTGGCGATATGCACGATGTCCGGACGCTGCATCTTCCACAGTTTCAGCAGCAGGCCTTTTGCCGGCAGGCCGGATTTCAGTTCGGGATAGCCGGGTATCGGCATGCCGGTCACCAGCGTCTCTTCGTAGCCGTCTTCTTTCGCCGCGACGTCCTGCTTGAACTGGCGCGGGCGGATCATGTGGATGCGATGTTTGCGCTGGCGCAGGCCGTGCACCATGCGCCCGATGGTGATGGCGACGCCGTTCACCTCGGGCAGGTAGGTTTCGGTCACCAGCGCGATGTTCAGCGGCTGGCTCGTGCGGGGGGTATGGTTTGGTGTATTCATGACGCGCATGCTGACGCGCGTACATGAACTTTTGATTAAACCTTCTTGAAGAGTTTGTGACGGCGGGTCGGTGTCGCAGGATCAGTGCAGCAGGACCAGTCCCCACACCACGAACACGTTGATCAGGCTCACCAGTACCGCCGAGCTGCCGATGTCCTTGGCGCGCTTGGCCAGGTCGTGGTTCTCCAGCGAGATGCGGTCCACGGTCGCTTCGACGGCGGAGTTGAGCAGCTCGACGATGATCACCAGCAGCACGCTGGAGATCATCAGCGCCTGGCCGATATAACCCACGGGCAGCCACAGCGCCAGCGGGATCATGACGACGGCGAGCAGCACTTCCTGGCGGAAGGCGTCTTCGTGTTTGTAGGCGGCACGGAATCCGGCCAGCGAATAACCGAACGCGTTCCATAGACGCACCAGACCTGTCTTGCCTTTGTATGGACTTTCCATCAAGCGCTCCTGAAATTTAAGTAATAAGAGTGGGCGAACAACATAAGTGTAACCTCTCAACCAAAAAGAACGCGCACCGGACTGCGTGCGCGCAATGGGAGGAGAGACGCAAGGGAGAAAGCTATGCTGCTTTTTTCATGAAGTGTTTGGCGTAGCGTGCATTCATGCGCGACACCGGCATCAGGATGAACAGGTCGGCGCAGTTGAAGTCCGGATCCCATGCCGGTTCGCCGGCGATGTAGGCGCCCAGGCGCAGGTAGCCCTTGATCAGCGGCGGGATGGTGACTTCCAGATTCTGGTTCAGCGATTCCAGCGGCAGGCGGCAGTGCGGGAACACGTGATATTCGGCGGGCGCGCCGTGCAGCTTGTGCACCTTGTTGTACACGCTGGCGGCGTAGTGGCCGCCGTCGCCCATGCTGATGCTGGCGCAGCCGATCAGGTATTCATGGCCGTGCTTGCCGATGTAGTCCGCCAGTCCGCTCCACAGCTGGGTGATGGTCGCGCCGTCGCGATAATCCGGATGCACGCAGGAACGGCCGACTTCCACCATGCGGTCGCGCAGGTGCATCAGACGCGTCATGTCGAATTCGGTCTCGGAATAATAACCGCCGGCACGTACTGCCTGCTCCGGCGGCAGGATGCGGTAAGTGCCGACGACCTTGTTGTCGCCGTGATCGCGCACCAGCAGGTGGTCGCAGAATTCGTCGAAGCGGTCGATGTCCAGGCCGAGGTCGGCGCTGGGCAATTTCGCCCCCATCTCTTCGGCGAAGACCTTGAAACGGACGCGCTGGGCTTCCGCCACTTCAGCGACTGTGCGTGCCAGGCTGAAGGTGAGCCGGCCTTGCGCTTCGCGGTGTTCCTGCTTGATCAGATCCAGCATGGTGATGCTCCTGTCGAGTTGATGGCAGGAGATTAGCGAGCGGATGTTGCAACAGGGTTAAAGGATTGTGAAAAATTGATTACGCTATTTGGCCGGCTGCTGCGCGGCTTCTTGCGCCAACGACGAATCGAGCAATACGCAGTAGAGCGACTGGAAATGCAGGTCTGCCTCCATGCGGGCAAGGACATGTTCGGGACTTTCCGGTGTTTGCGACATGACCGGTATTGCGTGCATCCCGGCCAGCGTCGCGCCGATGTGATGGTGCACCGCGCGGGTCAGGTTGCGCCGGTCGGTCCCGCTTGCATCCAGCGGCGGCGTGGCGACGAGGCGGACATGCAATTCGGGTTCGCTCAGAATGTTCCACATCGAGGCGCCAAACGACATCTCGTCTATGTAGGCGGACGCCAGATTATGTGCACCGTACCTGTCCTGGTAGCGGATGGCGATGGGGTGCACCAGTGCACCGGCATCGATGGCGGGTTGCAGCAGCGATGAATGGAAATGCGCGACCTTGCTGCCGTCGGTGGTGGTACCTTCGGGAAAGATGGCGAGACATTCGCCGCGCTGCAGCAGGTCGACCAGCTGCACGTTGATGCGTGCCGCCGAGCGTGCCTTGCCGCGCTCGATGAACAGGGTCTGCGCCCGCGCGCACAGCCAGCCGATCGCCGGCCAGCGCCGCACTTCCGATTTCGCGACGAAGCGCATCGGCACGACGGCATTCAGCACGAACACGTCCAGCCACGAGATGTGGTTGGTGACGATGAGTCCGTGGTGCAAGCGATGCAATGGATCGTCGCGGTCGATCTCGATGCGCACGTTGAAGATGTCGAGCAGGCCGGTCGACCATCTCTGCAGGATGCGGCGCCGTATGGCCAGGCCGAACCATGGATAGGAGACGGCCAGGAACAGGCCGTACGCGATATGCAGGGCAAGGCGCGCGGCGCGGAACAGGGCGATCAGGCGTCTGGTCAAGATGATTTTCCGGTCAGGCGATGGAGAACACGGAGATGGTGCAGAAGTAATCCAGCGTCCTGCCGAAACCCTGGGTGAACAGCATGGTGCGGATGCTGTGCAAATTTCTTCCGGTGATGTCGGTGTTGCCTGTAGCGTAGCGTTTCATGGCGTTCCCCTTCATGGTTAAGAGACGGCAGTGCGTTGCTCGATGAATAGACTGTTGCCGCTGGTCTTCTTCGCCATCTTCTTGGCATCGGTCATGGCGGCGGAGACTTCGTGATGCGAGATGAACTGTCCGGGTGCGACCTGGGTTGCGCCGATGGACAGGCTGGTGAGCGGATGGAATTTCACGGTGCCGTCGCGGCCTTCGCTGGAGTAGCCGCCCGCGGCCAGATGCTCTTCCTTGAACATCAGTTCTGCTGCCTGCTCGAACGAACGCAATGCCTGCTCGCAGCGCGTCTTCCAGTCGCGGCTCTGCATCAGCAGGATGAAGTCGTCGCCGCCGATGTGGCCGATGAAATCCAGCTTGGGGTCGCAGGCCCAGTTGAGGATGCGCCCGGTGAGCTGGATCATCTCGTCGCCCTTGCGGTAGCTGTAGGTGTCGTTGAATGGCTTGAAGTGGTCGAGGTCGCAATAGCAGGCGACGAACGGCGTGTTCGCCTGCAGCAGGCGTTCGATGTGTTCGTTGATCGGCACATTGCCCGGCAGCAGCGTGAGCGGGTTGGCGTAGCGCGCCGCTTCGAGCTGCATCTGCGTGAGTTCGCGCAGCAGGTCCTGACCGGAGGCGACGCCGATGTAGCGGCCGTTCTCGGTGATGATGAAGCCGTCGGCAAAGTGGCGGCTGTCCGCCTCGGCCAGGAAGTGGCTCAGCTCCTCGATGGGCATGTTCTTTTCCACCAGCAGCGGCTCGCCCTGCACCAGCTCGTCGCAGGGTTTTTTGCCCAGCAGTTCGCGCTGGTAAGGCTTGGCGAAACGGTCGATGAACTGGTAGCGGTTGATGAGCCCGTGCGGCCTGCCGTTCTTCACGACCGGGATGATGCGCAGGGCGGGATTGACGGAGAAACGCTGGAACACGTGGTCGTTCAGCGTTTCCGGATGCACCGGCTCGACATAGGTCAGCAGCTTGTGCGCCGTCGTCTGCGAGCGGTGGTTCAATTCCGCCTTGGGGAAGATCGCGATGTTGGACGAGTTGATGATGCTGCTGGTCTTGGCGGAAGCCAGCAGCGGCGGTGTGGGGTTGGGGCGCGCGATGAAATAGCCCTGTCCCAGCGCGATGCCGATGTCCTTGACCACGCGCAGCTCGGCCTCGGTCTCCACGCCCTCGGCGATGACCTGCGTGCCACAGCTTTCGGCGATGTGCTGGATGGACTTCAGGAACTGCAGCTTGATCGGGTCGCTATCCACGCCTTGCACGAAATGCATGTCGATCTTGATGAACTCGGGGCGCAATTCGGACCACAGGCGCAGGCTGGAGAAGCCCTCGCCCAAGTCGTCGATGGCGATCTTGAAGCCCATGGAGCGGTAATGCAGCAGCGCGCTGCGCATGCCATCGAAATCGAAGGTCGGCTGGTTCTCGGTGATCTCGATGATGACCCGCTCCGGATCGAGACCGAGCTCGTGCAGGAACGACAGCGTCTGGCCGTTCTTGAAACTCGGATGGGTCAGGGTCTCCGGGCTGACGTTGAGGAACAGGTAGCCGGGCAGCTTGAGTTCGGCGAAAGTCTCCAGCACGGTCTGCCGCGACAGCATCTCCATTTCCAGCTGCAGTCCCTGTTGTTCCGCAGCGCCGAACAGGTTGACCGGGGAATGCAGCGGGCTGTCCGCCGGGCCGCGGATCAATCCCTCGAAACCCAGGAACTCGCCGCTCTTGAGGTCGAGGATGGGTTGGAAAAGTGCGCTCAATCGTCGCTGTTCGAGGATCTCGCGGAGTGGCGTCATGGGTTGCTCCTTGGTGCGCGTCAATGCTTGTGTTGCCAAAAACAATGCGCGGGCAGTGGTGCGGTACTTCTCGACAGGTAGAATGCTGAGCATGGAGTCCTCCTGCTTGCCTTATCAGGGAGCGCACGATAACCGCGGCTTGTTACGCGAATATGACGGAGCGATGATGGAAATACTTGGTTTGCGGCACAGGCCGTCCGGCGTGAATGCACACTTTGCCGGTGAGGGTCTGCCGTTCGATGAATATGTGCGGCGCACACAGGCCATGCTGCGACAGCTGCATGAGGGCAGGAACGAGCAGGAAAAGATCGTCGCCGGCAATACTCCCTTTGAATTGCATCCGGCAGAGGATTACCGCAAAGGGCACGGCAAACCCTATCGGCGCGGCGTGCTGCTGACACATGGCTTGATCGACTCTCCCTATCACCTGCGCCATCTGGCGGCATTCTTTCAGCGCAACGGCTTCCGGGTGATGGCCATCCTGTTGCCCGGCCACGGTACGCAGCCCGGAGATCTGCTCGACATGCGCTGGCAGGAATGGGCGAAGGCAGTGGCCTACGGTGCGGACTGTCTGGCGGCCGAAGTGGACGAGCTGTATCTGGCCGGGTTCTCGGCGGGTGCGGCATTGAGCGTGCTGCAAGCCTCGCGTGACGAGCGGGTGCGCGGACTGTTCCTGTTCTCGCCGGCATTCGAGATCACTTCGCGCGCGAAGTGGGCGAACCTGCACCGGCTGTACAGCTGGCTGAGGCCTGCGGCGGCGTGGGTGAGTGTGCTGCAGGACCGCGATACCTATAAATACGAGTCGTTCTGCAAGAATGCCGCAGCACAGATGTATGCGGTGACGCAGGCTTTGCCGAAATCGGAAGTGCCTATACCGGTATTCGCGGTCGCCAGCGCCGACGATGCCACGGTGAATCCGGATGCGACGCTGAGCTTCATGCAGCGGGCTCAACATCCATGCAGCAAGCTGGTGTGGTATGCGACGGAAAGGATGGATCGGCAGAACGTGGAATGGGTGAACAGTGCGGTGCCGGAACAGCATATCCTGAGCAGCGCGCATACCGCCATCGTCATGCCGCCGGAGGATGGGCACTATGGTGTGAACGGCGAGTATGCGAACTGCCTGCACTATTTGCCACATGACGAGAAGAGTTACGTCGCTTGCCGCAGAAGGGATGCGGAGGTGTGGTACGGGGAAGACAGCGAACGGAACCTGCAACGGGGGCTGTTGCGGCGGTTGATGTACAACCCGCACTATGCGGCGATGGAAACATCCATGCAGCGATTCATCGAAAGGTTGCCATGAACAGGACCATGATCTTCGCCCATCGCGGTGCGAACCAGGAAGCGGCGGAGAACACGCGCAGTGCTTTCGACAAGGCGCTTGCTTACCCGATAGACGGCATCGAGACCGATGTGCAACTCAGCCGCGACGAGGTCCCGGTGCTGTGGCACGACCGCTACCTGAAGAAGCTGAAGTTGCCCGGCAACCACATCGACGATTTCGATTACGCGCAATTGCAGACTATGGATTTTGCCGCGCACTTTCCCGGGGCGGCAAAGGAAGGTGTGATGAGTTTGCAGGAATTCATCGCTGCCTACCGTCCGCGCTGCCGGTTGCTGCTTGAGATCAAGAACCGCGACTGGGAGATGCTCTCGCGCCAGGAACTCAAGGTCCGCAAGACGCTGGAACTGGCCGGCCCGGTGACGGACGGCCGCATCATGGTGTCATCCTTCGATCTGGGCAGCCTGGTCTATGCCAGCCGCCTGACGCCCCGGTTTCCGCTGGTGCTGAACCTGGAGCCGGAGCACACGCTGAATGATGCGCGGCGTGCGCTGGACGACCAGCCTTTCTTGTATGGGCTGTGCGTGCACATCTCCACGCTGGATGCGGACATGATGAAGCTGGTGCGCGAGCGCGGCAAACGCATCGCGGTCTACACCTGCAACACCGATGCCGAGATTGGCCGTGCGCTGACATTGGGAGTGGACGTGCTGATCAGCGACGTGCCGCAAAAAGCATTGCAGATGAGGGATAGATGAAGCGCGACTTTTCAGCCCTGCAGGGCGAGTTCGATCTGCTGGTCTGCGGCGGCGGCATTTACGGCGCGTGGACCGCCTACGACGCAGCACTGCGCGGACTGAGGGTCGTGCTGGTCGAACAGGGCGATTGGGCGAGCGCGACCTCGTCCGCTTCGAGCAAACTGATCCACGGCGGCCTGCGCTATCTGGAGACTTACGATTTCAAGCTGGTGCGCAAGGCATTGAAGGAGCGGCGCATGCTGCTGCAAGCCGCGCCGCACCGGGTGTGGCCGTTGCGCTTCGGCGTGCCGGTCTACGCGGACAGCCGCAACGGCACCTTGAAACTGAAGGCTGGGTTGACGCTGTATGACGCGCTGGCCGGATTCCCCGGGGAACAGATGCGGCATCGACATTTCGACGCCGCAGTTTTTGCCGAGCATTTCCCTTTTCTGGACGAGGCGCACTTGAAAGGCGGCTTCACCTACGGCGATGCGCAGACCGACGATGCGCGTCTGGTGCTGGAGTTGGTGGCGGGAGCGATGGAGCACGGTGCGGTGTGTGTCAACTATGCCAGGCTGGTTGCGTGGAACGAAGATCGCGGCAAGGTATGCGGCGCATCGGTGCGGGACCTGGTGACCGATGAAGTGATGCAGGTGCATGCCCGGCAATACGTGAGCACTGCAGGCCAGTGGACGGCGACGGCGGAGCAGGGGCCCGCATGGTGCCGTTTGAGCAAGGGCATCCACCTGGTGATGCCCGCCTTGCCGACCAGCGAGGCCATCCTGCTGACGGCGCAACAGGATGGGCGCGTGTTCTTCATCATCCCGTGGTACGGCCGCACTTTGCTCGGCACTACCGATACCGACTACCGCGGCGACATCGAGCACGTGACCGTCGAAGAAAACGATGTGGACTATCTGCTTGCCGCTGCCGGCCGCTATCTCAAATCGGCCTGGACGAAACAGGATGTCATCGGCAGCTATGCCGGTGTGCGCGTGATGAAGCAGAGCGATGATGCCTCGCCTTCTGCAGTCAGCCGCGATTGGGAGCTGAAAACGGCGGACAATCGGCTGTATCACGCCATCGGCGGCAAGCTCACCTCGGCACGCGAAGATGCCGCTGTCATTGTCGACACGGTGTGTACGCACCTGGGAGTGGCCGCCACGTGTGCCACCAAAGACCGGGACTTCCCCTGGAAGCCGGGGCAGGATTACGCCGCATGGTCGGAAGAGGCCATGGCAAGGGCACGAAGTTTGAGTATCGATACCGAGAGCACCCAGTGGCTGATGCGACGCCACGGCACCCGCATCGAGCAGGTGTTCGGGATCGTCGAGGAGTCGCGGCATCTGGCGGCGCGTATCGTGATCGATCTGCCGTTCATCTATGCCGACCTGTTGCTTTGCGCCCGCGACGAGATGGCGCTGCACCTGTCCGACCTGTTGCGCCGCCGCGTGCCGCTGCTGATCCTGGCCAGGCTGAGCGAGGCTGAGATACGCCATCTGGCCGATCTGGTCTCATCCACGATGGGCTGGGATGCAGGCAGGATCGAGTTGGAGATCGGGGCGTGCAGGCCATGAGCATTGCCGTCGCACTCGATCTGGGTACGACGACGATCAAGGCAGGATTGTTGTCGCAGGATGGCACGCTCGGCGGTATCGTCGCGCGACCCGCACCCGCGATCGCCGCGGAAGCGGGGTGTTACGAGAGCGATGGCGCTGCATATGCACAAACTGCGGATGAGGTATTGGCGGCATGCCTGGTACAAACTGCTTTGCGGCCGCCGCTGGGTCTGTGCAGCCAGCGTTCTTCCTTCCTGATCTGGGAGCGCAGCAGCGGCACGCCGGTGATACCGCTGATCTCGTGGCAGGACGACAGGGGCGCGGAGAGCTGTGCGGCGTTACAGGCGCAGGAAGGATTCATCCGCGATCTCACCGGCTTGCCGCTCGCGCCTTACTATCTTGCCCCCAAACTGCGCGTGCTGCTGCGCGGGCATCCCTCCTGGCGCGAACGCCTGCTGAGCGGCGCATGGTTGCTGGGCAAGCTGGATACCTATCTCATCTGGCGCTGGACGGATGGC
The DNA here is from genome assembly GCF_000025705.1 of Sideroxydans lithotrophicus ES-1. Taxonomy (NCBI): domain Bacteria; kingdom Pseudomonadati; phylum Pseudomonadota; class Betaproteobacteria; order Nitrosomonadales; family Gallionellaceae; genus Sideroxydans; species Sideroxydans lithotrophicus. Next base: position 2,484,799 of record NC_013959.1, on the reverse strand, counting down.
AAGCACCATCTGACCGATGCCTCGATGGCGGCACGTACCTTGCTGATGGATATCCGTCGGCAACAGTGGTCGCCAGCATTGTGCAAACTGTTCGATATTCCGCGGCAGATACTGCCGCAGATCGGGCCGTCTTCCGGATTGGCGCTGCGTCTGAACAACGGCTTGCTGCTGAATGCCAGCCTGGCAGACCAGTCGGCGGCATTGGCGGCCAGCATCTCCCCCACCCGGCCGGAAGCGCTGGTCAATCTGGGGACAGGAGGGTTCGTCGTCTGCTACCTGCCGGAGAAGCGGAACGCGCCGGATGGGTATCTGCAAACCCTGGTCTGGCAGGACGAGCGGCAGCGGGTGCTGCTGGCCAGCGAGGGAACACTCAATTCCATCGCAGCCGCGCTGGCACCCTATCCCGCAGACGCATGCCGCGTCGAAGAGCTGGCTGGCGACGATATCTTTTGCCTGGCTGAGCCGAGCGGGCTGGGGGCGCCGTACTTCCGTGGCGATGTGGGCGTCACATTTTCAGAAGCGGTCGCTCACCTGCCGTCCCGGCACATCGCGCTGCTGTTGCTTGAAGGCATCATCTTTCGCGTGGCGCGGATACTGGAAGACTTCCACCGCGAATTCGGTATCGAAAGCGCCTATCTTTCCGGCGGCCTGTCCGGCCTGCATTGCCTGCAACAGGGAATCGCGCTGTGCGCGCCGTGCACCGTCTACCGGTTGGCGCAAGCCGATGCCAGCCTGAGCGGGGCAGCACGCCTGGCGGCGGGCGCTCCTTTTGCGGGCCACAAGGAGGCCGCAAGGATTGATATTCCCCCGGCGATGGGCCGGCTCGCGGAAAAATTTGCCCGCTGGAAGGTCTGGCTGGACGGGTTGGTGGCCGCAAGCCCTTCCGGACGGGGTTGAAAGAGTCTTCGATAATGGTTTGACAGGGTGGGTGGTCTCGCTTAGAATGCGCGCCCTTCGCAGTCTGTTATCCATTTTTAGTTTTAGGAAATGCCATGAAAACATTTTCCGCAAAGCCGCACGAAGTCCAGCACGACTGGTTGCTGGTTGATGCCGCCGACAAGATTTTGGGCCGTTTGGCCAGCCAGATCGCTATCCGCTTGCGCGGCAAGCATAAGGCCATCTACACACCGCACGTCGATACCGGCGATTTCGTCGTGGTCGTCAATGCCGACAAGCTGCGCGTGACCGGCAACAAGGCCCAGGACAAGATGTACTACCGCCACACCGGCTATCCGGGCGGTATCTACGAGACCAATTTCCTCAAGCTGCAACAGCGCCATCCACAGCGCGTGCTGCAAAAGGCCGTGCGCGGCATGCTGCCGAAAGGCCCGCTGGGCTACGCGATGTTGAGCAAGCTCAAGGTCTACGGCGGTGCGACTCACCCGCACAGCGCGCAGCAACCGAAACCCATTGATCTGTTGAAGGCTTAATCATGAGCGTGACTTATAACTACGGAACCGGCCGTCGCAAGAGTGCGGTGGCACGCGTGTTCATCAAACCCGGCAAGGGCGACATCGTCGTCAACGACAAGCCGATCGACGTGTTCTTCTCGCGCGAGACGGGCCGCATGGTCGTGCGTCAACCGCTGGAACTGACCGACATGGTTGGCAAATTCGACATCATGGTGAACGTATCCGGCGGCGGCGAATCCGGCCAGGCCGGTGCGGTACGCCACGGTATCACCCGCGCGCTGATCGACTACGATGCTTCGCTGAAGCCGACTCTGAGCCAGGCTGGTCTGGTCACCCGCGATGCACGTGAAGTCGAGCGCAAGAAGGTCGGTCTGCGCAAGGCGCGTCGCAGGAAGCAATTCTCCAAGCGTTAATCCCGTCAGCGGGTTTGTCGCAAGGACAGAAAAGCCGCCCTTGGGCGGCTTTTTCCTTTATCATTTGCAGCTGATTTTTTGAGGTGTGAACGTGTTGAAGATCGGCATCGTAGGCGGGACGGGCTATACCGGAGTCGAGTTGCTGCGGCTGCTGGCGGGACATCCGCAGGCAGAGTTGCGGGCGATCACTTCGCGTGCCGATGCGGGCACGCCGGTCAGCCAGATGTTCCCCAGCTTGCGCGGCTATGTCGATCTGAAATTCGTCCATCCGGATGAAGCGCATCTCGATCAATGCGATGTGGTGTTCTTCGCCACTCCCAACGGTATCGCGATGCAGCAGACACGTGCCCTGCTTGATGCAGGCGTGCGGGTGATCGACCTGGCGGCGGATTTCCGCATCAAGGACATCGCCGAGTGGGAAAAATGGTACGGCATGACTCATGCCTGTCCCGACCTGGTGGCGGAAGCGGTGTATGGATTGCCGGAAGTGAACCGGGAGAAGATCAGGCAGGCACGGCTGGTGGCGAATCCCGGCTGTTATCCCACGGCGGTGCAACTGGGCTTCATCCCATTGCTGGAAGCAGGGCTGGTAGAAGCAGGTTCGCTGATCGCTGATGCCAAATCCGGCGTCTCCGGTGCTGGACGCAAGGCCGAGATTCCCACCCTGTTCTCCGAAGCTGCGGACAGTTTCAAGGCGTATGGCGTGGCTGGTCACCGGCACCTGCCGGAGATCAGGCAAGGCTTGGCGAACGTGTTTGGCAAACCGGTCGGGCTGACCTTTGTGCCGCACCTGACGCCGATGATACGGGGCATCCATGCCACGCTGTATGGACGGGTAAGGAAGGACGCAGACCTGCAGGCACTGTTCGAACAGCGCTACGCCAACGAAACGTTCGTCGACGTGCTGCCTGCCGGCAGCATGCCGGAAACGCGCTCAGTACGCGGTTCCAACCTGTGCCGTATCGCGGTACACCGGCCGCAAGGCGGAGATACGGTGGTGGTGCTGTCGGTGATCGACAACTTGGTCAAGGGTGCAGCAGGGCAGGCGGTACAGAATATGAACATCATGTTCGGACTTCCGGAGACTACAGGCTTGAATGTGATTCCTTTGCTTCCCTGATTATGAAAATGATTCGAAGCTTCCGACGCAAATTCAGCATCTCTGCGCCACGATTGTCGGTGCGCCCTCATGTGCCATGGTATGTGCGCTGGGCCATCCTGTTGCCTTTCCTGGTGCTGTTCGGGCTGCTGGTCTGGTGGGCATACAATTCCGGGCTGGAGTTTGCCGGCTTCCATCGCGGCCAGGCAGAGCAGGAGTTGGGCGATCTGCACGAGCGCGTGAAGCATCTGGAAAGCGAGAACTCCAGATTGTCCAATCAGGTTGCGGCATATGAGCGTCAGGGCCAGATCGATCAGGCATCCAATCAGGGGATTGAAGCCCAGCTGAAGAACCTGCATGACGAAAATGCGCGTCTGCAGGAAGATCTGCTGTTCTTCCAGAACCTGCCGCTGACCGGTTCGCGCGAGGCGGAGCTGTCCATCCATCGCCTGAAGATCGAGCCCGATAGCCTGCCGGGCGAATATCTTTGCCGCATGTTGCTGGTGCAGAGTGTCCAGCAGCGCGGTAAGGCCTTTCAGGGAAGCATGCAACTGGTCGTGAACGGCGAGCAGGACGGCAAGAAAGTAGTGCTACAATTCCCGCAGGAAGATTCGCCTTCGGATGTGGCCTCATACCAGTTGAGCTTCAAGTATTACCAACGCGTCGATAAAGGATTCAAACTGCCACCCGAGATGAAAGTCGAAAGCGTCCAGGTGCGGGTGTATGAGAAAGGGGTGCAGGAACCCAAGGTCCAACAGACTGTCGGCCTGTCCCCTTTGTCTTAAAGGAGAAGTGAACATGTTCAGCAGTCGGCATAGTAAACCGCAGAATCGTATCGACTCCCTGGTCGGCGCCGGAACCAGGATCGAAGGCAACGTCAGCTTCACCGGCGGACTTCGGGTGGATGGCGAGATCAGGGGCAACGTGATCGCCGATCTCAGCAAGCCGAGCACCCTGGTGCTGAGCGAGCATGCGCGCGTGGATGGCGAGATCAAGGTCACTCATCTGGTGGTGAATGGCACCATAGTCGGTCCGGTGAATGCCTCGGATTACCTGGAACTGCAAAGCAAGGCCAAGGTCACAGGTGATGTACACTACAAAACATTGGAAATACAGTTGGGCGCGATCGTCGAAGGCAGGCTGATCCATCTGGCGGAAGCGGAAGACAAGGTAGTGGCTTTCAAGCTCGGCGCATCCGAGTGATAATCAAACAAACAAGTTAGGAGGTAACATGAATACAGTAACCGATTTGCAAGACCCGCTGCTGTTTACGGACAATGCAGCAAACAAAGTGAAGCAGCTGATCGAAGAAGAGGGTAACGCCGAACTGAAGCTGCGCGTGTTCGTCAGCGGCGGCGGCTGTTCCGGCTTCCAGTACGGCTTCACTTTCGACGAAGTGGCCAACGAAGATGACACCGTGATGAACAAGAACGGCGTGCAGTTGTTGATCGACCCGATGAGCTTCCAGTATCTGGTTGGCGCGGAGATCGATTACACCGAAGGTCTGGAAGGTTCGCAGTTCGTCATCAAGAACCCGAATGCCACTACCACTTGCGGTTGCGGATCGTCGTTCTCGGTATAAGCGGGACAGATGTTGATGCAGGAACGGGGCGCTCTGCGCCCCGTTTTGTTTTATGGGGCTTCAAGAAATTTGGGTTTGTAGAAGCTCCCTTAAGCGGGGTAGATCGCGCCCAGCACGCAAGGGTGCCGGGCACCGGTGACGGAAGGCAGATTGCCCGGCTTCAAGTGCATCGTTTGCTGTGCCAGCCAGGCAAACGCGATGGCTTCCATCCAGTCGGCGGCGATGCCTAATGCCTCGGTCTTCTGGATTCGGTATCGGGGCATCGCGCGCTGCAAGTAAGCGACCAGCGCCTCGTTATGCGCGCCGCCGCCGCACAGATAGATCTCATCGGTTTCCCCGCAATAACGCCGCACTGCGGCAGCGATGCTCTCGCCGGTGAGTGCGAGCAAAGTCGCCTGCACATCTTCATGCGCCTCGGTTCCATTCAGGTATATCTGCAGCCAGGCAAGACTGAACAAGTCGCGCCCGGTGCTCTTGGGGGGCGGCAAGGCGAAGTAGGGTTCCGCCAGCAGCCTGTGCAGCAGGTCGGGGATGACCTTGCCGCTGGTGGCCCATGTGCCGTTCTTGTCGTAGGCCTTGCCCTGATGGCGGGTGATCCATGCATCCATCAACAGGTTGCCGGGGCCGGAGTCGAATCCCGTCGTCGCACTGCCGGGCGGAAGGTCGGTCAGGTTGGCGATGCCGCCGATATTGACGATGACGCGATGGATGCCGGGATGGCGCAATACCTTGTCGTGAAAAGCGGGCACCAGCGGCGCACCTTGTCCGCGTGCCGCGATGTCACGGCTGCGAAAGTCGCTCACCACATGGATGCCGGTCAGCTCCGCCAGCAAGGCGGCGTTGTTGAGCTGTATGGTGTAGCCGTGCTCGGGGCGGTGCCGCACGGTCTGTCCGTGGCAGCCGATGGCTTGCACCTGGGAAGCCGTTACGCCGGCTTTGCTGAGCAGAACCAGCGTGGCATCGGCGTATTCGCGCGCCAGCCGGTTGGAGATGAGTTGTGCCTGATGCAGCTCGTTATGCGATACCTGGTGCAACGCCAGCAACGCTTCCTTGAGCGGCTCTGCATACGGCTGGTAATGACTGGCGACGAGGCGGGGCGAAGTTTCCGACAGATCGACCAGGGCCGTATCGATCCCGTCCAGACTGGTGCCGGACATGATGCCGATATAAAGGTCGGAGGACTGGTTCACCTTACCCCAACCTCAATTCTCTGATGCAACTACTAGCCATTCGACCAAGCTGGCAGATCCCGCCAGCAAGTCGCTGGTTATCCCGCAAGCGGGCGAGGTGGCAAACGAATCGCTTTGCGAATTCACGTTAATCGAGCTTGGCGATACGAGTATTGTGGAAAGTGTCCAGTTCCGCGAACAATGGGCTTGTCGCTGCGGTGAAGGCGGCCTGTTGCGTTTCGCTGATCGGCTTGCCATCCGGTAGTGCCACTTTCAAGGGGTCGCGCTGGACTCCGTTCATGCGGAATTCATAGTGCAAGTGCGGGCCGGTGGCCAGGCCGGTCATGCCGACATAGGCGATGACCTGCCCCTGGCTTACGCGCTCCCCTTTGTGGAGTCCGCCGGCGAAACGGGACAGATGGCCGTACACCGTGGTGAAGTGTCCCTGATGATCGACCATCACCACGTTGCCGTAACCGTGTTGCTTGCCCACGAAGGCGACGACCCCGTCGCTGGTGACCTTGACCTTGGTGCCGATGGGAGCGGCGTAGTCCACACCTTTATGCGCGCGCCATTTGTTCAGGATCGGATGGAAACGCGATTTGCTGAACACGGAACTGATGCGGGAGAACTCCAGCGGCGAGCGCAGGAAGGCCTTGTGCATGCTCTTGCCGTCCGGCGAATAGTAATCGCCGGAGTTTTCGCTGGTCTGGAAATATGCGGCGCGGTAAATATGACCGCGGTTGATGAATTCGGCAGAGATGATGCGACCGGTGCGCACGGGTTCGCCGTTGATGTAGTTCATCTCGTAGATCACCGTGAATTTGTCGCCCTTGCGCAGATCGCGATGGAAATCGATGTCCCCGCCGAAGATGTCCGACAGCTGGTTGGCAGCCGGGTCGGGCAGGCCGGCCTCATCGGTCGCGGCGAACAGATTGGTTTCGATCTCGCCGGTGCGGATCTGGGTGCGTTTCTCGGTCTGGGCGGGCAGCGTGTGCGTCTTGAAACCGTTGCCGCTCTTCTCGATCACCACCTGATTGGCGTTGCCGTCCAGATAGCGCAGCGCCAGCAGGGCGCCATTGGCATCGGTCTCTGCCTGGACTTCCTTGCCCACGGGCAGGCGGCGCAATCCCGCGGCGTCTTTGTTGTTGCGCAGATAGTCGCTGGCAGTCGGGTCTTCCACATTCAGGCGGCGCAGCAGCTCGGCCACGGTGTCGCCGCGCTGGACGCGGTCGTTGCGCCAGAAAGAGGTTGCGTTACTCGGGACGGGTTGGGCGGTGGGGAGGGCGATATCTTCGATCAGGGTCTTTTGCGACTGCGAAATGACATCCGTCTGCGGCATGATGCCAAAAGCCGTCACTACCCCCAGCAAGGGCAGGCTGGACAAGGTGACGAACCATCGCAGCTTCATTTTGTGTGCGTGTGACAATGTATTTTGCGGTAACATTCGCGCCTCCCAAGGCGGTAGAGCATTGTGAATGTCCGTGAATCTTTATCGGCAAACACAAGGACTTATTGAATTCAGGGGCGCCACTTTAACAGAAAGCGGTACCCCATCAAAATCCGTTCAAGTGGCAACCGAGTGACAGACAAGCGGTCTTTCGACATGAGTCAACAAGAAATACTCAATCAAATCAAGCGCGGTAGTGATGAGCTGCTGCTCGAATCCGAACTTGACAAGAAACTGGCAGAGGGGCGCCCGCTGCGCATCAAAGCGGGGTTCGATCCCACCGCGCCCGACCTGCACCTGGGCCACACCGTGCTGCTCAACAAGATGCGCCAACTGCAGGACCTGGGCCACCATGCCCTGTTCCTGATCGGCGATTTCACCGGCATGATCGGCGACCCCACTGGCAAGAACGCCACCCGTCCGCCGTTGTCGCGTGAGCAGGTGCTTGCCAATGCGCAAAGTTACAAGGACCAGGTGTTCAAGGTGCTCGACCCGAACAAGACCGAAGTCGTGTTCAACTCCGCCTGGATGGACAAATTCAGCGCGGTCGACCTGATCAAGCTGGCGGCCACCCATACCGTGGCGCAGATGCTGGAGCGCGACGACTTCGGCAAACGCTACAAGGCCAGCCAGCCCATCGCCATCCACGAATTCATCTATCCGCTGGTGCAGGGCTACGACTCCGTCGCGCTCAAGGCCGACCTCGAGCTTGGCGGCACCGACCAGAAATTCAACCTGCTGATGGGGCGCGAATTGCAGCGGCATTTCGGCCAGCCCGCGCAGTGCGTGCTCACCATGCCGTTGCTGGAAGGCCTGGATGGCGTCAACAAGATGTCCAAGTCGCTGGGCAACTATGTCGGCATCACCGACACCCCGCAAGACATGTTCGGCAAGCTCATGTCCATCTCCGACGACCTGATGTGGCGCTATCTCGAATTGCTGTCGTTCCGCAGCCTCGCCCAGATCGCCCATTGGCGCGACGAAGTGAACGGCGGCCGCAACCCGCGCGACATCAAGGTGCTGCTGGCACAGGAGATCGTCGCCCGCTTCCACTCGCAAAAGGCGGCCGAGGATGCGCTGGCCGAATTCGAGGCGCGTTTCCAGAAAGGCGTGTTGCCGGATGACATGCCCGAGCTCACCGTGCAATCCGTTGACGGCAGCATCGCCATCGCGAACCTGCTCAAGCAGGCCAACCTCGTCGCCAGCACCTCGGAGGCGCTGCGCATGATCGACCAGGGCGGCGTCAAGCTCGACGGCGAAAAGGTCAGCGACAAGTCGCTGCAACTCAAGGCCGGCGCAGTCGTCGTGGCGCAAGTCGGCAAGCGCAAGTTCGGCCGTATCAATGTCGGCTGAATCCGCCCGCAAGGCTCGATAACAAATAATCGGATTCGAGGCAGCGCGTTCTCCCCGGCCCTCGGGCAGAGAGCGTTGTTGTCCGGCAAATTAGGCGAAAGGTGATACATGCTCGGTTGGGTCAGGTACGTATTCGTTTCGCACTGGTTGCAGTTCAGCTTGCTGGAGTTGGCCTGGCTCGGAGGCTATGTCATCCATGACCACCTGGCCTCCCCGCTGCTGGTACTGTTCTATGCGGGACATATCCTGGCTGCAGCGGCGTTCTTCGCAGTGGGCATGTTCTACCTGCACCCGGGTAACAAGGAGTCCGAAATGCGCCTGCGTGCCGCCGATCCGCACGATGTCACCAGGGCCATACACCGGGTGTTCTTCAACGTCTTGCGGCTCCTGCCAGTCACCGGTGTGCTGGTGTTCCTGGTGCCGGATAGCGGTCTGGAACTGGGCAAAGACGGCTCGTTCTGGCTGAATCATGTCTACAACGACAACTTCGCCCACATGGTCCATGGCGCATTGTTCTACACCATCATCGTGCTGGGCAGCTTCAACTTCCTGTATGTGCTGAACAAACGCCGTCAAAGGCGATAGCGGCCGCTCCCGGATGCGCTCCGGCCGGTCAGGAAGGGCCGGAAAATATCGGTTGTGGAATAAGCCGTTGTTTTGTAGAATCGCGCCCTCGATTTTTTGGTAGAAGGTAGTTTGTCCATGACGACTGTACGTGTAAAAGAGAATGAGCCGTTCGAAGTGGCGATGCGCCGCTTCAAGCGTTCTGTGGAAAAGACCGGTCTGTTGACCGAGTTGCGCGCCCGCGAGTTTTACGAAAAGCCAACCGCAGAGCGCAAGCGCAAGCTGGCCGCTGCCGTGAAACGCCACTACAAGCGCCTGCGCAGCCAGACGCTGCCGCCGAAGCTGTACTAATCCTTTTCTCAAGCGACGCCGCAATCCATCGAGGTTGCGGCGTTTGTTTTTGCGATGAGCCTGAAACAGCAGATCAACGAAGACATGAAGACCGCGATGCGCGCCAAGGAAACTGCGCGTCTCGGGGCGATTCGTCTTTTGCTTGCGGCGATGAAGCAGCGCGAGGTGGACGAGCGCATCGAACTGACCGACGCCGATGTCGTTTCCATTATTGAGAAAATGCTGAAGCAGCGCCGCGATTCCATCAGTCAGTACAAGGCGGCGAACCGCCAGGACCTGGTGGATGTCGAGGAATTCGAGGTTTCCGTCCTGCAGACCTACATGCCGCAACAGCTGAGCGAAGCCGAGATCGTCGCCGCCATCGCCGAGGCTATTGCCGCGACGGGTGCGGTCGGCCCGCAAGACATGGGCAAGGTCATGGGCGTGGTCAAGCCCAAGCTGGCCGGACGCGCCGACATGGGCAAGGTCTCCGGCCTGATCAAGGCCCAGCTCACCAAGTAACGAAAACCTACTGCGCGACCAGATTGCTGCGTTGCGCGGTGCTCGAAATCCTCATGTACTTTGAGTACATTCCGGTTTCTGCGCTCCGTGCGCCTTGCACTCTGGCCGCTCGCTACGGTTTTCAAGCTTCACGATAGAATTCTGGTTTCTTAATTAGTCTTAGGCGAGGGCGGAGTGATTCCAAAAAGTTTCATTCAGGATCTGCTCAACCGCCTCGACATCGTGGACGTGATCGAGCGCTACCTGCCGCTCAAGAAGGCCGGTGCCAACTACGTCGCCTGCTGTCCTTTCCATACTGAAAAATCTCCCTCGTTCACGGTCAGCCAGAGCAAACAGTTCTATCACTGCTTCGGTTGCGGCGCACACGGCACCGCCATCGGCTTCGTCATGGAGCATACCGGCATGGGCTTCGTCGAGGCGGTGGAAGATCTGGCCAAGAGCATCGGCGTCAGCGTGCCGCAGGAAGCCTCCAATGTGCCGCAACACAAGGTCGCTCCTGATCTGTACGACCTGATGCAATCCGCCACGCGTTACTACCGCGAGCAACTGAAGCAGACCCCGCGTGCCATCGACTACCTCAAACGCCGCGGGCTTTCCGGCGAAGTCGCCGCGCGCTTCGGCATCGGCTATGCTCCCGACGACTGGCAGAACCTGAAAGCCGTCGTGCCCAACTATCAGGATGCCAGCCTGGTCGAGACCGGACTGGTGATCGAAGGTGAAGGCGGCAAGCGCTACGACCGTTTCCGCGACCGCATCATGTTCCCCATCGTCAACGTGCGCGGCCAGGTCATTGGCTTCGGCGGGCGCGTGCTGGACAAGGGCGAGCCCAAATACCTCAATTCGCCCGAGACCACGCTGTTCGAGAAAGGCCACGAGCTCTACGGCCTGTTCCAGGCGCAGAAAGCCATCCGTGCCCATCAGCGCGTGATCGTGGTCGAGGGCTACATGGATGCGGTGGCGCTGGCACAGCATGGCGTCGAATATGCCGTGGCCACCTTGGGCACGGCCACCACGCCGTACCACGTGCAAAAGCTGCTGCGCCTGTGCGACCAGGTGGTGTTCTGCTTCGACGGCGATCGCGCCGGCCAGAAGGCCGCCTGGCGCGCGCTGGAGAACGCACTGCCGCAACTGCAGGACGGCAAGCGTCTCGGCTTCCTGTTCCTGCCGGAAGAGCACGATCCCGACACCTACATCCGCGAATTCGGCCACGAAGCCTTCGAGCTCGAACTGGAAAATTCGCTGCCGCTCTCCGGCTACCTGCTGCGCGAGTTGACTGCGCAAGTTGACCTGCGCACCCAGGAAGGCAAGAGCACCCTGCTCAAGAACGCCCAGCCGCTGCTCACCGCCATCACCGCGCCGACCACCGCATTGTTGTTGCGCAAGGAGGTGGCCGCACTGGCCGGCGTCACCCAGGCGGAACTGGAAGCCTTGTGGTCCATCAAACCTGTTGCCGCACCGCAGCGCGCCGCACCGCCCAAGGCCAGGCGAACCACGCCGTCCGGTTTGCGCAGCTTGTTGCGCTGCCTGGTGATGAAGCCGGAACTGGCGCGCCAACTGCCCGGTGACTGGCTGCATGGACATGCCGAGGGCAACGAAGCGGCGGCGATCGCGGCTTTGGCCGACTGGCTGCACGAAGGCGCGGACGAAGTCAGCACCGCCGCGCTGACCCAGCAATTTCAGGGCACGATGCACGGGCCAGTGTTCGCCACCGCACAGGGCGACATCATGCATCTGGGCGACGATTTCGATATCGGGGCCGAATTCTCGGGATTGCTGCGCAAAATGCAGCTAGATGCAGTGAATGCCGAGATCGCCATGCTGGAGGCCAATGGGCTGAAGAGCCCGGTAGAGCAGGAGCGCTACAAGCAGCTTAGCGAGCAGCGCAAGCAGCTGAAGGTGCCGGCCAGCTGAAAAAACAGGCATCAGGCACGCTATTTGCTGGCCTGGGACCTGAGATCAAATGAAGCTAAGCTGCGGAAATGTTTTAAGAAATCGGGTATAATCCGCGACCTTTTCGGCGGCACCACCTTTTTCGCGTGCCGTGTATTTCGAACACGAATCAACTTTGGGAACCCACACAATGGCGACTCCGCAGCAAAAGAAAAAGTCCACTCCCCCTGCCAAAACAGCCGCAGCCAGCGCTAAACAGACAGCCAAAGAAAAGGCTGTCGCCGCTGCCGCTTCGGTCGATCCCTCGCAAGAGATCGAGGCACGCCGCACGCGCCTGAAAGCGCTGATCCTGCTGGGCAAGGAACGAGGCTACCTGACCTTTGCCGAGATCAACGACCATCTGCCGGACATGCTCGAAGTCGAGCAGGTCGAAGGCGTGGTCAGCATGATCAACGACATGGGTATCACCGTGTGCGACGTGGCGCCGGATACCGAATCGCTGGTGATGAACGAGACCGCACCTCCGGTCGCCGACGAGGATGCGGCGGAAGAAGCCGAAGCCGCCATCTCCACCGTGGATTCCGAATTCGGCCGCACCACCGACCCGGTGCGCATGTACATGCGCGAGATGGGCGTGGTCAATCTGCTCACCCGCCAGGATGAGATCGAGATCGCCAAGCGCATCGAGGACGGCCTCAAGCATATGATCCAGGCGATCTCCGCCTGCCCGGCCACCATCGCCGAGATCCTCGCGCTGGCCGACAAGGTCGCCAAGGAAGAATTGCGCATCGACGAACTGATCGACGGCTTCATCGACACGCAGGATGAAGCGATGGTCAGCGAAGTCGCCGAAGAAGAAGAGACCGAGGAAGAAGAAGAGGAAGACGAAGAAGAGGAGTCGGAAGAGGACGGCGAAGCCGCCGCTGCCGCCAACCTGGCACAGCTCAAGGAAGATGCGCTGGTACGCTTCGCCCTCATCAGCGACCTTTTCACCAAACTGGGCAAGGCCTACGAGAAATACGGCTACCGCAGCAAACAATACGACAAGCTGCAGCAGCAGATCTCCGACGAGCTGATGCAGTTCCGCTTCTCGGCCAAGCAAGTGGACGCCCTGTGCGAGACCATGCGCGGGCTGGTGGAAGAAGTGCGCAGCTGCGAGCGCAGCATCCAGGAACTCTGTGTGACCAAGGCGCACATGCCGCGCACGCACTTCATCAAGGTGTTCCCGCTCAACGAAGGCAACCTGGAATGGGTCAAGCACGAGATGGCATCCAAGAAAGCGTACAGCGAAACGCTGTCGCGCTACGAGGCAGCCATCGTCGACCAGCAGAAGAAGATGCTGGCGCTGCAACAGCGCGTGGGCATCCCCATCCTCGACCTGAAAGAGATCAACAAGCAGATGACCAACGGCGAAGCCAAGGCACGCCGCGCCAAGCGCGACATGATCGAGGCCAACCTGCGCCTGGTGATCTCCATCGCCAAGAAATACACCAACCGCGGCCTGCAGTTCCTCGACCTCATCCAGGAAGGCAACATCGGCCTGATGAAGGCCGTGGACAAGTTCGAATACCGCCGTGGCTACAAGTTCTCGACCTACGCCACATGGTGGATCCGCCAAGCCATCACGCGTTCCATCGCCGACCAGGCGCGCACCATCCGTATCCCGGTGCACATGATCGAGACCATCAACAAGATGAACCGCATCTCGCGCCAGATCCTGCAGGAGACCGGCATGGAAGCCGACGCCGCCACCCTGGCGATCAAGATGGAGATGCCGGAAGACAAGATCCGCAAGATCCTCAAGATCGCCAAGGAACCCATCTCCATGGAGACCCCGGTGGGCGACGACGACGATTCGCACCTGGGCGACTTCATCGAAGACGCCAATTCGCTGGCCCCCATCGAGGCCGCGGTCTACGACAGCCTGCGCAACGTCACCAAGGACATCCTGGACAGCCTCACCCCGCGTGAAGCCAAGGTGTTGCGCATGCGCTTCGGTATCGAGATGAACACCGACCACACGCTGGAGGAAGTCGGCAAACAGTTCGACGTTACCCGCGAGCGCATCCGCCAGATCGAAGCCAAGGCCCTGCGTAAACTGCGTCATCCTTCGCGTTCGGAAAAGCTCAAGAGCTTCCTCGACGGCGAAAGTTAAGTCTACGGGCCCTTAGCTCAGTTGGTTAGAGCAGAGGACTCATAATCCTTTGGTCCGCGGTTCAAGTCCGCGAGGGCCCACCAACACACAAAAAGCCTCGCATTTCTGCGAGGCTTTTTGTTTATCGAACTTGATGTCATAAATTGTGACATCAAATCCATGTTCAGGCTCATAGACAGTTCGGAATGACAAGTTCTACTGAATTAACGCGTTGCACTGTTTTATATTTTTAGTAAAATCTAAAACAGTGTCTGACGTTATTTTAAGGGGAGCACTCCAATGAAGAATTTCCAGTCTGGCCACCTCATTCAGCAGACACAATACAAAAGCTTTCAGCCCAGTCTCATCGACCGTGTATGGGTAATGGACGATATGAACTTACTCCAGTTGCTTGGACAGGCAGATCGCGAGTTGGGCCGGCTGGATATGTATTCCGAGTACATCCCGAATATTGACCTCTTTATCCGCATGCACGTGCTGAAAGAGGCGACCCAGTCGAGCAAGATCGAGGGAACGCAGACGAATATGGAGGAGGCGCTACTGGAAAAAGAGGATGTGGCGTTGGATAAGCGAGACGATTGGGAAGAGGTGCAGAACTATGTGGCGGCGATGAACGAGGCAGTCACGAAATTGCAAACGTTGCCCTTTTCAGCTCGCTTGATTCGCGAGACGCACAAGACGCTCATGCAGGGCGTGCGCGGTAAACACAAACAGCCTGGGGAGTTCAGACATAGCCAGAACTGGATTGGCGGGGCGAGCATCAATGATGCGATATTTGTGCCACCGGCACATTCTTCTATTGGCGAACTGATCGGTGACATCGAAAAGTTCGTACATAACGACCAGCAGTATTTTCCTGAATTATTGAAAGCTGCGCTAGTGCATTATCAGTTTGAGACTATCCACCCATTTTTGGACGGCAATGGACGTGTGGGACGATTATTGATCACCTTGTATCTGGTAAGCCGCGGAATATTGAAACAGCCGGTGCTTTATCTGTCGGATTTTTTTGAGCGCAATCGTCAGCATTATTACGACAACCTGATGCGTGTGCGCGAGAAGAACGACTTACTGCAATGGTTCAAATTCTTTTTGGTAGGGGTTATTGAAACGGCGCGAAGCAGCACTATGACATTCGATAACATCCTCAAGCTGCAGAAACAAGTGGAGGTTCAGTTGCAGACGCTAGGCAGCCGGGCGGCAAATGCGCAGAAAGTGATGTATTACCTGTATCAACGCCCGATGATTGATGCTGCCAAGGTGGGTGAAGTGGCGGGAGTATCGCCAGCATCGGCATACAAACTGATCGCCGACCTGGAACGCTTCGGGATATTGAAAGAAATCACCGGAGGCAAGAGAGGTAAAATGTATACGTTTGAAGCCTACTTGAAACTGTTCCGATAACGGCAAAGGTGGCGGTTCAAGTCCGCGAGGGCCCACCAACAAACAAGCACTTACAGAAATGTAAGTGTTTTTTTATTTGCCGCGAACCGATGCTTCCGCCATGTATGCGAAATCAAGAGCCTGTCGCTCCAGGACCCAGAGCATCCCTTTAGTCCATCCCGGGTTGCAGTTGTCACAACATTGCAAAAGCAAAGTTAAGAAATCGCCCGCGAAATGAACGACGACAAAAATCGTATATACCGTTTAGGGTTAGGGTCGCCGGGGCGGACTTATCTAGCCAGTTATCCACAAAAACGGTGAATAACTATTTCTTCGGGTCGTACTTGAACGACAGCGCCACTTTCGCCCGGTAAGCGGCCACCTTGCCGCCTTCAACCACCATGTCCAGCTTGATGACCTCGGCGACCCTCAAGTCCCGCAAGGTCTGGGAGGCGGCTTTGACTGCGTTCGAGGCGGCATCCTCCCAGGATTTCTTGCTGGTTCCGACTATCTCTGTAATACGGTAAACGCTGTCTTTAGCCATGACCTTCTCCTTATTCTTTGTTGAACGGCAGTGGTTGACCAGTGATGCGGCTTTATAAATTACGCCTATCCGCCGATCTCTGCCATAGCTTTCTCCGGCGCTGGCGGCAACAACCCGGGGGAGGTTTGACACTGGCAAGGGCGGGGCGCAGACTGCTTTGCCAGCGCAAAATGCAGCAACAAAGGAGAAGTGAATGTCCAAGAAACGGTTTCACTGCCAGGCGGTCACCCATGCAGGCAACAAAAGCATCAGCGTGACTGATGAAGAGCACCACTTCTGCCTTTCCATGGAAGACGCCGGCAACAAGCTCAAATACCTGAAAGAAGCCATAGCCAGCGGCAAATATCCCATCGAGCTGGATCTGGTGAATTCCTGTCCCAAGCTGATGGTGGGCGAGACAGTAAAGTATCAACTTGCACAGCACGACGCCGAAAAATTGCACCACTCACTGGATAAAGCGCTGCACCATTGAAATCGTAGGCCCACGTTCAAGTCCGCGAGGGCAACAAAAAACCGCCATGGAATCCACGGCGGTTTTTCTATGGGTTGTGCCCAGGGGTTTAAGTGAGATTGGCGAGCAAGACCACCTGCACACTCATCGCCACAAAGAAACCGGCTCCCCAGGCAAAGCATTCGCGCAGCGCGCTCGGCAGGCTTTTGCCCGATTCCCGGAAAACCACGATGCCGGCCATCAGCACCACGGCACCGGTTGCGACAGTCAACAACAACAGAACAGTGTGATTCATCTTGTCCTCCAGTTCGGCAACGTTCGAAGATTGAGGGGGATTCAACAGAGACTGATACTGTTTGCACAGCACGGTGCGCAAAATATGCCCGGGCGAGAGGTGTGTCCATATGCCTGACGGCCTATGCATCAGCCTAGTCTGCGATGCAGAAGGTCTATACCTTTTTAAGGGGAGGCCTATATCTTTTGCAGATGGTGGCGCGTAATCAGGCTGTTGCGATTGTCGAATGTGCGGACTCATCGTGCCGCAAATATACCCACCGCGGTAATGCGAGATATCAAGTGCAACTTGATGCCGCAAAATGCGTCCTCAAAGAATCTGTCCACACTATGTGGTCACAAATTGTGACCACCATCCTCTTGATGATCAAAAGTTGATTAAACTTGATTTCCTGCGGGTAGTGTCTATAATCCCCGCCCTATGGAAAAACTACTGAATTCAGCTGCGATTCAGAGTGCTCTCGCAGAACGCGGGATTACACAAAAACAGTTGGCAAGTGAGGTTGGGACGTCGTCCCAGGCTGTCACCAACTGGTTAAAGGGGAAAGACTTTCCCCGTCCGGCATCACTTCTCAAGCTCGCTACTACCCTCGGACTGACATTCGACCAGCTCGTACTGACAAACGATGTGGGGCGTCCTGTTATCGCTTACCGCAAGAAGGCCAACGCCAAAACGACCGATGCACACATCGCCAAGGCCGAAGGCATCGGCATGTTGCTTAAACCCCTCGTTACACACCTGCCCGAGTTGCAGGCATTGCGCACGCTGATTACATCGCCGTCGACCGAGTACGACAAACTGCAAATTATTGTGTCGCAAACGCGCAGCCGTTTAGGTCTAGGCGAACAGGCTGTGCTCGCCTACGAAAACCTGATTGGTGAATTCAAGGACTGTGGTGCCATCCTGGTGCCCGTACTTTGGGGCGCCAAAGGCAATCATGAGAATGCCCTGCATATTCGTCTGCCGCAGGAAGACGTAACCTTCATCTTCCTCAATCTCGATACCCGGCTGGAAGATTTCAAATTCTGGATGGCGCATGAACTGGCGCATGTGCTCACCCCTGAGCTTTCAGGAAAAAACGAGGGCGAAGACTTTGCCGATGCTTTCGCCGGTGCGCTGCTGTATCCCAAGGCCTGCGCAGAGCAAACCTATCGCGCTGCCACCCAGCAGACAAGTCTCGACCGTGCGATCGAGGTGCTGTGGCAACAGGCAACTGCCCACATGATTTCACTGAATACCGTATTCCAACAGGTTCAACGGTATGCCAAGGCAAACAATTTAATGCTGCTGCCTATCGAAGAAAAGTACATACACACTGTGCGCAACAGCCTGCGCGGCCCGCTGGTCAGCGAAACCATGTTCGACCCCATGCCGCCATCGCCCCAGCGCTACATTGCCGCCTGTGAAAAAACCTTCCAGACCGGCTTCTTCCAGGCGCTGAAACGCATGATTCACGTTAGTGGCACCGGTGCGTCGTATGTCCGGCAAGTCCTGGATACATCATTACAAGACGCCTCCGCACTTTACGAGGAACTTATCCGTTGATCCTCGTGCTGCTTGATACCAACGCATACTTGCGTTTGGCCAAGCGCATCCGCCCCCTGCTGGGTGTCGAGTTTGGAAACAAGAAATACAGCCTTACCGTATTGAAACAAGTCGAAGAAGAAGTCTTCAAAAGCCCCCGGCTTCAATTCCTCTATCCCTGGTTCGCAGATACAGAGCTGAACACCGAGCGGATGTCCAGGCAAGTTCGCCTTAGCGCGGATGAGCGGACAAAAATCGAAGCCGCAGCCAGCGTATTACATGCCTATGTACTGGACGATCCGCATGGCTATACAACCCAAGGTCGTTCACCCCCGTCGCCAACAGATTGCTTCATGCTGGCCTTTGGTCAGGTTCGGTCTGCCATCGTCGTCACCGACGACCTTGGCATGCATAAACTTGCCAATGAATTCGGCCTCGACATCTGGCATGGGCACGAGCTGCTGAAGAAGATGCTGACTGCCAAAGCCATCACCAAAGACCTTGTGCAAGATATCTACGCAGCACTCGAAAACAACGACGACCTGCCGCGTACTTGGCAGGAGGCCAAACATTCCGTATTCATAAAACTGTTTGGGCCGAAGCCTTAGCGTAGACAAGGCAAACGACACCTGTGTGATGCCTCGCCGCGATGCGAGGCATTTTGTTTTGGTATTTGATGTCACAAATTTGACCTGAAGATGGCATGGTCTACTGCACGGGTTTGACGGTACTATTCGGGGCGCAACTCTGCCGGTTAAATAAGAAAAACGGGATACATGAACAAAGAACAACTCAAAAAGCTGGAAGCCGACTTATGGAGTGCCGCCGATAAGCTGCGGGCCAATTCCGACCTGAAGTCCAGCGAATACGCCACCCCCGTGCTGGGGCTGATCTTCCTCAAGTTTGCCGACAACAACTACCGCCGCTTTGAGACCGAAATTCACGCCGAGTACACCAAGCTCAAAGGCTCGCGCCGCGAGAAGAAAATTTCCGACATCGCCATCGAGAAATGCGGGTTTTACCTGCCCGACCATGCACGCTACGAGCATCTGCTGAATCTGCCGGAAGAGAAGAACATCGCCAAGGCGCTCAAAGAGGCGATGAAGGCCATTGAGGAATACAAGCCCGAACTCGAAGGCGTATTGCCCAAGGACGAATATGCCGCGTTGACGCGCACGGACAAGACCATCCCTCAGCAGTTGCTGCGCACCTTTGCCGACATTCCCGCCGATGCCACCGGCGATTTGTTCGGGCAGATTTACGAATACTTCCTGTCCGAATTTGCGCGCAGCGAAGGCCAAAAAGGCGGCGAGTTTTTCACGCCACGTTCCGTGGTGCGTCTGATGGTCGAGATCATCGAGCCGCACGGCGGCAAGGTGTTCGACCCCGCCTGTGGCTCCGGCGGCATGTTTGTGCAGTCTGCCCAGTTCATCGCGGAACACCGCAAGGAACTGAAAGGCTCGGAAAGCGGCGTGTATGTCTGCGGCCAGGAAAAAACGCGCGACACCGTCAACCTCGCCAAGATGAACCTCGCGGTCAACGGCCTGCGCGGCGAAATCAAGCAGGCCAACACCTACTACGAAGACCCGTACCAGAGTTTTGGCGCATTCGATTACGTCCTCGCCAATCCCCCGTTCAACGTGGACGACGTGAGCCTCTCCAGCGTGGAGAAGGACAAGCGCTTCAACACCTACGGCATCCCGCGCAACAAATCGAAAGTGAAGAAGGCCGACGCAGGCAAGGAAACCGTGCCCAACGGCAACTACCTGTGGATCAACCTGTTCGCCACCTCGCTCAAAGCGCAAGGCCGCGCCGCGCTGGTCATGGCCAATTCCGCATCCGATGCGCGCCACTCCGAAGCCGACATCCGCAAGACGCTGATCGAGCAAAACCTCATCTACGCCATGCTCACGCTGCCCTCGAACATGTTCTACACCGTCACGCTCCCGGCCACGCTGTGGTTCTTCGACAAGGCCAAGACCGACGACAAAATCCTGTTCATCGACGCGCGCAACATCTTCACCCAGATAGACCGTGCCCACCGCGAATTCAGCGAAGAACACATCCAGAACATCGCCATCATCAGTCAGTTGCACAAGGGGCGACGCGAGAAATTCGTGCAGCTCATAGACCGCTATTTCGCGGCAGGCATGCAGCGCCTGGTCGAGAACAAAACCAACGTCGAACCCGTCTCCGCGCAACTGCTCGAAGTGCTGGACGACGCTGGCGGCAAACAGGCCGTGGGCGAACTGGTGCAGCAATGGGCGGGGTTGGCCAAACTCAAAACCCGCTATGAGCAATATCAGGAAAAGCATGCGGATGAATCGGCAGTGGACAAGAAGAACAAGGCGCAGCAGCAATTGCGGGAGGCGTTCGATCCATTTTTTGCTGCGCTGCATGAAGGCTTGAAGCACTTGGACAAGGTCGTGCGCCAGCACGAAAAGCAGCAGGCCGCACAAGCGCAGGCCGAAGGCAAGCGCGCCACCACTGATCGCAAGACCAATGCGCTCAAGGGGGCGCTGGAAGAATTGCACAAGGAAGTGAAGAACGCTGAAATCTTCTATCAATACATCCACTGGTTGCAGGAGCGCTTCCCCAAAGCGGAATACGAAGATGTCACCGGCCTGTGCAAACTCGCCAGCCCGGCTGATTTGCAGGAGCAAGACTATTCACTGAATCCTGGTCGCTACGTCGGTGTGGTGATCGAAGAGGATGGCAAGACGGAGGAGGAGTTCATTGACGAGCTATTGGCGATGAATGAAGAACTATCTAGTTTGAATATAGTGGCGCAAGGGCTGGTGGAAGTGGTTGATCACAACGTGAAACGGCTTACGGGTGATGCATGACACAAGCACTTCAGCGACACAACCACGTCGGTCGGCTAAAAGATTTTTGCCAAGTAGGGGATGGGGCACATGCGAGTATTGCACGACAAGAGCACGGCGTAATGTACTTGTCTGCAAAAAACTTTAAGTCGTCTGGGCTGGACCTAAGTAACGTTGACTATATCAGCGAGGGGGATTACGAAAAGCACTTTGGGAAAACAAAAAAAGCTGTGACGACTCCCGTAAAAGGGGATGTGCTGTTTGGGATTATTGGTTCACTAGGCACCCCATACACCGTTAAGCATAGAGACAGATTCGGCTTGTCTAGTAGTGTGGCTATATTGCGGCCAAGTTCAGGGTTGTGCCCAGATTATTTGTATCATTTTATGACCTCGTCGGCTTTTCAGTCAGCAGTTCATGCAATTAAGAGTGGTGTGGCGCAAGGTTTTCTCAGTCTTGAAATGGTAAAGAACTTGCCCTTGGTTACACATGAAATAAACGTTCAAAGGAAAATCGCAGCAATTCTCTCGGCGTATGACGAACTCATCGATAACAACCAGCATCGCATCGCGCTACTAGAAAGAATGGCCGAGGAGATATACCGTGAATGGTTCGTGCGTATGCGCTTTCATGGCTACGAGAAAACGACATTCAATAAGGGGCTGCCATCGGATTGGGAAATTTGTGAAATTGGCCGAAAGTTCGCGACTTGCCTTGGCGGCACGCCATCACGAGCTGAGCTTTCATATTGGGGAGGCGAGATTCCATGGATCAACTCAGGCGAGGTGAATAAACTACGCATCGTTGAGGCATCTGAATACTTGACCGAAGATGGACTTCGCTACTCTGCAACAAAGATAATGCCAAGAAGGACAACCGTTATTGCTATTACTGGCGCAACTCTAGGGCAAGTTAGCTTAACCGAGATTGCGGTATGCGCTAATCAGTCCGTCGTTGGTGTGTATGACAGTGTCGGCGTTTACAGTGAATATATTTTTCAGTATGTCAAAACGAATATAGAGAACTTGATTGCGAAACAGAGCGGCGGCGGCCAGCAGCACATCAATAAAGATATTGTCGAAAAAGAGAAGATATTGCTTCCACCTCCTGATCTCATAGGACAGTACAACCAAATTGTGCGTCCAATCTTTGATCAAATTAGGACATTAATGTTTTCGACGCAGGGCTATACACAAGTGCGAGATAGACTGCTACCTAGACTCATCTCCGGCAAACTCTCCGTCGAAAATCTCGATATCCAGTTCCCACCCAGCATGAGGGAAGAAGCCCATGCCTAACTTCATTTCCGAAGATCAGATCGAGCAGGCGCTGGTGCAAAAGCTCCAGCATCAGCACGGCTTCGATGCGCTCGACTGCTTTACGGAAAATGCGGAAGACTTGAACGATGGCTCGGGCCGAGCCAACAAGCGCGATGTGATTCTAGTGGAAAGGGTGCGCGAGGCTGCGATTCGTCTGAACCCGGACATTCCCGCTACCGCGATTGAGGATGCGCTAGATAAGCTGCTCGACCGTCGGCAGGCGATGACGTTGATCGCCGCGAACCGGGAAATCTATGGTCTGTTGCGCGATGGCATTCCGGTGGAATTCGACAACGCGCAGGGGGTGCGGCAGCAGGAGCAAGTGCGTCTGCTGGATTTCAATCCGGCGACTCAAGACAACAACCGCTACCTAGCCGTCACCCAGCTCTGGATCAAGGGCGAGCGCGGTTTCCGCCGCCCGGATGTGTTGCTCTACGTCAACGGCATTCCGCTGGTGTTCATCGAGCTGAAAAACTCGAACGTGAAGTTGCGCAACGCCTACGACGATAACCTGACGACTTACAAGGCGGAGATTCCGCAGCTTTTCCTGACCAACGCTTTTTGCGTGCTGTCCAATGCCATCGAGACCAAGGTGGGCAGCATCACGGCGGAGTGGGAGCATTTCTTCAACTGGCTGCGCGCGGATGACGAGAAGCAGAAGATCGACCGCGCCGCGATCCGCGAGCAGGGCATAAGCCTGGAAGGTGTGATCGAAGGTTTGCTGCCCAAGCGCAGGCTGCTGGACTACGTGGAGAATTTCATTCTCTACTACAAGGATAGTTCGAAGATCATCGCGCAGAACCACCAGTTCATCGGCGTGAACCGGGCTTATGAAGCCTTCCTTAAACGAGAGGAGCTGGCGGGCAAGCTGGGTGTGTTCTGGCACACGCAGGGCTCGGGCAAGAGCTTCTCGATGATTTTTTATGCGCGCAAGATTTTCCGAAAACAGACCGGCAATTTCACCTTTGTGGTGGTGACCGACCGCGATGATCTGGATGGGCAGATTTATCGCAACTTCCTGAACACGCGCACGGTCAGCGAGGCCGAAGCCGCGCAGCCCAAGAACAGCGAGGAGATGCGCAAGTTTCTTGGGCAGAACAAGCGGCTGGTGTTCACCCTGATCCAGAAATTCCGCTGGGACAAAGGCCGCGAGTATCCCGAGCTATCCGGGCGCAACGACATCATCGTGATCGTGGACGAGGCGCACCGCACGCAATACAAGACCTTTGCAGAGAACATGCGCAAGGGGTTGCCCAAGGCGCAATACATTGCTTTTACCGGCACGCCGCTGCTGAAGCGCGTGGGCGGTGTACAGAAGACCAATGCGTGGTTCGGCGGTTATGTTTCGGAATACAACTTCCAGCAGTCCATGGATGACGGCGCGACGGTGCCGCTGTTTTACGAAAAGCGCGTGCCGGAAGTACTGATTCAGAACGACGATCTGAGTGAGGAGTTTTACGAGATTCTGGAAGATGAGAATCTGGACGAGGCGCAACAAGCCAAGCTGGAAAGGCGGTTCTCAAAAGAGGTTGAGGTCATCAAACGTGATGGCCGCCTGGAGACCATTGCGCAGGATATTGTGTATCACTTTCCACGGCGCGGTTATTTGGGCAAAGGGCTGGTGGTGTCGGTGGATAAGTACACCGCCGTGAAAATGTACGACAAGGTGCAGCGGCTGTGGAAAGAAGAAATCAAGAACTTGCTCGGGCGCATCAGCAAATCGGCTAACGATATTGAGAAGGTCCGGTTGAAGCAGATTGTCGAGTACATGCGCTCGGTGGAAATGGCGGTGGTGATCAGCGAGGACGCAGACGAGGAGAAAAAGTTTGCCGAGCAGGAGCTGAATATCAAGCCGCATCGCGAGCGCATGAACAAGCTGGATAAACACAGCCATGATATCGAATACAACTTCAAAGACCCGGAGGATTCGCTGCAATTGGTGTTCGTTTGTGCGATGTGGCTGACGGGCTTTGATGCACCCACACTTTCAACGCTATACCTCGACAAGCCGATGCAGGGACATACCCTGATGCAAACCATTGCCCGCGCCAACCGCGTTACCTCCTGGAAGATCAACGGGGTGGAGAAGCGCAACGGCGAGATCGTGGATTACTATAACGTGTTCCGCAACATGAAGCAGGCGCTGAAGGATTACGCGCAAGGGGGCGTTGAGGTTGATTCACCGGTGCAGGAAAAGGCAATGCTGTTCCGCTTGCTGGATGATGCGATTGAGCAGGGCTTGGCGTTCTGCCATGAGAAGGGCGTTCCCTTGCGTGAAGTGCTGGGCAGTGCGGATGTGTTCGAGAAACTTGGCCGCTTTAATGTATTTGCCGATTCCTTGTTGGCGAACGACGAATGGCGCAAGGGTTTTAACGTGTATGAGAACACCATCACCTCGTTGTATGAGGCGTGCAAGCCGGAAGTTCTCGGGCACGGCAAGGGGCGCGAGGTGGCGGCGTTCCAATACCTGCGCGGGGTGATCGACAGCCTTATCGAACAAAAGGACATCGACGCGATCAGCCTGAAGATAGCCAATCTGCTGGATGAAAGCGTTGTGGTGAACGACGCAGAGGCATTCAAAGCGCGGCAATACAACGCGGAATACCAGATCATTCAGAAGGGCAGGACCTGGGATCTCAGCAAGATCAACTTCGACAAACTGCGAGAGGAGTTTAAGCAGGCAGTCCACAAGAACATTGAAATTGCCGACCTGCGCGCCTTCCTGCAACACAAGCTGGAACTGATGCTGCAACAAAATGCGACGCGCACCGACTTTGCGCAGCGCTTGCAGGAGATTATCGACAAATACAATTCGGGCGGATCATCTACGGAAAATTCATATGAAGAGCTGATGAAGTACGCCGAAGATTTGCGTGCCGAAGAAGAGCGGCACATCCGCGAGGGGCTGACGGACGACGAACTGGAACTTTTCGACCTGTTGAAGAAGGACAAGATGACGCAGGAGGAAACGCAAAAAGTGAAGCTTGCGGCCAAGTCACTGCTGCATCGCCTGCTGGAGGAGCAACCCAAGGTGCTGGTGCAGGATTGGTACAAGGATTCGCAGACCCAGAAGCAAGTGCGCTCTACAGTGGAGAAAGTGCTGGATAGCGAACTTCCGGATAGCTACGACCGTGTGCTGTTCAGGGAGAAGTGCGACAACGTGTTTCACTTGATGCTTGATTATGCGAGTCATCATAGGAAGTGGGCGGCTTGAGTTAGCTTGTCTAAGGTGTTCGTAATTTTGAGGATCTAATGGAATTCATAGCAAATGCGTTAAATGGAAACTTTCTTAGCAATGTTCTCCCAGCCCCAAGTGATGAAGTTGATGGCGTGTTAGCTGCCATCGCATATGGGTCAAACTTTAATGATGAAAAGGGCGACTTCATTGGACATTGCATTGCAAATCGTTATCGGCTCGATATCTGGATGCGGTATGACCATACTGTTCCTGTAGCACTGCCCCTGCTGTGGCGCTTGTTACGACACCACAAAGACAATATTTTTTGCAATCTTGTGCCAGATGTCTTGCATAGCAAAGTTATTTGGTGGCGAGGATATGGCGCATATATTGGTTCTGCCAATCTTAGTGATAGAGCATGGGTAAGCAACATTGAGGCTGGTGTCTTTTTGACAGAAGCGGATCTGCAGGACAACGGAATGCATATTGAGTTGGAGAATTTTTTTGAAAGTCTGCGAAGCTTCGAGCAGGTCTTTCCTTTGGATGAAGATGTCATAAAGGAGTTGGCGAAAATTGAAGCTGCGAGAAAAGGACTTCAAAATATAGGCAAAGAACTGAGGAAGAAGCCAAGTTGGGAAGGGCCCGCGTTTTCTGAAAAGAAAAAAGCTTGGGATCGAAGGAAAGAGAAATTCAGAAGAGAGTGGCACGATGCTTTGGCTCATCTGCAGAGCATTGGTGAACAGCTACGAACTCATCGACCACGCTGGGTGGAAGAAGATGTTCCATTGACATGGCAAGTGGATCAGTATTTGCATGCCTACTATTACAATCATGTGGGTGAAGCAAATAGGAAGCCATTTGAGGATTATTTTGCCAAGAATAGGCGTAATCCTAATGCGGCAGTTTCAGCCATGCTGACTTGGTGGGCAGGCACAGATACTCCACCATCGAATGAAGACTACACCTTCTACGATGGCGCTCCCTACATTCGAGAGCATCTTTCCCGAGATAATGTATTGAATTTAACTCAAGCCGAATTTGCGGGCGTTTGTGAAAGGACTCACGCGACGCGGGATCACGTTATTAAGATGAAGCTCGCCGCATTGGGAAGGCCTGATCTGAAAACTCTTTCGCGGGAAGAGCGCCTTCCACTTTATGCGGGTTGGTTGTTACAGCAGCGTAATGCAATGGGTTGGAGTGTGCTGCAATTGCTAAATTATGTGCTATACGGAGGGAGGAATGAGGATTTGTGGGAGCGTCTTTACATCGCTTCGCATGATAAGAATTATTCTCTTCCGCATTATGGACTTAATTCCATGGCTGAACTGGTTGGCTGGGCTCTCCCCGAAGTTACGCCACCTAGGAATGGACGTACCAGTAAAGCGCTTAGAGCCTTGGGTTTTGATGTGAAGGTGTATTGAAAAACTAGTGGGATATTCGGGGACAAATATTCAGGGGCAGCCCACGGTTCCATGATGAATAGGTACTGGAGTAAGCGTCATGGCTAGAAAGAGGCAACAAGGCACGTTTGAAGACTTGATTGATATTGCAGCCATGCTCCCGTGGTGGGCGGGGGTGTTTATTGCGCTCATTTCATATTTTGTACTGCACCACTATGCGACTGCTGAAATTGTGCAACCCACGTCAGTTGCGCAACTGGGTGCTAATGTGTCCAGCCAACTTGGCAAGATGCTTGCCACGTTTGGGCAATATCTGATTCCTCTCGCTTCCATCATAGGAGCTGGCGTTTCTGCCTTTGGGCGACATAAACGTAACGCGTTACTTGCAGTCGTTCAGAAAGGATCATCCGTTTCTATTCTGGACGATATGTCGTGGCAGGAATTCGAGATGCTGGTGGGTGAGGCGTTTAGACGTGGCGGTTACACGGTTACCGAGACTGGCGGAGGCGGAGCTGATGGTGGCGTTGATCTGGTGCTGCATAAAGACAGCGAAAAGTTTCTCGTTCAGTGCAAACAGTGGAAAGCATTCAAAGTGGGCGTAACAACCATTCGTGAGTTATATGGTGTCATGGCTGCAGGGGGGGCAACTGGCGGGTTCGTGGTGACATCGGGAGTGTTTACGCAGGAAGCCAAGGCTTTCGCTGAAGGGCGTAATATCGATTTGATCGATGGTGCCGAGTTGAAGGAAATCATCAGAGAAGTTCGTCCTTCCACTTTTCCGCCTGAAGTCACACCTCATGTCACTACAGCGGCCAGTGCAGTGCAATCCTGCCCGAATTGCGGTAGCCCTATGGTTCGACGCATTGCCAAGCAAGGTGCCAATACTGGCAAGGCATTCTGGGGATGCTCAAATTATCCTCAATGTCGTGGAATAGTGGCGATTGACTGAATGTAAGTTTGCTTAGAATTGCTGCCCTCTTTGAGAACACGTTATATGCAAATCGACCCATCCCACCGCTCCGCCCCAGAAAACTACAAGTTGCTGACCAATCTGGTGGTGCCGCGCCCCATCGCATGGGTCACCAGTGTGAATGCTGCTGGCTTGATCAATCTCGCACCGTTCAGCTTTTTCAACGCAATCAGCGGCAACCCGCTCTACGTCATTGTCAGCATCGGTCTGAGTGATGCTGGTGAACTCAAGGACACGGCGAAGAATATTCTGGCCGGTGGCGAATTCGTGGTGAACCTGGTGACGGAGGAATTGTTCGATGCGATGAATATTTCGGCGGCGGATTTTCCGGGTGAAGAGAGTGAGCTGGCTGCGGCCGGTCTGCATGCTGCACCATCCATCAAGGTGAAACCGCCGCGAGTGGCTGAGGCGCTGGCCAGTCTGGAATGCAAGCTGCACAGTTCGCAAAAGCTGGGTACCAATACATTGGTGATCGGCGAGGTGGTGATGTTTCATGTGGCCGACCATCTGGTCGGGCCGCGTATGGATGTAGCCGACTTTGCGCCTATCGGGCGGCTTGGCTCACCTTCGGTTTATTGCCGGACTACCGACCGCTTTGATGTTGCGCGTATCTCCTACGCGCAATGGCTGAAAGATAAAAAGTAATTCCGGCATGGCCGCATCAATAATGCGGCGGTCTGAGATTTCTACGAGACGAGTTTGAGTTGGTGTCAATTTTCCACCGACTGAAAAGGTTTGTTTCAACTGGTAACATTTTGTTACCAGTTGGACTTCATTCTTGATTTCCCAATTTAGCGATACTTGATTGACAACAGAACGTTCGTTCTGTATTGTTCGGTGGCCTGTCATCCTTGGATCAAGGAGTCTCGACCATGCAACCCCAAACAAATCCTCAAACTCCCATTGTCATCTACCAATCCGCCGATGGTTCGATTGCAACCGAGGTTCGGCTAGAAGGGGAGACTGTCTGGTTGTCGCAAGCCCAATTGATCGAATTATTCAGGCGAGATCAATCAGTTATTTCACGTCACATCCGCAGTGTTTTTGCAGAAGGAGAGCTGCAGCCGGAAAGCAATATGCAAAAAATGCATATTGCAAATTCAGACAGACCGATCACCTTGTATAGCTTGGACGTCATCATCTCCGTCGGCTATCGCGTCAAATCGCCAGAGGGCACTCGCTTCCGTATCTGGGCCAACCGGGTGCTGAAGGATTACCTGGTGCAGGGCTATGCGTTGAACCAGCAGCGGCTTGAGGCGCAGCAGGAAAAGATGGCCGAGCTCAAACAAGCTATCGCGTTGTCTGCCCGGTTGATCCACAACAAGGAGTTATCCAGCACGGAGTCGCAAGGCATCCTGGCGATCCTGGAAAAATACAGCCACGCGCTGACGGTGCTGGACGATTACGATCATCAGCGCTTGCAGGTGGTAGGGACGCGCACACGGGCGCTGCCCAAGATCGCTTACGACGAGGCGATGCAGCAGATATTGCTGTGGCGCCAGCAGGAGAAACTTGGCGGGTTGTTCGGCAATGAAAAAGACGAGTCATTCAAGAGCTCGCTGGAGACGATCTACCAGACCTTCGACGGCAAGGAGCTATATCCCAGCATCGAAGAGAAGGCAGCGAACCTGCTATATTTCATCGTCAAGAACCATTCGTTCACCGACGGCAACAAGCGGATCGCCGCGGCGATCTTCGTCTGGTTCCTGCAGCGCCACGATTTTTTGTATAACCCCGAGGGTGAAAAACGCATCGCCGATAATGCACTGGTCGCCTTCACGTTGCTGATCGCTGAGAGCAAGCCGGACGAGAGGGAGATGATGGTCAAGGTGATCATCAACCTGATCAATGGCAAGAATGTTTGAACGGGTTCTGATGGTGTTGCTGGGGAACGGAAATTTGGTCGTACCCTTCGACAGGCTCAGGGCGAACGGGAATATGAATTGGTGGGCTGCACGTCAATAATGCGGCGGCCTTTCGTACCCGGGCTTGTTCTCATTCCCCGCTTCAGCCAGCCCCTGCACTTGCCTGGCCAGCGCCCTGCAGATCTCTTCCAGTTGATCCAGCTTTTGTTGCTGCTGGTAGACCGTTTTGTTCAGCTCTTCGATCAGGTCTTCCTGGAAGGTGAGTTTTGATTCGATGTTTATCAGGCGTTCTTCAGTCATGGGGTGATCCTGTGGGTTTGGCGGCTAGCCGGTGAGGGTGGCCATTCTAGCGCAGGGGAATCTCGATTGATTCCGAAATGGCTATCGTCACTTCAGCTCTGCTGGTTTGGCGCGCATCTTGGCGGCGATGTAGTCCCCGTGGGAGATATAGAGCAGGTCGGCGATCTTGCGCATCAGGTGGTTCTCGTGCGCGCTGATCTTGCCGTCGGCATAGGCAACCTGCCACATGTATTCGATGATGCGCACCTTTTCGGAGACTTTCAGTTCGCGGTTGATGAGCGAGGTGAACTGGTGAAAGTCGTTGGCGGCACTGGCCGTGCGGCGGCCCCGTTCGGTCAGTTGCACCACTTCCGCATCGGTCAGGCAAAACCGTTGCTTGAGGATCTCCATGATCGCGGCCTGTTCCTGGACTGC
The DNA here is from genome assembly GCF_000025705.1 of Sideroxydans lithotrophicus ES-1. NCBI lineage: Bacteria > Pseudomonadati > Pseudomonadota > Betaproteobacteria > Nitrosomonadales > Gallionellaceae > Sideroxydans > Sideroxydans lithotrophicus. The sequence continues at coordinate 2,454,392 of NC_013959.1, read as the reverse complement.
TTCATCGGCATCCGAGCGCATGACTTCGATCAGCAGCACGGCGGTTGCCACTTGCAGGGTGTGTTCCTTGCGGCTCTCTGTCTCGGCGGGCGCGATGATGGAGGAAAGAAAGTTGTTCAGTTCGTTCAGCATGGTGATTCGTGCAACCTTTGTGTGTTCTTCACGTTTCTGGATCGCAGTATTTTACAGCCAGCTGTTGTCGGGCAAGCTCCGCGCTTGCCTGCAACCTGGATAAGTGCCAAGCTTGGCTCGGTCTTTGGTTGCAAATCCGAGCATTTGTTCCGGAGGGCTATCGAGATGGATCACGATCCCTTGCAGTGGCTGCTTGCCCGCCTGTTTCGATATGGCGGCGCCAGTTTGTTGTCGCTTGCTTTTGTGTCCGCATACGCAGGTACCGCGTCCCTGGCCTATGAACAGCAGGTGCTGACGGTAGCCGGGGCAAGCAGGACAGTCAGCGTTCCCAAAGGTTACCGTCTGGAATGGCTCGCTGCGATGGACGAGCCGCGCATGCTGACCTTTGCGGCGAACGGCGATCTTTTCGCCGGTTCGCACTCGGGCAAGGTGTATCGCCTGCCGCCGCCTTATACCAGGGCAGAGGTGCTGGTGGAGTTGGGCGACTATCCGCACAGCGTGGCGTTCCGCCCCGGCGAGATCCTGATCGCGAAGACGAACGGGCTGTATCGCGCGCCGTATCGTCCGGGGCAGGAGCGCATCGCACGCGATGCGGTGACCTTGCTGGCGGCACTGCCCGGCGGCGGTGGACACAACAGCCGCACGGTGGGGGTGGGGCCGGATGGGCGGGTGTATGTGAGCCTGGGCATCCAGCACAATTGCAGCGACCAGTTCCTGAGCGCGAGCTATCCCTTCGATGACCGGCGCGGCGGCGTACTGGAGCTGAACGAGAGCGGCGGCAAGGCAAGCTGGGAACCGTTTGCTTCCGGGCTGCGCAACCCGGTGGGTTTCGACTGGCAGCCGCAGACCCACGTGATGTATGCCGACAACAACGGGCCGGACCATTGGGGCTACGACCAGCCGCCGGAATATTTCAGCAGGCTCACGCCGGGTTCCTTCCATGGCATGCCGTGGTTCCAGTTCGACGGCAAGCAACTGCGCCGCGACGATTGCGTCAAGAGCCGGCCGCCGATCCCCTATATCGAGGTGACGCTCCCGGTGGCGACGTTCCCCGCGCGCAATGCGCCGCTAGGCATGGCGTTCGTGCCCAAGGGGGCGATGGATGCGCAACTGGAATTCGACGCGGTGGTGGCGCTGCACGGCTCCTGGGGCACCCGGCCAGATGGCGGATTCATGGGCAGCCCCGCCACGCGGCGCGTGCCCAAGTTGGTGGCGGTGCGCTTCCAGGACGGGCAGGCAAAGCGCGTGGACGATCTGGTCAGCGGTTTCCAGCTGCCCGACGGCAAGCGCTGGGCGCGTCCTGCCGGCGTGGCGTTCGGGCCGGACGGCGCGCTGTATTTCAGCAGCGACAGCGATGCCGAGGGCTTGTTCCGCTTGAAGCATATCCGTTATTGATCTTTCCATAATTCATTACACCAAATTTGCGCACTGCCGTCATTCCGGCGAAGGCCGGAATCCAGTCAGAAAACAAACCCCCGCAACGCGGGATACAAGCTAAACGTATGTTGAATAAAACCGCTGGATTCCGGCCTTCGCCGGAATGACGAGATACTGGCCCCGTGTGTTGTCGCCAATTATGGAAACCTCAATAGCTGGCGTCGATCCTGCAAAAGAAAAAGCCTCGCAGCGCTGCGAGGCTTTAATTTTGCTGCTGCTGCGGATCAGACCTTGAAGCGGTTCACCGTGTTCTGCATGTTGTCCGCCAGTTCGGCCAGATGGCTGGCAGCGTCGGCGGTCTGCTCTGCCGCGGTGCTGTTGTGCTCGGTCATCTGCGCCACTTTCTCGATGTTGGCCGCGATCTCGTTGCTGGCCTTGCTTTGTTCCTCGATCGCGCTGGAGATGTCGGTGACGGTCCGCAGCACCTGGCTGGATTCGGTCTTGATCTGGTTGATGGCTTCGCCGGCCTGCTGCGCCAGCGACACGCCGCCGTCGACCTGGACCACCGTCGATTCCATGCCGGCCACTGCAGCATTGGATGCGCTCTGGATGGTGTCGATCATCTGCGTGACTTCCTGGGTGGACTTGGTGGTGCGCTCCGCCAGTTTGCGCACTTCGTCCGCCACCACCGCAAAGCCGCGTCCCTGTTCGCCTGCGCGGGCGGCCTCGATGGCGGCATTCAATGCCAGCAGGTTGGTCTGGTCGGCGATCTCCTTGATGACCATGACGATGGACGAGATCCTAGTCGACTGCTCGCCGAGGTTGCCGATGGAAACGGAAGTCTGGCGCACGGTGTCGGCGATCTTCTTCATCTCCTCGGCGGCGCGGTGGATGATCTCGCCGCCGCGTTCGGACAGTTCGCCCGAGCTCCTGGATATCTTCAAGGCTTCACGCGCGCCTTCGGCGACGTGGGCGATGCTGACGGTGATCTCTTCTATGGTGGCTGCCATCGCCGATGCAGCTTCGCTCTGGCTGCTGGAACTCTTCGCCACTTGTTGCGAAGAGGTCGACAGCGAGTGCGACGAGTCGGTCACCTTGCCGATGTCGCTGCCCACCTGGCGGAATGCGGTCTGCAGGTTCTCCATCAGCTCGTTGAACGAGCGCACCGTCTGGCCGATCTCGTCGTCGCTGTCCACCTTGACGCGGCGGGTGAAATCGCCGGTACGGCTGATCTCCATGATCGCGGTGCGCATGCGGCCCGCGGGGTCGGAGACGAATTTGTGCAGGATGAATCGGAACAGCAGCCACAGCAACACCTGCACGCCGAGGATGACGCCGACCGATACCCACGCGACCGTTCTCAGTTCCCTGTTGTTGGCGGAGATGTCCAGGTCCACGACGGAAGCGCCGTTGTGGTAGCCCTCGGGCACGGTGTGGCACATCAGGCAGTTGGTGCCCCTGAAGTTCTTGCTTTCGGTATAGGGCACGATGCCGTGCAGGATGTCGCCGCGCTGTTCGAAGAACACCTTGCCGTCTTCCAGTGCCTGCAATTCCTCCTTGCCTTTGGGTTGTTCTTCCGGCAGGCCCATGCCGAACTGTTCCTGCACCAGCTTGTTGCGGATGATGCGCAGGGATTTGATGTCTTCGCCGGAACCCATCTTGGTGATGAACAGCTTGCGCTGTTCGACGTCGCTGATGATGCCGTTCAGCATCAGCATGTTCGCACCGTTGATCACGCCGTCCGCCAGCGCCCGGATCTTGCTTTCGGCACCGCGCTCCATCGCTTTGCGCTCGACGTTATAGAACATCATGGCGGCAACGATGCTCACCACCAGCAACAGCAGCTGGACGGATAGCTGGACTTTGACAGCGATACTCGATGTGATGAAATTCGGCATGTTCGACTTCTCCCTGGATTATTCGTGATCGATCTTTCGAAAGAAACGTTTTCGGGTCATCGTTTTCCTTCTGCTGCACCTGATTGAAAGCCGGCGTTTGCGATCGATCGTTTTTCGGTTCTTCTCGCATCAGCAGCGACAAGCTTTGCTCCACTCGTTTTACCCCGGTGACACTGTTGCTGATGGTCCGGTTGTTACTCTAACGGCTAGTTATACTTTTTATTTAGAAAAAAGGAACAGAAATACAGTGTTATTTCATGTTTTCAAGGTAATCAGCGCTCAAATTAACTTGAATTTAACGGTCAGAGCTAGTTCAATTCCATAATATTCCTGGTTGTATAGACAATAACCAACCACTCAGAATCACTTTACGATCAAATGGGTGGTTCGAATTGAGTAACGATTCGGGTGCATACTGCATCTCTGGCTAGTGTAACCAATATCGTGAAATGAATGGGTGGTGCAGAAATTTCCTTTGATACATGCAGGGGTGTTTATAGATGCATGACCTGCAGTTCAATTAGAGAATCGATCCGCGACATTTCTGTGCTCAAGGCAGCTTGCTTGGTCATTTTCTAGGGGCGTAGCTTGACGGATGCAGGCAAATTGACGCTGGGTGTGGTCTGGGATGGGGATGCGGTCAGTACGACGGACATCCGTTCCACGCGCCCGATGGCGGCACTGATGCTGAAAGGCAAGGAGCCCGGGCAGGTGTTGCATATCGTCCCTTTGCTGTTCAGCGTATGCGGACGGGCGCAGGGCGCCGCCGCCGGCGCCGCGCTGCAGGCCGCGCAGCAAGGTGTATCGGCAGTGTCGGCAACAGTGCAGCGGGCTATCGTTTGCGAGTCCATACAGGAACATCTGTGGCGTGTGCTGCTCGATTGGCCGAAGCTGCTGGGCCTGCCGCGGCAGGAAGAACGCTTTGCAGCCTGGTATGCGATGTTGCGCAGGATCGCCGCAGGCGAACTCGACATGGCTGCGTTCCGGCAGGAGTTCGAGCGCGATTACCTCGGCATGCCGGTGGCAGCGTGGCGCGGAATGGCTAGCTATTCCGAACTGCAGGCATGGTGGCGCAAGGCAGATCGTCCGGTGGCCCAATTGCTGGGGCAGCTGGCCGGGCTGGGCCGGGGGGCGCATGCCGCAAGCGAGAGCAGGCTGCTGCCTGCATGGACCGCAGCAGAAGCGAGCCAGGTCTGTGCCGGAAGATGGGATGCCGATTTTTCGGCGCGTCCGGACTGGATGGGTAAGGCGGCAGAAACGGGCGCATGGGCTTATCATGCGGACAACCCGATGCTGCGTGATGTGTGGCAGCAGAGCGGGTCGAAGCCGCTGACGCGGCTATTGGCCAGGATGCTGGATGTGGTCGAGATGGCGAGCGGGAATGCGCTGCCGCGGCTGGATGCCGCCAGTCCGGCAACGGGGCAGGGTATCGCAGTGGTGCGTACGGCGCGTGGCTTGTTGATGCATCATGTGCATGTGGCAGCCGAGCGGGTGACGGAGTATGAGATCGTTGCGCCGACGGAATGGAACTTCCACCCGGCCGGGGCCTTTGCACAGGACATGCGCGGCATGATGGAGCAAGACAGGGGGCGCTTGCAGCGATCGGCACAGATCGCGGCATTGTCGCTCGATCCTTGTGTGGCATACGATATCGAGGTCCGCCATGCATGAGATGTCGCTGGCCGAAGGCGTACTGCAGATCATCGAGGATTCGGCGAAGGAGCAGAGTTTCAGCCGCGTGAAAACGGTCTGGCTGGAGATCGGCCAACTGGCAGGAGTGGAAGTCGAGGCGATGAGGTTCTGTTTCGATGCGGTGGTGCGCGACAGCATCGCGCAAGACGCGAAACTGGAGATCATCGAGACGCCGGGGCAGGCATGGTGCCTGCATTGCGCAGAAGTCGTGCACGTGCAGGCGCTGTTCGATGCCTGTCCGAAGTGCGGCAGCTACCAGGTGCAGGTGACCGGCGGCAACGAGATGCGGGTCAAAGAGCTCGACGTGGAATAAGGAGAAAAGCATGTGTAACGTATGCGGTTGCGGTGCGGGAGAGACCCTGATCGGCGGGCATGCACTCAAACAGGCGCGCAAACCCGCCGGGCAGGTGCAGTATCGCGTGCATGACAAGACTGCCATCCACACACATGACCACGACCACGATCATGTTCATACCCACGATGCCATCGACTTCGGCGCAGGGCCAGCGGGTGCGCATGCGCCGGGCATGAGCCAGGCGCGCATGGTGAAGATCGAGCGCGACATCCTTTCCAAGAACGACAGTTATGCCGAGGAGAATCGTGGTTATCTGGACGCGCACGGGATCTTTGCGCTCAACCTGGTATCCAGTCCGGGTTCCGGCAAGACCACGCTGCTGGTCAAGACCATCGAGGCGCTGCATGGCGAATTGAGGCTGGCCGTGATCGAAGGCGACCAGCAGACCGACAACGACGCGGCCCGTATCCGCGCCACCGGCGCCCCCGCGCTGCAGATCAACACCGGCAAGGGCTGCCACCTGGATGCCTACATGGTCGGGCGTGCCATGCAACAGCTCAAGCTGGACGACGACAGCCTGCTGCTGATCGAGAATGTCGGCAACCTGGTATGCCCCGCCAGTTTCGATCTGGGCGAGGCGCACAAGGTGGCGATCCTCTCGGTGACGGAAGGCGAAGACAAGCCGCTCAAGTATCCCGACATGTTCCGTGCCGCCGACCTGATGCTGCTGAACAAGTGCGACCTGCTGCCTTACCTGACGTTCGATGCCGACCTGGCGGAGGCCAATGCCCGCCGCGTGAACCCTAACATCCAGGTGATCCGCACTTCGGCCACCAGCGGCGAGGGCATGGACGAGTGGCTGAGATGGATCAAGGCAGGTTGCCGCAAAGCGGTTGCCGCCAGGCAGGTGGTTTGACAGATAACAGGAACGCCATGATCCACGCGCAAATCAGAGTGACAGGCCAGGTGCAAGGCGTAGGTTTCCGGCCTTTCGTCTACCAGCTTGCCAACGAACTCGGCCTGGCGGGCTGGGTACGCAACGACAGCGAGGGTGTGGAGATCGCCGTCGAGGGCGAACGTCCGCAAGTGATGCGGCTGATCGAGCGCCTGCAAAGCGAGCCGCCCATCCTGGCGCGCGTGGAGAAAGTCACGCACGAACTGGCGCAGGCGAGCGCGGGTCTGCAGGGTTTCTCCATCGTCGAGAGCAAGAGCGGCAAGGTGCGCACCGGCATCGCCCCCGACATTGCGACCTGTCCGGATTGCCTGGCGGAATTGTTCGATCCCGCCAACCGGCGCTATCGCCATCCTTTCATCAACTGCATCCACTGCGGCCCGCGCTACACCCTGACTGCGCGCTTGCCCTACGACCGCGCCAACACCAGCATGGCGAAGTTCACGCAGTGTCCGGCGTGCCAGCAGGAATACGACACACCCACGACGCGCCGCTTCCATGCGCAGCCGAATGCCTGTCCGCAGTGCGGACCGCACCTGAGCCTGTTCGATGCGCAGTGGCAGCCGGTCGCGGCGGACGATCCCATCGCGGCGACTGCGGAACTCATCCAGGCCGGGAAGATCGTCGCGGTCAAAGGCATCGGCGGTTTCCATCTGGTGTGCGATGCGCGCAATGCCGCGGCGGTGGCCAGATTGCGCAACGGCAAGCAGCGCGAGGAAAAGCCGTTCGCGGTGATGGTGCTGAACACGCTGTCGGCGCGGCAATGCGCGCAATTCCGGGAAAAGGATGCCGCGCTGCTGGAGACGAGGGAGCGTCCCATCGTATTGCTGCGTCAGTCGCTTGCCTGCGAGGCGGCATTGCCCGGCATCGCGCCCGGCTTGTCCAGCATCGGCCTGATGCTGCCTTATGCTCCGCTGCATTATCTGCTGTTCCACGAGCTGCTCGGCAAGCCCGAAGGCGCGGACTGGCTGCAACAGGCGTCCCCCTGGGTGCTGGTGATGACCAGCGCCAATCCCGGCGGCGAGCCGCTGGTGAAGGACGACGCCGAAGCGCGCGAGTCGCTGACCGGTCTGGCCGACGCCTTCCTCACGCATGACCGCGACATCCTGCACCGCTGCGACGACAGCGTGATGAAATGGCAGGGCTCGGCTCCCATCTTCCTGCGCCGCGCCCGTGGCTATACGCCGCGCCGCATCGTGCTGCCATTTTCGGGCCCGTCGGTGTTGGCTTGCGGACCGTGGCTGAAGAACACCGTGTGCCTCACCCGTGGCAACGAAGCTTTCGTCTCGCAGCATATCGGCGATCTCGACCATGCCGGCATGCGCCAGATGCTGGAAGAGACCGTCGATTACCTGTGCGACATCCTCGACGTGCAGCCGCAGGCCGTGGCGCACGACCTGCATCCGGATTTCTACAGCACGCAGTTCGCGCAGGCTTATGCCGCGCAACGCAGCCTGCCGGTCTTCGCGGTGCAGCATCACCACGCGCACATCGCCGCCGTCTGTGCCGAGCATCGTATCGACCATCCGGTGATCGGGCTGGCGCTGGACGGGATCGGCATGGGCACGGACGGCGGCGCATGGGGCGGCGAATTGTTGCGCGTGGAAGATGCGCGCTTCGAGCGGCTGGGACATCTCGCACCGCTGACCCTGCCCGGCGGCGACCGCGCCGCGCGCGAGCCATGGCGCATGGCGGCGGCAGCACTGTTCGACCTGAAGCGCAGTGCCGAGATCGTGGGCCGCTTTCCCGCGCAGGGCGGCGCCGCCATCGTGCTTGGCATGCTGCAACGCAAGCTGAACTGCGTCGCGACGAGCAGCATGGGCCGCTATTTCGATACCGCTGCGGGTCTGCTGGGTGTCTGCGAGGTGCAAGGGTATGAAGGCCAGGCGGCGATGCTGCTGGAAGGCCTGGCCGACAGGCACGGCAAGGTGGAACCCCTGGCCGACGGCTACATGATCACCACCGATGGCGTGCTGGATTTCTATATGCTGTTCGCGGAGCTGGCCGATTGCAAGGACGCGGGTTACGGCGCAGCCCTGTTCCATGCCACCCTTGCCCAAGGATTGAGCGCCTGGGTGCGGCGCGCAGCCGCGAAATCCCACCTCACCCATATTGCGCTGGGAGGCGGTTGTTTCCTCAACAACATCCTGTCGCAGGCGCTGACCGATGACCTGCTGGCGCACGGCTCGCATGTGCTGGCCGCGCAGCAGTTGCCGCCCAACGACGGCGCGATCTCGTTCGGGCAAGCTTGTATCGCCCTGCAACACATCAATCAAGGAGCCTGACCATGTGTCTTGCCATACCTGCCCGCATCGAAGAGTTGACGACTCCGGGCAATGCCATCGTCAATCTGGGCGGCGTGCGCAAGGAGATCTCGCTGGCGTTGGTGGACGATGCCGCAGTCGGCGAGTATGTCATCGTGCATGTCGGATATGCCCTGCAGAAACTTGACCGCGAAGAAGCCGAGCGCACGCTTGAGATGTTCGCCGAGATGGGGCAGCTGGATGAGTTGCGTGAGGAGCTGAACACATGAAGTATGTCGACGAATTCCGCGATGGCGAACTGGCGAAGAACATCGCCGCCAACATCGCGCGCGAGGCCGACCCGAAACGCACTTACCGTTTGATGGAATTCTGCGGCGGTCACACGCACGCCATTTCGCGCTACGGCATCGCCGACCTGCTGCCCGCCAACGTGCGCATGATCCACGGCCCCGGTTGCCCGGTGTGCGTGCTGCCCATCGGACGTGTCGACCAGGCCATTCGCCTCGCGCGCGAGCATGGCGTGATCCTGTGCACCTATGCGGACACGGTACGCGTGCCGGCCTCCGACAATCTGTCGCTGATGCGCGCCAAGGCGAAAGGCGCCGATGTGCGCATGATCTACTCGACGCAGGATGCGCTGAAGGTGGCGCGCGACAATCCGCAACGCGAAGTCGTGTTCCTCGCCATCGGCTTCGAGACCACCACGCCGCCGACTGCGGTGGCCATCCAGCAGGCAGCAGCAGAAGGCCTGAAAAATTTCAGCATCCTGTGCGATCACGTGCTGACCCCGGCGGCGATGCATGCCATCCTCGCCGTCGAGGGCGGTGTTGCGCTGGATGGTTTCGTCGGTCCCGCGCATGTTTCCACCGTCATCGGCAGCAAGCCGTATGAACCCTTCGCCGACGATTACGGCAAGCCGGTGGTCATCGCCGGTTTCGAGCCGCTGGATGTGATGCAGGCGATATTGATGCTGGTGCGCCAGGTGAACGACGGGCGTGCCGAGGTGGAGAACGAATTCACCCGTGCAGTGACGCGCGAAGGCAACCTGAAAGCGCAGCAACTGGTGGCGGAGGTGTTCGAATTGCGCGACATGTTCGAGTGGCGCGGTCTGGGCAGCGTGCCTGACAGCGCGCTAAAACTGCGTCCCAAGTACGCTGCGTTCGATGCAGAGCTGAAGTTCAGGGTCGATTATGTGGAAGTGCCGGACAACAAGGCCTGCGAATGCGCCGCCATCCTGCGCGGGCAGAAGCGCCCGCAGGAATGCAAGATCTTCGGCACGGTGTGCACGCCAGAGAACCCGGTCGGGTCCTGCATGGTGTCGTCCGAAGGCGCGTGCGCGGCGCACTATAGCTATGGAAGATTTCGCGAAGTTGCTTGAGGGTGGTTGGTGTATTTGCTCCCTTCTCCCGCAGGCGGGAGAAGGGTTGGGGATGAGGGGTGTTGAGTATAGATACTTTGCGAGGTATGCACAGTCCCTCACCCCTAGCCCCTCTCCCGCTTGCGGGCGAGGGGAATTTACTTCAGGCATGGATGAGTGAATGCCGCACCATCCCGCCAGATTGCCCGATGACCTCCGTGCGTATGCGCGAGAAATGCGGAGCAAACTGACGGACGCGGAAGCGCTGCTGTGGAGATTGCTGCGCAACCGCCGTAACGCGGGAGCGAAATTCTGACGGCAACATCCGGTCGGTAGATACATTCTCGACTTCTATTGCGACAAGAAAAAGCTGGGAATCGAGCTTGATGGTGGCCAGCATGGAGAGGCGGCTGGATATGATGAAAAACGTGATGCATGGTTACAGCTACAAGGAATTAGTGTGTTGAGATTCTGGAATAATCAGATGCTGGCGGAAACGGAAGCCGTGATGGAAGCGATCTATCGAGTCCTGGTTGAATCGGAAGAAAAAACGCCAGTACCCCTCTCCCGCAAGCGAGAGAGGGGAAGGGGTGAGGGTTGTTGAGTGGTGGCACATGTCGAGGTGTGCACCGCCCATCATCCCCAGCCCTTTCCCCGCTTGCGGGGAAAGGACGTAAAAAGCGACTATAAGAGAAGATGAAATGAACTCAGTCAAACCCAACTACGCTCGCCCGCTCGACATCAAAAATGGCCGTGTCGACATGTCGCATGGCTCGGGCGGTCGCGCCATGGCGCAACTCATCAGCGAACTCTTCGCGGCAGAATTCGATAACAAATTTCTGGCACAAGGTAACGACGGCGCATTGCTGCCGGCGGCGAACGGTCGGCTGGTGATGGCGACGGACAGCCATGTGGTGTCGCCGCTGTTCTTTGCCGGTGGCGACATCGGCTGCCTGTCGGTGCATGGCACCATCAACGACGTGGCGGTGATGGGTGCCACGCCACTGTACCTGTCGGCATCGTTCATCCTCGAGGAAGGCTATCCGCTGGCCGACCTGAAGCGCATCGTCGAGTCGATGGCGCAGGCCGCGCGCGAAGCGGGAGTGCATATCGTCACCGGCGACACCAAGGTGGTGGAGCAGGGCAAGGGCGATGGCGTGTTCATCACCACCACCGGTGTTGGCGTGGTGCGCGACGGCGTGCATCTCTCCGGCGACCTGGCGCGGCCGGGCGACAAGATTCTTTTGTCCGGCACCATCGGCGACCATGGCATGGCCATCCTGTCGCAGCGCGAAGGGCTGACCTTCTCCGCGCCCATCGTGTCGGATACGACCGCTTTGCATGGCCTGATCGAAACGATGCTGGACAGCGGCGTGAAGCTGCGCGTGCTGCGCGACCCGACGCGCGGCGGTCTGGCGACCACGCTGAACGAGATCGCCAAACAGTCCGGCGTCGGCATGATGCTGCATGAATCCGCCATCGTGGTGAACCAGCCGGTCGAGGCGGCATGCGAATTCCTCGGCCTCGATCCGCTGTATGTGGCCAATGAAGGAAAACTCATCGCCATCTGTGCACCGGAAGATGCACAACGCCTGCTGGAAGCGATGCGCGCACATCCGCTGGCAGCACAGGCATCCATCATCGGCGAAGTGCTGGACGATGCACACGGCTTCGTGCAGATGACCACCAGACTGGGCGGGCGCCGCGTGGTGGACTGGCTGGCGGGCGAACAGTTACCCAGGATATGCTGATAACGATGCCACAAAATGCTGGGAGTGTTATGGAAACGATACACGGCAGTATCTATCCCCTGGTCGCACTGGCTTTTATGCTGGGCATGAAGCACGGCATGGATGCCGACCATCTCGCCACCATCGACGGTCTGACGCGCTACAACGCAGCCGCAGGCCGCAGCAGGCTGGCGCGCCTGTGCGGTTTCCTGTTCTCGCTCGGACATGGCTGCGTGGTGTGCGTCGTTGCCGTGGCAACCAGTGTGCTGTTTCAGCAGGGTTCGGTGCCCGCATGGCTGGACGATGTGGGCGCGTGGGTGTCGGCGTTCTTCCTGCTCCTGCTGGGCGTCCTCAATCTGTATGCCGTGTTCTCCACGCCGGCGCATGAGACCGTCCGCATGGTCGGCATCAAGGGGCGCTGGCTGGGCGATCTCAAGTGCGCGGGCAATCCGTTGTTGATCGCGCTGGTGGGAGCCTTGTTCGCCTTGTCTTTCGACACGATCTCGCAGGCCGCCCTGTTTTCCACCATGACCGCGCAGTATGGCGGTGCGACCAATGCTTTGTTGCTGGCTGGCTGCTTCATGACCGGCATGATGGTGACCGATGCCGCCAATGGACTCTGGATTTCCCACCTGCTGCGCCGTGCCGATGCCACGGCACGTGCCGCTTCGCGCATCATGGGTGTCGCCGTGGCGCTGCTGAGCCTGACCGTGGCGGCACTGGGCCTGTCGCGCAAATTCTTCCCCGAGGTCTCGGCCTGGCAGGAAGGCAGGGGATTGTCCATCGGCATTGCCATCATCGTCGTGATCGCAGCCTGTTTCCTGTTCGCGCGTTTCACGCAACAACGAGTGTCTGCAGCTGCCTGATAAACGATTCGTGTAACCAGCCAATTAAGATTGTTGCGAGGGAATCTGATGGCAAAGCGAACCTGATCGGCTTGCTGGCCGCATCAGGCTCGGGCGGGGTTCATTGCCTTTTCTTGCTGTAGTAGGCGGCAGCGATCTCGCGGTACTGCTTCAGTTCGGTCTCGATGGTGGAAAGCTGGTAGTAGTCGTTGCCCGCCTGCTTGGCCAGTTCCAGTTGTTCGATCGCGCCGCGCAGGTCGCCATGCAGGATGTAGTTGTAAGCCAGCATGTGATGCTCTTCCTGATGCCTGCCCAACGCAGCATAGGCACGTGCTTCCAGGTCGTAAAGTTTCGGATCGTTGCCGTCGCGGTTGACCTGGTCGTCGAGCAGCTTGAGCGCTTCCTTGTAATGCCGATCCTGCAGCAGCACCTCGGCATAGTCGTAGATCAATGCGTGGTGATCGGGGAAGTTCTGCAGCGCAGTGCGATAGTAGGCGATGACTTCCTTGTCGGGTTTATCCAGCTGCATGATCTTGCCGCCGAGTGTCTCTATCGTCGCGTTGAGCGGTGCCTGCTTGTGCAACAGGGCGAACTCCTGTTTGGCGCGTTGCGGCTGGTTGTTGCGCAACAACGCCAGTACCAGCCCGTAACGGTGTGCGACCGGGTTGCCGAATTTCTTTGCGCCCAAAGCGGCATCAAAGAAGGTGATGGCTTCCTGTGGGATCATCTGATAGGCGGTCAGCCGCGCGCGCATCAGCTGGAATTCCAGGCTGTCCGGTACGAGATGGTAAGGGATATGTTCCACGCGATTCTCGACTTCGGCGATACGTTCGGCGGTGACCGGGTGGGTGCGCAGATAGGAAGGCGTGTTGCCTTCCATCAGTTGTGTGGCCTTTTGCATGCGCTCGAAGAATTCCGGCATGGCGCGGGTGTCGAAGCCGGATTTTTCCAGGATGCCCAGGCCGATGCGGTCTGCTTCCTGCTCGTTCTGCCGCGTGAAATTCAGCTGGTGCTGCACCGCGCCTGCCTGGGCGCCGACGATGGCGGCGCTTGCGCTTTGCGGGCTGTTGCGCGCGGCCAGGATGGCCACGGCAAGCGTTGCCAGCGCAGCGAGCGAGTCGTACTGCGTGCCTGCGACCATGCGCGCATAGTGGTGCTGCGTGACGTGCGCGATCTCATGGCTCAATACCGAGGCCAGTTCCGATTCGGTCTGTGCCAGCTCGATCAGGCCGGCGTTGACGCCGACGAAACCGCCGGGCAGGGCGAAGGCGTTGATGGCATTGTCGTTGATGGCGAAGAACACGAACGAGTCACCCGGTTCCGGACTGTTTGCGACCAGGCGCCCGCCGAGCTGGTTGAGGTAATCGCTGAGCTCGGGATCGTCCATATAGCTGTTGCTGGAGCGGATCTGCAGCATGCTTTGTTCGCCGATCTGATGTTCCATCTGCGGCGAGATGAGTTGCTGGGAGGCGTCGCCAAGATCCGGAAGGCCGTCAGCCCGAGCCAGGAGCGGCAGGGCTAAAAGTGCGCAAAGTAGTGATTTATTCATGGGCAGTATGATAGCACCGCCTCCGCCAAGTTCCCGGGCGTGCTGTTATCATCTGTGGCCGCGCGGGCTCTGGACATCGCTGCGGCTAACACTCAGAATGCGCGCCTCCAGGTTTGTTTAGGCTTATGGACAAGGTAGGGAAATACGAGATCGTCAGGCAGTTGGGGCACGGCGCGACCAGCACCGTGTACCTTGCGCTCGACCCGTTCAGCCAGCAGCAGGTTGCGCTCAAAGTATTCAATCTGGATATCCTGCACGACACATCGCGTTCGAAAGCCCACCGCAAGTTGCTGCTGACCGAGGCGTCGCTCGCCGGGAAGCTGTCGCATCCGCACATCGTGAAGATCTACGACGCCGTGATGGACAGCGATGTGAACTACATGGTGATGGAGTACGTCGAGGGCGAAACGCTGGAGAAATACGGCGAGGTCGATCACCTGATGGATCTGGGGCGTATCGCCGAGATCATCTACAAATGCTGCAAGGCGCTGGAATATGCGCAAACCCAGGGCGTGACCCACCGCGACATCAAGCCCGCGAACATCCTTATCAGTGGTGAGAGCGACATCAAGATCTCCGACTTCGGCGCTGCGGTGATCGACAACCAGCAGAGCACCCAGGTGAGCGGGGTCGGTTCCCCGGCCTATATGTCGCCTGAGCAGATCAAGGAGCAACCGCTCACGCACCAGACCGACATCTATTCGCTGGGCGTGACCATGTATCGCCTGCTCACCGGCAAGCTGCCGTTCGAGGCAGCCAACAGCTACAGCATGATCTACCAGATCATGAACATCGATCCGCCGCCGCCCAGCACCTATCGCCCGGAGATACCGCCGGAACTGGATGCCATCGTGCAGCGTGCCATGTGCAAGGATCTGCAGCACCGCTACCAGACCTGGGAGGAATTTGCGCGCGACCTGGTGGCTTTCATCACCCACAACGTGCCGCAGCATGAAGAGATATACGATACCGAGAAGTTCGATACCTTGCGCGACCTGAGCTTCTTCAAGAACTTCAGCGACGTCGAGTTGTGGGAGGTGTTGCGCATCAGCGAATGGCACAAGATCCCCAAGAACGAGTCCATCGTCCACGAGGGCGAGGAGGGGGTGAACTTCTACATCATCGTCACCGGCTCGGTGCGCGTGGTCAAGCAGGGCAGGTTGCTGAGCATGCTGCACCGCGGAGACTGCTTCGGCGAGATGGCGCACCTTGCCGGCAAGGAAGGGCGGCGCTCGACCGATGTGATATCCAAGACCGAAGTGTCGCTGATCGAGGTCGATCCGGATGTGTTGTCACGCGCTTCGGCGAACTGCCGCTACCAGTTCAGCGAGGCGTTCCTGGGGACGCTGGTCCGGCGGTTGTCCATGGCGAACACGCGCATATCGCGCTTGCTGAGCGATCATGCAGATGAACAATAGCAATCATTAAAAGTGGAGAAGACAGAAGTGGCGGATTTCAAGATCATCACCGTGGCAGAGTTGCCGAACCTGATCGCCAGCGGCAACGCGCAGCTGGTGGATGTGCGTACCGATGCGGAGATCGCGCGCGGCCGCATCGCAGGCGCCATCTGTCTGCCGTTGCACCTGTTGCCGATGCGCTTGCAGGATCTGGATGCAAAGAAGAGCACCGTGTTCTATTGCCAGATGGGCGGACGCTCGGCGCAGGCCGCTGCATTCGCTGCGGCACAAGGGCTGGGCGATGTCTACAACCTGCAGGGCGGCATCACGGCATGGGCGCATGCCGGCGGGAATATCGTCGTATGAACGGAAGTGCCTTCGATGCCGAACTGGATGTCAGGCAGCTGGCCTGTCCGCTGCCCATCCTGCGCGCCAAGAAATCGCTGTCGGCGATGAGTGCGGGACAGGTGCTGAAGGTTGTGGCGACGGACAAGGGCTCGCCCAAGGACTTCGTGGATTTCTGCAGCAAGACGGGCAACGAATTGCTGTCGTCGACGGAAGCCGGCGGCGAATTCGTCTTCCTGATCCGCCGCCGCTGAGGCGGTAAGACACTGGATGCCCTGCAGGCCTTGTAAACAGGCGTTCTTCAGGCATTTATCGTGAAAGTCACCTGGAATCGGCAGTCTTCGGGCTACATGCCTGAAGGTTGCCGTTTCTATTGGCCTGCGGGCAAGGTGGTTTAGCCGATCTTCTTCCGCTGCGCCTGCAACTGCACCAGCGTCGCGGCGAACTCTTCCAGACGTTTCTTTTCCTGTTCCACCACTGCCGCCGGGGCGCGTGCGACGAAGCTCTCGTTGCCGAGCTTGGCTTGTGCCTTGGTGATCTCGTTGCTCAAGCGTGCGATCTCCTTGTCCAGGCGTTCGCGTTCCGCCGCCACGTCGATCTCCACCTTCAGCATCAGCTTGAAGTTGCCGACGATGGACACCGGCGCATCGCCTTCCGGCAATTCGGCGACCACCTGCACTTCGCTCAACTTGCCGAGGCTGCTGATGTAAGGCGCGAGCGCATTCAGCACCGTCGCATCGCCGGCGGCGATCAGCGGCACGCGCGCGGCGGGCGACAGGTTCATCTCGCTGCGCAGGCTGCGGCAGGCGGTGACGAGTTCCTGCAACAGCGCGATCTGCGCGATGGCGGCAGTGTCGATCTTGCTGCTGTCGGCCTTGGGATAGGCTTGCAGCATGATGCTGTCGCCCTTGGCATTCGCCATCGGTGCGACCGATTGCCACAATTCTTCGGTGATGAACGGGATGATCGGGTGGGCCAGGCGCAGGATGGTCTCCAGCACGCGTACCAGGGTGCGGCGGGTGCCGCGCTGCTGCGCAAGAATTGAAGGATTGCTTTCCTCAATTGCCCCCTCTCCCTCCGGGAGAGGGTTGGGGTGAGGGAACGCCAGTTGAACTTTCGCGAGTTCCACATACCAGTCGCAGTAGGTGTTCCACACCAGTTCGTACACCGCACGCGCAGCCATGTCGAAGCGGTAGTCGGCGAAGTGCGCCGCCATCTCGGCCTCGGCCTTCTGCAATTCGCCGATCATCCACTTGTCGGCGGCGGAGAATTCCAGCGGCAGCGACTCGTTCTGGCCGACATCCTTGCCTTCGCAGTTCATCAGCACGAAGCGCGTGGCGTTCCACAGCTTGTTGCAGAAGTTGCGGTAACCCTCGCAGCGCTGCATGTCGAACTTGATGTCGCGACCGGGCGAGGCCAGCGAGGCAAAGGTGAAGCGTAGTGCGTCGGTGCCGAAGGCGGTGATGCCTTCGGGGAATTCCTTGCGCGTACGCTTCTCGATCTTCTCCGCATCTTTCGGGTTCATCAGGCCGGTGGTGCGCTTCTTTACCAGCGAGTCGAGGTCGATGCCGTCGATGAGGTCGATGGGATCCAAGACATTTCCCTTGGACTTGGACATCTTCTGGCCTTCCGCATCGCGGATCAGACCGTGCACATACACATCCCTGAACGGGATCTTGCCGGTGATGTGTTTGGTCATCATCACCATGCGCGCCACCCAGAAGAAGATGATGTCGAAGCCGGTGACCAGCACGGAGGAGGGCAGGTATTGCTTCACGAACTGGTTCTGCGCATCGAACGGTTTACCCATCTCCCAGTCGAGCGTGGAGAACGGCCACAGCGCGGAAGAGAACCAGGTGTCGAGCACGTCGTTGTCGCGATCAAGCTGCCCGGCGTAACCGGCCTTGTCTGCGAGCTTGCGCGCTTCGGCTTCGTCGCGCGCGACGAACACTTCGCCGTTCACGCCGTACCACGCGGGGATCTGGTGGCCCCACCACAGTTGGCGCGAGATGCACCAGTCCTGGATGTTGTTGAGCCACTGGTTGTAGGTGTTGACCCAGTTCTCGGGGTGGAACCTGATCTCGCCGGAGCTCACGCATTCCAGCGCCTGCTCGGTGATGCTCTTGCCTTCAGGGCCCGCCTTGCTCATGGCGACGAACCACTGGTCGGTCAGCATCGGCTCGATCACCACGCCGGTGCGGTCGCCGCGCGGCACTTTCAGTTTGTGCTTGTCGGCCTTGATGAACAGGCCGGCGGCTTCGAGGTCGGCGCAGATCTGCTTGCGCGCGGCGAAGCGGTCCATGCCTTGATATTGCTTGGGCGCGTGCTCGTTGATCTTCGCGTCCAACGTGAGGATGGAGATCATTTCCAGCTTGTGGCGCTGACCCACGGCATAGTCGTTGAAGTCATGTGCGGGCGTGACCTTGACCACGCCGGTGCCGAACTCCTTGTCCACGTATTCGTCGGCGATGACGGGAATGGTGCGGTCGCACAGCGGCAGTTTCACCTGTTTGCCGATGAGGTGCCGATAGCGCTCGTCCTCGGGATGCACCATCACCGCCACGTCGCCCAACATGGTCTCGGGGCGGGTGGTGGCGACCACCAGATGGCCGGAGCCGTCCGCCAGCGGATACTGGATGTGGTACATGAAGCCGTCTTCTTCTTCCTGCACCACTTCGAGGTCGCTCACTGCGGTGTGCAGTTTCGGGTCCCAGTTCACCAGGCGCTTGCCGCGGTAGATCAGGCCTTCGTTGAACAGTCGCACGAAGGTCTCGGTGACGGAACGCGACAGGCCTTCGTCCATGGTGAAGCGTTCGCGCGACCAGTCGGGCGAGGTGCCGAGGCGGCGCATCTGCTTGGTGATGGTGTTGCCGGAGTATTCCTTCCACTCCCACACTTTTTCGATGAACTTCTCGCGGCCGAGTTCGTGGCGCGATTTGCCTTGTGCGTCGAGCTGGCGTTCGACCACGATCTGCGTGGCGATGCCGGCGTGGTCGGTGCCCGGTTGCCACAGCGTGTTGTCCCCGCGCATGCGGTGGTAGCGCGTGAGCGCATCCATCAGCGTCTGGTTGAAGCCGTGGCCCATGTGCAGCGTGCCGGTGACGTTGGGCGGCGGTAGCTGGATGCAGAAATTCTCTTTCTTCGAGCCGTCGAGTCCGGCCTTGAAGTAGCCGGCATTTTCCCAGGTGGGATACCAGCGGGCTTCGATGTCTTTCGGGTCAAAACTTTTTGCGAGTTCCATTGCGGTCTTTTCGGAGAATGCGTGGTTCAAAGAGGGCGGGATTATACAGGCTCGGCGCGGCGAGCAGGAGCGCAGCGCTGGCGTCTAACCGGGCATTTGCACGGCGTCGCGAATGAGGCTGGGCAGGATGACGCGCACTTGCTGCATGGATTTTTCCCAGCGCGCTTCTGAGCGTGAGCCGATGGTTTCGCGCAGCGTCGCTTCGAGTTGGGGGAAGAGCCGCTCAGCCAATTGCATGCATTGTTCGTCGGTCAACGGGAAGGCTCGCTGCGCTGTGGCGAGTTGCGCGCCGAGAGCTTCCGTCAATGTCGGCAGGTCGATCACGGTGCCGTCCGCCGTTTCGGTCAGGATGGGTAACAGGTCGGGGTTGATGGTGCGCGACTTCATGTCTTGCGCAGGTCGAAGTGGCGCAGCTCGTAGCCGCGGTCTTTGTAGAAGACATAGCGCTCGCGTCCCAGTTTGGCATCGGCGTCATCCTGGCTGACGATCTCGATGACGCGCTCGAAGCGGCTGAAGAACGGCAGGCAGGCGTTGTGCAGGCTGATCAGCAGCTCGGAATGAGGAAATGCCTCGTCGCGGCCGATGACCACCGGCAGCGTGGCGGCATCCGCTTCATGGCTATGGCAGTGCGGCATGAATGCGGTGGGCGGGTAATGCCACAGCAGCTGGTCCAGCTTGTCGGCAGTGGCCTCGTCGGGTGCGTGCAGCAGCACGCGCAGGCCGTTCTGCATCGCCTTGTGGCTCAGCTGACAGGCGGTGCGCAGCTTGTCTTCGCTGCCGGTATAGAAATCTACTTTGGTCATATTCAAAACCAGTTAGCCACAGAGACCACAGAGCACACAGAGAACCCCCTCCGCATCCTTCTCTGTGATCTCTGTGTGCTCTGTGGCTAAATCATTTGCCGTTTGTGCGGTTGATCAAATACTGCGTCAGCAGGGGCACCGGCCGGCCGGTTGCGCCCTTTTGTTTGCCGGATAGCCAGGCCGTGCCCGCGATGTCGAGGTGCGCCCAGCGGTAGTCCTTGGTGAAGCGCGCCAGGAAACAGGCGGCGGTGATGGTGCCACCCGCGCGGCCACCGATGTTCGCCATGTCGGCGAAGTTGCTGTCCAGCAGCGGCTGGTAGTCTTCCCACAGCGGCAGTTGCCAGATGCGGTCGTGCGACTGTTCCCCCGCCGCGATCAGTTCCTTGGCCAGTTTGTCTTCGTTGCTGAACATGCCGCTGGCGACATGGCCCAATGCGATCACGCAGGCTCCGGTGAGCGTGGCGATGTCGATGACGGTGTCGGGATTGAACTTCTTCGAGTAGGTCAGTGCGTCGCACAGGATCAGGCGGCCTTCGGCATCGGTGTTCAATATCTCGATGGTCTGGCCGGACATGCTGGTGACGATGTCGCCCGGCTTGGTAGCTTCGCCGGAAGGCATGTTCTCGCAAGTCGGGATCACGCCGACCACATTGAGTTTGAGCCCCATTTCGGCAATGGCCTGCAGGGTGCCGAACACGCTGGCGGCACCGCACATGTCGTATTTCATCTCGTCCATCTCGGCGCCCGGTTTGAGCGAGATGCCGCCGGTATCGAAGGTGATGCCCTTGCCGACCAGCACGATGGGCTTCTGCGTCTTCGCTGCACCGTAGTATTCCATGGTGATCAGCTTGGCCGGTTGGGTGCTGCCGCGCGTGACGGAAAGGAGGGAGCCCATGCCCAGTTTCTGCATGGCTTTCTCATCCAGCACCGTGGTCTTGACGCTCTTGTGCGACTTGCCCAGGGCGAGTGCCTTGGCGGCGAGGTAGGTCGGGGTGCAGATGTTGCCGGGCAGGTTGCCCAGCGTCTTGGTGAGTTCCGTGCCGCGTGCGGTGGCGGCTGCCTGGTCGAGTGCGGTCTTCAGGTTTGCAGCCGGTTTGTCGAGTGTGGCGAAGGTGATGTGCTTGAGCGTGGCGGCCTTGGCCGGCTTGCTCTTCATGCCGTCGGCGCGGAACGCCTGTTCGGCGGCGGCGAACACGGCTTGCCGGACGACCCAGGCGGCATCCTTGCCCACGCCCTCGTCGACGATGTAAAGCGTCGCATCCTTGGCTGGCGTCTTGTTCAATGCGCTGAAAGCCGATTCCAGGATCTCGGTGCTGGTCTTGTTGTTCAGTTCGCTGGATTTGCCCAGGCCGACCAGCAGCACGCGCTCGGCTGCGACGCCCGGCAGCTTGTGCAGCAGCAGGGTGGATGCGGCTTTGCCGCTCATGTCGCCGCGGGCGATGAGGTCGCTGAGCGCGTGCTTGGCAGCCTTGTCGAGCACTTGTGCGGCCTTCGACAATTTGCCGCCATCGGATACGCCGACCACGACGCAGCCGCTCTTCAGTTTTTCCGGACTGCCTTGTTTTATGCTAAATTCCACGCGCCTCTCCTCATTAATCTCAGAATTGTCTCCGATGACGGATTATCCGCAATCCCTGCCACAAAAGTCAAAGAAGCCTCGTCCGCACGGCATCTTTTACTGGGCGCTGGTGCGCGAGTTCGCCAGCACGGGATTGCTGGTGTCCTCTATCCTGCTGGGCATCGTCGTGTTCACCCAGCTGATCCGTCTGCTGGGTGAGTCGGTCAGCGGCATGCTGGCGGTGGACGGTGTGCTCGCGATGCTGGGCTTCACGTCGCTCAATTACCTGCCGGTGCTGCTGTCCATCAGCCTGTTCCTTTCAGTGCTGCTGACGCTGTCGCGCAGTTACCGCGACAGCGAGATGGTGGTGTGGTTCACTTCCGGTATCGGGCTGACGCGCTGGATACGACCGGTGCTGGGCTACGCCATCCCGGTGACGCTGCTGATCGCGCTGCTCAGCCTGGTATTGTCGCCGTGGGCCTTGTCCAAGGCGGACGAATTCAAGCGCAGGCTGGACAGCCGCGACGATGTGTCCGCCGCGACACCGGGGGTGTTCCGCGAATCCAAGCAGGCGGACCGCGTGTTCTTCCTGGAAGATGTCGACTCGCAGAAAAAACGCGTCGGCAACATCTTCGTGCAATCCACCCAGAACGGCAAGGAAGGTACGATGGTCGCCAAGGAAGGGTACCAGGAGACCGCACCGAACGGCGACCGCTTCCTGGTGATGCTGAATGGCACGCGTTATGAGGGCATTCCCGGCCGGGCTGATTTCAGGATCGTCGAGTTCGAGCGTTACGCGATGCGCATCGAACCTGCCGAATTGCGGGAAGATTTGCCTCACCTTCAGGCCTTTTCCACTCTTTATCTGCTGCAGAATCCGACCGCATGGAATTTGTCGGAACTGGAATGGCGCATCGGGTTGCCGCTCAGTGCGCTGATCCTGTCCCTGCTGGCTATCCCTTTGAGTTATGTGAATCCGCGCGCCGGGCGCTCGCTCAATCTGATCGCCGCGATGGTGATCTATATGTTCTATAACAACATGATCAGCGTGACCAATTCCTGGGTCGCGCGCGGCAAGATCAGCCCGTCAGCAGGCCTGCTGGGTATCCATTTGCTGATGTTCGGCGTGATGCTGGTGTTGTTCTACCATCGCTCGTCTGCTTCTTCGTGGCGCAGGTTGAAACGATGAGGTTGCTGACCCGTTATCTGCGGCGGGAGATATATGCCAGCGTCGCGCTGGTGTTCGCCGCGCTCATCATGCTGTTCGCCCTGCTCGATCTGGTCAACGAGCTGAATTCGATGGGGCGCGGCGATTACCGTCTGGGTTATGTGCTGCTGTTCGTGACGCTGACCATTCCCGGACATATCTATGAACTCTTCCCTGTCGCGGTATTGATCGGTACCATCTTCGCGCTGGTGCAGATGGCGGCGAGCTCGGAATTGACCGTGTATCGCAGTTCGGGTGTTTCGCTCAAACAGATGATAGTTATGCTGGTCAAGATCGGCCTGCCGCTGGTGGTGCTGTGTTTCCTGTTCGGTGAGGTCATCGCGCCGCCGAGCGAGCGCATGGCCCAGGAGCTGCGAATGAAAGCGCAGAACTTGAAGGTCTCGGTCAAGGAGTTCAGGTCGGGTGTGTGGGCGAAGGACGAGCGCAGCTTCATCAACGTGAGAAGCATGCTGCCCGATACTTCATTGCTGGATGTCAGCATCTACGAGTTCGATGCAACTTATCATTTGCGCAGCATCACCTCGGCTGAGCATGCGTCTTATCTGGATGAGGATCGCTGGCAACTGGACGGCGTGCGGCAGACGCTTTTCAGCAAGCAGGGCGCCACCACCGACAACCGTCCTCGTGCGGAATGGCACACTTCGCTGAATCCCGATATCCTCAGCGTGCTGCTGGTGGTGCCTGAACAGATGTCGGCCTGGAACCTGTATCAGTACACCATGCATTTGCGCGAGAATCATCAGAAGACCTCGCGTTATGAGATCGCGATGTGGAACAAGCTGGTCTATCCGTTAGCCGTGCTGGTGATGATGTTGCTGGCATTGCCTTTCTCTGCCTACCAGCGCCGGGAGGGTGGCATCAGCGGCAAGATATTCATGGGGATAGTGCTGGGCCTGAGCTTCCACTTCGTTGGCCGGCTGTTTGCCAATGTCGGAGCCTTGAATGACTGGTCACCGCTATTGAGCGCGACTGCGATGAGCTGGCTGTTCCTTGCGCTGGCCATGGGGATGCTCTGGCGTACCGAGCGCAGGTAGTGGCTGCGCTGCGCAGCAGCCGCTTGCTGGAACAGTTGCCGGGATGCCTGACTGCGGGCTGGGGCTGGTCAGGGAGAGGCAGGTGCTGGCGG
Source organism: Sideroxydans lithotrophicus ES-1 (assembly GCF_000025705.1). Lineage (NCBI taxonomy): Bacteria > Pseudomonadati > Pseudomonadota > Betaproteobacteria > Nitrosomonadales > Gallionellaceae > Sideroxydans > Sideroxydans lithotrophicus. Next base: position 2,430,603 of record NC_013959.1, on the reverse strand, counting down.
AACGCCGCTTGCGGCTTGCGCTTGTTGCTCGCGCACCATCCTTTTCACAGCTTCGCGCTGTTCTGCCGGTACCTTGTTGAAAGCCCGGTATTTTGCCCTGGCATGGTCGCGCTGCTCAGGCGTCAGTTTGCTCCATTTGGTCATTTGCGCGTGCAGGCGTTTTTGCTTCTCCGGGCTGAGCCGTGGATAGCGCCTGGCGATCGACAGGAAGTTCACATGCTGTTTTTCCGACAGGGTGTCCCAAGTGTCTGCCAGTGGGGCGAGCGCGTCTTTTTGATGCGGGGTGAGACTCGCCCACGATTGGGCGAGGGCTGCGACCGGCAGGCAGGATACTGCAACAAACAGCAGGGCAAAGATATTCCTGAGCAAAAAAGGCATCAATCAGTCCGTGTTCGTTGTATCGACATACATGTCGACCGGCAAATCGTCTGTCAGGATGGCGATATCGATATCGCTGTGGTCGCGCTCGACCATGCGATTCCAGTAGGACAGGTTGATTGCCAACAGGCTGACCACAACAGCCGCAATGACCCAGTTGAGCGCACGCGGGGAAAGTCGCAGATGTCCATGCAGCAAACCGTTCTGGTTCGTCCAGATTGGCGTGGAAGCCCGTTGGCGTTGCAAGGCCTGCTGTCGCGCAGCGTAGAGGCTATTCGCAATATCCCGATCGAGTTGATTGGCGGATAGATTCAGCAGATGCCCGATATCTTTGTTAGTCAATCTGTTTTTCATGATAGGTCTACCCCCCTTTCTCTAAGCAAGGCGGCAAGCGCGTGAGTGGCTCGCGAGCAATGGGTCTTGACACTGCCCTCCGAGCAGCCCATGGCTGCAGCTGTTTCCGATGTATCCAGTTCCTCCCAATAACGCAGCAGGAAGGCTTCGCGTTGACGAGCAGGGAGTTTATCCAAAACTTCTTCAATTATCTCAATCAACTGGGATTGTGCCAGCGCTTCGTCGGGATGCGCCGGCTGACTCTCATTGTCCTCATCCTGCAGGGTGTCGAGCGGGTCGAAATCTTCCACATCGTGCTGGGGCGTCAGTGCCGACATCAGCGTGGTCCAGAACGAGCGTACTTTCTGCCGGCGGTAATAATCCCTGATGGTGTTCTGCAGGATGCGCTGGAACAGCATGGGAAACTCTTCGGCGGGATGGTCACCATAGCGTTCGGCGAGCTTCATCATGGCATCCTGCACGATATCGAGAGCCGCATGTTCGTCGCGTACAGCGAACTGCGCCTGTTTATAGGCGCGCCGTTCTGCCTGTGCAAGGAATTCGGAAAGTTGCTGTGGCGTAGACAGATCGGTGGCTCCGGAATATTCGGCGCGCATACTAGCAAATTCCTGCATTACTTAGGGATTTTGCCGTTCCTGACGCGTTGCAGGGGTTGACCAAAACACCGCCAGCCTTTATCTTGCCCGGTCTTTCGTTGTTTTATCAGGGTAGTGGGTTCATGGAACTGACAGGCGCAGAAATAACCATCCGCTGTTTGCAGGAAGAGGGTGTCGAATATGTATTCGGCTACCCGGGCGGCGCAGTGCTTTTCATCTACGATGAGCTGTTCAAGCAGGAACAGGTCAAGCACGTGCTGGTACGCCACGAACAGGCGGCCGTACACGCGGCGGACGGCTATGCACGTTCTACGGAAAAGGTCGGCGTAGCCTTGGTGACCTCCGGTCCGGGCGTGACCAATGCGGTCACCGGGATCGCCACCGCCTACATGGATTCCATTCCGCTGGTGGTGATCAGTGGCCAGGTGCCGACCAGTTATATCGGCGAAGACGCATTCCAGGAAGTCGATGCGGTCGGCATCACCCGTCCCTGTGTCAAGCATAATTTCCTGGTCAAGGATGCCAAGGATATCGCCAGTACGCTGAAGAAAGCGTTCTATCTGGCGAAAAGCGGGCGACCGGGGCCTGTGCTGGTGGACATTCCCAAGGACGTGTCGCAGCAGAAGGCGGAATATTCGTATCCTGCGACAGTCAGCATCCGTTCCTATAATCCGCAGACCCATGGCGACATCGGGCAGATCAAGCGTGCAGCACAATTATTGCTGGAAGCCAAGCGCCCCATGGTGTATGCGGGTGGCGGCGTGATCCTGTCGGATGCGGCCAGGCAATTGACCGAACTGGTGCGCCTGCTGGGCGTGCCTTGCACCAACACACTGATGGGCTTGGGCGGTTATCCGGCGAGCGACAAGCAATTCGTCGGCATGCTGGGCATGCACGGCACTTACGAGGCCAACCTCGGCATGCAGAATTGCGATGTGCTGCTGGCAGTGGGGGCGCGTTTTGACGACCGCGTGATCGGCAACGTGGCGCACTTCAATTCGGTGCCGCGCAAGATCATCCATATCGATATCGACCCGGCCTCCATCTCCAAGCGTGTCAAGGTCGACGTACCCATCGTGGGCAATGTGGCGGACGTGCTGTCCGACCTGTTGGCGGTGCTGAACAGCAGCAAGCAGAAGCCCGACACGGCGGCATTGAAGGACTGGTGGAAACAGATCGACGAATGGCGCGGCGCGAATTCGCTGTCATACAAGAATTCGACCGAAATCATCAAACCCCAATTCGTGATCGAGACGTTGCACCGGATCACGCACGGCGATGCCTTTGTGACTTCCGATGTGGGCCAGCACCAGATGTGGGCGGCGCAATATTACAAGTTCGATCAGCCGCGCCGCTGGATCAATTCCGGCGGCCTGGGCACGATGGGTTTCGGCCTGCCTGCGGCGATGGGCGTGCAACTGGCGCACCCGGGCGCGACCGTGGCCTGCGTGACGGGCGAAGGCAGCATCCAGATGAACATCCAGGAACTGTCCACCTGCAAGCAATATAACCTGCCGGTCAAGGTGATCGCACTCAACAATCGTTACCTGGGCATGGTGCGCCAGTGGCAGGAATTCTTCCATGGCAACCGCTACTCGCATTCCTATATGGATGCGTTGCCGGACTTCGTGAAGGTCGCAGAGGCCTACGGGCATGTCGGTATCCTGGTCGAGAAGCCGTCCGATGTCGAGGGCGCGCTGAAGGAAGCCTTCGCACTCAAGGACAGACTGGTCTTCTTGGATTTTCGCACTGATTCAACCGAGAACGTTTATCCGATGGTCCCCGGCGGCAAGGGCTTGTCCGAAGTGATCCTGGCGGAGGATTTGTAAGATGCGGCATATCATCTCATTGCTGATGGAGAACGAAGCGGGCGCACTGTCACGTGTGTCGGGATTGTTCTCGGCGCGTGGATATAACATCGAATCGCTCACCGTGGCACCGACCGAGGATCCGACCATGTCGCGCATGACCATCGTCACCAGCGGTTCCGACGAAGTGATCGAGCAGATCACCAAACAGCTCAACAAGCTGGTGGATGTGGTGACGGTGATGGATCTGACCGACGGCGACCATATCGAGCGCGAGCTGATGCTGGTCAAGGTGCGTGCGGCAGGCGACGATCGCGAAGAACTGAAACGCATGACCGACATCTTCCGTGGCCGCGTCATAGACGTCACCGACAAGACCTATACCATCGAGCTGACCGGTACTGGGCACAAGCTGGATCGATTCCTGCAGGCGATCGATCAGGGCTTGATCCTGGAAACGGTGCGTACCGGTGCATCCGGCATCGGTCGCGGCGACCGCATTCTGAAACTTTGATCCGGATATTTATTTAACTACCAAACTGATTTTTTCGACGAGGCCAACATGAAAGTTTATTACGACAAAGACGCAGACCTGTCCCTGATCAAGGGCAAGCAAGTGACCATCATCGGCTACGGCTCGCAAGGCCATGCCCATGCGCAGAACCTGAAAGAATCGGGCGTCAACGTGACCGTTGCCCTGCGCAAGAACGGTGCTTCCTGGAAGAAGGCCGAAGGTGCCGGTTTGAAGGTCGCCGAAGTTGCCGCCGCGGTAAAAGGCGCCGACGTGGTGATGATGCTGTTGCCGGACGAGAATATCCCCGAAGTCTACAACACCGAAGTCGCTCCCAACATGAAGGCGGGTGCAGCTTTGGCATTCGCACACGGCTTCAACGTGCACTACAACCAGGTCGTGCCGCGCGCCGACGTGGACGTGATCATGATCGCCCCGAAAGGCCCGGGCCACACCGTGCGTTCCGAATATCTGAAGGGCGGCGGCGTGCCCACGCTGATCGCCGTGTACCAGGACAAGAGCGGCAAGGCCAAGGATATCGCGCTGTCCTACGCGGCTGCCAACGGCGGCACCAAGGGCGGCGTGATCGAGACCAATTTCCGCGAAGAGACCGAGACCGACCTGTTCGGCGAACAAGCCGTGCTGTGCGGTGGCGCAGTGGAACTGGTCAAGGCCGGTTTCGAGACCCTGACCGAAGCCGGTTATGCTCCGGAAATGGCCTACTTCGAGTGCCTGCACGAACTGAAGCTGATCGTCGACCTCATGTACGAAGGCGGCATCGCCAACATGAACTACTCCATCTCCAACAACGCGGAATATGGCGAGTACGTCACCGGTCAGCGCGTGATCGGCGACCAGGCCCGCGCCGCGATGAAGGAATGCCTGAACAACATCCAGAACGGTTCCTACGCCAAGCAGTTCATCCTGGAAGGCCGCACCAACTATCCGGAAATGACTGCGCGCCGCCGTTTGAATGCCGTACACCCGATCGAAGTGGTGGGCGGGCAGTTGCGCGCCATGATGCCCTGGATCGGCAAGAACAAGCTGGTCGATCAATCGAAGAACTAGGATTTGGGAATTGGGATTGAGGATTTGAGGGAACTCCTTCAAATCTTCAATCTTGCTGGCTAAATCCAAAATCCCAAATCCAGAATCCTATGAACAACTATCCACACCCTATCATCGCCCGCGAGGGCTGGCCGTTCCTGGCCATTTCCCTGGTGCTGGCCGTTGCTGCCACCGTCTGGTGCGCGACTTGGTCGATACCTTTGTGGATCATCTTTGTGTTCGTGCTGCAGTTCTTCCGCGACCCGGCACGCGAGATACCGCAGGAAACCGGGATCGTGCTGTCCCCGGCCGACGGGCGTGTCATCAAGGTGGAGCGGACGCAAGATCCATATGCCAAGCGCGATGCCATTCTGGTCAGCGTGTTCATGAATGTGTTCAACGTCCACTCCAATCGCAGTCCGGTCGATGGCAAAGTGGAAAAGATCGAATATTTCCCCGGCAAGTTCGTGAATGCCGACCTGGACAAGGCTTCCACCGAGAACGAGCGTAATGCGGTGGTGCTGACGACGACCGATGGCCAGACCGTGACTTTCGTGCAGGTGGCGGGCCTGATCGCGCGCCGTATCCTGTGCTACATCAAGGCGGGCGACGTGCTGTCGCGCGGCCAGCGTTACGGTTTCATCCGCTTCGGTTCGCGCGTCGATGTCTACTTGCCGCTGACGGCTACCGTCAAGGTGGCTATCGGTGATAAAGTGTCCGCCACCACCACTATCCTGGCAAAACTCTGAACATGACCGAACTGAACCAGCGCAAGCACATGGACTTACGTCGGCGCAGCATTTATCTGCTGCCCAACCTGTTCACCACTGCTGCGCTGTTCGCCGGGTTCTATGCCATCGTGCAGGCGATGAACGGCAAATTCGAATTCGCTGCCGTAGCCATCTTCATCGCCATGGTGCTGGATGGCCTGGACGGTCGTGTGGCGCGCCTGACGCACACGCAAAGCGAATTCGGTGCCGAATATGACAGCCTGTCCGACATGGTCTCGTTTGGCGTGGCACCATCCATCCTGATGTACGAATGGGCGTTCCGTGACTTGGGCAAGTGGGGATGGTTCGCTGCCTTCATTTATTGCGCCGGGGCGGCGTTGCGCCTGGCCCGCTTTAATACCAATATCGACGTGGTCGACAAGCGTTACTTCCAGGGACTGCCCAGTCCAGCAGCGGCAGCGCTGGTGGCGGGCTTTGTCTGGGTGATGCTGGACAACAGCTTCACCGGATTCGAGCTGCGCTGGTATGCCGCATTGCTGACCGTTTTCGCAGGCTTGAGCATGGTGAGTAACCTCAAATACTACAGCTTCAAATCGTTCAACATGCGCAAGAGCGTGCCGTTCATCGTCATTTTCCTGTTCGCGCTGTTCTTCATCTTCGTGGCGCAGAATCCGCCTTTGAACCTGTTCCTGCTGTTCTTCGGCTACTGCCTGTCCGGCTACGTCATGTGGCTGCTTGGTTTGCGCAAACCGAAGACTCCCCCGCCTTCACCCCAGCCCTGACTTTGCATGGCCTTTCGGCCAGGCCGTTAAAATACGCCAGCCAAGTCGATGGTTAGCTTTGCATAGCCATTCGACTAGGCTGTCAAAATACACCAGCCAAGTCGATGGTTAGCGCTGCCACAGCGTCTCGGCTTGTCCGGCTGAGCGATTCAGGACGCGGCACAGCACGAACAGCAGATCCGAAAGCCGGTTCAGATACTTCAGTCCCTCTTGCGGGGCTGTCTCGCTCTGTAGCTGATGGAACATGTCGCGTTCGGCGCGCCGTGCCACCGTGCGGGCGACATGGCATAGTGCTGCAGCGCGCGTACCGCCCGGCAGGATGAATTCCTTGAGCGGCGGCAGATCGGCGTTGTAGTGGGCAATGGCGGCATCCAGCCGGGCGAGCTTGGCAACATCGAACGGTGCGCCGGGCGAGGCAAGGGCGCCACCCAAGTCGAACAGGTCGTTCTGGATGCGCAATAACTCATCACGCACAGCTTCCGGCAGCGTTTCGGCGAGCAGCACGCCGAGATGGCTGTTGAGTTCATCCACGCTGCCGATGACGGCGATACGGGGGCAGTCCTTGGCGACGCGCGTACCATCTGCCAACCCGGTGCTGCCATCGTCGCCGGTTCTGGTCACGATCTTGCTCAAGCGCATTATTGCTTCTCCAGACATGAGATATAGACCGCTGCATCCGGGGCCGTCTTGTTGCGCTGCGCCTGCCAGATCATCTCGCCCAGGCAATCCATGATCGCATGCTGCGCTTCATGTTCAGATTCGTATTTCCGGGTCAGGCGCACGAACTGCTCGCGGATGCCCTGCGGCTGGCCGATGGATATCTGCTCCTCGATGGTCAGGTGCATCATCAGGTGCAGGAAGGGATTCACCACGTTGCCATCCGGGGCGTAATCCTTGTCCTGATTGCGTTCCGGATCGTCGAACAAGGTGTGATATTCGGGATGCTTGTCGATCAGCTGGGCAGTGAGGTCTTCCAGCGGAGTGAGCAGTTCCCCTGTGCGGCGTTTGCGCCAGGATTCGAACAGAAAGAGTCTCGCCTCGTCGCGGCTCGGGTTGAACATCAGAACACCTTCTCTTTATATTCGCACAAACTTTCGATGATGCATGCGCCGCATTTCGGTTTGCGCGCCTGGCATACATAGCGGCCGTGCAGGATCAGCCAATGGTGGGCGTCGAGTTTGAATTCATCCGGCACGAACTTCAACAGTTTCTTTTCGACCTCGGTCACGTCCTTGCCGGGCGCCAGGCCGGTGCGGTTGCTGACGCGGAAGATGTGAGTATCCACAGCGATGGTCGGCTGGCCGAAGGCGGTGTTGAGGATCACGTTGGCGGTCTTGCGGCCCACGCCGGGCAGGGCTTCCAGTGCTGCCCGCGTTTGCGGCACCTGACCATCGTGCTGTTCCAGCAGGATGCGGCACATCTGGATGATGTGCTTGCTCTTGGTCTGGTAGAGGCCGATGCGCTGCACATATTCGCGCAGCTCGACCTCGCCCAGATCGAGGAACTTTTGCGGGGTGTTGGCGACGGGAAAGAGTTCGCGCGTGGCGATATTGACGCTCTTGTCGGTGGCTTGCGCCGACAGGATCACTGCCACCAGCAACTCGAACGGCGAGGCGTGTTCCAGTTCGGTGGTGGGGTGGGGGTTCGCGGCTTGAAGGCGCAGGAATATCTCGCGGCGTTTTGCGGGATTCATCGTCCGTTCAATGCATCGCTGGCGAGCAGCCGCCGTCAACCGGTGCGGGCACAGCGGTCGGGCCCTGACGTTTTTGCGCCGCACGCAAGTTCAGCCAGTTGCGCCCGGCGATCAGCAGGCCGAGGCCGATGAAAGCGCCTGGCGGCAGGATGGCGATAAGGAAGCCTTTGTAATTCGGGATGATGTGCAGCACCCAGTCCTTGGCTACATCGCCCAGCGCCAGATCGATGCCGGAGAACAACGTACCTTTGCCCAGTAGTTCGCGCATGGCGCCCAGCACACCCAGCACGGCGGTCAGGCCCAGTCCCATGGCAAAACCGTCCAATGCGGAAGAAAGCGCATTATTTTTCGATGCAAACGCCTCCACCCGTGCCAGCACGATGCAGTTGGTGACGATGAGGGGGATGAATATCCCGAGGACGACATAAAGGCCATACATGTAGGCATTCATCAGGTATTGCACCACGGTGACCAGCACTGCGATGATGAGAATGAACACCGGGATGCGGATCTCGTTCGGCACATAGCTGCGAATCGGCGCAATGGAAGCACCGCTCAGCGCCATCACCAGCGATGTTGCAAGGCCGAGACTCACCCCGTTCACCACGGTGCTGCTGACTGCCAGCAGCGGGCACAGGCCGAGCAATTGCACCACGCCGGGATTCTGCTTCCACAGGCCGTTATGTACAATGTCTTTGTATTCCTGAAGGTTCATTTCGATTTCTCCTTCCTTGCTTCATCCGGCGCAAATAGCTGGTCGCGATTCTCGCCGAAATAGACCAGTGCCTTGTGCACGGCTTTGACTACCGCGCGCGGGGTGATGGTCGCCCCCGCCATGTAATCGAATTTGCCGCCGTCTTTCTTCACTTTCCAGTCAGCGTCTTTATACACCTCGCGCGATTTTCCGTCGAACCCCTTGATCCACGGGCTCTTCGGCAGCTCGATATAGTCGCCCAGTCCCGGTGTCTCCTTGTGTGCGACCACGCGCACGCCGGCCAGTTCGCCACTGGCTTTCACGGCGAGGATCAGCGATATCTTGCCGCCATAGCCGTCCGGCGCGATCGCGCTCAGCACCACGGCAGATGGCTCACCCTTGAGACGGGCGCGGTAAGCGGTAGTGACTTCATCGGTACCCAGCAGATCGCTGGCAGGGATGCTCAAGGTGTCCTGGATGATGTCATTGTCGAACAACGCCGGAGGTACGATCTGCATGATGAGCTTCAGTTTCTCGGCTTCTTCGCTTTTCACGATCTTGTCATGCGTCATGAAAAAGACCGAGGCCAGTATTGCGGTGCCGATAACGGCGAAGAACACCAGGTTGATGGCGGTCTGCAGGGTGGAGCGTGCGATGCGTTTCATTTGCCGCCACCTTTCTTGCCGAACACCTTGGGCTGCGTCCATGCGTCGATCAGCGGCACGCAGATGTTCATCAGCAAGGTGGCGAAGGCTATGCCGTCGGGGAAGCCGCCAAAAGCCCGGATCAGATAGGTCAGCAAGCCGGCGCCAAAAGCGAAGTACAGCTTGCCCTTGGTGGTGGTCGGCGAAGTGACTGGGTCGGTAAGAATGAAGAACGCTCCCAGCATCGCGGCACCCGAGAACCAGTGGAACAGCGGCGTGACGTAATGCGCCGGATCGAGCAGGTGGAAAATGCCTGCGGTGGCGAACAGGGTGGCCAGGAACGCCACTGGCAGGTGCCAGGAGATGATGCGGGTGAGCAGCAGATAGATGCCGCCGATGGCGAATCCGATAGACACCATCTCGCTGCCTTTACCGGCAAGGCGCCCATAGATCGGCATGTCGCGTATGTTATCTACCGACAGTCCGAGATGCAGCTGCGTCTTCAGCGTATCCAGCGGCGTCGCCATGGTCACGGCGTCCAGCGACAGTCCTTTTGGCAACACGCTGTTGAAGATGTAGTCCAATTGTTCGCCGAAGGTCAGTTCGGTGCCTGCCAGGGCGTGCGGCGTGAGCCAATGCGTCATATGTGCCGGGAAGGAGATGATGAGCACGGCATAGCCGATCATCGCCGGGTTGAACGGGTTGTTGCCCAGGCCGCCGTACAGGTGCTTGGATACGGCGATGGCGAAGGCGGTGCCGACCACCACCAGCCACCAGGGCGCAAGCGGGGGAATGGAAAGCGCCAGCAACCAGGCGGTGAGCAAGGCGCTGTTGTCGGTCAGGAAAGGCTTGAGCGGGCGCTGGCGCAGCTTGAGCATCGCCGCCTCGGTCGCCAGCGCCGTGGCCGAAGCCAGTACGATCGAGACCAGGATTGCCGGGCCGAAATACCAGACATACAGCGCGATGCCAGGGATCAGTGCGAGCAGTACGCGCAGCATGATCTGGCTGACGCTGCTGGGCTGGGTGATGAAAGGTGAGCTCCACATGGTCGTTATCTATCCTTGATTGGATTTAGGCGGTTCATCGTCCGCTCCGGCATGGGCTGCCATCTCGCGTATGTTGGCCCGGCGCGCTTCGATCGCGGCGATCTCGGCTTGCTGTTCGGGAGTCAGCGTATCGGTGTTCTTCGGCTGTGCGACGGCGGCCTGCTCCTTGGCGCGGGCAACGGCAGCATCGATGCGCATCTGCAAGGTATCGTCGGGGTCGGTGGCCGCCTTGGCGACCGCCGCCGGTTCCGGTGTCGGCGCAGGGGCTGCAGTCTTTGCCGCGAGTGCTGCCTTTTCTTTTTGCGCCAGGCGCTCCGCTTTTTCCTGTTTCTCGCGCTCGATGCGCGTCAGCCTGAATTCGTGGCGCTCGCGTGCCAGTTCGGCAGCCTGGGCCTCGCGTTCGCGCTGCCAGATCTCGCTCTTGGCGAAGCGGTAATACTGGACCAGCGGGATCTGGCTGGGGCAGACATAGGCGCAGGCGCCGCATTCGATGCAGTCGAACAGATGGTATTCCTGCGCCTTGCCGAAGTCCTTGGCCTTGGCGAACCAGTACAGGTCCTGCGGTTGCAGCTCGGCCGGGCAGACATCGGCGCAACGCGTGCAGCGGATGCAGGGCAGCGCGGGTGGAGGCGGCGGGAACAGCCTGGACGAGGCCTCGATGATGCAGTTGGTCGCCTTGGTCACGCCGACAGAACCCGAGGGCAGGTCCACACCCATCATCGGGCCTCCCATGATGTGACGTTCGGTATCAGGCTTGCTGCCGGCCTGTGCGACCAGTTCGTCCACTGGTGTGCCGAGCAGCACCTCGAAATTCTGCGCATGTTCCACGTTGCCGGTCACGGTGACGATGCGCGACAGCAGCGGTTCACCGTACGTGATCGCACGCCAGACACAGTAGGCCGTGGCGACGTTGAAGCACTGCACCCCCATTTCGGTGGAACGCACGCCAGCGGCGACTTCGATGCCGGTCAGCACGCGGATCAGCTGCTTGGCGCCGCCGCCCGGATACAGCGTGGGGACGGCGATCACCTCCATGTGTGCATGCTTGTCGCCGAGCACGGCCTGTTGCATCGCGGCGATGGCTTCCGGCTTGTTGTCCTCGATGCCGATCAGCACCTCTTCCGCATAGAGCAGTTCGCGCAACACCTCCGCGCCGCGCAGGATGTCGCCGGCACGTTCGCGCATCAGCATGTCGTCGCAGGTGATGTAAGGCTCGCACTCGGCGCCGTTGAGTACCAGCGTCCTGATCTTGTGCTTGTGCGAATACGATTTCATGTCGCTGGGGAACACCGCCCCACCCAAGCCGACGACGCCGGCCTGGCGCAGCATATGGCGCAGGTCGGTGTGTGCGACCTGCTTGTAGTCCACTCCGCTGTGCGGTATCCATTCTTCCTTGCCGTCCGGGACGAGAGTGACGCACAGGTCGGGCAGGCCGGACTGGTGGGCGACCAGTTGCATGTCGATGGCGCTCACCGTCCCCGATGTCGAGGCATGTACCGCACTGGAAAGGCGTCCTTCCGGGCGCCCTATGATCTGCCCCTTGAGCACGCGCTCGCCGACCTGAACCACCGGTACTGCGCGGTTGCCTACATGCTGGTGCAGGGAGATGACCAGTTTGGACGGGAGGGCGGCCTGCGCGATGGGGCTGCCGGTCGATTCTGCCTTATGCGTGGGCGGGTGTATGCCGCCATGGAATTTGAACAACGGTCTCATCGTGCGGCGACCTCTACGATGGGAATGGTCGGGTATTGCCACTTCCAGTTGGAGATGTCTTCGCCGATGGGCAGCATGCTGATGCAATCCACCGGGCAGGGCGCGATGCACAACTCGCAGCCGGTGCATTCGGAGGCGATGATGGTGTGCATCTGTTTCGCCGCGCCGACGATCGCATCCACCGGGCAGGCTTGCAGGCACAAGGTGCAGCCGATGCAAGTCTGTTCGTCGATGAACGCGACGGCTTTGCCCTTGGGAGCGACTCCTTCGCCGAACGGCACGTATTCCACACCGAGCAGGTCGGCCAGTTTGCGTATGCCTTCCTCCCCGCCCGGCGGGCATTTGTTGATGCCGGCTTCGCCTTTGGCGATCGCTTCGGCATACGGCTTGCAGCCGGGGTAGCCGCATTGGCCGCATTGCGTCTGCGGCAGCACGGCGTCGATCTTTTCCACCAACGGATTTCCCTCGACCTTGAACTTGATCGCGGAATAGCCCAATACCGCGCCAAGCAGCAATGAGATGCCGACCATCACCCAGAGTGCAGAGATCATTTCACCAGGCCCGAGAACCCCATGAATGACAAGCTCATTAATCCGGCAGTGACCATGGCGATGGCCGAGCCCTTGAATATCCCGGGCACGTCGGCGCCTTCCAGGCGTTCGCGGATGCCGGCGAACAGGATCATCACCAGCGTGAAACCGACCGCACCGCCGAAGCCGAACAGCAACGACTGCATGAAATCATGCTTGGCCTGCACGTTGAGCAGGGGGATGCCAAGCACCGCGCAGTTGGTGGTGATCAACGGCAGGTAGATACCGAGGATCTGATACAGCTCGGGGCTGGTCTTCTTGATCGCCATCTCGGTGAATTGCACGATGCCGGCGATGACCACGATGAACGACAGCGTGGTGAGGTAAGCGAGATCGGGGCCGAGCAGGTAATGCTGGATCAGATAGCTGGCACCGGAACCCAGCGTCAGCACGAAGGTCGTGGCCGCACCCATGCCGATGGCGGCTTCCAGTTTCTTGGACACACCCATGAACGGGCACAATCCGAGGATCTTCACCATCACGATGTTGTTCACCAGCACCGTACTGACGAGGATGAGTAAATAGTCGGTCATACAACCTGCACTCCTAGAGGGAATGCGATTATCCGCCGAATCAGGTACTGCTTCAACCGTCGTCGGGCTATATCGATATAACTGCTTCTTCTCAGCACCGTTACAGCATGACCTTGGTGCCGAGTTCAACCACCTGGTTGGCCGGCAGGTTGAAGAAGCTGGCGGCGCCCTCCGATTGGCGCGTCATCCATGAGAACAGCGCGCAGCGCCAGGCCGACATGCCGCCGGGGCCGTCCACGACGTTGGAGCGGGCGATGAAAAAGGTCGTGTTCATCGGCTCGAGTTCTATGCCGTGTGCAGGCAGCCCTTCCAGCGCAGAGGGGATATCGGCTTCCTGGCGGAAACCGAAGTGGACTGCGATATCGTACATGCCGGCTGCGAGCTGGGTCACTTTCAACCGATGTTTCAGTTCAATGTATGGCACGTCTTCGGTCACCACATGCAGGAACAGCGTCTGCTCATGCAGCACCTTGAAGTGCTTGAGGTTATGGAACAGCGCGCTGGGCACGAAGGTCGGATCGGCCGTCAGGTAGATCGCCGTGCCCGGCACGCGCGGAACTTCTGGTTGCGTCCCGGTGATGAACATCGACATCGGGATGTCGAGCTTGCGCCGTTGTTCCGCGATCAGCGTGCTGCCGCGTTTCCAGGTCGACAGCAGCAGGAATAGGAACAGGCCGAGCACCAGCGGCATCCAGCCCCCGCTGGCGACCTTGGTCAGATTGGAACTGAAGAACATCAGTTCCAGCAGCACGAATATCAGCAATGCCGGCAACATCAGTATGCGTGCACGTCCCGGCATCATCAATGCGATGGAGATGGTCAGCAGGGTAGTGATGATCATGGTGCCGGAGACCGCGATGCCATACGCGGATGCCAGGGCACTGGAGGAACCGAACTGAAACACCAGCACGATGACGCCGACCATCATCATCCAGTTCACCGCGGGGATGTATATCTGGCCACGCTGCGAGTCGGAGGTATGCTGTATGAACAGGCGCGGCAGATAGCCCATGCGCATGGCCTGCAGCGTCATCGAATAGGCGCCGGAAATGGTGGCTTGCGATGCGATCACCGTGGCCGCGGTGGCCAGCGCGACCAGCGGCAGCAGGAACCAGTCGGGAGACAGCAGGTAGAACGGATTCTGGATCGCCTCTGCCGAGCGCAATACCAGCGCTCCTTGCCCGAAATAGTTGATCAGCAGCGCCGGACAGACCAGCCCGTACCAGGCCAGCCGCACCGGCCTGGCCCCGAAATGCCCCATGTCGGCGTAAAGCGCTTCACCGCCGGTGAGTGCCAGGAACACCGCAGACAGCAGCAAAAACATGGCTGCGGGATGCGTCAGTGCGAAGTCGATGGCATACACGGGATTGATGGCATTCAATACGGAGGGCGTTTGCGCGATGCTGAGCGCACCCAGCACGGCCAGGGCAGTGAACCAGAGCAGCGTGATCGGGCCGAACAGTTTGCCCATGCTGCCGGTGCCATGTCGCTGGATGAAGAACAGACCGGCGAGGATGCCTACGGTGATCGGGATGATGAACTTCTCGAAGGCCGGGGTGGCAACGCTGAGACCTTCGACGGCGGAAAGGACGGAGATCGCCGGCGTGATGAGTGCATCGCCGTAGAACAGGGCTGCGGCGAAGATGCCGGCTGTGACGATCATCAGCTTCAGGCGGCCTTCGCCCTTGGCCGAGCGGTTCGCCAGTGCGGTCAAGGCCAGTACGCCGCCTTCGCCGTCGTTGTCGAACTTGAGCATGATCCACACGTATTTGCAGGAGATGATCAGCATCATCGCCCAGAACATCGAGGATAACGTCGCCAGCACGTTAAATTCGGTGACCGCAAGCGCATGCGTGCCGGAGAATGCCTCTTTGAATGCGTATAAAGGGCTGGTGCCGATGTCTCCATACACCACGCCGAGCGCGGCCAGTGCCAGTGCGCCGGTGCCGGCTTTGTGTTGCTGACTCATGATGCGCTCTCCTTCAAGGCTGGAATCGGTAACCGATCCCGGTTTCAGTCAAAAAATGTTCAGGCTGCGCCGGATCGTCTTCCAGCTTCTGCCTCAGGTGGCTCACATAGATGCGCAGGTAATGGTTGCTCTCGACAAAGGCGTTGCCCCACACCGTGCGCAGCAGGTGGCGGTAGGTCAACACCTTGCCGGGAGCCGCCAGCATGGCGCACAGCAGGGTGTATTCGATGGGGGTGAGACGCACGGCTGCGCCTTTGCGCGTGACGTTGCGCTGCGCGAGATCGACCTCTATGTCGCCGAAGCGGAATTGGGTCTCGACAGTCGCGCCTTCCTGTGGTGCGCGACGCAGCTGAGCGCGCACCCGCGCCAGCAGCTCGCCGGTGGAATAGGGTTTGGTCAGGTAATCGTCGGCACCAGCATCCAGCGCGCGTATCTTCTCGCCTTCCGCCGAGCGTGCCGAGAGTACCAGCACCGGCAGCGCGAACTGCGTGCGCAGCTCGCGGATGAAGGCGATGCCGTCGCCGTCGGGCAGGCCGAGGTCGAGGATGAGCAGTTGAATGTTGTCGGCGTGCAGTTGCGACAACCCCTCCTTCAGTGTGCCGCACTCCAGCACGCGGTAGCCTTCTTCCTCCAGCGCGGCACGCACCAGACGGCGTATCTGCGCCTCGTCCTCGATCAGCAGGATGGCGGGTTCACTCATGTTCAAACTCCAGCTCGATCACGGGCGGCTCGCCCAGCGGCAAGGTGAAGGTCACGCAGGCGCCGTTGTCGTTGTCGGCATGGATGCAGCCGCCGTGTGCGGTCACGATGCTGCGACAGATGGCGAGACCCAGTCCCACACCGGGCACGTTCGATTCGGCATCGCCGCGCTCGAACAGCTCGAACAGGTCCTCCAGCCGGTCGGGCGGGAATTGCGAACCGTCGTTGCATACCGAGATGCAGGCCAGCTTTTTGTCGACCTTTGCCGCGATGCGGATGGGCGAGCCGGGCAGAGCATACTTGGCGGCGTTCTCCAGCAGGTTGCACAGCACACGCTCCATCAACACCGCATCGAAGCGCAGCAGCGGCATGTCGGGCGGCAGTATCACATTCACCGGATGGCGCGCCAGCGCCGGGCCGAGCAGCTTGATGCTCGCACCGATCACTTCCTCCACCGGTTGCCACTCCATATTGAGCTTGATATCGCCCGCGCGCAGCTTGGCCATGTCCAGCAGGTTGGACACCATGCTGTTCAGGCGCAGGGTCTGCTGGCGCATCGCATCCGCCATCTCGTGCAGCGCATCCGGCAATGCCGATTGCGCCAGCGTATCGGCCATGCCGTACAGCACGGTGAGCGGCGTGCGGATGTCGTGCGACAGCGCGGAGAGGATGCTGCTGCGCAGGCGTTCGTCGGTCATCTGCAACTGTGCGCGCTGCGCCACCTCGACGAAATGCAGGCGCTCTACCGACGCGGCGAGCAGGGCGGCGATGGCCTCGAATAGCGGGCGTCGTTCATTGCTCAGCAACTCGGTGCCGGAAGCGGAGAGTGCCAGTACGCCGCGAATGTAGGTCGAGCCGTGCAGCGGCAGGAACAGCCACTGCCCAGGTTCGTCCAGCGTGGCCTGCATTGCGCCCTGGTGCAGCGCACTCTGTGCCGCGTAATAGGGTTTGCCGCTCAGCGGCTGTTGTTCCTGCGCCACGGGCAGCGCATCCTCACCGTGGCGCATCAGCAGCAGGCCGTGGCAGGCTTGCGTCTCCCGCAAAAAACGGCGGGTCAGTTCATCCACCTGTTCCAGCGTCAATGCACCCGCCAACTGGCTGGCGAGCTGGTACAGCGCGCGCGACTGCCGTTCGCGTTCCAGCGCAGCCTCCTTTTCGCGTTGCAGGCCCAACGTCAGGTTGCCGATGATGAGTGCCACCGCCAGCATCACAGCCACCGTCACGATGTGCTGCGCATCGCCGATGGTGAAGGTGAAGTGCGGATAGATGAAAAAGAAATCGAGCAGCGCCGAGCCGAGCAGCGCTGCTGCGATCGCTGCCCCCTTGCCCGCGCGCGCCGCCACCAAGGCCACCGCCAGCACATACAGCATCGCCGTATTCGCCGGATCGAGCAGGCCGCGCCAGGGCCATGCCAACAATGTGGCGATGCCGCAGGCGGCAACGGCCCACAGCATGCGTCCAAACAGGCTGCGCGGAGTTGCGGCGAGAACAGAGAAGTATTTCATGCGGCTGGATTATTCCAGCGCGGGGGTAAAAAAGGTGTAAAAACGAGAGCGCTGGCAGGGTAAAACCGTGTGGGTACAGAGAATCGGGGGCGAGGCTACCCGCATTTTTTCACCGGAAAGTCAGAAGGGCCCTGGCTCAAGCCCAAATCATTTTCCCTGCTTGGATAGACGAATCGTCGCCGCACACTCCGTCACCAGTTCCTGCCCGCGATACACCAGTCCGCTGTACACCTGCACCAGTGCCGCACCCGCTTGCATCTTCTCGACAGCATCCGAACCCTTGAGGATGCCGCCCACGCCGATGATGGGCAACGTGTCGTTCAATTCGGCGGCGAGCTGGCGGATGACGGCGGTGGACTTCTCGCGCACCGGCGCGCCGCTCAAACCGCCGGTTTCGTTGCCGTGCGGCAGGCCTTCCACGCCTTCGCGCGAGAGGGTGGTGTTGGTGGCGATGACGCCGTCGATGCGGTGTTTGATGAGCAGTGCGGCGATCTGCTTGACCTGCTCGCTGTCGAGGTCGGGGGCGATCTTCACGGCCAGTGGCACGTATTTGCCGTGCTGCTGCGCGAGCTTTTCCTGTTCCGCCTTGAGTTGTGCGAGCAGTGCGTCGAGTTCGTCGCCGCCCTGCAATTGGCGCAGGTTCTTGGTGTTGGGCGAGGAGATGTTGACCGCGACATAGCTGGCATGGGCGTACACCTTGCGCAGGCCGATGAGGTAATCGTCTGCCGCCTTCTCGATCGGCGTGTCGGCGTTCTTGCCGATGTTGATGCCGAGGATGCCTTTGTATCTCGCGCGCTTCACGTTCTCGATCAGCGCATCCACGCCTTCGTTGTTGAAGCCCATGCGGTTGATGATGCCCTGCGCCTGCGGCAGGCGGAACATGCGCGGCTTCGGGTTGCCGGGCTGTGCGCGCGGCGTGACAGTACCAATCTCGATGAAGCCGAAACCGAAGGCGGCGAGCGCGTCGATGACTTCACCGTTCTTGTCGAGGCCGGCCGCCAATCCCACCGGGTTGGGGAAGGTCAGGCCCATCACCGTGCGCGGGTCGTTCGCCGGACGGCTGAACAGCAGCGAAGTGACGCCGAGGCAAGAGGTCTTCCTGAGCGCTGCGATGGTGGCGTGGTGCGCGCTCTCGGCATCAAGCGCGAACAGGGCGGGGCGGAACAACTGGAACATGGACATTACTGGTCTTTCTTGGAAACGACAGGTATGGGGAACGGTTTCTTTTTGAATATATCGGAGCGATTCTTGCCGCGCCAGCCCTCGGCGAGGGCATCGCCGATCTGCAGGCACAACAGGCCGAAGACGGACAAGCCTGCGACCAGTTGCCATGTGCTCGCGGCGAGATAGATCGCGCCTCCGCTCAAACGATAAGCTGCCAGGGCGATACTGCCAGCCACGATTCCGGAGATGGTTCCCAGCAATACACGGCTCCAGTCTCCCTGCGCCAGTCCGGAGAAGACGGTGCTCTCATGCCACAGCAATTGCAGTGCGGCGAGCAGCAATAGCGGAGCAAGCCAGAACAGCCAGCTCAGGCGGTCGATCCAGATCGTTCCGGCAATCAATCCGGTCAGCGCTGCCAGCAATAGAAGCTTTGCGGTCATTTCGGGCGGAATGGCAGGCAGGGCGAATCTGCGTGTGCTCAATCTGACGACTCCGGGCAGCCCGGCCAGCCACAGGCGTGTGATCAGGATGGCTGGCAACAGGACGGTGCCGCACAGGGCTGCGAACAATAACGCCTGGGTGACGGAGCCTGCGGGGGTGAACCATGTGCCAGCGAACAGGTTCAGATATGCGAGCAGGGTTCCCGCTACTGCGCCCGCGACGCAATTCCACAGCAGATAGCTGCGCTGCGAATGCAGCAGGCTGTGGCCGGTGCGATGAAAGGTGAGTGTGTCGAGCAGGGTGGCAAAGGCGAGCAGGGCGAGTGTGCTGAATATCGCTGGCAGCAAGAACGGACCGGCGATGGCGACCGGCACATCCCATTCCCGACCCGAGAGCGACAGCGCCAGGGGGGGCAAAGACAGCAGGGCGAGGATCAGCGCGGCCAGGCGGGTCTTCATGGACGATCGTTCTGCAAGATCGTCTGCCATGCGCCGTCCTGCAAGCCTTGCAGCGGCTGGAAGTTGGCCTTGTACGCCATCTTGCGGCTTCCTGCTATCCAGTAGCCGAGATAAAGGAAGGGCAGCTGCAACTTGCGGCACAACTCGATTTGCCACAATACGTTATACGTGCCGAAGCTGGCATGCGGGACATCGGGGTCGTAGAAGGTATACACCGCAGACAATCCATCCTGCAGTACGTCGATCACGCTGACCATGCGCAACGCGCCGTTGTCGCGGAACTCAACCAGCATCGTGTCCACATGGCTTTGCAGCAGGAAGTTGCGGTATTGCTCGGGGCTGTCGTCGTCCATGCCGCCGTCGCGGTGGCGAGCATCCTGATAACGGCGGTACAGCTCGAAATATTCCGGCTTGTCCTGCAGCGCATGTATCGTCGCTTTCAGGTCGTAATGGTGTTTGCAGCTGCGGCGTTGCGAGCGGGTGGTCGTAAAGTCGGCGACCACCACGCGTACCGGTACGCACTGACGGCAGGTATCGCAACGCGGACGGTAGGTGAACGTGCCGCTGCGGCGAAAGCCATGACGCACCAGTTCGGAATATACGGGCGTGGAGATGAGGAAGCTGGGGGTGGCCACTTGCGAACGCGCTTCCAGTCCATCCAGATAGCTGCATGGATAAGGCGCAGTCAGATAGAGATGCAAAGCTGAAAGCGGGATGTCGTTGAGCAGGCTCATGTGTAAAGATCGTCGTCGAAACGCCAGTCGGTTACCGGCGTATAGTTTATCAAGTCTTGCAGGCGGGCGATGAATTCCTTGCGCGGTATCTCGCGCGCGCCGAGCGATGCCAGATGCGGCGTGTTCATTTGACAATCTATCATGCCGAAATTCCACCTTGTGAGCTGCGCAGCCAGATGGGCGAGCGCGATCTTGGAAGCGTCCGTCCGGCGACTGAACATGGATTCGCCATAGAACATCCTGCCCAGCGCCATCCCGTACAAGCCGCCAACAAGCTTGCCGTCCAGCCAGGTTTCCACCGAATGTGCATAACCCATGCGGTGCAACTCGCAATAGGCGGCGATCATCTCCTCATGTATCCAGGTGCCCGACTGGCCTTCGCGCGGTGCAGCGCAGGCGCGCATCACTTGCTCGAAGGCGCTGTCGAAGCGGACTACGTGACGGCCATTGCGCAGGATCTTGCGCAATGAGTGGGAGATGTTGAACTCTTTTGGAAACAATACCATGCGCGGATCCGGGCTCCACCACAGGATGGGTTCACCCTCACTGAACCAGGGGAATATACCGTGGCGATAAGCTTCAAGCAGTCGCGTGGATGAAAGGTCGCCACCGGCTGCAAGCAATCCGTTTGGCGAGAGCAATGCCTGATCAACCTGAGGGAATGAAACGTCTTGCCGTAATAGCGGAATCATAGTGTATTAACAGTGATATAGGCCGATTGACATATGGTCAATGCGGTTGATTTATGCTTATATTATGGCCCATACACAGGATACAAACGCGGGAGTCGCGATGTTGGGAATTTTTGGCAAGAAATCGGATCACCCGCTGGCGGAAATCAAAACGGCGCAACAAGTGCTGGAGGAGATACCGAAGAACGATGCGCTCAAAGCGGTGCAGGAATTGACTGGCTGGATCGAATCGATCATCGAATTGGCCGATGGCTTCCGTCTGGATCACGAGTTCGCCGTACTGCGCATGCTGGATGAGGCTGCGCAGCCGTATGTGCGCAAACTGTTGCGTGATTACTTCACCGTGCAAGCGTTGTCCAAATTCCAGGAAAACCGTCTCTGGACGACGCTGACGGATTTCTACACACAGAGCGAACTCGCTCATCATGACGTGCTGATGCGATTGAGCAACGGTGCGCGCGGTGCTTCAGCCATCAAGATGGACATGGCATTATTGAGTTCGCGAGGTATTGCCGCCCTGGGCGGAAGGCTCAAGCTGGCCGTGGCGCGTTACTCATTGGTCGAATCCGATCTGTGGCAACATCTTTCCGATTTCTATGCACATGCTGAAAGGCACCGATATCAGCACCATGCCGTGCCTTTATATGCCGGGGTGCCGGGCAATACCTCGGTGACCCAGGAATTCGCAACTTTGCTGACGTGGTACGGAGTAAGCGCAGGCGTACTGAGCCCTTTGCAGGAACATGTCACCGAGCGCCTGATCGCTTATGCGGGCGAGAAACTGACGGTGTTTGACCAATACAACGCCAATGGCTTGTTCGTTTTCGACCTTTCCCAGCCAACGCCGCCGATGCGGCTGGCCAGCGATACCACCCTGCACTCGTCGTTGCGCTTCTTTGTGGCGACCGATGCGCTGCCGAAGTTGAACGGCGTGCTCAAAACGCTGGAAAA
Source organism: Sideroxydans lithotrophicus ES-1 (assembly GCF_000025705.1). Classification (NCBI taxonomy): domain Bacteria; kingdom Pseudomonadati; phylum Pseudomonadota; class Betaproteobacteria; order Nitrosomonadales; family Gallionellaceae; genus Sideroxydans; species Sideroxydans lithotrophicus. The sequence continues at coordinate 2,408,870 of NC_013959.1, read as the reverse complement.
GGGCATCGTTCCGGACGATGTCAATCTGGTCGGGACGACTTACGAAGCCGAAATGGTGCGCGATATTCTGCGCCGACTCATCGGAAGCCTGACTCAGCCCCCTCCGACGCGGCGCAATCCACGCCGCAAGATCAGCGTGAGCCTGAAAGTGGCTAACGGTTTCTATCAAATGCTGGAGCATGCGGATGCGGGCCTGAATTTCTTCAATCCGGATTCAGGGGAAACTTGGGAGGTGGAGGATATCAGCGCCACTGGTTTTCGCAGCGTTGTTCCAATCGCCCGGGCAGAAGGTGTCAAGGTCGGCTCCTTGATCGGCAGCAAGCCGGAGAACATCAGGCACTGGGGGGCAGGTATCGTGCGTCGGCTGAGCCGGGATGGGGACAACAACCTGCACATCGGCGTGGAGGTATTGAGCCCGCAGATCGTCGGTGTCGCACTGGCGGACAGGGGCGATGTCGTCGATGAGGGAGGCCAGCTCGCGTTGTATCTGAGCAGGCCCGGCGACACCAGCGGGGAAGCCTGGCTGCTGATGAAGCCGGACGCTTTTTCGCTGAGCCGTAGTCTGAACATGGAATTGAGCGGCAAGGGATATCTGTTGCTGCCGCTATCGCTGGTCGAAAACGGCGAGGACTATGATCTCGCGCGTTTTCGCCTGATGGAACAGGATGTCACGGCAGAATAGGCTGTCAGCCGGACAGCCTGCGCGCCAGCCATAGTTCGATGTCGCGGATCTCTTCGGGGCACACTGCATGCGGCATGTCGTAGCCATGCCACTCCAGTTCATAGTGCTGCCGCGATAACATATCGGCAGAAGCTTTGCCGAAAGCATAGGGAATGACCGGATCGCCATGCCCGTGCGCCATGAATATGGGCGTGACTTTGGCGCAGGCATCTGCTTCAGCTTGCAGTGTCTGCGGAAGCGGCAGATATGTGGAGAGCGCCAATATCCCACCCAGTTGCTCGGGGTGGCGCAATCCGGTATGCAGTACGACAGCTCCACCCTGCGAGAATCCGGCCAGGAAGATATTCTTTGCTGCCACTCCTCGCTGCCTCTCCTGAGCGATCAATTCTTCGATCTGGATTTGCGATGCACGAATACCTTCGGAGTCTTCCCGCCTGCCGATATTGGCAGATATTTCCGCTGAAGCTGCGCCGGTCAGGATGTCGTACCAGGCGCGCATCACATAGCCGCCGTTGATGGTTACGGGGCGCATAGGGGCGTGCGGAAATATATAGCGTACAGCGACAGGGAGTTCCAGTTCTTCTGCGATGGGCACAAAGTCTTCGCCATCCGCCCCCAGCCCATGCAACCAGATGATACTGTGTTTCGGTTCTTTGCCTGTTTCAAGGGTGATATTGGGGAGAATAGGGGGCATTTCCGTCATTGATCCAGTTTTAGATTAAAGGGGTTGGGAATTAGGATTTATGCTAAGTTAATCAGAAGATATGCCGCTAATATATCTATGTGCTTATAAAAACAAAAGAGTTTGGGGGAGCAATGAAAAGACACATCACACCGACATCCGTCGAACGAGTCATGCGTGACGATGATTTTATCGTTTCCATGACCGACCCGAAAGGAATCATCACTTACTGTAACCGCATCTTCATCGAGTTTTCAGGTTATAGCGAAACTGAGCTGCTGGGCTCGCAACACAATATCATCCGTCATCCGGATATGCCCCGTGCCGTGTTCAAACTGCTGTGGGACAAAATACAGAACCGCGAGGAGTGCTTCGCTTACGTCAAGAACATGTCAAAGGATGGCGGCTTCTATTGGGTTTTCACCAACGTCACCCCGGTCTTCGATCCTGCAGGCAACATCTCGGGATATTTCTCGGTTCGCCGCAAACCCAAACAGAGCGGTGTGCAGACGGCAAGCGCGGTATATGCCGCCATGCTGGAAGCGGAGAAGAAGGCAGGCGCTGCAAATGCCATCGCCGCGGCAACCAAGGTGTTGGTCGATATATTGAACGAGAAAGGACTCAGCTATGACGAACTCGTCCTTGCAATTTAAGTTCTCCGTGCTGTTATGGTCGTTCTCGGCCATCACGCTGGTGATCATCCTGACCAGTTTCGCATTGAACGGGGTGGATATATTCATGGTGACTTTTCTCGTGATCAGCATCGGGATGTCGGCCTGGGGACAAAGACTGGTGCGCCAGTGGATGAGGCCGGTGGCGCAATTGAAGGCGGTGGTGGACGAAGTAGCCCAAGGCAAGTTCAATGGACGGGTGACCGGGATATCCAGAACTCATGACGAAATCAGCATGTTGTGCTGGAGCGTGAACGACATGCTGGATCAATTGAACACCTTCTTCCGTGAACAGGGGACCAGCTTCCGTGCCAATCTGGATGGAAAGTTTTATCGCGAAGCCCTGCCAACAGGTATGCATGGCGGTTTCAAGAAAGGACTGGAGAACCAGAATGTCCTGCTGGAAGGAATGGCGGAGCAGAAACTGGGCGCAATGCGTTCGCACCTGCTGTCCCGGGCGCATGAACTCAACACCAACAATCTGCTGAAGAATCTGGTTTCGAGCCAGCAGGATCTGCGCGTGATCACTGACAACATGGCGCAATTGGCATCCCTGTCCAGGCGCACCCGTGAAGACGCTGATGAAAGCCGCACTTCCGTGAGCGATGTGGTCAAGCGCTTGTCCGGCATCGTCGAGCGGGTGAACCATGCCAATGAGTCGATCACTGAACTGAACGCCCGCAGTTCCGAAATCAACAAGGCAGTCGGTCTGATCAATTCGATCGCAGACCAGACCAATCTGCTGGCTTTGAACGCGGCGATCGAGGCGGCCAGAGCTGGCGAGGCCGGGCGGGGTTTTGCGGTGGTGGCTGACGAGGTGCGCAAACTTGCAGAGAACACCAAGAATGCCTCCGAATCCATCGGGCGCATCATGAAGATGCTGCAGGGCGAGGCATCCAGGATGCTGGTGGAATCGGAAGAAATGCGCGAGATCGCCAACTCGTCTCAAGGGGTGATCGGGCAGTTGGAAAAGAAGTTCGGACATTTCTACGAGTCTGCAGTCACTACTTTGAACGGAGCGCGTTATGCCTAGGATCTGAGTTTTGCCTCGCTGGTCAAAGTCGATCACATTATTTACAAGCAACGTTCCTATGTGCTGGTCGGCCAAAAGGACAATGATGAGTTCAGGAAGGCCGTTGAGGTCGATCACCATGACTGCCGCCTCGGCAAGTGGTACGAGGGCGAAGGCAGGACGGTGTTCGGTGAGATGCCGTCGTTCAAGCAACTGCTTGTCCCGCACGGCAAGGTGCACGATTCCGTGAAAATGGCGGTCGGCCTGCTGGATCAGAAATGGGAACGCGATACGGGAGTGCAGGACAAGATCATTGAGGCCATGAATGCCGCCGAAGAAGCCAGCATGAGCGTGATGCAGATACTCGACAAAATCGTCGAAGAGAAACATCCGCACATGGTCAAGGTTGCATAAGCGTTCGATCCTTGATGGGGGTTTATACTACGGTTCGGGAATGATTTAGCGGAGTACCTGGAACAGTTCGCGGTGACTCTTGGGTGGGCGGCCCTGACACGGTGGGGCGGAGCCCGCGGTGCGGGAAGGGCCGCCACGCACCTCCTCCCGCAAACGGCTGGCTGCGCCAGTAACGTGTCGGAGGTGCGCCCTGACACGGTGGGGCGGAGCCCGCGGTGCGGGAAGGGCCAGCGAGCCTCCGGCTTATGCGGTCTGCATCAATTTGGTTCGGGAATGATTTCGCGGAGTACCTGGAACAGTTCGCGGTAACTTTTAGGAGGCTTGGCAGCCTCCTTTTCCTTTTGTGCGTTGCGGATCAGGGTTCGCAAACGCTGGGCATCGGCCTCGGGGTGCGCCGCAAGTAATTGAGTGAGGGCATCCGGCTGCTCCAGCAGGCGGTCGCGCCAATGTTCGACCTGGTGCAGCCATGCGGTGTGTTGCCGGGATACGCCGTTCCATGCGTCCAGCTTGGCAATGATGGGGGCAGGTTCCACGTCGCGCATCAAGCGGCCAATATATTGCAGCTGGCGACTGAGCGCGCCGAATTTGGTGATGCGCTTGTACTCCAGAATGGCCTCCAGCAGGTTCTCATCCAGATCAAGTTCGCGCAGTTTCTCATTCGACAAAGCAGTGAGCGTCTTGCCGAGATCCTGCAATTCGAGCATCTGCTTCTTGATCTTGGTCTTGCTGGGAGGAAGTTCCTCTTCCAATTCGTCGTTATGGCGTTGGCGCGTGTTCATGGTGTCGGTAAGGTTCAACAGATGTTGCTATGATAGCGCCTCCCGACGAACCAGCCTGCCGAATTTTATGAATGCCAACGCTTCAAAAGTCTCACATACAGCAGATATCCTGCAGCAAATCGCTTCAGATATCGTCAGCTATGCCCGTCAACAGGGTGCTTCCGCCTGTGCCACAGAGGTATCCGAAGGTTTTGGACAGGCCGTTACCGTACGCCAAGGGAAGGTCGAAACCATCGAATACAACCGGGATAAAGGCATAAATGTCAGCGTCTATATCGGCCAACGCCGTGGCAATGCCAGTTCCTCGGATTTTTCCAGGCAGGCTGTGCGCGATACCATTGATGCGGCTCTCAATATCGCGCGCTATACCGCAGAGGATGACTGTGCAGGATTGCCCGATGCCGACCAGCTTGCCACAGAATTTCCCGATCTCGATTTGTACCATCCCTGGGAACTCAATGTGGAGCAGGCGATTCAGCTGGCAAGCGAATGCGAACAGGCCGCGTTCCGCACCGACAGGCGCATCAGCAACTCCGAAGGTGTCACTGTCAACCTCAACGAGGGGCGATTTGTGCAGGCGAACAGTCTGGGGTTCATCGGCGGTTACCCCAGTTCGCGCCATAGCGTCAGCTGTTCGGTTATCGCGGGCAAGGGTGATTCCATGCAACGCGATTACTGGTACGGTTCGGCGCGTAATGCGCGTGAGATTCTGAAAGTGGAAGAGATCGGTCGTATCGCCGCCGAGCGTACCGTTCGTCGCCTGAATGCCCGCAAGCTCGACACCATGCAGTGCCCAGTTCTGTTTGAAGCTCCGGTTGCGGGCGGCCTGTTCGGCCATTTCGTCGGTGCCGTGAGCGGAGGCAGTCTGTATCGCAAAGCTTCCTTTCTGCTTGACCAACTTGATGAACCCGTCTTTTCCGGGCATGTCCACATTGATGATGTGCCGGACATCAAGCGTGGACTGGCGAGCAGCCCCTTCGATGATGAGGGAGTGCGAACCCGACGTCGCACCATCGTGGAAGGCGGCGTACTGCGAGGCTACTTTCTGGGCAGCTATTCCGCACGCAAGCTTGGTATGCGAACCACTGGCAATGCCGGTGGCACCCACAATCTCGTCGTGCGACCTGGCCCGCTGGACTTCAATGGGTTGTTGCGCCAGATGCAACGCGGTCTGCTCGTCACCGAGCTGCTAGGCCATGGGGTCAACCAGGTCACCGGTGATTATTCTCGCGGCGCCGCAGGTTTCTGGGTCGAACATGGCGAGATTCAATATCCGGTGGAAGAGATCACCATCGCCGGCAACCTCAAGGAGATGTACCAGCACATCGTTGCAGTTGGCAACGATGTGCTGGTACAAGGGGCGCGCCAATGTGGTTCGGTACTGATCGAGAATATGACGGTGGCGGGGAGATAGCGGCGTTGAACAACAAATTGTGCTCGAAGTGAGACAGCCAGTTTAAATACGTTGACTCATCCAATCAGGCTTGGTTATATAACCATACCAATCGTATGGTCAGTGTTTGGTGTTAACCGGAACTGGAGGAAAAAGCATGGGTTTTTTTTCGAGACTGTTTGGACACGATGAGCACGATGAAGAACACAGGGAGAACATTCGCAAGAGCATTCGTTCCGAGATCAATATAGCCGAATGCATTGATGCGCATATGAAATGGAAGGGGCGCCTGCAGAGTTATCTGGAGGGAACGTCAAAAGAGCAGCTGGATCCCATGGTGATTTGCCGCGATGATCAATGTGTGCTGGGAAAATGGATCCATGGCGCGGCGCTCAATTACTTCCATAACGATGAAGGTTTCCATAAATTACGTTCCGATCACGCGAACTTCCATTTTGTGGCGGGCTCGATAGTGAAAAAGGTGCAGGAAAAAGATTTGGCAGGTTCGGATGCGCTACTGAAGAGCGAGTATGCGCGTGCCTCCCGCGATGTCATCCAGGACCTGACTGAGCTGAACAAACATCTGCAACAGTCTGATATGTAAGTGGGGATTGTGGGTATGCCCATGATGCTGCAAGAGGAGTAAGCAGCCGGAATCCCATTCCTTGTGTCGGCTTCGATATTACGCAGAAGCCATGAACATGGCTTCTGCGTGCATCTGCTGTAGAGTTGTCCGCAGTCGATCAGGCATCTATTGTTGATACCAAAATACTATGGGGCCTTGGTATGTTCAGGTTCCGGCGAATTCATGATGTTGCCGGCAGCCAATCCGACGAGGGCGATGCCAGCCATCACGCAAATCATCCCAATATACATGTTGAACACAAAGCCACCGACCAGCCACAGGGCAACTGCTGCGATGATCGAGAGTACGAGAGTGCGCGTCTTGGAATCCATTTATAAACCTTTCTTGTTAAAATTCAGTTAATTCGGTTATCAGCCGAGGCCTGACAAGAAGAGTAACCAAAGTTGGCCAAAAGAGGAAGTCCAACTTTCAGTTCGCCTTGCCATTTTGCAATAGCCGCCAAATCGGCCGAAGTACTCCAGATGGAATCAAGTTTCAAGTTTGCAGTTCAGCCACAAGCGGCAAATTTACCGGCGCGGACAAGAATGGATCTGCATAAATATCGCGCATGGATGCTCCGGCAAAAAACACCTGCTTTTTCCCGGCCTTGACCATCTCGGGATGGCCGCACAGAAAAACCCGCCAACCGGTGAGTCCCGGATTGTCTTTCAGCGCCACATCAAGCACCATTCCCGAGGCATAGCCTTGCGGAACATCATTGCCGGAAATGCAAGGCGTATAGACAAAATTGGGGTGGCTCGACTCCAAAGATCTCAATTCTTTGGACAGGTAGAGCGATGCGACGGTCTCACTGCCGTGATAAAGCTTGATCGAGCCTTGATGCCCTTGTAAAAGCGCATCCCGGATGATTCCATACAGCGGGGCCAAACCCGAGCCGGTCCCGATCAGCAATATATTCTGGTCGGGACGGCCTTGCGTGTAAAAGCAATCCCCGGAGGCATCCGAAATATCTATGTTGTCCCCGACATTCAATCCTTGATGAATCCATTGGCTGACTAGGCCGTTGGGTACTTTCCTGATATGGAATTGCAAGTGCTCGTCAATTTCCGGCACGCTCGCCAGGGAATACGAGCGCGCCGTCGAAGTGTCTTTATACAAGTTGATGAACTGGCCGGCTTTGTAGTCCAGTTTTATGTCTGGACGCAGCTGCAGGCAGGCGATTTCTGTATTCAGCGGTTTTATTGCCGTGACAGTGGCTGAAAATTTACCCGTGCCAGCTTTGGGGAGGGCTATCTCGATATCCTCCTCGGGGTGGCAGGCGCAGGCGAGAAAAAAATTCTGGGCAACAAGCGTGCTTTTTAACCCGGCTTGTGCGGATGCTGGCACTTTTCCCTTGACGGCCTGCATCAGGCAGGTCTGGCAAAGACCCGCATGGCATGATGAGGGAATAATCACACCATGGGCAGTCATGCAGTCGAGCACGGATTCTTGCGCTTTGCACTGAAATGACTGCCCGCCATAAGTGATACTGGACATGATGTGATTCCTGCTTATTTGCCTAGAACATCGTTGCGGGTGCTTTCGGCGATTGCTGCGGCTTGAGCAATGAGATTGCCGGGAACATTGAGTTCTGTCAGTGTTGCGCCCAGGTTTTCCATTACTGCGTCAAAATGCGAATCATTCAGACCTTGCTTGACCAAGTGTGCATGGCCCTTTCTCATGTCTTCGCCGGTGTAATTGTGCGGTCCGCCGAATGCCATCGTCAAAAACGCTTTTTGCTTGGCGGCTTGCTTCTCCATGTCGACACCATCAAAAAAACGTTTGATACGGGCATCTTGCAACACTTTGCGATAGAAAATGTCCACAGCAGCGTTGACTGCGCCTTCACCACCAATTTGTTCGTACAAACTGCTCATTTCTCACTCCCTCCAAATTTTGATAGCCTACAATGTCCGTTTATAAACAAAACGGTCTTTACTTAAAGAACGAAAATGGTATACATTCTTAACGCTTTCTTAACATTTGATGTGTAGTTAAGCTCAAAAGCGCATAATATGTATTCCAAATACATCTTATGTTCGGGCATTATTCTTTGTCAAGCGTGAATTAATAAACTGCGGAAATTAAATATTGTGAGACTCACTATTTACACAGACTATTCGCTACGAGTGCTTTTGTACCTGGCTTCCAAGCCGGGGGAAACGGCCACGATCACCGAGATCTCCGACTTCTACAACATTTCGCGCAATCATCTGGTAAAGGTGGTGCATAACCTCGGGCTGAATGAGTTCATCATCACCAGCCGCGGCAAGAATGGTGGGATAAAGCTCGCTCGTGCGGCCGAAGCAATATTATTGAGCGATGTGGTCAGGAAAACTGAGCCCGATATGGATCTGCTGGAATGCTTCAATGAAAGTACAGACAACTGCGTGATCAGCTCGGCTTGCCGACTGAAGTCGATGCTGTATGAAGGGCGGTCGGCCTTCATGGCTGTATTGGAGAAAAACACGCTTGCGGATGCAGCAAGACCGCTAGCTCAAGCAAGATCAGGCAAGACCGTGGTTGTGGATGTCTCGAATCTGCGGCGCTAGGTTCCGCAGCGAATTCACCGCCCAGCAGGCTGTTGCAGAAATTGGCAGTTTGCCACAAACGTGGCAATTTTCAGTTGGCAAATTTCTTGAGTAATGTGTTCAGCCAGCCAGCAACCTCCTGATCGTCACTATCAAGAACTTTCTTGACTGACTCGACATAGTCCCGGTCTTCCCCTTTTATGTGGCTTGCCAGCCACCCCTTCAATAATCGCAACAGCTCAGGCGCGACATCCTCTCCCTTGGCGGCTCGCCCTCTGATGTCGGAGACCTTTTTCATGAAAATTTCGTGTATTCGCTGGTGCGCCTTGAGGAAGGGATATCCCGCTTTTTCCTGCAGATCTTCTTCAAACTCGAAGTGGGTCACCGTGTAATTGAGCAACCCTTCCATCACGTGGCTGGTCTCTTCGGTGTTGCCGGTTTGGCATGCATCATCCAGTTCGTTGATGAATTCAATGATGCGCTTGTGTTGTGCATCAATGACCGGAATGCCAGATTCCAGGTCCCGCGTCCATTCCATGTATGCCATGGTTCTCCCCTTGCAAGCCTGCTGGTTATTGTTTTGAGTGCAACGCCTGATTTAAGAAAGATACCTGATTTTGTGCCAGTAATCCAATGTGTGTTCGCGCGACAAATTGCGGCCCGGAGGGTTAGGCGCGGCAAGCTGTTTGTTCAGCGTGGCTCAATCTGCCACAGGTGTTGCGATACCGAGAACCATGCCCCCAGCCAGCCCAAGTAGGCCGAGAATCCCAACAGTGCCAGACTGTCGCCAATAGAGAGGTGTTGCAGGCTGAAATCGCTGGCATAAAGTTGGGCGAGCGTACCGATCTGGTGGTTGAGCAGTTGCAGGCTGCCGGCGACCAGCAGCCATGCCGCTATTCCTCCCAGCAGTCCTTGTGTGAGACCAAAGTAAAGAAAGGGGCGGCGGATGAACGTGTCGGTTGCTCCGATGAGCTTTGCCACTTCGATCTCCTCGCGGCGTGTGAGTATCTGCAAGCGGATGGTGTTGAATGTGATTGCGATGAGGGCAAAACTCAACAGTGCGGCAAGGATAGCGACCGCCATACGACCGAAGTCCAGCAACGCTTCAAGTTTATGTATCCAGGCGGAGTCGAGCTGCACATAATCAAAATGCTGCCAGGTCTTCAATTCGTTGCGCAAGGACTCCAGTGACGCCAGATCGCCGTCAGTGGGGTAGATCACGAAAGCATCCGGCAGCGGATTCTGCGACAGGCTATTGATCACGTCCGCCAAGCCGGTGGTTTGCTGCAGTTTCTTCAGTGCCATATCGCGCGAAACGAATTCGATGCGCTTGATTCCGGCGTGTTGTTTGAGTTTTTCGCCGATGTGCCCTATGTCGCTGGCACTGGTTCCACTGGCGAGGAACACGCTGATCTGCGGCGTGCCCGCTATTTGAGAGCCAAGTTTTTGCGCGCTCTTCAGCAGCACATAACCGCCTACCGGCAGGCTCAGGGCGATGCCGATGATGAGGATGTTGAGCAGTGTGGCGTTCGGGGTAAGCAACAGCCGGCGCAGGGTATGGTGCAGCACACGCAGGTGTTCGATGAGTGTTTTCATGCTTGTCCCGAGCCGGCAACAGCGGCCTGCAGTTCACCTTTTTTGAGATGCAATGCGCGTGCCGGGAACTGGCGCAGGATGCCCTCATCATGGGTGGAAATGAGCAGCGTGACGCCGACCTGGTGGAATGATTTAAAGATGTTCATGATCTCATTCGAATACTCGGTATCGAGATTGCCGGTGGGTTCGTCCGCCAGCAGGATGGTGGGACGGTTCACGATGGCGCGGGCGATGCACAGGCGCTGTTGTTCGCCGCCGGAGAGCGCAATGGGGTTGGTTTTTTCGCGGTCGAGCAGGCCGACCTTGTCCAGTGCCGCACGTACGCGCTTGGCGCTTTCGCGATGGTCAAAGCCGCATATCTGCAATGGCAGCATCACGTTGTCGAAGGCGCTACGGTCGAACAGAAGCTTGTGGTCCTGAAAGATCAATCCGATATTGCGCCGCAGATGCGGGATGGCGGCAGACTTGATGGAGCGGATGTTCTGTCCCTTGACCAGCACCCCTCCGCTGCTAGGTCTTTCGATGGCGGCGACGAGTTTGAGCAGCGTGCTCTTGCCAGCGCCGGAATGGCCGGTGAGGTATACCATCTCGCCCTCGGCGACTTCGAAGGAAAGATTCTTCAGCGCCTCATGCCCGCCAGGGTATCGCTTGTATACCTGATTGAATTTGATCATTCACTGCCCCCGCGAAAATGGCCGGTGTTATGTTGTGTCATACCTGCATGCCCAGCAATGCGGCAACGAAATCCTCGGCCACGAAAGGCCGCAGATCGTCCAGCGCTTCACCAACGCCGATGAATCGCACGGGGATGGGATGTGCCTTGGCGATGGCTGCAATGACGCCCCCCTTGGCGGTGCCGTCAAGCTTGGTCAGCACCAGGCCGGTCACCTGCAACGCATCATCGAAGGATTTGACCTGCGACAGCGCGTTCTGCCCGGTGTTGGCATCCAGCACCAGCAGCACTTCATGCGGCGCACCGGGCAGCGCCTTGGCGATGACACGCTTCACCTTCTTGATCTCTTCCATCAGGTGCGCCTGGGTGGTCAGGCGCCCGGCGGTGTCGGCCAATACCACATCGATGCCGCGTGCTTGCGCTGCCTGCACGGCGTCGTAGATCACTGCGGCAGCATCGCCGCTCTGCTGGGCGATGACGGTGACATCGTTGCGCCTTCCCCATTCCATGAGTTGTTCGCGTGCTGCGGCACGGAAAGTGTCGCCTGCCGCCAGCAGCACCGACTTGCCCTGATTCTGGAAATGCTTGGCCAGTTTGCCGATGGAAGTGGTTTTACCGGCACCGTTGACGCCGCATAGCATGATGACGAAAGGCCGGGATGCGCCGACATCGAGCGGTTTTGCCAACGGCTGCAGAAGCTTGAGCAAGGCATGCGCCAGCGCTTCTTTCAATTGGCCGGCCTCGGTCAGGCGCTGTTCCTTCACATGACGGCGCACATCTGCCAGCAGCGAGCGCGTGGCATCCATGCCCACGTCTGCAGTAATGAGAATGGTTTCGAGCTCTTCATAAAGCTCATCGTCTATCTTGCCGCCGGGAACCAGCAAAGACGAGAGCTGTCCACCTGTCCTCGCCAGGCTGCCTGTCAGCCGGGACAGCCAGCTTTTCGATTCGGCGGAGGCTGGAGTATTTTTCAGGAAACTAAACATGCAAGGGTATTCTGGTGTGGATGAAATGTCGCATAATGCGCGTTCATTTTATGCCGAATTGCGCATCCATGGGATAAGGTAATGAGAATCCAATTAATTGTCATCGCACTATTGCTTCAAATTTCGTCCGTTGCGCACGCGGATGCCATATATGAAAAGACGTTGGGCAACGGACTCAAGGTCATCGTCAAGGAAGACCATCGGGCGCCGGTGGTGGTGCAGCAGGTCTGGTACCACGTAGGCAGCATGGACGAGCGTACCGGCACCACTGGCGTGGCCCATGTGCTTGAACACATGATGTTCAAAGGCACCAAAGACGTCCCGGTCGGGCAGTTCTCCAAGATCATCGCGGCGGCAGGAGGACGGGAGAACGCCTTTACCAGCTACGATTACACCGCGTATTTCCAGCAGTTGCACAAATCCAGGCTGCCGCTGGCGATGCGCCTGGAATCCGACCGTATGCATAACCTGCAGATGGCGAAAAAAGAATTCGACAAAGAGATCAAGGTGGTGATGGAAGAGCGCCGCTGGCGTACCGACGATGACCCGCATGCGCTGATGAACGAGAAGCTGATGGCGACGGCGTTCCCGGAACATCCCTACCATAATCCGGTGATCGGCTGGATGGTTGATATCCAGAACATGACGGCAGCCGATGCATTGAACTGGTACAAGACATGGTATGCCCCCAATGATGCGACACTGGTCATCGCTGGCGACGTCAAGGCTGACGACGTGTTTGCGCTTGCACAGCGTTATTACGGCGGAATACCTGCCGTGAAATTGCCGTTTCGCAAAGCGGTGGGTGAGTCGAAACAGCTCGGCATCCAGCGTATCGTGGTCAAGGCGCCGGCAGAGCTGCCCTATCTGATCATGGCCTATCACGCGCCGACCTTGCGCGATGCCGGGAAAGACTGGAAACCATATGCCCTGGAAATGCTGGCTGGCGTGCTGGACGGCAACAGTTCTGCGCGGCTGAACAAAGCGCTGGTGCGCGACCAGCAAGTGGCGATCGATGTGGATGCGGGTTACGACAGTGTGGCGCGTGGCCCCGGCCTGTTCGTGCTCGAAGGCACGCCCAGTGAAGGCAAGACGGTGGGAGATGTGGAGCGAGCCTTGCGCGAACAGATGGCGTTGCTGGTGCGCGATGGGGTGAATGCCGATGAGCTGAAGCGCGTCAAGGCGCAGGTGATGGCGGCTGAAGTCTACAAGCGTGATTCGGTGTTCTACCAGGCGATGCAGATCGGCCAGATGGAGAGCGACGGCCTCTCGTACAAGGATATCCCTGTGATGCTGCAAAAGTTGCAGGCAGTCACCGCGCAGCAGGTGCAGGATGTGGCGCGTGAGATATTCAACGATGACCAGTTGACGGTTGCGACGCTCGACCCGCAACCGCTCTCCGGCAGACCCCAACATATTCCAGCAGGAGCAGCGCATGTTCACTAGATTCCTTACTACGGCAGTTCTGTTGTGCGTGGCGACTGGCGCGTTCGCCACGCCGCAGATCCAGCACTGGCATGCCCCCAGCGGCGCCCGCGTGTACTTCGTCGAGGACCACGGCCTGCCGATGCTGGATGTGGCGGTGTCATTCCCGGCGGGCAGCGGCTTCGATGTCGCGGGCAAGGTCGGGGTGTCCAGCCTCACCTTTGGCATGCTCGACCTGGGGGCTCAGGGCTTGAGCGAAGATGATATCTCGCGCAAATTGGCTGACATCGGCGCACAGATGGGCGGGCAATTCGATCCGGATCGTGCCGGACTGACCATGCGCACGTTGAGCAGTGCGGCAGAACGCAACGCAGCGCTGGACATCATGGGGAGTTGCCTGCAACAACCACTGTTTCCCGAGACTATCCTGACGCGGGAGAAGGCCCGTCTGATCGCTTCCTTGAAAGAGGAAGAGACGCGCCCCGAGAGCATCGCGGACAAGGCATTCGGCAAAGCAGTGTTCGGAGCCCATCCCTATGGCTGGCATATGGAAGTCGCCGATGTGGAAAAGATACAGCGCGACGAACTGGAAAGTTTTTATCACGACCACTACAGCGCCAGGCACGCAGTGGTCGCCTTGATGGGCGACGTGACGCGCGCGCAGGCCGAAGCCATCGCGCAACAATTGACGGCCAATCTGCCTGCGGGAGGTGCAAGCGCGCAGATAGCGCCGGTGTTGATCCGTATCAAACCCAGTGAACAGCGCATTCCCCATCCGGCTACCCAGAGCCATATCCTGATTGGCACGCCAGGCATCGCGAGAAACGACGAGGATTATTTCCCGCTGTATGTCGGCAACTACATACTGGGCGGCGGCGGTTTTGTCTCGCGGCTGATGAACGAAGTGCGTGAAAAACGCGGGATGGCCTATAGTGTATACAGCTATTTCATGCCGATGCAGCAACCGGGCGCATTCCAGATCGGCTTGCAAACCAAGAAAGAACAGGCCGACGAATCGCTGCGCCTGGTGCGCGAGACGCTGCGCACTTTCATCGATAAGGGTGTGACCGAGAAAGAACTGCGTGCTGCCAAACAGAACATCACTGGTGGCTTTCCGCTGCGCATCGACAGCAACAGGAAAATACTCGACTACTTGAGCGTGATCGGTTTCTACGAACTGCCGCTGACCTACCTGGACGATTTCACTGACAAAGTGAACAAGGTGACGACAAAACAGATACACGATGCCTTCAAGCGCCGTATCGACCCTGATGCATTGGCGACAGTGATCGTGGGTGCTCCTGTTGAAGCAAATCCGCAACCAACCACCGGTCGCGCGGAGATGGCACCGTCCGAGGAAAAAGCGGGAGCGGCGAAATAAACAAGGTTCGCATCATTGGCGGCACGCACCGCAGCCGCCTGATCGAATTTCCCGATGCCGAGGGACTGCGTCCGACTCCAGACAGGGTGCGCGAAACCTTGTTCAATTGGTTAGGGCAGACACTCTATGGCAAACGCTGTCTGGACCTGTTCGCCGGCAGCGGTGCACTGGGTTTCGAAGCGGCTTCCCGCGGCGCAGAACAGGTGCTGCTGGTCGAGGCCAGCCGTCCCGTATTCCAGTCATTGCAGGCAAATGCCAAAAAATTAGGGCTCGGCAATGTAGCCTTGCGTTGTGAGGATGGGCTAAAATTCGCCCGGCAAGATAACGGCTTGTTCGATGTGATCTTTCTCGATCCCCCTTTTAAGAGCGATTTCCTGTCCCAACTACTTCCGCTGTTGGAAAACAGTCTGGCGCAAGACGGAAAGATATATATGGAAAGCGGGATGGTCCTCGATCCGGGCGATGCCTGGCGAGTGGTCAAGCGCGCCAGAGCTGGCGTTGTGCATTATCAACTATTGGAGCGTGTGCAAGCATGATCAAAGTGGTTTACCCCGGAACCTTCGATCCCATCACGCGCGGACATGAGGATGTGGTGCGTCGTGCCGCCGGGCTGTTCGGCGAAGTGGTGGTGGCCGTGGCCGCCAGTCGCAGCGCGACACTGTTCACGCTGGAAGAAAGGGTGGAAATGGCGCGCGAGGTGTTCGCCGGTTTCGACAACGTCAAGGTCGAGGGCTTCGACACGCTGTTGATGAGCTACGTGCGTGCACAGAATGCCCGTGTGGTATTGCGCGGATTGCGTGCGGTATCGGATTTCGAATTCGAATTCCAGATGGCGGGCATGAACCGGGCGCTGCATCCGGATGTCGAGACCCTGTTCCTGACGCCGGCCGAGCAATATACCTTCATCTCAGCCAGCATCGTGCGCGAGATTGCGCGTTTCGGCGGGGATGTGAGCAAGTTCGTTTCGCCGCTGGTCATGGCGGAACTGGAAAAAAAATATCAACGATAAGGAGAGTGGAAATGTCACTGATAATTACTGACGAATGTATCAACTGCGATGTATGCGAACCTGAGTGCCCGAACGGAGCCATCTCGCAGGGCGACACAATTTACATCATTGATCCCAACAAGTGCACCGAATGCGTAGGCCACTACGATACGCCGCAATGCGTGGAAGTATGCCCGGTCGACTGCATTCCGCACGACCCCGCGCATGTGGAAACCAAGGAGCAGCTGCAGGCCAAGTATGAAAAGCTGATGGCTGCCAAGGCGTAAAGCGAAAGAATCACGTTTGCCGACACACTTAAAGCCCGCATTAGCTGCGGGCTTTTGTCTTTGCGATGCTTCAAATCCATGCTGGACCAGTGTAATGTTGACCCCGGAGGATCTGGTACCTCATAACAACGATAAAAGTCTACATGGACTCTCAAAGCGGCAGGTCAAGCTCAGATCATTTTGCCATCTATCCAATATCGGCCTTTGTGATTTTGGTGATCGTTGCTTTGCTGATGGGTGATCATCTGTTCAGTAACTTGCGTGCCGGACTAAAGAATGTTGCTCAGCAGAACGTTGTGGCGATCGGTTCCATCAAGGCCAGCCAGATCGGCGATTGGCTGCACGAGCACGAATCCGATGTAAAAACACTTTCCGACAATTCATTCTTTTCCCGCGAGGCGATACGCTGGATCCGCGGTGGGGCCAAAGATCCGGTCAGGCGCAGGCTCATCGTCGATCGCCTGCAGTCATTTCTGAATGCCCATCATTTCCGTGCCATCGTGCTATACGACTCAACCGGCCGCGTGCTGTTGAACGTCGGGGATCTGTTTGCTGACGATAAAGAGATCGGAATTGAAGCACGGCGTGCCGTCGAGTCCGGCCAATTCAGATTCGTCGATCTGCATCGTGATCGGCCCCCATCCAATGCCGTCGAAATGGGGTTCATCAGCCCGTTGCATGAAGGTTTGAGCTACGCAGGAGCGGTCTATCTGGTCGAGGATCCTGCGAGTTATCTGTTGCCTCTGGTGGATAGCAGGCCCGGTGGGAGCGAGACGGCAGATACACAACTGGTGCGCGCAGAAGGCAATGACGTTCTGTATCTGAACCAGCTGCGCGATCGTGACGATCCGCCATTGGGTTACCGGTTGCCTTTGAGTACGCCAGGACTGGCGGTTGCCATCGCGCTGCGCGGCAAGCAGGGACTGATCGAGGGGGCGAACGACCATCGGGGGCGGCCGGTATTTTCTTACGCCGGTGAAATCGCAGGAACGCCATGGGTGCTGGTCTCCAAGATAGACGAAGCAGAGGCCTACCGGATGGTCGATCAGGTCCGATGGCTGGCAGGATTGCTGTTCCTGTTCACGTCGGGACTGATTGCCGCCTGGTTCCGGCAATGGCGCCGGCGCGATCTGGCGGAAGCAGAAGCGGCCATTCTGAAAGAACGGGTTCGGGCAGATGCATTGAAGATGGAAGGCGAAAAGCGTTTCCGCACTGCCTTCGAGCATACTGCGTTGCCGATGGTGCGCAACTCGCTCACGGGTGAGTTCATCGAAGTCAACGATGCATGGTGCAACATGTTCGGCTACAGCAGGGACGAAGTCTCTTCCAAACACCTTGACTGGCAGCAGGTCACGTATCCCGACGATATGGAACCCGGTGCTACGCTGGTGAAACAGATGCTCGCCGGCGAGATTTCCGATTTCAAGATCGAGAAACGCTACCTTCAGAAGGATGGCAAGGTGCTGTGGGGAAGCGTGCAGGTGAAACTGGTGCGTGATGAACAGGGAGTGCCAGAGTTTGTCATCAGCGCCATCCAGGACATCACCGAGCGCAAGCTGACGGAAAAGACCATCAACTTCATGGCCTATCACGACAAGCTGACCGGCCTGCCCAATCGTGCCCTGTTGTTCGACCGCCTGGCGCAAGCCATGTCGCAGGCCAAGCGCGATGCCAAATATGTGGCGTTGCTGTTCGCCGATCTGGATGGGTTCAAGGCAGTCAATGACCTGTATGGACACGAGGCGGGGGACAATGTGCTGAAGATGGCGGCCCAGCGTTTCCTGGCCTGTGTGCGCGCAGTGGACACGGTGGCGCGCTTTGGCGGGGACGAATTCGCCATCATCCTGGGGAACCTGGATGATCCGCTACAGGCAAAAGGCGTGGCGGAGAAGATCGTGCAGGCGTTCGCCCAGAGCATCACGCTTTCAGACGGGCGCGAGTGCACCGTGGGTGCAAGCGTGGGCATCAGCATCTATCCCGACCATGGCAGCGCGATGGACAATCTGATGACTGCGGCCGATCAGGCGATGTACGAGAGCAAGCGCCACGGCAAGAACACCTATACGTTTTACAGAGGCAAGTCTTCACTTGGCAGTGAATCCCAGTGGTTCCTCTTCGATGAAAGCATGCTGGTGGGTGTGGGCGAGATCGACGAACAGCATCGCAACCTGGCCTATCTGGTCAATCGCCTGAACGAAGCATTGAAACGCGACGAATCGATGGAGTCCATCCAGCAGATGCTGGATGAGTTGCTGGTGGCGACCAGGCACCATTTCGATACCGAGAACCGCTACATGCTCACCTACAATTACCCGGAACAAAGAGATCATGAACTGGAGCATGCGCAACTGCTGAATGAGGCTCAGCGGTTCAAGGAGCAGATCAGCGAGGGACGCGAACTGCTGGTGCTGCAGTCAGTCAAGGACTGGCTGCTCAGCCATATCGCTTTTTCCGACAAGAAGCTGGCTGCCTATTTGCAACATCAAGGCCTGAAATGACTCACTTCTGGCAGCGGGGGCAATAGAAAGTCGAGCGCTGTCCCTGGCGTATCTGCCTGATGGGTGTTGCGCATACGCGGCAGGGTTCTCCTGTCCGTCCATAAGCGAAATAATGCTGCTGGAAGTAGCCTTGCTTGCCGTTGCTATCCACGTAGTCGCGCAAGCTGCTGCCGCCCTTCCTGATCGCCGCTCGCAGCACCTCCTTGATGGTCACGGTCAAACGCGCACAGCGTTCCTTGCTGATCTTGCCTGCGGCCAGTTGCGGCCTGATCCCGGCGCGGAACAGCGCTTCGTTGGCGTAGATGTTGCCCACGCCGACCACCACATGATTGTCCATGATGACCAGCTTGATCGCCGCTTTGCGCTTCCTTGTGGCTGCATAAAGCGTGTCGGCATCGAACCCTGCCAGCAGCGGTTCGGGACCGAGCGATGCCAGCAGCGGGTGTTGCGCGACATCGCCCTGGTGCCACAACACTGCACCGAAACGGCGAGGATCGCGCAAACGCAGCAATTGGCCGTTATCCATGACCAGATCGAAGTGGTCGTGTTTCTCTGCGGAGGTGTCGAGTGGCTGGATACGCAAGCTGCCGCTCATGCCAAGGTGCAGGATGAGAGTGCCGTGACCGAATGAGATGAGCAGATACTTTGCGCGACGCTGCAGATCCTGCACGATGTGGCCGCGCAATAGCTCGGGCAGATTTCCGGGGATGGGCCAGCGCAGGTCGGGATTGCGGATGACGACATCAACGATGCGCCGTTGCTTGAGATGCGGCGCGATGCCGCGCAGGGTGGTTTCGACCTCCGGTAATTCGGGCATCGCCTAGCGCTTCCTGCGCCGCCATTGGAACACGCCTGCACCGACAAGCAGCAGCGGGAATGCGACGATCAAAGTCACGCTGATCGCGGTGAGCTGCCGTTTGCTCAGGACGATCTTGCCGTCTTTCGCCGCGTGCGGCTGTACGGTGATGAGGCGCTCTTCATTTGCCAGCCAGTTCACCATGTTGATGCCGAGGTCGAGGTTGCCGCCGTTGCCGGAATAGACGTTGGACAGGAATGCGCCGTTGCCCACCACGATGATGCGCTGTTCGCGATCGTTGATGTTGCGATGCAGAGCGACAGCCAGATTGACCGGTCCCGGGATGTCGCGGTTCTTGTCGAAGCTCTTGCCGATCCCGTGATCGCTGACCCAGCCGCGCGACGCGCCCTCAACCAGTGTGTGCGCCTGCCAGCTATCGTTCTGTTCGACACTCAATGCGCGAGCATCGGGATAGACCGTAATAAGGTCGAAGTTGCGGGTCACGGCATGCGGCGGGTAGCCTGCGCCCAGCACCCAGTTGAGCGGCGCATTCATCTCCTGCGCGGCAGGGTCGATCACGATGCCGGGCATGATGGTCAGGGAAAGTTTCTCGGCCAGCGGCTCCAGTCCGCGCAACGATTCGGCATCCACCAGCCACAACAAGTTGCCGCCATTGTCGATGTAGCGCAGCAGTTTTTTCACTTCGCCCGGCATCAGTCTGGTTTGCGGCTGGGTGACCACCAGCAGGCTGACGTTCGACGGCACATCCTGCGCCAGCGCCAGATTGAGGCTGGAGGTGCGATAACCGAGTTGCTGCAGACGTTTGCCGAGCTCGCCCAGATCCTGGTTGGCGATGCCGTCCAGCTTGCGTTCGCCATGACCGCTCAGATACATCAATAGCTGATCCTTGGTGTGCGCCAGATGCAGCAGGGCGCTGGAGAGCGTCTGCTCGTTGAGCGTGGTGATGTGCTCGCTGCGCCCGGCATATTCCACCACCATTTCACCGTTGCCCTGGATCGAGGCCTTGCGCATCGCTTCCGGGTCTTTCACCGGGTCGACGAAGCTCAGCGAGATGTCCGGTTTGTAGCGCTGGTACAACGAGACGAAGTCGCGGATCAGTTTGCGCATATCGCCGACTTGCGCATCCCGTTCGGTGGCATATACCGTGATCTTCACCGGGCCTTTCAGCAGCGCCAAGGCATCCACACTGCCGGGTTCCAGGCTGTTCAGCGCGTTCTGCGTGACGTCCCATTGCGCCGGGTAGCGTGCGGCCAGCTGGAACAATGCACCTGCGGTCGCCAGTACCAGCAGCAGCGTAACGATCCGTTTGAGCAGGGGTAAAAACCGTTTCATGATGCGTTGCGCCGTTCGTCGTTCAGGTGACGTATTGTCAGCCACAGCAGGGTGGCGATGAACAGCGTGAAATAGATCAGGTCGGCGCTGTTGATCAATCCCGTGTTCAGGTTCTGGAAATGCGAATTCGGCGAGACAGCGCGCAGGAAACTGCTGTTATCGCTGGCGCTCATCTCGATCAGCCACAGACCGAACGAGACTCCCAGCGTGCTGGTCGCGGAGATGATGGGCTGTTTGTTCAGCGCAGAGAAATACAAGCCCAGTGCGGCGTAGCTGGCGGCGAGCAGAAGCACGCCCAGGATGTTGGCGAGCATGAGGCCGATGTCGGCATGCGTGCCGAGCAGCAAGGTCGCGAGCATGGCGGCACTGCCCGCAACGATGAGCACGAGCAGCAGCAGCAGGCCGAGGAATTTTCCCAACACGATGTGCGTCGCCGAGACGGGCGAGGTGAGCAGCAGCACCCAGGTCTGGTTGCGGCGTTCCTCGGCGATGAGGCGCATGGTGAAGAGCGGGACCAGCATCATCAGCATCAATGCAAGCACGCTGCACAATGGGGCGGCAACCGAGATCGTCGCACCCGGCGCATTGTCGAGCTGCGCCATTTGCGTCTGCACTCGCAGGTAATCGTCGATGCGCCCGAGGTAGAACCAGGCGAACAGGAACTGCATCAGCGCAAGCATCCACCAGGTGGATGGTGCGGCGAACAGGCTGCGGAATTCTTTTTTCGCGATGGTGAGGATCATGATGCGGTGGCATCCTCGTTTTCGGTGATGAGCAGGAAGGCTTCTTCCATATTGCCATTCGACAGCATCTCGGCACTGCTGCCGCTGTAGATCAGGCGGCCCTTCTGCAGGATGACCACACGGTCGCACAGGCTCTCCACTTCGTTGAGCAGGTGGGTGGAAAGGATCACGCTATTGCTGTCGCCGAGTTCGCG
Organism: Sideroxydans lithotrophicus ES-1; assembly: GCF_000025705.1. Lineage (NCBI taxonomy): Bacteria > Pseudomonadati > Pseudomonadota > Betaproteobacteria > Nitrosomonadales > Gallionellaceae > Sideroxydans > Sideroxydans lithotrophicus. The sequence goes on along the minus strand of NC_013959.1, from coordinate 2,387,161 downwards.
GATCAGCGCGCGGACGTCGCGTATCTGTGCCGGATCGAGGCCGACCGTGGGTTCGTCCAGCACCACCACGGCTGGATCGTGGATGATGGCCTGCGCGATGCCGACCCGCTGCTGGTAGCCTTTGGACAACGTGCCGATGATCTTCCTGCCGCTGGTCTGCAAACCGCAGCGCTGTTTGGCCAGTGCCAGCGCATCGGCGAGTTTGGCTGGGGGTATGCGGTGCAGGCGGGCGGCGAACAGCAGGTAGTCGTCGACACGCATGTCACGGTACAAGGGCGGGTGCTCCGGCAGGAAGCCGATGCAGGCCTTGGCCTGCATCGGCTGGTCCCGCAAGTCGAAATCGCACACCGTGATCTGTCCGCTATGCGGCGGCAATGCGCCGGTGAGCATCTGCAGCGTGGTGCTCTTGCCGGCGCCGTTGTGTCCCAGCAGACCCAGTACTTCCCCGCGGCGCAACTCCAGCGACACGTTGTCCACCACCAGCCGGTTGTCGTGGCGGCGCGTCAGATCATGGGCGGAAAGGGTGATGGGAGCATTCATCGCAGAAAGCGGCGTTCAAAATGTGTGGGTTGAACGGAATATAACCCAATAACCGGCGCCGCACCAAAGCTGCGATGGTTATTCCCATATCAGTGTGGTTGGACAGGTGCGCATCTCTTTGCTGGGTAAGTTACGATATCGATGGCATATGGATGGATCAGTAGATGGGGATGTTTGGGAATACGTGTATCCAATGAAAATTATTGCTGAGTGAAGAACTTGTGATTGCTGGGTTCGAGAGAATATCCAAGATATTTATCAAAACTCGGATAGAATCCCAAGCCACACTATTCAGGTTTCATCTGTTCCCGGTAATGTTTCGACTGGTTTTCAGGGTGAGTTTTTGAAAAAACTGCAAAAAAATTTGATACCGCTTTGTCTGTTGGCTACCTTGTGTGGCTGCACATCCGGACTGGTTACCAAGCGGACTGAAGTACTCTCATCTGCTCCTCATGCGGCGCCATCATCGATGCAGGAGAGCGCATCGGCAAAAGTGCAGCTTGGGGTGCCGCAGAGATTCGTTTCGGCCGAAGATATCTCCGCTGAGTGGTGGAAGCTGTTTCAGTCGCCACAACTCGATACCTTGATCAAGCGTTCTTTCAAGACGAACCCGGATTTCGAAGCTGCGCAGGCTGCGTTGCAGCGGGCCAAGGAATACGCGGCAGCGCAACAGGGTTTTTTCTATCCCAAGGTCAGCGCCAGTTATCCCCCTTCACGCAATAAAATGGCCCGCAGCTTTGGTAGTGGCTCGACCGGGCAGGAAAATAATGGGCCGGTCATTCAGGCCGATTCCAATGGGGGGGTAAAACGCGAAGGCCCGGCTTATTACAGCTTCCAAGCCGTACAACTGACAGTGGGCTATATGCCCGACATGTTCGAGGCGAATCACGGGCAGGTGGAATCCGCACAAGCTCGGACCGACGGAACCTATATCACGCTTGCCTCCCACGTGGTTGCCGCTGCCATACAGGAAGCTTCGTTGCGTGCGCAGATCGAGGCTCAACTCAGGATCGTAAGTCTCGATCAGCAAGCGCTGGAGATCGTGCGCAATCAGCTCAAACTCGGTTATGTCAAAGAACTGGATGTGAGGCAGCAGGAGATGACTTCTGCGCTGGCCCAACGGGAATTGGCGCCGCTGCAGGAGGAATTGGAGCAGACGCGCGATCTGATGCATGCGCTGGCAGGCAACACTTCTGCCCAGGATATGGATCACGATCTCGATCAGGATATCGATGAGGCGATCATCCTGGATGGGCTGCATCTGGAGCAAGAATTGCCGTTGAGTCTGCCGTCCAGACTGGTCGAGCAACGTCCCGATGTGCGTATGGCAGAGATGCAACTGCATGAAGTTAGTGCGCGGTACGGCGTGAACATTACCAGGATGATGCCGCAGTTCACCGTTTCTGGCGCGATTGGCGGGATGGCATCTTCACCGAAATGGATGGTCAAGAACGGAGGCAGTTTTTTCGATCTGGCCGCCAAAGGCTCGAATCACATCTTTGACAATGCGGCGTTGCGCACCAAAACGCGGGTAGCCAGACAGGATTTGATTCTGGCGGGCGCGCAATACCGCAGTGTGGTGATGGCTGCGTTGCAGAACGTCGCGGATATCCTTTACGTCATCCAATCCGACGATCGAGCCTTAAAGGCGGCTTCAAAGGCTGCACAGGTTGCGAGCAAAATGGGCGAACAGACGCGCAATCAATATGAAGCAGGTTCGGTGGATTTCCAGGGTTTGCTGGTTGCGCAACAGAACGAACAACTTGCCATCATCAATCTGGTGCAGGCCCAAACCAACCGCTTTGGCGACGCGGTTGCATTGTTTCAAGCGCTGGGCGGCGGCTGGTGGGGCTACGACAAACCGGCCAAAGTTAAGAACCGGATAACCTTGAAGAAATAATTTCAATCCTGATTGTCGAAGTTGATTTAGCTTTAGCTTGTTACGGCTTCGCCTGCATTCTCCGAAGAACGGCGCATCAAGGGCGAGCAGCCGCTTACTGCCGAGTAAGGCGTTGCCCGATACGGGTAGAGTTCGGCTAATATGTCACCCTGCCACAGACAAGTCGATATGATGAAATTTCCCAGACGCAATTTTGCCCTCGCACTTATCCCATTGCTGGCCGCATGTGCACACGCGCCGCAACAGGTTGCCGCCACTACGCCGACTCCAGCCAGCCGGGCGAGTCTGGACCAGATCGTCGAAACGCCCAAGCTTGCCTTGCCCAAGGTAGCGATGACCGACAACATGCTGTACGAATTCCTGCTGGGCGATATCGCAGCACAACGCAACCAGCCGAAACTGGCGGCACAAGCCTATCTCGATCTGGCCAAGACAACGCGCGATCCGCGTGTGGCCAGGCGTGCCGCGCAACTGGCATACGAGTCACGCGACTACGACACTGCGGTGGAATCCTTCAAGTTGTGGGAAGAGCTGGAACCCGCCTCGCCGCTGGCGAAACAGCTGTACCTTTCCCTGTTGCTGAGCGGCGGCAAGCTGCAGGAGGCTCGCCCGCTTCTGGATGAGGTGCTGCGGGCCGACCCGGCAAGCGCAGGGCGCACATTCACGAGTACCTATCCGATGGCCGCCCATGGCACGCAGGACAAATCCGCCATCCTGGCCTGGACGATAGCAGTGACCCATCCGTACCCCGATGTGGCGGAAGGGCATTGGGCAGTGGCGCAAGCTGCAGCGGCGGCAGGGAAGCAGGACCTGGCGCTGGCGGAAATACACAGGGCTGTGACCTTGCGCCCGGACTGGGATGTGGCGGCGGTGTTCGAAGCTCAGTTGTATCTGAACAGCGAGCCGCAAAAAGGGCTGGATCTGCTGAAGAAGTTTCTGGATGCACATCCGGAAAACAGGGAGCTGCGCCTGTACTACGCTCGTGCGCTGCTCAACCAGAAACAATTCGCCGCTGCACGCGACGAGTTCCAGCGCCTGCTCGACGATCGACCCGACAGTCCCGACCTGGCTTTTGCCGTGGCGCTGATCTCCATGCAGATGGGCGAATACGACCGCGCCGAGAAGGAGCTGCAGCAGGCACTCAACAAGGGCGGCAGGGATGAGAGCACGGTGCATTACTATCTCGCCCAGCTGAACGAGGCAAGAAAAGACGATGCGGCTGCTCTGGAGCATTACCGTCTGGTGAAGGAGGGCGAATATGGCTATGCCGCCCGCCTGCGCGAGGTCGCGTTATTGGACAAGGCAGGCAAGCTGGACGAGGCGCTGGATGCATTGCACCGTGCGGTGGCCAAGAACGATGAACAACGCGTGCAGTTGATCATGATCGATGCGCAGTTGCTGCGCGAGAACAAGAAATACGAAACAAGCTATCAGGTGCTGGCGGAGGGACTGAAGAAATTCCCGGAGAATCCTGATTTGCTGTATCAGACAGCGATGGCGGCCGACAAGCTGGACAAGGTGGAGCTGTTCGAAAAGCTGATCCGCAAGTTGATGAAGATATCTCCGGACAATGCGCATGCCTACAACGCGCTGGGCTACAGCCTGCTTGATCGCAAAGTTCGCATCAAGGAAGCGATGAAACTGGTGGAGAAGGCCTACCAGCTCGAGCCGGACGACGCGGCGATCACCGACAGCATGGGCTGGGGCTATTACCTGATGGGCAACCTGGACGAAAGCCTGAAATTCCTGAACCGGGCGTTTGCGGCGAATCCCGACCCGGAGATCGCGGCCCACCTGGGTGAGGTGATGTGGATGCATGGCGATAAAGCCGGCGCACGCAAGATATGGACGGACAGCGCGAAAGCCAATCCCGACAGCGAAGCGCTCAAGGCGGTGATGAAGCGGTTCATTCCCTGATGCGTCGTTTCCTTTGGTTGCCGATCTTGTTGCTGGCAGGCTGCGCGACCACGCCCGTGGAAGTGCAGCGCCCGGCGCAACCCGATGCGCCATTCACCTTCAACGGCCGCGTAGCCTTCAAACATGGCGAACAGCGCGAAAGCGCAGGCGTACGCTGGGTGCACAGTCCGGCAGAAGACGAGATATTGTTTCTTGCGCCATTGGGGCAGACGGTCGCGCGCATCCATCGCGATGCGAACGCAGTGACGCTGGACGCCTCCGGCCAACATCATGCCGCACAGGATATGGAGACCTTGATGCAGCAGGAACTGGGTTGGCAGCTGCCACTCTCGGGCTTGCGTTACTGGGTCACCGGCTTGCCGGCGCCGGATGGACAATCCAGCATCGAGCGCGATGCGAACGGCCAGATGAGCGTGCTGCGCCAGCAGGGCTGGGAAATACATTACACGCGCTATGCTGCAGTCGCGCCGGATGCGCTGCCGCTGCGCCTCAGGCTGACGCGCGATGACATGGAGGTGCTGCTGCTGATCGACGATTGGGAAGCGCAGTGAATACGCTGACGTGTGCCGCGCCGGCCAAGCTCAACCTGTTCCTGCATGTGGTCGGCCGCCGTGCCGATGGTTACCACCTGTTGCAGACCTTGTTTCGTTTCATCGACCTGAACGACACCCTGCGTTACACCCTGCGCGCCGATGGCGACGTGCGCCGTGTGGATGCGCTTGACGGCGTGCCGCCGGAACAGGATCTGTGCGTGCGCGCTGCGCGCCTGTTGCAACAGGAAACCGGCTGCAAGCAGGGTGTGGACATCGGGCTGGAGAAGCGCATCCCGATGGGGGGCGGCCTGGGCGGCGGCAGTTCGGACGCGGCGACCACCCTGCTGGCGCTGAACCGTTTGTGGGGACTGGATCTGTCGCGCGAACGCCTGATGCAATTGGGGTTGAGGCTGGGGGCGGACGTGCCGGTGTTCGTATTCGGCGAGAATGCCTTTGCCGAGGGCGTGGGCGAACGTTTGCAGCCTTATCCTTTGCCTGAGGCCTGGTATGTGGTGCTGTGTCCTCCGGTGCATGTGCCTACGGTGCAGATATTCACGCATCCGGAATTGACACGAAATACGATTTCGATGACAATGCGCGCCCTTCCGAAGGGGCCGGATTTTCGGGTGGGTCGTTCGGATGGTTTGGTTCTCGGTAACGATCTGCAGGCGGTGGCGTGCAAGTTGTACCCCGAGGTGGCCGAACATCTGGCATGGCTGGCAAAGTTCGCCCCTGCACTGATGACGGGCTCCGGCGCTTGCGTGTTTGCCGAGTTCGCCACGGAAAAAGAAGCACAAGCGGTATTGCAGCAGTTGCCGCCGAATATGCGCGGATTCGTCGCGCAAGGTTTGCAACAGCATCCGCTGAAAGATTTTGCAGTATCTGAGGCAGTTTAGAACGATGAGCGCATTGGTTTTAAACGGCTTCTGAGAGTTTTTGGGGAGTCGCCAAGTGGTAAGGCATCGGATTTTGATTCCGACATTCGTAGGTTCGATCCCTACCTCCCCAGCCAGATTTTTCAATCAGGTCTTGATGGGCGTGCGCGCCCATTTTAATTTTGCGAGGTGCCCATGTCCGGCGACATGATGGTCTTCACCGGTAATGCCAACCCCAAGCTCGCTCAGGACGTAGCGAAGCATCTCCACATCCATCTCGGTCGTGCCACAGTTGGTCGTTTCTCGGACGGCGAAGTGATGGTGGAGATTCTTGAACATGTGCGTGGCAAGGATGTGTTCGTGCTGCAATCGACTTGCGTGCCGACCAATGACAGCCTGATGGAAGTGATGGTGATGGTGGATGCGCTGAAACGCGCCTCTGCGGCACGCATCACGGCCGCATTGCCCTATTTCGGCTATGCCCGCCAGGATCGCCGTCCGCGTTCCGCGCGCGTGGCGATCACCGCCAAGGTCGTGGCGGACATGCTGGTCGGCGTCGGCGTCGACCGCCTGTTGACCATGGATCTGCACTCCGATCAGATACAGGGATTCTTCGATATCCCGGTGGACAATATCTACGCTGCGCCGATCCTGTTGTCGGACGTGTGGAAACAGAATTACAACAATCTGGTGGTGGTCTCGCCGGACGTGGGCGGTGTGGTGCGTGCGCGTGCGCTGGCCAAGCGCCTGGAATCCGACCTGGCGATCATCGACAAACGCCGCCCCAAGCCCAATGTCGCCAAGGTGATGAACATCATCGGCGATGTCGCCGGACGCACCTGCATCATCATGGACGACATGGTGGATACTGCGAATACGCTGTGCGAGGCGGCCAATGCCCTGAAGGAGAAGGGCGCCGAGCGCGTGATCGCATACTGTACTCATCCGGTATTGTCCGGTCCCGCGATCGAGCGTCTGGAAAAATCGGCGATCGACGAGCTGGTGGTGACCGACACCATCCCGTTGCGCGAAGAAGCCCGCAACTGCAAGCGCATCCGCCAGTTGAGCGTGGCGGAACTGATGGCCGAGACCATGCGCCGCATCAATGCAGAAGAGTCGGTCAGTTCGCTGTTCATGGATTAAGGATTTTTTGCGATTACCATGTCGGTAGTCGCGCAACCCGAAGCACTCTGGTCGCGGAGTGCTTCACTAGAAGTGGAGAAGTAAAATGGCAATCGAAATCAGCGCAACAACACGTAAAGCGCAAGGAACGGGTGCGAGCCGCCGTCTGCGCAAAACGAATCGCGTCCCCGGCATCGTTTACGGTGCAGGCGAAGCAACCATGATCGAACTCGATCACAACACACTGTATTACGCACTGCGCAACGAAGCGTTCCATGCATCGATCCTGTCGCTGGAACTGGACGGCAAGAAGCAATCCGTACTGCTGCGCGACTTCCAGATGCACCCGTTCCGCCAGCAAGTGCAGCACATCGACTTCCAGCGCGTCGATGCCAAGAAGAAGGTCCACATGAAGGTGCCGTTGCACTTCCTGAACGCCGATGTCGCTCCTGGGGTGAAGGTCGGCGGTGGCATCATCAGCCACGTGCTGAACGAGCTGGAAATCGTCTGCTTGCCAGCAGACCTGCCCGCAGCGATCGAAGTGGACCTGTCCGGACTGGAACTGGGCCACTCCGTCCACGTGTCCGACGTCAAATTGCCGAAGGGTGTGGAATTGGCCGGCCACCATCATGCAAGCGATGCCGTGGCGACCGTGCAAGTGCCACGCGGTCACGTTGAGGCAGCAGCAGAAGCCGCCGCTGCCGCAGATGCTGCTGCCGCATCTGCCGCGGCTGCCGCACCCGCTGCTGCACCCGCTGCCAAGAAGTAATCAGCATCAGGAACAACCCGCCATGTCATCAAATGATGCGTGGCGGGTTTTTTCATTATGAGCGAACCAATCAAACTCATCGTCGGACTGGGCAATCCCGGCAGTGAATATGAAGCGACGCGCCACAATGCCGGATTCTGGTGGCTGGATGAGCTTGCACGCGAACACAATGCAAACTTCAGGACCGACAACAAATTCCACGGTCTGGTTGCGCGCACTACCATGCATGGACACGAGGTCCACCTGCTCAAGCCGCAGACCTTCATGAACGTGAGCGGCCGGGCGGTAGTTGCACTGGCGCTGTTCTACAAGATATTGCCCAACCAGATACTGGTAGTGCATGACGAACTCGACCTGCCTCCCGGCGGTGCCAAACTCAAGCTGGGCGGCGGACACGGCGGGCACAACGGGCTGAAAGACATCATCGCGCATCTCGGCACCAAGGAGTTCTGGCGCCTGCGTATCGGTATCGGCCATCCCGGCGAGCGCGCAGAAGTAGTGAATTACGTATTGAAAGCACCGCGCAAGGAAGAGCAGGTGCTGATCGATGAAGCGATGCAACGTGCGCAAGACGTCGCATCGCTTATTATCGAAGGAAAAATGGAAGCAGCGATGCTGAAGCTGCACACAAACTAGGATTTAGGAACTGGGATTTAGGATTTGGGGCAGGGGTTTTGCTAAATCCTAAATCCTCTTCAAGAGGAAAAATCATGAGTCTCAAATGCGGTATCGTCGGTCTCCCCAACGTGGGCAAGTCCACCCTGTTCAATGCGCTGACCAAGGCGGGCATCGCTGCGGAGAACTACCCGTTCTGTACCATCGAACCCAACGTCGGCATCGTCGAAGTACCCGATCCGCGCATGGACGAGCTGGCCAAGATCGTCAAACCGCAACGTATGCAGCCGGCCATCGTCGAGTTCGTTGACATCGCTGGTCTGGTGGCGGGTGCATCCAAAGGCGAAGGTTTGGGCAACCAGTTCCTCGCCAATATTCGCGAGACCGACGCCATCGTCAACGTGGTGCGCTGCTTCGACGACCCCAACGTGGTGCATGTGGCCGGCAAGGTCGACCCGATCTCCGACATCGAGGTCATCCTCACTGAGCTGGCATTGGCCGACCTCGCGGTGGTGGAGCGCACCATTCAGCGCGACGGCAAGAAGGCCAAGTCCGGCGACAAGGATGCACAGAAGCTGGTGGCCGTGCTGGAACGATTGCTGCCGCACCTGAACGAAGGCAAGCCCGCGCGCACGTTCGGTTTGACCGACGAGGAGAAGTTGCTGATCAAGCCGCTGTGCCTGCTCACCGTCAAGCCGGCGATGTATGTCGGCAACGTGCTGGAAGACGGTTTCGAGAACAACCCGCATCTGGACAAGTTGCGCGAGCACGCTGCAAAAGAGGGGGCGCCGGTCGTTGCGCTGTGCGCCAAGATCGAAGCCGAACTGGCCGACCTCGATGATGCCGACAAGAAAGAATTTCTCGCCGACCTGGGGCTGGACGAACCGGGCCTGAACCGCCTGATCCGCACCGGCTACGACCTGCTTGGCCTGCAGACCTATTTCACCGCAGGCGTGAAAGAAGTGCGCGCCTGGACCATCCACAAGGGCGACACGGCACCGCAGGCTGCAGGCGTGATCCACACCGACTTCGAGAAGGGCTTCATCCGTGCGCAGACCATCTCCTACGTCGATTTCATCGCCTGCGGCGGCGAGGCGGGCGCCAAGGAGAAGGGCAAGATGCGTGTGGAAGGCAAGGATTACGTCGTGCAGGACGGCGACGTGATGAACTTCCTGTTCAATGTATAACGATTAGCTCAGGAAAGCGGCGCGTTCTGTTACACTGCGCGCCGCGATATCGTTTCAGTCTAGTTGTCGCTGCCGATTCCGGTTCGTAACACCCACTTCATTCAGCCTCAGACTGGCGCTCTTCAAGGGCGACAGGCCGTTTGTACCAGGAAAGAACAATATGTCATTCAAATCTCTCGGCCTGTCCGAAGAAATCGCCCGTGCCGTTTCCGAGCGCGGTTACACCGAACCCACTCCCATCCAGGCACAGGCCATTCCCGTCATCCTGAAAGGCGGCGATCTGATGGGCGGCGCCCAGACCGGCACCGGCAAGACCGCTGGCTTCACCTTGCCGCTGTTGCAGCGACTGATGGAGAAGCCCATTAGCGGGCAGCCCTCTCCTCAATCCTCTCCCGCTAGCGGGAGAGGAGGCGAACGAGAAAAGCACTCTTCAATCCGTGCACCCATCCGCGCACTGGTACTCACGCCCACACGCGAACTTGCCGCCCAGGTGGAGGAAAGCGTGCGCCTCTATGGCAAATACCTGCCGCTCAAATCCATGATGATGTTCGGCGGCGTCAACATCAATCCGCAGATCAAGCAGCTGCATGGCCGCGTGGACATCCTGGTGGCGACACCGGGGCGTTTGCTCGATCACCTGCAGCAAAAGACCGTGGACCTGTCGCATGTCGAGATACTGGTGCTGGACGAGGCTGACCGCATGCTGGACATGGGCTTCATCCGCGACATCAAACGTGTGCTTGCGGTGCTGCCGAAACAACGCCAGAACCTGCTGTTCTCCGCCACTTTCTCCGACGAGATCAAGTTGCTGGCCGATGGCCTGCTCAACAACCCGGCACTGATCGAAGTGGCGCGCCGCAATCAGGCGAACGAACTGATCGAGCAACGCGTGTATCCGGTGGACCGCGAGCGCAAGCGCAATTTGCTCACGCACCTGATCAAGGATCACAACTGGTTCCAGGTGCTGGTGTTCACCCGTACCAAGCATGGCGCGAACAACCTCGCGGACCATCTGAACAAGGAAGGCATCCCCGCGATGGCGATCCACGGCAACAAGAGCCAAGCAGCGCGTACCCGCGCGCTGGCCGAGTTCAAGACCGCCAAGCTGCAAGTGCTGGTGGCGACCGACATCGCCGCACGCGGCATCGACATCAGCGAATTGCCGCATGTGGTGAACTACGAGCTGCCCAATGTACCGGAAGACTATGTGCACCGCATCGGCCGCACCGGACGTGCAGGCAGCGAAGGCGAAGCGAGTTCGCTGGTGTGCATCGACGAGAAGAAACTGCTGCATGACATCGAACGCCTGATCAAACGCGAGATACCTGTAGTCCAGGTGCCCGGTTTCGAACCCGATCCGCGCATCAAGGCGGAACCGATCCTGAACGGCCAGAATCGCGGCCAGGGCGGTCGCGGACAAGGCCGCGGTCAACCGCGTGCTGGTGGCGGGCAAGGCCGTCCCGGTGGAGTGCCGCGCACAGGCGGGAAACCGGCTGGCGGTGCTGGGCGTGGAGCTGTGCCATCATCGGCGCAGCATCGTTCCGGCGGTCGCGGTCGTTGATGAGCGCCACCGTCAGTGAGGAACAAGCCATCGCCGCCACCCGGCTCTGGCTTGAACGTGCAGTGATCGGCCTCAACCTGTGTCCGTTCGCCAAGGGCGTGCACATCAAGAACCAGATCCGCTATTTCGTGAGCGCGGCGGAAACGCCGGAAGATCTGTTGGCCGATGTATTGCAAGAGCTTGAGTTGCTGGCCGAGACCAGCCGCGACAAGATCGATACCACGCTGCTCATCCATCCGCACGTGCTGAACGACTTCCTCGACTACAACGACTTCCTCGAAGTGGTGGACGAAGCGCTGGAGGAAGTCGATCTGGCGGGCGAACTGCAAGTCGCCAGCATGCACCCGCAATACCAGTTTGCGGACACCGAGCCGGACGACATCACCAACTACACCAACCGTTCGCCTTATCCGACGCTGCACCTGATCCGCGAAGCCAGCATCGACGAGGCCGTGGCCGCCTTCCCGGAAGCCGAGATGATCTTCGAGAAGAACATCGAGACCATGCAGAAGCTCGGGCATGAAGGATGGAACGCCTTGGGGCTGGCCGAAGTGCAGAAGGATAAGTAACCCTTAATTTCCAGCAAGCCCCCCCCAGGAGCACATTGCGGCTGCCAACAGCACACTCGATGTGTGAATGAAGTTATAGTTATCTCCATGAATGCCAGAACCGATCATTCGTTTTCCATGCTCACTCCGGATTGCGTGCTGAATGCGCTGGAGAGCGTGGGACTGCGCTGCGACGGCCGGTTGCTGGCGCTCAATAGCTACGAGAACCGCGTGTACCAGGCAGGTATCGAAGACGGCGCCCCCCTGGTGGCAAAATTTTATCGTCCGGCACGCTGGACGGATGAGGCCATACTCGAAGAACATGCCTTCGTGCAAGAGCTGGCCGAGCGCGAGATCCCCGTCGTGCCTGCCTCGGTGATCGATGGCAAGACGTTGCATCTGTTCGACGGCTTCCGTTTCTCTGTCTTCCCGAAACACGGCGGACGCGCTCCCGAACTCGAAGACCGCGACACGTTGGAATGGCTGGGCCGCTTCCTCGGGCGCATCCATGCCGTCGGTGCGGTCAGGGACTACCAGCATCGCCCCGACTTGAATATCGAGACGTTCGGCATCGAGCCGCGCGATTTCCTGCTGGCAAATGGTTTCATTCCGGCGGATATCGACGCAGCCTATCGCAGCGTGGCGCAGCAGGCGCTCGATGGCGTGCGCCATTGCTTCGACCGGGCGGGTGATGTAAAGCACTTGCGCCTGCACGGCGATTGCCATGCGGGCAACGTGTTGTGGACGGATGATGGCCCCCACTTCGTCGATTTCGACGACAGCCGCATGGGGCCGGCGGTACAGGATCTGTGGATGCTGCTTTCCGGCGAACGCGAAGATCGGATACGGCAGATGGGCGATGTGCTGGCCGGTTACGAGGATTTCTGTGAATTCGATGCGCGCGAATTGCATCTCATCGAAGCATTGCGGACGCTGCGGCTGATCCATTATTCCGCGTGGCTGGCCAAGCGTTGGGACGATGCGGCATTCAAGCATGCCTTCCCGTGGTTCAACACGCAGCGTTACTGGCAGGACCGCATCCTGGAATTGCGCGAGCAGATCGCGTTGATGGAAGAGCCTCCGCTGTGGCAAAACTGACTCGGCAGAATGGAGACCGCAATGAGCGACCACGCTGACAATTGTCCATTCTGCAAGCCCGATGGCATCCTGTTCGAGAATGAGCTGGCATATGCCAAACCGGACAAGTTTCCGGTCAACCCCGGCCACTTGCTCATCATTCCCAGGCGTCATATCGCTGACTTCTTCCTCACTACCGAGGCGGAGAAGAATGCGCTGTTGTCGCTGCTCGACAAGGCGAAACATCACCTTGATGGTCAGTATGCCCCCGCGGGTTACAACGTCGGCATCAACGTGGGCGAGGTGGCGGGGCAGACGATCATGCATGTCCATCTGCACCTCATTCCGCGCTATCGGGGCGATATGGACAATCCCCGCGGCGGCGTGCGCGGAGTGATTCCATCCAGGCAGGCATATTGAGGAGCGGAGCTGCAGACCGGCACATCCAGGAACACATCCGTTGAAATGAAGAACCAAGTTACCCTTTGTCCCTGCGGCAGCAAAAAATCATTTTCCGCTTGCTGCGCCGCTTATCTGGATGGCAGCCAAATTGCCGCTACTGCCGAAGCCCTGATGCGTTCGCGCTACACCGCCTATGCCATGTTGCGCGAGGACTACCTGCTGGCGACCTGGCATGCATCCGCGCGGCCTGCATCACTGGGCCTGGCGGAGGATGTGCCGACCAAGTGGTTGGGTCTGGAAGTCAAACGCTGCGAACAGCAGGATGCCGACCATGCCATTGTCGAATTCGTCGCGCGCTACAAGGTGGGAGGTCGTGCATACCGGCTGCACGAAGTCAGCCGTTTCGTGCGGGAGACAGGGCAGTGGTTCTATCTGGATGGGGATGTCGGCTAACGAAAGATGTGGCGGCAGCATGCCAGTGAGTTTCACGTTTTCTTTATGTCGATTTTGAGAAAATGATTCTCGCCGCAGGAACGCTGCAAATGAGCAATACAGTTGATTGTTAAAGGAAAGACAATGAAAGACGTCATCAGCCAATATCGCATCGACAAGGAACCTTACTACCGGGCCGTCTCGGACGAGATCGCCGTTTACGATGCGGCCTATTCCGTGCGCATGCCGATGATGCTGAAAGGTCCGACCGGTTGCGGCAAGACCAGGTTCATCGAATATATGGCCTGGAAGCTGCAGAAGCCACTGATCACCGTCGCATGCAATGAGGATATGACCGCATCCGACCTGGTGGGAAGATTCCTGCTCGACGCCAACGGCACACGCTGGCAGGACGGACCGCTCACCATCGCGGCACGTTTCGGTGCCATCTGCTATCTCGATGAGGTCGTCGAGGCGCGCCAGGACACCACCGTGGTGATCCATCCACTCACCGATAACCGCAGGGTCCTGCCTTTGGAAAAGACCGGCGAACTGGTGAGCGCGCATCCCGATTTCCAGCTGGTGATCTCCTACAACCCCGGCTACCAGAGTGTAATGAAGGACCTGAAGCAGTCCACCAAGCAGCGTTTCGGTGCGCTCGACTTCAAATATCCCGAACCCGCGATCGAGGAAGAGATCGTGTCCCATGAGACGGGCGTGCCGCGCGAGATCGCGGGCAAGCTGGTCTCGATCGCAAAAATGGCGCGCAACCTGAAAGGCCACGGCCTGGATGAAGGCATCTCAACCCGGATGTTGATCTACGCAGGCAACCTCATTGCCAACAATGTCGAGGCAAAACGGGCCTGCCGCGTCGCCCTTGCGGCACCGATCACGGACGACCCGGACATGCGCGATGCGCTCGATGCGGCGGTGACGACCTTCTTCGGATAGACGTCGATCAAGGCGATCACGATGCGGGCGACGAACAACGATGAGGTATGCGCGATGCCCTTTGCACCGGATATCCGCTCTGGCCCGAATTTGATTCAAGCATGAACTCCGCTTTCAGCCACTTTGCGCAAAAGCTGCACAACTACCTGACATCGTCTGCCGGGAAGTCTCCCTCTGCCTTGCAGCAGAATCTTCAGAGAACAAAGCTCGTCGATGTTCAACGCCGCATCGGCATCTATCTGCGCGCCTTGTGGGATTTCGATTTTGCCATCCAGCCGCGCGCCGGCGATGTCGATGACCGAACGGGACAAACGCCTTTCATCAAGGATGGTTGCATCCATTTGCCCAATGTCTATCGGGATATCCCGTTGGACGGAGGAGATACTGTCCCCGGTCTGGATATCTACCGTGCTGCGGCAGCCCATGCATCGGCGCACATCGTTTATTCGAAGCAACGCCTCCCTGCAAAGAACTTCGATGAATTGCAAGAGGCGCTGATTGGCACGATCGAGGATGCGCGCGTGGAAGCGCTGGCGATACGCAGATTCCCCGGCTTGAAGAAACTGTGGAGCACACAGCACTCGGCCTCGCCCGGACAAAGCCGGACGAGTGGCGATTACCTGGCGCGCCTTGCGCGTGCCTTGCTGGACGAGGACTATGTGGACGAGGATCCCTGGATCGGGCAGGGACGCGAACTGTTCGCGACGGTGGGCGATCTGCAGGACGAGGAGATTGCCCGTGACATCGGCCTGGCTCTGGCGCAGGAGCTGCAGAAAAAGAAGATCAGGCTCAATATCCTCACGAGCACACACAGCGCAGCCTACCGTGACGATAACCGCTTTCTGTGGGAGTTGCCGCAACCAGATGCCGGCAAGGAGCCGTTGGCCCCTTCCACATTTTTCGAATCGAAATATTTCTCCATATGGGAATTCGCCAGGTTCGGTTCCGGCGGAAAAAAGAAATCGCCCATCACTTTTTATGATTCCAAATTCCTCTTCGCTGAGGAAAGCAGGCCGGGAATCGAAGAGCATGACGAGATCGCCGCAGATCCCGAATCCGACGAAGCTGCCAGGAAGATCTCGAAGCTGGTATCCGACAAACCGCAAATCAGGCATGCCGCTACGGAAACCTACTCGTATCCGGAATGGAATTTCCGCAGCCAGATCGAGACCGAATCCTGGGTGACCGTGCGTGAAATGAAGCCGCAGACAGGGGATCTGCAAGTGGTCGATCACATCATCGAGCAGAACAACGACCTGTTGTCGCGCATGAAGACCCTGCTCAATGCCATCCGGTATGGCGGGGTGCATCGCATCAGGAAGCTGGAGGAGGGCGACGACATCGATATCAACGCCGCCATCCGCGCCCAGATCGACATCCGGTCCGGTTTGCAGCCGGACGCGCGGATCATGATGCGCTCAATGCGGAAGACACGCGACATCTCGGTATTGCTGCTGCTGGATCTGTCAAAATCGACGAACGAGAAGGTTCAGGGGCAGGAACATACGGTGCTCGAACTTACCCGGCAGGTTTGCGTGCTGTTTGCGGATGCCATCAAAACGGTCGGCGATCCATTCGCCATCCACGGTTTCTGTTCCGAAAGCCGGCACAATGTCGAGTATTACCGGCTGAAGGATTTCGATCAGCCTTACGACGATCTGCCCAAGGCCAGGCTCGCCGGCATGACCGGCCAGCGTGCCACCCGCATGGGGGCGGCGATACGCCATGCCACCCATCATCTGAACAGACAGCAGTCGCGCAAGAAACTATTGATACTGATCACCGACGGGGCGCCGGACGATATCGATGTGCGCGGAACGGAATACCTGCTCAGCGACACGAAAAAGGCGGTCGAGGGTGCAGGCCGCAATGGCATCAACACCTTTTGCATGAGCCTCGACCCTCGCGCCGATGAATACGTGTCCCGCATTTTCGGCGCCAGGAACTACATGGTGGTCGACCATGTCCGCAGCTTGCCGGAGAAGATGCTGCTGCTCTATGCGGCACTTACCCGCTGAGTCTCCGGGCTGATCCGTTCGCATTCAGTCTGCCTTGCCGGCCTTGATGTCTTGCATGTGCTGGCTGAGCTCCTGTTTGATCTCAAGCAACTTGTTCTTCACTATCTTCCGGTTCTTGCTGCCCAACCGGATCATGATCTTCTGGCCGATAGAGCTCGCCTCCAAGTCGGGATCGGCATAAAGATAGAAATACTTTGGCTGTACCAGCTGGATCGGCTCCTTGACGTCCGGCGTATCCAGCAGGTCGTCTATCGCCTCGATCAACCGGTCATTGAAATATCTCTTCGGGTAACCAAGCTCTTCGTACGACTGCTGAAACAGCGGATACAGGCGGACATACAGTTCAACCAGTTGTTTTGCATCCACTGCCCCGGCGAGGCTCACATAGGATGCATAGCGATTCGCGTTCCTTGAATTGATGGTCAGGTCGGCCCCGCTGCTGGTTACGACAAAGTGCCCTGAAGGGGGATCGAACGGCATGATATTTGCGGGCACTCGCTGCTGGGGAAGATTATCGATGGTGGCAACGATATTGTTTATCAGTCGCTGCGCATGGATCAGTTTCATCAACGATCCATTGGCCACCAGGCCTGAGATCGCATCGAGCGCGAAACTGTCGCTTTGCTCCAGTTTGGGCAAAGGCGGGGCGGCAGGCGGCGTTTCGATCACCTGGCGTGCAGGCGGTTCCGGCGGCGCTGCCGGAGGCGGAGGAGGAAGCTGTGCTTGTTTCGTCTCGGGCGCGGGATGGCTGTTTTGCCAATACTGGTAAGCAGCATAAATGCCTCCCAGCAAGATCAGTGTGGCGATCGCAAACAACAATTTCTTATTCATGTTCATTCTCCGGTTCTGGATACATAAATACGAGCAACAATTTGTATGCAAACTATATTGGTCGAACTGAGGAACATAGTATGCAGCATATAGATATCGGTTCGGCCAAAATAGTTCTGGCGCCGAATCATGATTCTCAATGCGCAGCTAATGATGTATGTTGCGCAAATGGACATAAATATCACTCCTTCCGAAATCTTCCCCTGGAATGACAATTTTCGGACGGGCATCCCCGTCATTGACGAGCAGCACCGCAAGCTTGTCGAGCTGTTGAACAAACTTGCCGGCCATCTGGCTTACGGCGTCGACAAGCCTCAATTGAACAAGGTATTCGATGAGTTGGCCGACTATGCGCAATATCACTTCAAGACCGAGGAGAGCATCTGGAACAAATATCTTCGGGCAGACGATCTATTGAACGAACATGTCAAGACACATCAGGAATTCATTGCGGAAGTACTCAAGCTCAGGGGCAAACAGGATTTGCTGGCGTCCGAGCAGGTGATCGAGGAGATCGTGATCTTCCTTACGCACTGGCTGGCTTTCCATATCCTCGAGACAGACAAGCATATGGCGAAGATCGTGCTTTCCGTCCAGCTTGGCCTGTCCCTGGAAGAGGCCAAAGATAAAGCCCGTGTGGAAATGAGCGGCGCATTGCGGGTGCTGATCGAAACGATCCTCGGCATGTACGACACCTTGTCATCGCGGACGTTGCAACTCATGCGCGAAATCGCCGAGCGCCAGCGGGCCGAAGACAGATTGAGATTATCGAAAATGGTCATCGATAGCACGCTGGAGGCGATATTCATCACCGATGAGCGCGGGAAGGTCATCGATACCAATCCTTCGTTCTGCCAGGCAGTGAAGATGGGGCACGATCGGATCATCGGTAAAGATGTCCGGCAATTGAAGCCGGGATTGTTCAGCCCGAGCAAGTCCGATGAGATATGGAGAACGGCGACCGAGAACGGCCACTGGGCAGGAGAGACGGTGGGGCGGGATGCCGATGGAAACATCGAAGGCGCATGGCTGGCACTCTCAGCGGTCAAGGATAGCCAGGGTGCCATCACTCATTACGTCGGGGTGGTATCGTCCATCACCCATCTGGTGGAACGCCAGCACGTTCTGGAAGTGGAGGCCAATCACGATGCGCTGACCGGCTTGCCCAATCGCCGGCTGTTGCAGGACAGGCTCGAACAGGCACTTACACGCAGCAAACGGGGTGGCCGCATGCTGGCAGTGTGCTACCTCGACCTGGATGGGTTCAAGCAGGTCAACGATACGCTCGGGCATGATGCCGGGGACGACGTGCTGCGACTCATTGCCGGAAGACTGGTCAAAGTCTTGCGCGGCGAGGACACCGTGGTGCGCCTGGGCGGGGATGAATTCGTCTTGCTGCTGGGCGATCTCGATGGCGAAGAGAATGTCGTGCAGCTGCTGACCAGGCTGCTGCAGGACATCGCGCAACCGATGTCGATACACGGGAGCCGGGCACAAGTGACCGCCAGCATCGGGGTGACGTTCTATCCGCGCGATCATAGTGAACCGGAAGTATTGCTGAAGCATGCCGATGAGGCGATGCTGGCCGCAAAAAGGGAAGGGAAGTCGCGTTTCCATTTCATCAGGTGAGAGCCCGCCTTATTTTCTTTTGCGCTGGTGTTTGCGGGTGATCGGTGTCACCGGTACAAGGAAGATGTTGCGGCGTGCCACATTACGTGGAACACTACAGTTGCACCCGCATCGATGGATGCCTTCCGGAAATCGAAAGCACAACATGCACAACGACACTCCACCTGAATTTGACCAGCTCGTCAAAGCCATCGAAAACAACGAACTCGTGCTGCCCTCCATGCCGGAATGGGCGGTCAAGATACAGAAACTGCTTGACGATGCCGATGCTTCTTCCAGCCAGATCGTGAATGTCATCTCCGGCGATCCCGCGTTCGCGGCGCAGCTGATCCGGATGGCAAACAGCGCGGTCTACGCCGACAAGCCCAAGGTCGATACGGTCAATGGCGCACTCAGCCGGTTGGGTCACAAGCTGCTACGCACGCTGGTCATGAAGATCACGATGACGCGACTTGCAAATGCCAACCATCCGGTCTTGCGCAAGCGCCTGGCCGAGTTCACGGAGAACAGCCGCAATGTCGCCGCCATCAGTTACGTGCTCGCTTGGCAACGCAAATACCTCAACCCGGACCAGGCGATGCTCGCAGGGATGGTGCACAACATCGGCATCCTGCCCATCTGCATGTACATGGACAAGAATATCTCCAGGGCGGATGAGCGGGGTTGCGACCTGATCGTGAACAGGTTCCGCGGCAAGATAGGCGAGATGTTGCTGAAGGCATGGTCGTTCCCGGACGAGCTGGTTGCAGTGCCTGTTGCGCTGGAGAACCTGCAACGCGAAACCGGGGCGAAGCAGGCAGATTACGCGGATGTTGTCACGGTAGCCAATCTGTTGAGCCAGCCATCCTCCGGGACTGTTGCCTGGGACAGCGTCTTTGCACTGCAACGCCTGGCTATGAGCCCCGAAGAATGCGCGCAATTTCACGAACGCTTCGGCAACCAGGTGCGGACTACGCGCGAACTGCTTTCGGGCGATTAGCCTGCGCTCCTCTGCGGGCCTTCCATATCACATCAGCCGGCGCCAGCAGTTGCCTGGTGCGTTCGCGATGTAGCCGGTTCAGACCGCGAATTTTGTCGTGGTCGCGTTCAGGTCGCGTGCGGCTTCGACCATGCGTTCGGCTTCGGTCACGCACGATGCGGTGCGCGTGACGACATCGTTGGTGTGAATTTCATTACCCAGGAAAGAGAGCTTCAACTGTTTGAGGATCGAGGTATCTGCTTCGCTCATAGATGAACTTTGCAGTGGTTATCGGCGATGGCCGATCGCATATTGATCCAGATATCGGCAGTTATCACGGGGGCTTTAGGATGAGTCACCTATGATGGTTTTGAAATTGCGATTATCTCTTTCCTGCGAAAGCAGTCCATCGCATGGTCGTTCACCATGCCCGTGGCCTGCATGTGCGCGTAGCAAATGGTTGAGCCCACGAACTTGAAACCGCGCCGGACAAGGTCTTTGCTCATGGCATCGGATTCCGGGCTGGTCGCCCTGTAGTCCGCTGGCGTGCGTATCTTGTTCACGATGGGCTTGCCGCCGACGAACCGCCAGATGTAGGCATCGAAGCTGCCGAATTCTTTTTGCACTTCCAGGAACCGCTGCGCGTTATTGATCGCTGCGAGGATCTTGGCGCGGTTGCGGATGATTCCGGCATCGCCCAAAAGTCTTTCGACTTTCTGGTCGCCGTATCTTGCGACCCTGTGCGGATCGAAACCGTCGAACAAGGCGCGGTAGTTCTCCCGCTTGCGCAGCACGGTGTACCAGCTCAGCCCGGCCTGGGCGGCTTCCAGCGTAAGGAATTCGAACAGGAGCTGGTCGTCGTGCACGGGCACGCCCCATTCCTTGTCGTGATAATCGACGTAATCGGGCTTGTCCAGATCGACCCAATGGCAACGGCAAAGTTCTTTTGCTTGTTTCATGTCGGCCCTTGTACGCCGGTCCGGACCGGCGTGGTATGACGAACTCTACCGCAATTTGCTGGCAGCGTAGTGGCAGCATTCATGTGCCGGGCCGGATTTCATATTCTTTGTAAGTTGAAACCGCTTTGGGGAGTTTCTGCTTTTCGGCCATAACAGCCACTTTAAACCAAGTGATGTTACTTCCGCTTTTGACTCAAACCGGTCGTTGCTCAAAACTATTGCGATGCTGAATTGACCCGGGCCTTTCGGACACTCCAATCAAGCGACACACATGCTTCGCTCGAACTCTACCGGACTGACATAACCTAGCGACTGGTGCATCCGGCTACGGTTATAGAACAGCTCGATGTAATCAAATACAGCCGCCCTGGCTGTATCACGGCTCTCGAAGTCGATATGGTGGATCACTTCGTTCTTCAGGTTGCCGAAGAAGCTTTCCGCCACCGCGTTATCGTACGCATTGCCCTTGGCGCTCATGCTGGGCTGGATGCCGTGCGCCGCCATCCTCTCACGATATTTCCGTGCCGCATAGATCGGCCCCTGATCGGTGTGGTGGATCAATCCCGCACGCGGTTGGCGTTGCTCCAGCGCCATGTCGAGCGCGTTCAAGATCAAGGCCAAGTCAGGTCGGTCGCTCATTGACCAGCCGACCACCCTCCGCGAGTACAGATCCAGCAATATGGCCAGGTACAACCATCCCTGACGAGTGCGAATGTAGGTCATGTCGCCCACCCAGATGCGATTCGGGTGATCCACCCGGAACTGCTGTTGCACCAGGTTGGGTGCTGCCGGAGCGGTGGCATGGTTCTCAACCGTTATCCGGAAGCGGCGTTTGCGCCTTGCTTCTATCCCCGCCTGTTTGCGCAACCGCGCCACACTATGTTTGCCGCAGGTAACGCCTCGCGACTTCAGCGCAAGCCAGGTCTTCTTCGCCCCGTAGGCTTGCCGCGATTGCATATGCACACGGCGTATCTGCGACAGCAACTCATTCTGCGGCGCATCGCTCTTTGCAGGTCGATCACGCCATGTGTAGTAGCCGCTGCGCGATACCTGCATCACGCGGCACAGGCTGCTGACCCGGTACTCGTTCTCGTATTTCTGTATGAAGGCGTACTTCACCCGAGTTCCTTGGCAAAGTACGCTGCGGCCTTTTTTAGGATGTCCCGCTCTTCCGTGACACGCTTCAGTTCCGCTTTGAGCCGGGCCACTTCGCTTTGCTGTTCCAAGGGTTTGCGTCCTGTTCCCTGAAACGCTTCCGGCCCTTTGGTGCTCAGTTCCTTCTGCCATTTGTAGAGCCGGTTGCGGGGAATGCCCAGTTCCATCGCCAGTTGCGTTGCCGGCTTCTCGCCCAGTTCCAGCAACCGTACCGCTTCCAGTTTGAATTCCCGGTTGAAACGCTGACGCACTCGCTCAGGATTGACTGCTCTTCGTTCCTTGCCCATCTGACACCTCCAAGTGTATTGTGACTCCACTTAAATGTGTCCGAAAGGCCC
Source organism: Sideroxydans lithotrophicus ES-1 (assembly GCF_000025705.1). NCBI lineage: Bacteria > Pseudomonadati > Pseudomonadota > Betaproteobacteria > Nitrosomonadales > Gallionellaceae > Sideroxydans > Sideroxydans lithotrophicus. Next base: position 2,364,844 of record NC_013959.1, on the reverse strand, counting down.
GGGTCAGTTCATGCTGACCCCTATCGTTCTATCGCTAAATGGAATGTTGTCCTGCACTTCAAAGTCACGTAGTGTCTGTGCTGTTGAAATATTTGAACCGTCTACCGTGCCTATTTGACCAAGGAGGGTCATATGTCCACATCTAATAAATCGACGACAAAGAAAGCTGCAACGAAAAAACCAGCTGCCAAAAAAACCGCAGCGAAGAAGCCAGCTGCCAAAAAAACCGCAGCGAAGAAGCCAGCTGCCAAAAAAACCGCAGCGAAGAAGCCAGCTGCTAAGAAAGCCGCAGCGAAGAAGCCAGCTGCTAAGAAAGTCGCAGCGAAGAAGCCAGCTGCTAAGAAAGTCGCAGCGAAGAAGCCAGCTGCTAAGAAAGTCGCAGCGAAGAAGCCAGCTGCTAAGAAAGTCGCAGCGAAGAAGCCAGCTGCCAAAAAAGCGGTCGCAGGAAGAATTGTTGCCGGATCACTTGGAATCGTTGGTCCATGGCCACCAAAGACAAAGTAGGCTACTAATAACTCGCGCGCTATAACTACCACCATTCAGGTACATTCATGGCACAAGGCTCATACATAATATGGACGGCTGATAAAGACGGACATCCCTTGGGAACACTTCCCACGGCAGCAATCCCAATCGTTCCACCGCCTGATCCAATGGATCCAAATGCGACGAATATCTATTTCGGGGTGCCTGTTATATCTACCCCACCAGCACCTCCACCTTCAGCGGGGGCAGCTATATCTTCCACGTTATCCCCACCTCCAAATGACCAGTTTGAACTGCTACAGGATATTGAAAAGCTTTTAAGAGCCGTGAACTTAATATATCTACCAGTCGCTACTCAAGAAAAGCACCGAAAGGAGCAGTTTCGCCCTTATTACATGCGCATCTTTCATCTCGCGAAGTTGGGGTTAGAGGGACCCAACGCGGCACCAGATATTTCAAAAAGTGTCTTGGCTACGGTTACCGCAGACCTTATTGACGACGAGGCAGCTCGGGTGAAGAACGGGCACTTGAAGCGTTTGGGTAAAACAGCGATGTGGTTTTCAATACCATTTTGCTCGTTGTACGTAATAGCACAACTCATTCCAACTGATAGCGTGGCCGTACATTACTTAGCGAAACTTGGTGTCCAGCTAGCAGTTTTTGCAAATTTCATGATGTTGTGGCTTGGCTGTTTCGTCGGTGTTTGGCTCTCCTACGGTATCCGCACTTCCATTTTTACTCTTACAGATTTGACGGTCACTGACAGTGACCGCCTCTTACCATCTATTAGGCTAATATTTGCTGGAATTCTAACAATGATTCTCGGGCTCATGTTTACGCTTGGTGTAGTCCAAATCACCTTGGGCACTTATCCGTTAACTGACTTGTCGTCAAACAATCCCATGCTTGCTTTTCTCATCGGGACTTTTTGTGGGATAACTGAATTAGGACTGCCAGCCGCTGTCGGAAAACGGGCCAGTGATTTTATCAGCAAGGTTAAGTAAGTATTTGTCAAACGATAGGGGGCAGCATCGCAATAGTTTCGAGCAACGACCGGCTTGAGTCGAAAGCGGAAGTAACGCCACCTGGTTCAAAGTGGCTGTTATGGCCGACTTCCAGCCCGTCTTCATTTCGGCTTGGGCTGCACCTCTGCTTCAAATTCCACGCCATCGCAACGAGATTAAACTCGCCTTTTGCTGTTCCATGCCTGCGTGCGAAAAAAATGAACTAAAAAGTTATTCCGCCAGAAGCCGTGCCTGTCGTTTTGCCAGATTCCCAGCCTTGCTTTTGCGGGGCAAATCCTTTTCTGTTTTCATGAACGGCGGCATCTCCTTGCAGCCTGACTGAATAAAATCCTGCTCCAGCGCTGCGCGGGCCTTTTCTATCGGCACTGCAAGAGCTGTAGTCAGCCCGGTGAAAAGCAGATCGAACAGACGGTGCAGTGGAATCTGATGAGTCTGGTGCGCGGTGGCATAGAGCCAGTCAGAGAAAGTCAGGAAGCGTGCAAACGGACTTTCATCCAACAATAGTTCCAGCGCCTTCGGAAAACGCTGGGAGTTGCCTACCAGATCCCAGTAGCGGGCAAAGCGCACCAGTCTTTGCATGGTGGGAAAGTCGATGCGGTCGGTGGCGAGTATGGTGTAGGGCGGGTACGGGGTGTAGCGCATGGCGTACGCCTCGGTATGGCGGATGATGGGCGTGCCGCGCAGGCGCTTGAGCACGCCGGCCTGGATCTCCTGCTGCTTCAGCGCGATCAGTCGGTCGAAGCCATCAGCGATGCTCGCCACATCTTCGCCGGGCAGGCCGATGATGAGGTCGACGTGGACGTGCGCGTGGCTTTCCTGCTGCAGCCAGCGCAGGTTCTCTTCTGTCTTTGCCGTGTCCTGTTTGCGCGAGATCAGTGCCTGCACTTCCGGGTTGAAGGTCTGGATGCCCACCTCGAATTGCAGCGAGCCGACAGGGAATTTGACGATCAGCGCTTTCAGTTGCTCCGGCAGGTGGTCGGGGATGACTTCGAAGTGCACGAACAGTTTATCGTCAAGGCGTTCGAGGAAGAATTCCAGGATGCGTACGCCGGTCTTGATGTTGAGGTTAAAGGTGCGGTCGACGAATTTGAACAGGCGCGCGCCGCGCTGATAGAGCTTGTCCATCTCATCGAGGAAGCGGTCAAGATCGAAGGCCAAGGACGTCTTGTCCAACGACGAGAGGCAGAATTCGCATTTGAACGGGCAACCACGCGAAGCTTCCACATACAGCGTGCGGTGTGCGATGTCGTGGTCCGAGTAAAGCGCATAGGGCAGTTTGATCTCGGACAATTTCGGCTGGATGCCGGCAATGATCTTCTGCGCCTGCGGCCGCTGCTGAAAAAGTTCGCGGCAAAGTCTGGCAAAGCTGATGTCTCCCCAGCCGGTGATCACGTGATCGGCCAGGCGCACGACCTCCTGCTCATCGCATTCGTAACTGACTTCAGGCCCGCCCAGCACCACGGTGATCTGCGGGGCGACGCGTTTGAGCAACGCGACCACGCGGGTGATCTCGGTAACGTTCCAGATGTAAACACCGAAACCGATGATGCGCGGCTGCGCCGCCAGCAAAGCCTCGACGATCTCCTCGGGCCGGTTCTGCAGGATGAACTCCATGATCTCGGTGTCTTGTTCCAGCTCGCCCATGTTGGCGGCGAGATAGCGCAAGCCCAGCGAGGCATGGATGTAGCGCGCGTTGAGGGTGGTGAGGACGATGGCGGACATGCGGGGCAGGTGTGTCGAAAGGCCGATATGTTACGCCAGTTCCGGTACATGTCGGCAATGGCCGATCAATAATCAAGGTAGCGGACGCTCGCAACAAATTGGATCAGATGCCCGGTCATCGGCAGCCATGACCGGGGAGGCGGTATCGGTCACGTGAGCAGCCTGTCAGCCTCCGAATCGGGAACCGGGTTGCTTCAGGAACTCGATCTCCTGAGGCGTCGAAGTGCGGCCGAGTGCGTCGTTGCGATGGGGAAAACGGCCGAAACGCTTGACGACCTCCCAGTGCTTGACGGCGTAGTCGTAGGCCATGGCCATCCCCGGCAGATCGCGGATCTTGCCGAACAGCTCCAGCGCCCGTTCCTGGTCGGCAAGGTCTTCGCTGTGCTCGAAGGGCAGATAGGCGAATAGTCGTTCACTCGGCGTGTAGCCCGCATCGAATCCATGTTCAACCAGATGGCGTGCCGCCGGCAGCGCGAGGTCACCATCCCGGTAGCCGCGCGCTTCGCCGCGGAAGGTCATCAGCGGAAACTGGTCGAGCACGACGATCAACGCCAGGCAGGCGTCGGGCGTTTTCCGCCAGTGGTCGAGTTCCCCGCGTTCGGCACGTTCCACCTCCGGCAGGAAGCGCTCGCGCACTTTCGCGTCGACACGCGCACTGCCGGCGAACCAAAGCTCGCGCTGCCGGCGCGCGGCATCGCTGCCATCGCCGAACCAATATTCCAGAACCGCCTGATAGTCTTGCATACGTGACTCCCGATAGCTTGACCACGAACCCGTGACCGGCATCTACATGCCGTTGAAGTGATACATCCGACGCTGGCGGCTATTGCATCGAGTGCAGCCCGATCATGTTGCCCTCGGTGTCGTACGCCAGTGCAATGAAGCCGTATTGCCCGATGGACATCTTGTCCTTGAAGATGCGGCCGCCGGCCTTTTCAATACGCGACGCTTCCACCGCGCAATCCTCGCAGATGAAATAGATGATCGTGCTGTTGCCGCCAGACGGCATGCCCTCCATCCTGACCAGCGATCCGCCGGCGCCGAAACGGTCCGTTTGCATCGGGAAGCTCCACATTTCCAGCTCGGGGTTCTCGATATTTTCCAGCTTGCGCTGGAACACGGTCTCGTAAAACCGTTTTGCACGCACCATATCCTGCACATAGATCTCGAACCAGTTGACGGGATTGTTCTTCATGGCGGTCTCCTTTGCCAGAGCGATTGAAACGAGGGCGGTATCGAACATGCCTGTGCCCGAAATCCGCCATGCTTTCCAGATCAGTTCTTTTCGTTGCAGTTGAACATCCACTGGACGCCGAATCTGTCGGTGAGGTTGCCGAAGTAAGCGCCCCAGAACATGTCCTGCAGGGGCATCTCCACCTTGCCGCCATGCGACAGCAATTCGAACAGACGTCTGGTTTCGCTGCGTGTATCCGGTTCCAGGTTGATGTACACGTTGTTGCCCTGGTTGAGCTTGAAACCCATGCTGCCCGGCGCATCGGTGCCCATCAGCACATGCCCGCCCAGTATCGGCAGCGCGACGTGCATGACCAGCTTGCCGTCGGCCTCGCTCAGGGGTGGTTGTCCGGGTTGCGGCGGAATATCCTTGAAGCGCGCGATCGGGGCAGCAAATTCGGTGCCGAAAACGGATCTGTAAAAATTGAACGCTTCCTCGGTAGTGCAGGGAAAGTTCAGGTAAGTGCTTACATGTGCCATTTTGTGTTCCTCCTTTCTTCCTGGCGAATTGTTCGACAGGGTTGTTGATCTTCAGACGAACGAACCCAGCTTGATCGTGCCGGTGGGTTGGTAGGTCGCGATGATGACGCCGCTCGTGGCAACTTTTGTGTCAACGACCTTGAATCCTTCGGGACGCGTGCCCTCGGCGAAGAGTCGTTTGCCTGGCCCCAGTGTCACTGGGAAAATCCACACATGCATCAAATCGATAAGCCCGTTCGCGAGCAGTGTCTGAATGAGCTTGCCGCTGCCATGCACCCACAGATCCGGTGCATCCATTTGCTTCAGTTTTCTGAGTTCGCCGATCACGTCTCCGGTGATCAACGCAGAGTTGTGCCAGGACAGTTCCATCTGCTTGTGGGAAACGACGTATTTCCTGGTGCTGTTGAAGGGTTTAGCGATGGCCTCGTCTGTTGTCGCTGTCGGCCAATATCCGGCGAAAATGTCGTAGGTGCGTCGGCCCAGCAGGAGCTCGAATGGACGCTCCATGAAACCTTGCATGATGCCGCCCATCACATCGTCCCAGTAGCCGCCGAACGACCACCCACCGTAACTGAAACCGCCGTCTTTATCCTCGTCCGGGCCGCCCGGCGCCTGCATCACTCCATCGAGCGTGACGAATGTGGTTGTTATGATTTTTCTCATGATCTGCTCCTTTCTCAATTAAAGTCAGGTGCCAGCAAGGGGGTAAGCGCAGCACATCCACCAGCTATCGTTCCTGCGCGGAGCCTGGGAACGATTGAAAAATCAGCTTCCAGCCGCGGCGCGCTGCAAGGCGGCAATGTCGAACTTCTTCATCTTGAGGAACGCTTGTGTCACGCGTGCACGTTGTTCCGCAGAGCCTCCCATCAGTTCGCCCATTTGCGACGGAACGACCTGCCATGACACGCCGAATTTGTCCTTGAGCCAGCCGCAGGCTTCGGCCTGGGGCACGACCGAAAGTTTTTCCCAGAAGTAGTCGATCTCGGCCTGCGTGTCGCAATTGACCATGAGCGAGACGGCTTCGTTGAAAGAGAAGTCGTGCTTGTGCGCCGAATCCATGGAGGCGAACCACTGCCCGCGCAGCATGTAGTCTTCGAACATCACCGTACCTTCCTTGTCCGGAGCCATGCCGGGACCGTAGCGCGCGACCATGCCTTGCTTCGAGTTTTCGAAAATGCCGGTGTAGAACTTCATCGCCTCTTCGGCTTTCCCGCACATGCCCCCGGTGAACAGCAGCGACGGGATGATGTTCGGACGCACTTCGCCTGCGGGGTTGGTGAGGATCAGCTGCCAGGAAACGCCGTACTCGTCCTGGATCCAGCCGTAACGTTCGCTGAACGGGTACTTGTCGAGCGGCATGAGCGCCGTTCCGCCATCGGCGAGTTTTCCCCACAGCGCGTTCAGCGCCGGTTTCGCATCCGTGCGCTGCGAGGGGTCGAAGTTGACCATGAACGAGATCGAAGGATTGAACTTGAAAAGCGGACCGGCGCTGATCGACATGAACTCATGGCCGAGCAACCGGAACGACACTACCTCGACATCGCCCGATGGCGTATCGGAAAGCGGTGTCTGGCTGGTCACGGCGGAATCGCCGCCGAATGCGGCGACATAGAATTCGGCCGCTTCCTTCGCCTCCTTGTCGAACCATAGATGGGGCGTGATTTTGTGCGCGATATTGGATGCTGACTTTCCGGTGTTATCCATGATGCCCTCCCTGTCGTTAGCCTTGTTTTTCTGCCACCGTCTTCAGGTTGCTCAATCCCTGTTCGAAATCGCCGCCTATCATCTTGTCCATATCCATGAACAGCCCCAGCAATTTGGGGACGAAGCTCTGCTTGCACATCATGCTCCAGGTGACATGCGTCACGCCCTGCGCCTCATTCAATGAGAACACCACCACATTGCGTCCTTCAAAAGGCTGAATCATGTGCAGGTCGAGCGTGATTTCCTTGAGGGGAGTGCTGCTGGTGATGCTGATCTCTCCCTTGCCGACATTCTTGTCGCCCTCCCAGGCATACTTTGCACCTTGGCCGCTGGCGCTGCCGCTGTAGTTCTTCTGCATCGCGGGATCCTTGTTGTAAGGCGTCCATTCCTGCCAACGGTGAAAATCGTTGATGAGATTGAACACTTTTTCGCTCTTGGCCTGAATGTCGATGTTGCGTTCCACCTGCAGCTCGTCCGGGCGCATCGCCGCATAGATCAGCACGATGCCAACCAGAACTACTGCAACCAGCAAGATCACTTTGAGCATCTCTGTCTCCTTCCCGTTTGGATAGCGATTGAATCAAGCTGTGCTGCGAAGCAGCGTCGGCTTGAATGAATGTCAGGCCTGTGCCTTGTCGTGCTCCAATAGTCAGCGTTCGACGGAGTACTGAACCAGGAGCAGGCTCGAACCTTCAAAGGTGCGGGTGTCCAGCAGGCGAAGCGGGCCGGGCGGCCGGGTCTCGAATGCCCGGACACCCTCGCCGACAACGCCAGCGCCGATCATGAAATGCAGCTCGTCAACCAACCCGGCAGCGAGCAGGTCATTCCAAAGAAGGTGGCTTCCAAATATCAGGATGTCCCGTCCCGATCCGCATTTAAGTGCGGCAACCTCCGCGTGTGCACTCGCACGCCGTACGACACGGGTCGGACCCCACCCCTCGGCTTCGTTGGGCTGCAGGCCGTTCGAGACCACGACTTTCTCGATGGCGGTGTTGAGACGCGATATCTCTCGCTCCACCGCCGGCTGGCTCACGTCCTCGGCGATCGCGGGCCAGTAGGACCGGAACATCTCAAACGAATTGCGCCCGAGTAGCAGCGTGTCGGCCGCCCGGAGCCGTTCCGCGTTGTAGTCAGAGAAGCCGTTGTCGAACGGCATGGCCATGATGTTCCCGCCTGGGCCGGAGTAAAACCCGTCGAGCGAGATGAGGTTGCAGACGATCAGCTTGCGCATGATTAGTGACTCTCCTTCCGACCGTTGAAAAATTGAAGACGCCCTGACTCCTGCGTTAAATAGGTTGCCAGACGGTCGAAGGTGCTGTTCCAGCCCTCGTCGTGTCCGTCGCGTTCGGTGATGGACTGGAACGGCACCTGGTGCATCGTCATTTGCGTCTTGCCTTTCGATTCGTCGAAGGTCACGGTCACCACCGTTTCCACGCCGCGCTCGCCGGGTTCTTCCCAGGCAAAGGTGAATACCAGCCGCTCCGGCCTGACGACTTCGCGGAACACGCCGCCGTGCCAGAGCGCTTCGCCTGTTTCGACAGACTGCAAACAGTTGCGCCAGCGTCCGCCGGGGCGTGCATCCCATTCGATCTTCGTTGCCGGGTGATGCGACGGGCCCCACCACTGCAGCGCATGCTCGGGTTTCGTCCATGCCTCCCAAACCAGTTCGCGCGGTGCGTCGAAGGTGCGGGCGATGGTGAGTCCCAGAGTGTTCCGTGTGGCAGCGTCCATGGTCGTTCCTTATCTGCCGATGTCTTCGGCCAGCCGTTCGAGCGCCTCTTTCCAGCTGACGACGAAGCGTGCGTCCGCTGCCGCCTGTTTGCGTTCTGCACTGGCAAAGCGTGTATGCAGGGTCAGGTGCGTCTTGCCGTCCTGTTCGGCAAAACTGACCGTCACCGTGGCTCGCGGCGGGATGCCCGCCCCGCAGGGATGTCCATCGGTCGCTTCGCCTTCATACACGATGCGTTCCGCTTCGACGATCTCGCGGAAAGTACCGATGCAGGGATACATGTTGCCGTCCGGCGCGCGCATCTCCAGGTGGAAACGCCCACCCACCCGAAGATCGCTTACGCAGGTTTCGTTGTTGAAACCTGCCGGTCCCCACCATCGCTTGATGTGCTTCGGATCGGTCCATGCCTGCCACACCAAGGCACGTGGTGCATCGAAGGTGCGGGTGATGACGAGTTCATTGTTGTTTGCCTGGTTCATCTTTGACTTTCGAGAGGGTTGGTGGAGACGTTCAGCCTTTTTTCTTGATGATCACGTGAGTGGCGTTGGGCGAGCTGGTATGTTCGGCGCAGTAGTAACCGAGCGCTGGCAAGTCGATCCCGGAGTACAGTTGCTCGCCCGAACCGAGCAGGATGGGGGAGATGGCGATATGCATCTCGTCGATCAATCCCGCAAGCAGGTATTGCCTGATCGTTTCCGCGCCGCCGCCGACTCGCACATCCAGTCCATTCGCCGCCTCTTGGGCTCGCTGCAATGCACTGAAGATGCCGTCGGTCACAAAATGAAAAGTGGTTCCGCCCTCCATGGTGATCGATTCGCGCGGGTGATGCGTCAACACGAAGACCGGTGTGTGGTACGGCGGATTGTCGCCCCACCAGCCTTTCCAGTTCGTATCCGGCCATGGCCCTCTGATCGGACCGAACATATTGCGGCCTAAAATCCAGGCGCCGATATTACGAACTCCTCTGGCCGCAAAATCATCATCGATGCCGGTCGTACCGCCAGCATTCTTATCCCCGTGCATTTGCTGAAAGGTCCGGGTTGGGAACACCCATTCATGCAGCTTCATTCCACCTTCGCCCAGCGGATTTTCGAGACTCTGGTTCGGCCCAGCACCGAACCCGTCGATGGAAATTGCGAAGCAAGCTACACGCAGTTTGCTCATATCATTTCTCCTTTTAAATCGCACAGGTAAATGTTTTGCCGCCTGACGTCCAGGCTGGACGACTCGGGTGGCTGGAACGAATGCCTGGTTCGGTGGTCCAGATATGGTCCTTCGGTGATGAGCACCCGGCCATCAGGCTGCATCCGCAGTGACTTCGCGCTGCTTGCCGGGCGCAGGCCGCCTACGAAAACCCTGACACCGGCAGCTTTCATTTCATCGTTGAGCGCGTCGATATCGCGGGACATCGCTTCGTCCTCTGCGACGGACGGGTCGTAGTCGTCGGGGTGGTGAATAGCAACCAGATACTGTGTCATGACTTCTCCTGTAACCGAACTTGTTAGTTATGGCTGGTTTGCGCTGCTCATGCTTTTGCCAGGTAATCGGCCAGCCGCGCCAGCGTCTGCTTGCCGCCCTCGTAGGCGCCAAATTCCCGGATGACGAGGTCGCGATCTTCGGGCGTATCGAACAGCAGGTGCATGGTCACACGGGTCTTTTCGCCCAGAGCCTCGAATGTCCAGGTCGACAGGAAGTGGGCACCGGGTCCGCCTTCGCGTCCGCCGCCGTGAGAAAACACGATGCGCTCCGGTGCGACGATCTCGCGGAACACGCTGCTGTTGGGGTAATCGGTGCCGTCGGGGCCATGCATGGTGAGTTTCCATGCGCCACCTACGCGGAAATCCATCTTCTTGATGGTCGTGCTGAAACCGTTTGGTCCCCACCACTTTGCCACGTGTTCGGGATTGGTCCATGCTTCCCATACCAGTGTGCGTGGCGCGTCGAAGACGCGTTCGATGACGATCTCGCGGTCGGCAGTGCTATTTAGGCTTTTTGCCTGTGCGTCCATTCTTCTTCTCCTTTTTGGATATTTCGGCGGCTTGCAGTTCCTGCAGATAGCTGTCAAGGCGATCGAACCTCTGTTCCCAGAACTGGCGGTATTGCTCGATGAATCCGGCAGCCTCCTGCAATGGTGCGGCTTCCAGCTTGCAGGGACGCCATTGCGCCTGACGGCCTTGCGTGATGAGTCCGGCACGCTGCAATACCTTGAGATGCTTGGTCACCGCCGGCGGGCTGATCGAGAACGGCTTGGCCAGTTCGGCAACCGATGTCTCGCCCAGGGCGAGGCGCGCAAGGATGGCGCGGCGCGTGGGGTCGGCAAGAGCTGCGAAGGTGGCGCTGAGGTGATCGGCGGGCATATTCTTACCATTCTTTAATTAACCGAATGGTAAATTACTCTTGCGGAATGTGACTTGTCAAGAAATGCCGCTGATGGGGAAATGGTTATGAAGCAGGGGGCTTGGGGAAAACTTCCGTTGATGCGAGCTAGAGTCTCGCATCCGGGTCAAGCATGGAGTTCGATAGCGCGTTCCAGCAAAGCATCGAACTCCCTGATCGGTAACGGCTTGCTGAAAAGGTATCCCTGAAAATGCGTACAGCCTTTGTTCAGCAGCAGTTGCCGTTGTTCCTGGGTTTCCACTCCTTCGGCGATAACGTCCAGTTGCAGGCTTTTCGCCATGGCAATGATGGCTCTCACGATGGCTTTGTCGTCCCTGTCGAAATCAAGGTCATGCACAAAGGATTGATCGATCTTGAGCTGGTTGAGCGGCAATTTCTTGATGTATTGCAGGGACGAATAGCCGGTGCCGAAGTCGTCGAGGGAGAACTGGACGCCGATCTCTTTCAGGGCGTTCATGATCAGGATCGTATCCTCAATGTTTTCCTGCAACATGCTTTCGGTCAGTTCGAGCTTGAGCTTTGATGGATCGATTGCATACTTTTCCACAAAGACCCGAACCTGGGTTGCGAAATCTGATTGACGGAATTGCTTTGCGCTCACATTGACAGCTAGTACGAGATTCCGCGTGAGGGGGTTGTTCTGCCATGTCTTCAATTGGGCACAGGCCTCCTGCAGTACCCATAGGCCAATGTTCAGGATCAGATCCGTTTCTTCGGCCAGCGGGATGAATTCGGCAGGTGACACCATTCCGCGTTTCGGGTGTATCCAGCGGATCAGGGCTTCAGCACCTACAGGACGATTCATCTCATCGACCTGGATCTGGTAGAAGAGATTGAATTCCCTGCGCTCGATCGACTTGCGCAAGTCAGCTTCGAGAGCCGTCCTGGTATTGAGCGTGTCCTGCATCTGCGGATCGAAGAAACGCATGGTGTTGCGACCGGCTTTTTTGGCCTGGTACATGGCGATATCCGCCTGTTTGAACAGGTCGTCGATTATCTGCGGGCGGCTGTCGAACAGGGTGGCGCCGATACTCGGTGTGCTGTGGACTTCGAACTTTTCAAGATGATAAGGTTTGTTGAGCGTAGAGATTATCTTCCAGCCGACGGCTTCCGTTTGCGATGCCGCCTCGATGGACTCGGCGCTCAAGTCTTCCAGCATGACGACGAATTCGTCCCCGCCTATGCGCGCGACAGTGTCACCTTCACGCACGCAATTTTTCAAACGCTGAGCCACTTGCTGCAGCAGCAAATCTCCGATGTCATGTCCAAGCGTGTCATTGAGATTCTTGAAATTGTCCAGATCGAGGAACAACAGGGCCCCGGCCTTGCCGCTGCGCGAGCTGGCAACCAGTGCTTGCTGGAGCCGATCCATCAATAGCCGCCGGTTGGGCAGCCCGGTGAGCGGGTCGAAGAATGCCAGGCTTCTGATCTCGTCCTCTGCCGCCTTGTGCAGTGTGATGTCGGAAAGCGAAGCGACATAATTGATGACGACTCCCCGTGCATCTTTTACCGCGGTGATGGCGAGCCGCTCCGGGTAGACCTCGCCATTCTTGCGCTTGTTCCATATCTCGCCTTTCCATGCACCGGTGGCAACGAGCGTATTCCACATGGCCGCGTAGAAATGCGAGTCGTGCAGGCCGGAACTGAGTATGCGCGGATTCTTGCCGATGACTTCTTCGGCAGAGTATCCGGTGATGTCGGTGAAGGCACGATTGACCCTGAGGATGTTGCGATCGGCATCGGTGATCAGCATGCCTTCCTGCGCCTCGAAGGCGGTGGCTGCGATCTGGATCTCGACCTCGATCTTCTTGCGTTCCGTGATATCGCGCGAGGAATTGAACAGGGCGGGCTTGCCGTGCAACTGGAGCGGATAACCGCTGATCTCGACATCGATGACGGTGCCATCCTTGCGGCGGTGCCGGGTCTCGAACTGGGTCCTGCCTTTATTGGTGAACTGGTCCCTGAACAGTTTCACGATTCTGGGGTCGCTAAAATCCGCATCCCATTGGCAGACGTTCATCCCGAGCATCTCATTGCGCTGGTAGCCCAGCATCGAGCAGAACGAATCGCTTGCTTCGATGATGTTGCCATCGGGATCCAGGATGTGGATGCCGTCGCTGGCATTGCGCAAAAGAACCATGTTCTTCTCGCTCTCCATCCTCAGTTCGCTTTCATGCTGTTTGCGTTCGGTGATATCTGTCGTCACGCCGATGAAGTGCTGCAACTGTCCTGTTCCGTCACGGGATGCAGAGATCGACAGGTGGATGTTGTAGAGGCTGCCATTCTTGTGGCGGTTCACCAGTTCCCCTTGCCAGAAATTGTCACGGAGCAGTGCCTCCCACAACTCCCGGTAGAAACCCTTGCTTTGCTGGCCCGAGGACAGGATGCGGGGATTCTTTCCCAGGACGTCTTCCGGGCTGTAACCGGTGATTTGGGTGAAGGCGGGATTGACCGAGATGATGTTGGCATTCAGGTCGGTGATGATGATGGCTTCCGCGCTGGAATCGAAGACTGTGGCATTGATACGCTGCAGGCGTTCCGCTTCCCTGCGCTGTGCTTCGTTTTGCGCCAGCCGTCGATAGAACGCCATAGCCAACAAGCTGATCGCCAGCAAGACCGGGATCACCACGGCGAGCAGGGTCTTGGCCTCCGCCTGCCATTTTTGCAGTGCGCGGGTTCGATCGATGTGAGTGAGGACGGCAAATGGATAGAGGCGTGATGCACGGAAGGCGGTAAGTTCGCCGCGGCCATCGCCAAGATCCTGCTGGAACCTGCCGGACTCGATTTCGGACAGTCGCAAGTCATGTACTGCCTTGGCGTGCAAAGTGCCGGGACGTGCTTTGACATCGGTGTCCATCAGCAGCAAGCCGTCGTAACGCATCACCTCGACAGTGCCGGCATCGACGGGAAGTGTCAGCAGAATATGGTTGATGAAATAATCCGGATTGAGGGCGAACAGCAGTGTCACGTCATTCTTGCCGAGCATCAGCGTGCGAGTGATGGGAATGAAGTTAAGGGCTTCGGCGCCGACCGGCTCCGCGGGGGTGGATGCACGGCCATCGCCGAAATCGCGACCCGACCAGGGCTGCCCGATGCGCAGGATCTCCTGATCTGCGGCTGCGGGAGGCAGATAACTCGAAGCATCCACCAGTACACCGATGTTGGCGCGGTCGGTGCTCGCAACGATATGTCCATGCTTGTCCAGCAGCGAAATCGAACGAAGATATGGCGCATGCTGCAACTTATTGACCAGGCCGGCCTCGATATGACGAAGATCGCGTACATCGATATCCTGCGGCACGATCTGGGTGGCGGACAGCTCGGTGACGCGCAGGCTTTGTGTCAGGAAGTCCTCGAAACTGCGCGTGTGCATCTCGGAGATTTCGAGGCCATTGAATATGGCGGTAGCATGCAGCCGCCATAATGTGTATCCGGTGAAGCTGAACATGGCGCACACAAAGAGCGCCAATGCGGCAAGGAGGGCGTGGCGGGGCCGAAGCGCGCGCAGGTTCATGGGACGACGATAGGAACGAGTTTGTATTGCCTTGCCGATCTCATCAGCCGACCATCGCGTTTGATATCGCTTACGAACCTGTCGACTCGATCAAACCATGCGTCGTCGCCGGGTTTCACGGCATAGGCATAAGGCGTGACGTGATAAGTGCCGGGCGGCGAAACCAGGCGCGCCCAGTCGGCATTGGCCAGGAAACGCTGGCTGTATGGGTAGTCGGTCATGAAGACATCGGCGCGGCCGGATTCGACTTCCTGTTCGCGAGCAAAGGGGGTGTCGAGAACGATCAACTTCGCAGCCTTGAGCATTTCCTTCATCACGGGTTCATGCAAGGTTCCTTTGGCAACCGCCACGACTGACCCGGGTTTGTCGATATCGTCCCAGGTTTTGATCCGGCGGTTGGACTTGGTGGTGATCGCGTAGATGTCGCTGGCGAGATGGGGGCGAGTGAAGCGCAGTTTCTCCGCGCGGGAAGGGGTGATGCCGATGGCGAACATGGCGACGTCGCAACGATCCTGAGTGACATCGTCGATCAGCTTGGCGAAGGAGCTGTCGACGAACTTGACCGCGACCCCAAGGTCTTTGCCGAGTTCATTGGCCATGTCGACATCGATGCCGGAAAGCTGCTGTGTCTTCGGATTGCGATAGGTGATGCTGTAGTAATCGGGCCAGATGCACACGCGGACTGCTTTGGCAGACCTGATTCGATCAAGGTGGCCGGGCAGGGTGTCTTGGGCAAAAGTGTGCGGCGATATCGTGCAGGCGACGAAAAGCATCGCCAGCGCGTGAGTGGTGCGCATAATCTCTCTCCTGATGTATGAGGTAATAAATTTACCTTCGCATATGTCGATCGACGGGAACCCGGCAAGCACCGCAAATACCCGAAGTCGCTTTGACATGATATTAACATTTTGCCGGTAGGCTTATTCGCCTGAGATCGGCAAAACACCCACAGTCTATGTGACTTTTATGGGTGGGCATGTTGGGAATGCGACCGATTCAGCTATTTGCGCGCAGATTTGAGCGCTGAAAGAGGGATTCGTTATATCCCGAAGTTAGACATTCCCTCGCTAAGCCTTTAGACTTGCGCACTTTTTCACAGGCAAGCACCATGTCCGGCGATATCGAACAAACCATCAAGGAACCCGCGGCCGTCTCGCGCGACCTGATCGCACGCGAAGTGGCGCGTCGCCGCACTTTCGGCATCATCTCCCACCCCGACGCGGGCAAGACCACGCTCACCGAAAAACTGCTGCTGTTCTCCGGCGCGATCCAGTTGGCTGGCGCGGTGAAGGCGCGCAAGAGCGGGCGCCATGCGACCTCGGACTTTCTTGAGATCGAAAAGCAGCGCGGCATCTCGGTCGCCAGCTCGGTGATGCAGTTCGAATACCGCGATCATGTGGTGAACCTGCTCGATACGCCCGGCCACCAGGACTTCTCCGAAGATACCTACCGCGTGCTCACTGCCGTGGACTCGGCACTGATGGTGATCGACGCGGCCAAGGGCGTGGAAGCGCAGACCATCAAGCTGCTGGACGTGTGCCGCATGCGTGACACGCCCATCCTCACCTTCATGAACAAGATGGACCGCGAGGTGCGCGATCCGCTGGAGCTGCTGGACGAGGTGGAATCGGTGCTGAAGATCCAGTGCGCGCCGGTCACCTGGCCGCTGGGCATGGGCAAGACCTTCCGCGGCGTGTACCACCTGTTGCGCGACGAGATTTTGCTGTTCACACCGGGCGAAGAGCGCGCCGACGGCGAGGTGGAAGTCATCAAGGGCATAGCCAATCCCATACTGGCCGAGCGCTTCCCGCTGGAGATCGAACAGCTGAAGATGGAGGTGGAGTTGGTGCACGGTGCTTCGCATCCGTTCGATCTGCAAGCATTCCTCGCCGGCAAGCAGACACCGGTGTTCTTCGGTTCCGCCATCAACAACTTCGGCGTACGCGAGATCCTGAATGCGCTGCTGGAGTGGGCACCCGCGCCGCGTGAGCGCGATGCCACGGTGCGCGCGGTGAGTCCGACCGAGCCGAAATTTTCCGGCTTCGTGTTCAAGATCCAGGCCAACATGGACGCCAACCACCGCGACCGCATCGCCTTCCTGCGCGTGTGTTCCGGCCACTTCGAGCGCGGCATGAAGATGAAGCACCTGCGCATCGGCAAGGAGATACGCGTGTCCAGCGTGGTGACCTTCATGGCGTCCAGCCGCGAGCTGGTGGAAGAGGCATTCGCCGGTGACATCATCGGCCTGCCCAACCACGGCAACATGCAGATCGGCGACACCTTCTCCGAAGGCGAGGCATTGCAGTACACCGGCATCCCGTATTTCGCGCCGGATCATTTCCAGACCGTGCGCATCCGCAATCCGCTCAAGGTTAAGCAGTTGCACAAGGGCCTGCAGCAGCTGGGCGAAGAGGGCGCGGTGCAGGTGTTCAAGCCGGCGGACGGCGGCGACCTCATCCTCGGTGCGGTCGGCATGCTGCAGTTCGACGTGGTGGCGAGCCGCCTGGCGGGTGAATACGGCGTGGACGCGATGTTCGAGGGCTCCGCGGTGAACACCGCGCGCTGGGTGACCTGTGACGATGCAAAGATCTTTGCCGACTTCCAGAGGGCGCTGTCGCATAACCTCGCCATCGATGCGGCTGGCAACCTGGCTTATCTCGCACCGAACAAGGTGAACCTCAACCTGACGCAGGAGCGCTGGCCCAAAGTGGTGTTCCATACCACCCGCGAACACGCGGTGAAGTTGTGATCCAACAACTGGAATTCCATCTGCGCGGCGAATTCATCGAGCTGTGCAACCTGCTCAAACTCAGCGGAGTCTGCGACAGCGGCGGTGCCGGCAAGGCGCTGGTGGCGGAAGGCGTGGTTTCAGTCGATGGCCAAGTGGAATTGCGCAAGACCGCAAAGATACGCGCCGGACAGGTGGTGAGTGCCGGTGATGTGCAGATCCGCGTGCTTGCCTGAATCGTGTTGTACATCGTCCACAACGTCGTCATCCCGGAACGCGAGATCGAACTGACTGCCGTGCGCGCGCAGGGCGCGGGCGGGCAGAACGTGAACAAGGTGTCGAGTGCGGTACATCTGCGCTTCGACATCGCTGCTTCATCCCTGCCGCCGGAATTCAAGGAACGGCTGTTGCAACTCAGCGACCAGCGCATCACCAGGGACGGCGTGGTTGTCATCAAGGCGCAGGAATTCCGCAATCAGGAACAGAACCGCAACGAGGCATTGCGGCGACTGAAATCCCTGCTGATGTCGATCGCGGTCAAGCCGAAGCCGCGCGTGGCCACCAAGCCGAGCCGCAGTTCGCAGAAGAAGCGATTGGAAAGCAAGACCAGGCGCGGTGAAACCAAGTCGTTGCGGGGGAGAGTGACTGAGTGAGGAAAAATGCAGACTGGCTGCATGGGCCCTATATTTTTCCTGACAGGTAATTTTGGCGTTTGGCCTCGGAGAAGCGTTCAATGGCGTAGCGCAGCATGGTGCGCGGCATGTCGCGGTAATGTCGTTCCAGGAAATCTTCTTCGGCAGCCAGATCGCGCTTGCCCACTTCGCGCAGCATCCAGCCAACGGCCTTGTGCATCAGGTCATGCTCGTCATGCAGCAGCGTTTCGGCGATTCGCAGCGTGTCGCCGAAATCGTTATGGCGGATGAAGCACAACGTGGAAATGATTGCGATGCGCTTTTCCCACAGCGAGGGCGAGCGTGCCAGCTGGTGCAGGATCTTGCGCGGGCGCTCCTGCAGATGACGGCCCACGATGTGCGGTGCACTGACATCCACCAGGTCCCAGTTGTTGATGCGGGGAGTTTTGCCCAGATAGAGTTCATACGCGGCTGTCCGGCTCTCATCGTCGCTGCGTTGATAGTGTTGCATCAACAGTAACAGGGCGAGCAGGCGCTCTTCGTGGTAACGAGAATCCAGCAATTTGGAGACGGCATCGAGGCCGGCATCGCGGTGGCGTTTGGCCAGCGCACGCAATGGCGGCACCTTGATGCCGAGGAATGTGTCACCTTCGCCGTATTGCCCCGGCCCGGTCTTGAAATAACGTTGTTGCTTGCACGCAATCTCGGGTGAAGCCAGTGCGCGCAATTCTTTGCTGATCGTGGTTGCAGATGTGCTCATTATTTGCGGCGGCTGCCACTGCTGCCCAGCAGTGAACCCATCACGCCGCGTACCAGCTGACGGCCGAGCTCGGCACCGACGGTGCGCACCACGCTCTTCACCATGGCTTCGCCCACGCCCTGCCGACGTGAGTTGCCTCCGCCCAGAAGGCCGCCGAGCAGACCATCCATCACGCCGTTCCCCGTCGCGGCGGCAGGGGTCGTTTTTTCTGCTTCGGCCTGTTTCTGTGCAGTGCGTCCTTTAAGGATTTCGTAGGCAGATTCGCGGTCGATGACTTGTTCGTAATGTCCAGCCAGCAGCGAAGATTGGATGATGGCCTGTCGTTCTGCATCGGTGATCGGCCCGATCTGCGCCTGCGGCGGCACGATGAGGGCGCGCTCGACGATGGCGGGGCGGCCTTTCTCGTCCAGCAACGAAACCAGTGCCTCGCCCACGCCGAGTTCGGTGATGACTGCGGCTTCGTCCAGCTGCGGATTGTCACGCATGGTCTCGGCGGCGGCACGCACGGCCTTCTGGTCGCGCGGTGAGAAGGCGCGCAAGGCATGCTGCACGCGGTTGCCGAGCTGGCCGAGGATATTGTCCGGCACGTCCATGGGATTCTGGGTGACGAAATAGACGCCCACGCCCTTGGAGCGGATCAGCCGCACCACCTGTTCGATCTTGTCGATGAGCGCGGTGGGTGCGTCGTTGAACAGCAGGTGCGCTTCGTCGAAGAAGAACACCAGCTTGGGTTTGTCCAGGTCGCCCGCTTCCGGCAGGTGTTCGAACAACTCGGATAGCAGCCACAGCAACAGCGTCGAATAAACCTTGGGCGATTGCATCAGCTTGTCGGCAGCGAGGATGTTGATCATGCCGTTGCCCTTGCTGTCGGTCTGCATCAGGTCGTCGATGTTCAACATCGGTTCGCCGAAAAACTGCTCCGCGCCCTGGCTGTCCAGTTCCAGCAAGCCGCGCTGGATCGCGCCGATGCTGGCGGTGGAGATGTTGCCGTATTCGGTGGTGAAATCCTTCGAGTTATCGCCGACATGCTGCACCATCGCACGCAGGTCCTTGAAATCGAGCAGCAACATGCCGCTGTCGTCGGCGATCTTGAACACCAGTGTGAGTACGCCCTGCTGTGTGTCGTTGAGGTTGAGCATGCGCCCGAGCAGCAGCGGCCCCATGTCCGATACCGTGGCACGCACGGGATGGCCCTGTTTACCTTCCACGTCCCAGAACGTCACCGGGAAGGCGCGGTTCGTGTAGCCTTCCAGCTTCAGTTGCTCGACGCGTGCCTGCACCTTGGCATTGCCGCCGCCGATCTTCGAAATTCCGGACAGGTCGCCCTTGATGTCGGACATGAACACCGGCACCCCGATACGGCTGAATGATTCCGCCAGCGTTTGCAGCGTCACCGTCTTGCCGGTGCCGGTTGCGCCAGTGATGAGGCCGTGGCGGTTCGCCATCTGCGGCAGCAGTTCGAGTTCGACTTTGTCGTTTTTTGCGACGAGTAACGGTGCGGTCATACGTGTTCCTTGAGGTTGGGCTGCGGATGCCCGTTCCGATCCGGGCCGCGCATTATCATGGCAGATGTGAACTGCCGCAATCTGGAGCAGACAGGGGCATGAACTCCATGTCGGGTTCGTTCGTCGGCCTGGCTTGTTAAGCCGGTGAGTCTTCGGTTAAAGTGAGCCTGCCCATAACGGTTTGTAGAAGGTATTTAGCCCTGCTGCAGGTACGCCTTTTATAAATTGATAAAAATGGTTAAAGTTTTCTCGGCCTTTGCCGATAAAAACACCAGACGAGCAGGAAGCTGGCCGTACCAGTCACTAGGAGGATGTCATGGCGACAATTAATTCAATAAATTCAGGCAATAACTACGTTTCCCAGGTTCAGCCGCAACCGCAGACACCGGTTGAAAGAGCTGCCGAAAAGGAAAACGACAAGGACAGGGACGATGCTGCCAAGGCTGCAGCGGCGAATAATTCCAATGTTTTGTCGCAACCTACCGTCAATACCAACGGGCAGACCGTGGGTGCCATCATCAACGTCAAGGCCTGACGTTCAAGGGCAGGTCAGACAAGCAACGGGCGCGACCTCAGGTCGCGCCCGTTTTGTTTTGCAGCTCAGTGCAGGTTTTGAGTTTAAACGGCTTGCCGGGTAGCGCTTACACTCCGGCGTGTTCGGCCTGGATGTCCGCAAAATAGCTTGAGCGCACCATCGGTGCGCAGGCTGCGTGCGAGAACCCCATCTCTTTTGCCGCATCCTCGAACATCTTGAAGGTCTCCAGCGGAACATAGCGCAATACTGGCAGGTGGCCGTCCGAGGGTTGCAGATATTGACCCAACGTGAGCATCTCGACATCGTGCGCGCGCAGGTCGCGCATGACCTGCAGCACTTCCTCGTCGGTCTCGCCCAGGCCCAGCATCAGGCCGGACTTGGTCGTCACTTGCGGGAAACGGGCCTTGAAGTCCTTGAGCAGTTTGAGCGAATGCGCGTAATCGGCACCGGGGCGTGCCATTGGATACAGGCGCGGCACGGTCTCCAGGTTGTGGTTGAGCACATCCGGCAGGCTCTCGGCCAGCGCATCCAGCGCGATGTCGAGGCGACCACGGAAGTCAGGTACCAGCGTCTCCAGCTTGGTTCCGGGCGATGTGGCGCGAATGGCCGTAAGGCAATCGGCAAAGTGTTTTGCGCCGCCGTCGCGAAGGTCATCCCGGTCGACACTGGTGATGACAACGTACCTGAGTTTGAGCAGACCGATGGAGTGGGCGAGGTTGCCGGGTTCGTCGGCATCCGGCGGCAACGGTTTGCCGTGTGCCACGTCGCAGAAGGGGCAGCGTCTCGTGCAGACATCGCCCAGGATCATGAAGCTGGCGGTGCCCTTGCCGAAACATTCGCCGATGTTGGGGCAGGATGCCTCCTCGCACACGGTGTGCAGCTTGTGTTCGCGCAGCATGCGCTTCACTTCGCTGTATCCCGCGCCGTTGCCGGGTTTGACCCGTATCCATTGCGGTTTTCGCAGGCGCTCCTGCAGGGGCACGATCTTGATCGGATTGCGCGCGGTCTTGGCTGCGCCGGTCTGTTTGTGGGTGTCATTCATAAGAGATGTATTGTAAGTCATCCAGACAAAGGCTTAACTTCATATCAGTCGTGAAGCCCTGTAAGATGTGCGGATATATAATACCCAAGCAATAAGGTATGGTATATTGCACGCCGATGGTTATGCCATTTCCCCTTTTACCAAAAATAATCAGGAGACTGCCATGGAACACCAACTGCCCCCTCTGCCATATCCACGCGAAGCGCTCGCGCCGCACATGTCCGCCGAGACTTTCGATTACCACTATGCCAAACACCATCAGGCCTACGTTACCAACCTGAACAACCTGATCAAGGGTACCGAATACGAGAACCTGGAACTGGAAGCTATCATCAAGAAGGCCCCGGCAGGCGGCATCTACAACAACTCCGCCCAAGTGTGGAACCACACTTTCTTCTGGAACTGCATGAAGCCGCAGGGCGGCGGTGCACCTGCAGGCAAACTGGCCGAAGCCATCAACAAGAAGTGGGGCAACCTGGACGACTTCAAGAAAGCCTTCCAGACTTCCGCCGTGGGCAACTTCGGTTCCGGCTGGACCTGGCTGGTGAAGAAGGCCGACGGTTCGCTGGATATCGTCAACATGGGTGCCGCCGGTACGCCGCTGACCACCGGCGACAAGGCGCTGCTGTGCGTGGATGTATGGGAGCATGCCTATTACATCGACTACCGCAATATGCGTCCCAAATTCGTCGAGACCTTCCTCAACAATCTGGTGAACTGGGATTTCGTGGCGAAGAACTTCGCCTGATCGCTGGTAAGTCCAGATGCGAAGCCGGAGCGATGCTCCGGCTTTTTCTTTGGCGCGACTGGTAAACTCTGCCCCATGAACCTGCGCCTATTCCTGCTCAGCCGTTTCCGTTTCGCATTCGAGGCGTTCTCGAACCTGCTGGCGCGCCGATGGAAACGTAATTTCTATCTGTATCTGGCGGTATTGTTCACGGTGTTCGCCGTCCTTGATACGGCCTTTTTGCATATCACCAGCGAGATGCGCACGGCGGCGTTCGATGCCATGGTGCGTCATCGTCTGGCTCCGCCCAAGCCCGATCCGGATATTGTCATCGCCGATATCGACGAGGCCAGCCTGGCGGCGATGGCCAAGGATTACGGACGCTGGCCGTGGCCACGGCAGGTGCTGGGGGAGTTCCTCGAAGGTGTCGAGAAACAGAAGCCGAAGGCGGTGGTGTTCGACATCCTGTTCAGCGACGCGGACGTGTTCAATCCGGACAGCGATACCTATTTCGATGCGGCCATCGCGGCGACCGGCAACACCTTCTTCCCGATGTTGCGTCTCGATCCTGCCAGCGATGCATTGAGCGAGGTCAGGGTGGCGCAGATCCCCGGCGTGACGGCCTTGCCCGATGCGGAGGTGAACCGCGATGCGACCATCGGCGTGGTGCTGCCGCATTTCCAGTCGGCATTGGCAGGCGGGCGATTGGGGACGCACAACGTTTATCCCGACGCGGACGGTGTGGTGCGCAGCTATCCGGTGTTCATCGCCAAGGACGGCTGGCGTATTCCTTCGTTGCCTTCACGCATCGGGCGCGAGTTCGGCTGGCCGACGCCGACGACGGAACGCATGCTGCTCAATTGGCGCGGAATGCCGTTCAGCTACCACTACGTGAGCCTCGCAGACGTTTTTGCAGACATGGGCAGCAAGAACAAGCAGCGTCCGCAGGATGAGTTCAAGGACAAGATCGTCATCATCGGCTCTACCGCGTCCGGCCTGTTCGATCTGCGTGCAACGCCGATGGCACGCCTGCATCCCGGGGTGGAGGTGCTGGCGACCGCCATCGACAACTACAAGCACGGCGATTCGCTGCGCTTTCCCGAAGGGCGCATCTGGTACCTGCTCATTACGCTCGCCATCATCTGGCTTACCGCATGGGCGTTCTATCGCGAAGAGGGGCGCGGCAACATCGACAAGCTGTTCGGTCTGTCGCAAATCATCCTGATCGGTTTCTCGTTCGCCAGCATCAATTTCACCAACACCTATATCAATCTGGCCGGACCGGTGATGCTGGGTATCGCCTACTTCACGCTGGCCCGGCTGTATGCTACGGCGACCGGCAAGGCACTGGAGCAGAACATGGTGCGTGTGGCGACGGCACGTGCCGATGACTTGCAGGCCACGTTGCTGCTGATCCGCTTCGATGGCCGGCGCAACGTGATCCCGGACAGCGTGCTGGAGAAGATCCGCCTCGGACTTAAGCGCATCGGTTCCAGAGACAAGAGCGTGGAAGTGTTGAGCGGTGCGCAACGCGGATTGTGGGGCCTGTTCGAGAAGACCATCGCCATCTCGTGGGTGGCGGCCGCGGATGATGATGCGGCGCAAAAGGCGATCGCAACCGATCTGGAAAAGATATTGGACGAACTGCAGCCATTGCTGCGCAAGTTTCTGCTGCATGTCGAGGGGGCGGAAAGCCATACGGTACACAGTGGCCGGATACAAGGTGGCGAACAGGCGGCGGCTGGCTGGCGCGCATTGTTTGCAGAAGCATTACTCAAGTGGGAGAAGTCATCATGAAGATAGCCGGGATTCGAACAATCGTCGTGTGCGCGCTGCTGTGTGCGCAGACTGCATGGGCGGCGGAAAGCGGTACGCTGTTGAAAGCCGAAGAGCTGAAAGCGGAGCCGTACCGCGACGCGAAGACCGTCAAGGCGCTGGCTGCAGGCGAGAAGGTGTCCATCCTGGGTAAGCAGGGGGGCTGGTTCAAGGTCAAGACAGGCAAGGGCAACGGCTGGGTGCACATGTTGAGCGTGCGCAAGGGCGATGTCCCCAAAGGGGCAAGCGCCTCCTCCGGATTGCTGGCGCTGTCGTCCGGTCGCGCCGGAACCGGTAAAGTGGTGGCGACCACCGGTGTGCGTGGACTGAATGAAGAAGAATTGAAGGCGGCGAAATTCAATGAGCAGGAGGTACGGCTTGCCGAATCCTATGCAGTCAAACTGGCCGATGCAAAAAAATTCGCCGCGCAAGGAAAACTGGTTGCGCGTCCGTTCGATTATCTGCCGGCCGGACAGTAAGGAGACGACATGAAGACGATGATGAAATGGATGTCGGTTGCTGGTTTGGCATGCGTTGCCATGAACGTTTCGGCGTTGGATCTGGGCGGTTTGCGCGACCAGCTCAAGGCCGAATTGCCGGTCAACCCCAAGGTGATCGCCGCGATGAAGGAGATCAAGGGGTCGGATGAAGCAGAAGAGATCGCAATCGGCAGGCAGATCGCAGGCGACCTGCTGGGGGCAGCGCCGCTGGTGAAAGATGCTAGGTTGCAGAAATACGTGAACCAGGTCGGTACCTGGGTGGCGAGCCAGAGCGAGCGTCCCGAACTGCCCTGGCATTTTGGTGTGATCCAGTCTGAGGACGTGAACGCGTTCGCTGCGCCAGGCGGCTATATCTTTGTCACGCTGGGCCTGTACCGCCTGCTGCAGAACGAAGCGGATCTGGCTGGTGTGTTGGGGCACGAGATCGGGCACGTCATCCGCAAGCATCATCTGAAGCTGTTGCAGCAGAGCAAGCTGGTGGAGGCAGGCAGCAAGGCGCTGTCGAAAGAGGTCGGCGGCAACGACAAGGTGCAGCAGATGATCGGCAGCGGTGCCGAGATCGTCGCACGCTCGCTCGACAAGGATGCAGAGTTCGAGGCGGACCGCATCGGTGTGGTGCTGGCGACGCGTGCCGGTTATGACGCTTATGGCTTGCCGAGCGTGCTGCAGCAGATCGGGCACTTTGCCAAGGACGAGGGCAGCGTTGCCTTGCTGTTCAAGACCCACCCGCTGCCCGATGCACGTCTGGCCAGACTCGACAGCGCCATGGGCGACCGTTTCGACCGCATCAAGGGGCTGACCGTGAGCTCGCGTTTCTATCGCCCGAAGCTTTGACCTCGTCGTCCAGGCGCTGCAGGTTATAGCGCGCCTGGTAGAGACGCGGGTCGAGTCGTAGTGCGGCGGCGAATTCGCGCCGTGCATCGTCAGTTCGATGTGACTGCAGATAGGCGTAACCGAGGTTGTTGTGCACGCGCGCCTTGTCTGGCGATCTCTTCGCGGTGTCTTCCCACAGGCTGATCTCGTTGGTGTAAGCCTCGTTGCGCATCAAGGTGAGGCTGGCAAGAGCAAGCAAGAGTGCGGCGGAGACCCGGCGCCATGTCCTGATGTTCAGCCACAATGTCAGTTCGATGCTCAAGGCAAGATACAGCGGCCATCCGGCCAGATACATCTGGCGTTCGTTGGCGATGTCGATACGAGGCAATAGCAGGTGCAGCGGGACCAGTTGCAGCATTGCCCAGGCCAGCGCAAAGCCCATCCAGGGGCGCCTGCGCCAGCAGACCAGCATCGATGCGAACAGCGCGATGAAGGCGGTGAGCGGCAACAGCATGTTGGAAAGATCGGTCTGCAACGGCAGGTCCGGGTCTATGTTCAGCCACAACGGCAATGCCCATTGCCGCAGCAGCCAGAAGAAGGCAAGCAGTTGCGTGGCGAGGTTGCCGGACAGTGAGTTGAGTTGCGCACTGCGTTCCATCTGCGTCAGGTAGCTGTCGTTGAACAGAAAGAACAGCGCTGCAACGATTGACAATGCCCAGACCGGCCATTGCAGTTTGAATGCGACCTGCCATCGTCCGCCGCAGCCCAGTTCCCACAGCAGCAGCGCCAGCGGAAAGGTCATGGCCGTTTCTTTCACGCCAAGTGCCAGCAGGAACAGTAACGGCGTAGCTGCATACAAGCAGACATTACGGTGCTGGCTGCGGCCGATCTCATAGCACAACAGTCCGGCCAGGTAGAACAGCGTCATCAGCGAGGCCGAGCGTCCGCAGATGTAACTCACCGCTTCGGTATTGACGGGGTGTACAGCGAACAGCAGTGCGGTGAGCAACGGAACCTGCAACAGGTTCTCATGCTGCTGATGTTTGTCGGTGTAAGCCTGCGCAAGGCGATAGACCAGCCAAGCGTTGGTCAAATGGATCAGCAGGTTGGTCACATGGAAGCCGACCACGCCAGCGGCCATGGTCCAGTTCAACGTGTAGCTGAGTTTGAGCAGGGGGCGGATGCCGCTGCCGAGACCTGCTAGCCAATTGGTCCAGCTGTGGACATGCGGTTCGTTGACGATGACGTTGTAGTCGTCGAACTGGAACGTGCCGGTGAGCGCATTCGCATAACTGATGCCTACTGCCAGCGCCAGCCACATCATTGCGTGGACATGTGTATCAGCGCATTTCGCGTACATGGTCGAAGGCCAGGTCGAGCACGTCCACCGCATCCCACCAGCGGTCATGCCCGTGCAGCATGATGAACAGCACGGCGTTGCCATCACGCTTGGCGTAGGCGACCAGGCATTTTCCGGCATTGGGCGTATAGCCGGTCTTGATGCCGATCGCACCGTCATAACGGCCGATCAGCGCGTTCTTGCTTTCCAGGATGTAGCGATGCTGCCCGTCCAGTGTGGCGATCTGCAGCTTTCTCTGCGAAGTGACATCGAGCAGAGACGGGTACTTGAGCAATGCATGCGCCAGTATGGAGAGGTCTTTTGCGCTGGAATAATGTCTGGCCTTGTCGTGTCCGCAGGCATTGGCGAAATGGGTGTTGCGCATGCCGAGTTCATGGGCGCGCTGGTTCATGCGTGCGACGAATCCGGTTTCGTCGCCGTCGAGGTGATCGGCCAGCGCCTGGCAGGCGTCGTTGGCCGACGGCAGGAGCGCGGCGGCGAGCAGGTCCTGCACATGAAAGCGTTCGCCGGTCTTCAGGCCGATACGGGTACCGGTCTCGTGCGTGGCGGAGGGGGTGACGGTCACGATGTCATCGGGTCGCGTCCGTTCCAGCACCAGCAGGGCGGTCATCAGCTTGGTCAGGCTGGCGGGAGGAAGCCGCCGATCCGGTTGTTTGGCCCAGATTGCCTTGCCGTTCAGCTCGACCAGGTAGGCGGTTGCGACTTCCGGAAAGGGATCGGGCTGTGCTGTCGTTGCCTGCACCGTATTGGCAAGCAGCCACAGCCCGATGAAGAGGGCCTTGCGCACTTAGAACCCGAAGCGTGCCTTCAGTTTCTTCGCAGCCTCCAGTGCATCTGATGCCGTACTGCTGCCGGATGATTTGCTCGATTGCTTTGCTGGGGCTTCGCTTGAGCTGTCTTCATCCGAAGAATCGGCTTTGCCGCTCAGGCACTTCTTCAGATCAGCCGCGCGTGTTTCAGCTGTATAGCTGCGGCCCTCGCATTCCCTGCGCCGCTGAGCTACCCGGAAAGCCTTGGCCTCGGCTGGGCAATGAGCGGAGAGCTGGCCGTAGTTGTCTGCATCGAGTTTCTTGCAGATCGATTTGGTGGTGGCCTTCATGTCCAGCTTGCATTCCTTGGCGACCGAGATATTGCTGCCCATCTGCTGGTCGTGCATCAGCAGCGCCTCATAGGAGCGAACGTCCTTGGGCGTGTCGCGTTGGACCAAGTCGCACAACTGGCTACGCTGGTCGGCACAGGCCGAGTTCGGTCGCAGGATGAGGTCGGCATTGGTTATCCAGTCGGCAGTGGTGATGTAGCGCGATTTGTCGCACATCTGGGCTTTGGCTTTCTTGACTGCCTCTTCCGAGTCGCAACTGCCGCCGAGACGCTTGCCGCTGAAAGCCATGCTCATGTTCATGTCCTCCCCGCCAGATTTACCGGAGAATCTCATTTTCCCCTGGTATCCATTGGCGCTGGTGGTTTGCTCGCCGCTGCCGGTCATGACCTCGCCGTTGCGGTCGCAACGCGCTTTCCAGGTGGTCTTGTTGCCCACCGTCTTGATGTCGGTCATCTTGCAGTCTTTGTCGCCGGAAGTCTTTTGGGGATCGTTTTCTCCACCTTTCGGGATACAGACTTTCATGGTGGTGGCAGGCATCGCGAAGGGCATGCCGGGCATCTCCATCTTGTTGGTGACTTCCCAATATTCGCCGGGTGCAGCGTGGGCTGCAGCACTCAACACACCGGACATCAGGGCAAGGAAGGCGACAGAATGTTTGTTCATGATCTCTCCACAAGATTGGGTTGGAAGCGAGTCTTGGCCATGCCGGCACGATTCTTTGCCTTCCGGAGACGTACGTCAAGGATAAACGGATTTCGCATCTTAATTCTCCCGTTCAAAACCCAAAATCGCTGTCCGATGGATTGCATCATCTTGGCGATGCCGTCCGCCCTTTCTGATGTCACCAGCAGATGTACATGGTTGGTCATCAGTACAAAAGCGTGAATGGCGCAGTGCCAATCGCCAGCCGATTTCTGTAGCCAGTGGAGGTAACAGTGATAATCCTCTTCGGCGAAGAAACACGGTTCGCGATTGATTCCGCGCTGCACGATGTGCTGCGGGATATTTGGCGTGTTAATGCGTGGGCGACGTGGCATGATTTTGGGAAATTAAATGCGATGCTGACCCTTTTGATGCTCGCAGTACCACCATCACCTGCCGAGATAGTGTCGTTGCCTGCCCCGCCAATGATCGTGTCCGAACCATTGCCGCCGTATACGTTGCTGTTTTCGTTTGTGTTGGTGCTCAGTTGAATGGTGGTATTGCCGTCACCTGCATAGATGGTGTCGCTGCCTGCGCCGCCCAGGATGGTGTCGCTATCGTTACCGCCGACGATGTATTCATTGCCGTCGCCCGCAAAAATAGTGGTGGATTTGTTGGTTCCGCTTGCACTGCCGCTAAGTAGCGTGTCGTTGCCGCCGGAGCCGTAGATAATGGTGTTGCCGGAGCCGCCGTAGATGTAGTTGTTCGCAGTGGGGGTCGAGGTCGCCCAGTTGATCGTATCCCCGGAATAAATCAGGTTGTCGCCGCTGCCTCCAACAACGGTGTTGCTGCCGCCGAACAGTACAACGGTGTCGCTGCCGGATTCGAGGTTGATGAAGTCTTTTCCGCCAGCACCGAAGATCGTGTCGTTGCCGATCCCGCCATAGATGACATTGCTGCCGATCCCTGACAAAATCAAGTCGTTCCCACCTCCCGCATCCAGCCAATTGTTGCCATTGGAGAGGTCATATACGCTGTTTCCCGTCCCTCCGAAGATGGTGTCGTTGCCACTGCCGACGGGGACGCCAGACACCGTGGTACCGTAATACGGATTGGGCGCATTGATGAATGGAGCGCTGCTGGTCACGGTTAATTGAGAATAAGTCTCAATGACCCGTGGATTCGTCATGATAGACGCCAATTGGACATTGACGCTCCAGTCTGATTGCACGTTGCTAACTTCTCTGCCACCAAAAAACTCCACCGATCCCGGCCCGCATACAATCGTGTTATTCCCCGTCCCCGTAAAAATCACATCATTGCCGGTACTGCCAACGATGAGATTGTCGCCGTCGCCGACGGCAATCAGGCTGCCATTTTGACTATTGAACGTGGCAGTCTTCTGTTGTGCGAGTGCAGTGGCTAAATCAACCTGAGAGTTGGCATAGATTTGGTTGTTGCCGTTGCCTGCGAGGATGATGTCCTTCCCGTCGTCACCGATGATGATGTTGTCGCCCTTTCCTGCCTTGATAGTGTCGTTGCCGCTACCACTTGTAATGACGTTCTTTCCGTCACCCACGGTAATGGTGTTGCCTCCATTACCTACTGTGATGACGTTGTTGCCGGTGCTATCTGCGTTGATATAGTTTTTGCCGTCGCCACCGATGAGGGTGTCGTTGCCGCCTTGCGTTGCGCTGATGGTGTTGTCGCCTCCGCCCACATTGATCGAGTCGTTGCCGCTTGTGCCGACCAGGCTGTCGTTGCGGTTGGGGTCGGCTGCGCTGGGGATCAGGTTGCCCGCCTGATCGTATTTGTAATGGGTGTAGATGTAGCTATCGACGACTGTGTACACATTATTACTGGCATCGGTTACTGTGTGTGTGGCACCGACTTGTGTACTTACAATCGCCCCCCATTTCCAACTGGGATCGATTGGCGTCCCAACCGCCACTTCATCGGTAAATTCCTGTGGAGCCGCGTCGCCATTGATGCTGTAGTCGGCAGTACCCGGCGTTGGCTGAGTGGGGTTCGCATTGGGATTCGGGCTGTCGAAAGTGATGGCGAGGTTGTTGCTGGTGACAGGTGTGCTGCCCGCCGGAGCATTGGGATCGACCAATGTCGCCGTTAAAGTGAGTACGTCTGCACTATTGGTGTTGTTGGCATCCACCAACGTGACAGAGACATGATCTTGGCCCGCGGGGATGATGACCGTGGCATTGCCGTTTGCATCGAAGGCAACGATAGTCGCACCCGTACAAACGTATTGATTTGAACCACCGCCTTGTAAGCTAATCTGGATAGTTTGATCCACAGAACTGACAGCAGATGCATAAATCGTGAAAGCTTGGGTATTGCCTTTGGGAACGTCAGCAGTTGAATTGATTGGCGTGCTGCTAGCAAAGGGATTGATGGTGCTTGTATCCGCTTTAATCGCCAATTGTTCGGTAAGTTTAATGCCCAGGTAACCGTTCTGGTCAGTCTGTGCCTTGTACAGATCGAAATTCTGGATGACGATCTGATTGCCGTCTGCTCCCAGTAGTCCTTGAGTGATGGTTAATGTGCCTATATATGGGTTGACACTGGAAGCAACGTATTGGTATTGATCTCCATTATCGTCAGTCCATACTCTGTTTTTTTCTCGAACCGCACTGCCGCCTGTCAATTGAGTGCCATCTACCTCCACCATCCCCGTCCCAGTTGCAGCCGAAATTATAGTTTCTGTTGTCGTTCCAAAACTAGGCGAAACGTAGTTGAAGGTGTCGAAGCCGCTACCGGCATAAATGGTATCGTTACCCTCCCCTCCCACGAGAAAATCATTGCCTGAGCCAGCAATGAGCGTGTCATTACCTGTACCACCATTCAACGTATCGTTGCCATTTTGACCAGCCACCAACAAGTCATTCATAGCTCCGCCAGCCAGTACGTCGCTTCCCGTTCCTCCCAACATGAAAGCACCGCTCGTGTCGCTTGCTGTCGCATACATGTCTGTTGCACCCGCCTGGATGAACCAGTCTTGTAGCGTGAAAAGTACAGATTTAATGGCGGCACGTTCTGCATTGCTTAGATAGGTAAAGTTTGAATCGGTATTATCGGTAAGAATTTTTGCGAAATACTGGGAATAGCCTTTAGCAGTATCCAGTGTGCCGCTTTTAGATACGTCGGTAATAGCAAATTCAATGCCGCCGCTCACTGCGTTGAAAAGATGCTTTGTTCCCGTTGAGTCACTCGAATTAGCCCCTTCATAATAGGATTGCATGGCAAACGCGATCAATGCATCGGTCAGATTCTTGTCGACCATCGACAGGCCACCGTCCTGCGCAATCTGCCACAGGTCGGTAGTGAAACGAGTAACCATGCTGTCCGATGGAATGGCCGTCGCTCCCATCACGGTGTCGGCGGCAACGCCGGATTGATGACGAACGATGTCTTCGAGGAAATTTACATACTGCGTATTATTCCGGTCAGTTGAATGCGCAAACAATCTGGTATCAAAGACCATCTTCAGAAGATCAGTGAGCTTATTGGTAACGTCATTCAGTGCATATCCTGTAGCTGCGGTCTGCTGGCTCTGCTCGAAAGCGGTGAGCAACGCTATCGAATGCAGGTCTTGCGGATCCACTCCAGCAGCACTGTCGGAAATTATCGTCGGTGGTGTACCTATCCGTGTGAGCGCATTCCAAGGAAATGTCGACAGGAATTCTCCTTGAACAGTGATATCGCTGACAGTGCTATTGCCACCTGCCAGTGTGAACCCAAAGAGTTCCGGTGCCAGCGCTGCCAAGTCGGTAGCTGTATAGTGAGCGGTTGTTTCGAGATAATTAATCAGGTTGGCGCGCATTACCAGCGTGGCGGAGGCTGCAAAAGGTGCCTGGTCGAATGTAACTGCGGGTATGTTGAAAAATACGCTCATCAATGCAGCTAATCCACCGCCTAACGAGTGACCAGTGAAGGTAATGTTGGCACCTAGTGGGCTCGCTGCCTTGATCTGCAAGTAATAGGCCGCCGCCTCACCGAGTTGGTCGGACCACGCACCCAGTGCCAGCTCGGCGTCGGCCAATTTGTCGGCAGTGGATTTAGGATCGGTTCCGGCGAAGGAAATTACGATATCAGTGCCATTTGTATAGGAAATAGCTTCAAATCCAGATATAGGGTCAATAACATATGAATCTGGGTTTATCACCTTAGCCCAACCTAGCGGAATTGGAAAACTGTTTAAGCTAGCGCGGTTTGAGATATAGGATGCACCGGACATTAATGCATAATCAACAGTAGTTGTCATGTTCTTAACCCTCTAGAAGTTTAGTTATTTCTTAATACGATCCATCATTCTCTTGCCAATAGAGTCCCCTGGACCTATCCATGCACCTTTGTAATAAACTAATTCTGGACAACTTCCTTGACCGCTAGCGGCAAGCGGCTCCCTCAGGATGGACATGTATACAGGCTGTTGGAATCCTGTGTTTAATTCACTGATTTTGTCTGCCATGAGAATGCCATGAGTAGCTTCTTCTGCCGCATCATCAGGTGATGAGATAACCAAGTTTGGTGATTTGAATTCTGCTGGCAATTCCTGCAGTTGAATCCGTTGCCACTGCTTAGCCTCATATTTGAATATGACATAAGGAGGATTAGGCCTGCCCCATTTGTTATAAGACAAACAACCTGCAGGAGAGGCGAGTACATATGCAGTGTTTTTTTGAACGCCAAGCAGCATGGGGTTGAAATTACCGCCGCCAACGTCTTCGCTGTAGGAATCTTCCCAAGTAACACGTTCGCCGGTATTAGGAATACTGAAGGTCAGACTTTGATTCCCGATTGGCGGTCGTTGCCCTATCTCATGGTTTCCTTTGCGAACAACGTTTCTTTCAACCATGATCTTCTGCCCATCTGGTTGAAGTGCTTCTTCTTTCCAGCTTGCGCCCCCGATTCCGAACAACCCTGCGTTGGCATCCATACCTACCCCTATCATCATCAACAATACAAGTCTCGTAATATGCTTCGTCACCCAATTGTTGTTACTCATGTAGATCCCCTCGAATACATTTCAGAATATCCAATCGTCCGCTACGATCCATGATGCGTCCGCCTTACCCATGTGCTCCACCCTCAACTTCCTTCTGATGTGGTTCATTGGAATCACTCACCGCACTCAACGTCCCCTGCCCAATTCTCACCACTTCATCCACCAGCAGGTTCTTCGGCATGGCATGGGTGATGAACAGCATCGAGACTTTGCCTTTGAGCTGGTTGATGGTGGCGGCGAAGTGTTCGGCCGTGTTGGAATCAAGGCTGCTGGTGGCTTCATCGAAGACGAGTATCTTGGGTTGTTTGATAAGTGCACGCGCAATGGCCATGCGTTGCTTCTGCCCGCCGGAGAGTCCGACACCGCGTTCCCCGATCTCGGTCTGGTAGCCTTGTGCCAATGCTTCAATGGCGCTGTGTATCTCGGCCATCTTGCAGCACTGCACGATCTGGTCGAAGGTGGTGTGGCAAGGTAGTTGTAGTTCCGGCATAACGTTCGCTCCGCTCACATTAGCCTGCACTGAAACTCACCGCATGCGGCTCGTTTTCGTAGATGGTGCCGGAGAACAGTACCGTTTCCTGTGGCACCACGCCGAAGTAGTGGCGCAGTTCGTTGGCCGACAGATAGCGAATATCGTTGCCGTCGATCTTGATGGTGCCGCTGGCGGGCTGGTAGAAGCCTTGCAGGAGTTTGGTGAGCGTGCTCTTGCCGGAACCCGATGGCCCCATGATGGCGACGACCTTGCCGGGGACGACCTTGAGGTTGAAGTTCTGGTACAGGAAAGGCCTATCTTCGGCATAGCGGAAGCTCAAGGCTTCGATGTCGATCTGGCCCTTGCCTTCGCGCATGCGGCTGGGCAGGACTGAATACGGTTCCATCGGGGCGTTCATGATGTCGCCCAGGCGCTGCACAGACATGTTGGCCTGCTGGAACTGCTGCCACAGCCCCACCAGCCGCAGCATGGGTTGGGAGACTTTGCTGGCGTACATCTGGAAGGCGATGAGCATGCCGATGGAGAAGTCGCTGCTGTTCATCACGGTATAGGCCCCTACGATCAGGATGAGCAGGGTCATCATTTGTTCGAGGCCGTTGGAAATGACGTTATAGGTGTTGCCGATCTGGCGGACATTGAAACCGGTACGCAGGTATTCGGCGAGGTAGTCGCTGTAGCGGGCATTGAGCTGCGGTTCCATCTGCAGGCTCTTGACGGTTTCCAGGCCGGACACGTATTCGGTGGTGAATGCCTGATTACGCGCACCCAGCATGAACTGTTCGTTCAGGCGTGTTCTGAATAGAGGCGCGACGATGAAGCTCATGATCTGGGCGGTGAGAAACATGCCGCAAGCTAACCCGACCTTGGGACAGGGTCAATATGCCAAACGGTCTATTACTTATTTCATATTGCGCTTGAAGGTTGTTTTGATCGAAGCAGTCAGGATCTTTATACGCTGCTTGATGCGCTGGTAGGCAGGCCAGTTGTCGAGGTAATCGTGGATGCGGTTGCGGTAATGCATCACCGCGGCATACAGCTTTGCGAACCGGGCGAGTTGCATCAGCGCCGGGCGGGTGAGGTTGAAGATACGCGAGAACAATGCCATGCCGAGCAGTTTTGCCAGCATGAAGACTGTGCTGCCGAGCAACCAGTGTCCGGTGGCGATGGCATGCACGCCGATCAGCTTTGCCGGAATGAGGGTGACGCTGGGCAACAGAAAGGCGACCAACGCCCAGCGCGGCGGCAAGGCGGCGATGCGTTCTTCGACTGCATGGATGAAGCGGACCGCGCCGAGCCTCGCCATGAGCGCGGCAGTCCAGTCCCAGATGGCTTCCTCGATCAGGAAGACCATTGCGGCGAGCCACGACAGCGGAACCAGCAACAGGCGTTTTAACTTATGCAAAAGCAGGTCTCCATGATCGGCGCGGCATTCTAGCAAGGGAGTCTTGCGGGGGTACCGGATAAAACTGTCTCCCCCTCAATTTTGGGAGAAGGCTAGTGTGGGAGGGGGAATTCAAAGAATGCTCCCTCACCCTAACCCTCTCCCAGCGGGAGAGGGGATTTGCTCCTTGTTACCTTTATGTATTGACATCAGAACGCTCGTTCTTTAGGATGCAAGAACGTTCGTTCTGTAGAGGTGACATCATGTCCGATTCCGACCCCAGTGCCAGAGACGCGGAGTATCTGGCGAAGCTGCAGGATTACTATGCCTCGTGGAAGAGCATCCCTTCCTATGCCGCCTTGTGCGACGTGTTCGGCATCGCTTCCAAGTCCTGGGTCAAGGCGATCCTGGATCGTCTGGAGAAGGCCGGGTTCGTTGAACGCACGCCGGACGGGATGTGGATACCCAGCCGCCAGTTCTTTGCCCGGCCGCTGGCCGAGGCTACCGTGCAGGCCGGCATGCCGGTCGCGGTGAACGAGACGCACGGGGAGTATTTCGTCATCGACGAGATGCTGGTCGACAAGCCTTCCACCACCACAATGATCACGGTGAAGGGTGATTCCATGATCGACGCGGGTATCCATGAGGGCGATGTGGCGGTGGTGGAGAAGCGCCACGTCGCCAATATCGGCGATATTGTCGTGGCTATCGTGGACAACGAGTTCACCCTGAAGACGCTGGACAAGGAACGTGGCCAATATATTCTGCGTCCGGCCAATCCGGCTTATCCGGTCATACGGCCGCAAGGCACGCTGGAGATTTTCGGTGTGCTGGTGGGGTTGATCCGCAAATACCGTTGATGTGGCGAGTATCAAAAACAGAAAAACAATAATTAGCCACAGAGATCACAGAGAAAGTTTGTGCGTGCAACGAGCGCTAGCAGTTTTTATGGGTAGGGCGGAGTGTTTGGGTGAAACTGTTCATCCTCTGTGTGCTCTGTGATCTCTGTGGCTTGATTTCGGGTTTCCGCTTTTTCTCAC
Source organism: Sideroxydans lithotrophicus ES-1 (assembly GCF_000025705.1). Classification (NCBI taxonomy): domain Bacteria; kingdom Pseudomonadati; phylum Pseudomonadota; class Betaproteobacteria; order Nitrosomonadales; family Gallionellaceae; genus Sideroxydans; species Sideroxydans lithotrophicus. The sequence continues at coordinate 2,328,459 of NC_013959.1, read as the reverse complement.
AGCATTTTGGGCGATTAGCGGTCAGGGTTTGCTAAAATCGCCACCCATTTGCAATCGGCTTGTCTACCATGAATCCAACCTTAGTCTTCGACATCGAAACCATACCCGACATCGCCGGGCTGCGTGCTCTGTATGAACTCGACAGTGCCGTGGCCGATGCCGAAGTGGCGGAGATGGCGTTTCAGATGCGCCGCCAGAAGACGGGCAGCGATTTCCTGCCGCATCATCTGCAACGCGTGGTCGCCATCTCCTGCGTGCTGCGCGAAGGCGACAACTTCAAGGTGTGGACGCTGGGCGAAATGGATGAGGACGAAGGCAGCATCATCCGGCGTTTCTTCGACGGCATCGAAAAATACACGCCGCAGATCATTTCATGGAACGGCGGCGGTTTCGACCTGCCGGTGCTGCATTATCGCGGGCTGATCCATGGCATCCAGTCGCCACGCTATTGGGATCAGGGCGAGGACGACAAGGACTTCAAGTGGAACAACTACATCAGCCGCTACCATTCGCGCCATCTCGACCTGATGGACCTGCTGGCGATGTACAGCGGGCGCGCCAATGCGCCGCTGGACGAACTGGCGAAGTTGATCGGCTTCCCCGGTAAGCTGGGTATGGATGGCAGCAAAGTGTGGGAAGCCTTCCAGCAGGGGAAACTGGCAGAGATACGCAATTACTGCGAGACCGACGTGGTGAACACCTGGCTGGTGTTTGCGCGTTTCCAGTTGATGCGCGGCCAATTCACCAAGGCACGTTACGAGCAGGAGCTGGAGCTGGTGCGCAGCACGCTGGGCAAATCCGATGAAGTGCACTGGAAAGAATTCCTGGCACAGTGGCCTGAAAAGAAATCCGTATGAATTCCGTAATGATTGAATCTCTCGACCACGAAGGTCGCGGCATCGCGCATGCCGATGGGAAGGTGATCTTCATCGAAGGTGCGCTGACCGGCGAACGCGTGACCTATTCCTCGTATCGCAAAAAAAACAACTACGAACAGGCAAAGGTCGATCTGATACTGAAGCAGTCGTTCATGCGTGTGCAGCCGAAATGTCCGGTCTTCGGTGTGTGCGGCGGCTGTTCCATGCAGCATCTGGACCCGCGTGCGCAAGTGGCCGTCAAGCAGCGCGTGCTGGAAGACAATCTGCAGCGCATCGGCAAGGTCAAGCCCGAAGTCGTGCTGCCGCCTATCTATGGCCAGCCGTGGGGCTATCGCCAGCGCGCGCGGCTTTCGGTGCGGCATGTGCTGAAGAAAGAGAAAACGCTGGTCGGTTTCCGCGAACAGAACGGCAAGTATGTGGCGGATATGCAGCACTGCGAGATACTGACGCCCAAGATCGCCAGCCTGTTGCCGTTGCTGGGCGAGCTGAACGAGAAATTCACGGCTCGCGACATCATTCCGCAGATCGAGGTGGCGGTCGGCGAGTTCGTCGATGTGCTGGTGCTGCGCATCCTTGCTGCGCTCTCACCCTCGGATGAGGCGTTGATCAGGGAATTTGCCGACAAGCATCAGGTGCAGTTCTGGACCCAGACCAAGGGGCCGGAGACGGTTGCTCCGTTCTATCCGCTGGATGCACCGTCCTTGAGCTATAGCCTGCCCGAATTTGGCATCACCATGCCGTTTGCGCCGACCGAATTTACCCAGGTGAACAGCGACATGAACCGCCTGATGGTCAGCCGCGCCATGCGCCTGCTCGCTCCTCAAGCCGGCGAACGCATCGCAGATTTCTTTTGCGGCCTGGGCAATTTCACGCTGCCGATAGCGCGCAGCGGAGCGCAGGTGCTGGGTATCGAGGGCAGCGATGCATTGGTGCGGCGCGCCAGGCAGAACGCCGAATACAACGGACTATCCGGCAACACGACGTTCCAGATGATGAACCTGTTCGAGATGGATGAGGCGACTCTGGCGCGAGCCGGAAGATTCGACAAATGGCTGGTCGATCCGCCGCGCGACGGCGCGATCGAGCTGATGAAATCCATCAGTGAAGCGACTGCGCCACGCCGGATCGTCTATGTCTCCTGCAGCCCTTCCACGCTGTCACGCGATGCCGAAGTGCTGGTGCATGCAAAAGGCTACAGCTTGAAAGCCGCGGGAGTGATGAACATGTTCCCGCAGACCTCGCATGTGGAATCGATTGCGGTCTTTGATCTGTAAAAGGAGACTCGACGATGGAACGTTATGACGACCTGGTTGCCGAGGCACTCACGCGCGTGAAGGAGATCATGCCGTGGGACCTGAGCCGGGCACTGGCGGCAGGCAGCAAACCTGTCCTGCTGGATGTGCGCGAACCGGCGGAGTTCGATCTGCTGCGCATACCCGGATCGATCAACGTGCCGCGCGGAGTGCTGGAGCAATCCTGCGAATGGGACTATGACGAAACTGTTCCCGAATTGGCTGCTGCACGCGATCAGGAGATCGTTGTGATCTGCCGTTCCGGTAAGCGCTCGGTGCTGGCAGCAGATATGTTGCAGCGGATGGGATTCGCCAAAGTGGTCTCGCTCAAGACCGGCGTGCGCGGCTGGAGCGACTACGAGCAGCCGCTGACGAATGCGAAAGGCGAAGAGCTGGATGCGGACGCCGGCGATGAACTGCTGGCGCCGCGCGTGAAGCCTGAACAGCGCAAGCCAAAATAACCAATCCGGTTACGGCTTCTTCGGTGTCAATGCGTTGCCGCTGAACTCGATGCCGGCCCAGCCGGCCTTGATGAAATTGCGGATATTCTGGTGATCGCTGCCGTCCGGGTGCCTGAGCACGTCGTCCCGGTAGTAGGCGCCAAAGCAATTCAAGGTCTGTTGTTGCGACAAACCGTGCAGGCGGGCAAAGGAGAACAGCTTGCACGAGCCGTTGTTCTGGCCGGCCTCATTGAGAAGTGCACCGTTCCTGAACGATGTCGGGGTGAAGTCGTACAGCGAGTCGATCACAGTTATCGTGTGGTTGAACGTAACGCTATCGGGCTTATCGTTCAATTGCAGCAAAAATGCATTCAATTCCATGGGCTCAATTCCGATTTGTGCAAAAACAAAGGCGGCCAAGGCCGCCTTTGTGGGTGATGCGATCAAGCCTTAATCGCGTTCGCCGCTGAATGCCATCAGCAGGTTCAGCAGGTTGACGAACAGGTTGTAGATGTCCAGATACAGGGACAGTGTCGCCATCACATAGTTGGTTTCGCCGCCCTGCACGATCCGGCTCACGTCGAACAGGATGTAGGCCGAGAAGATCATCACGGCGATGGCGGAGATGGTCAGCGACAGCGCCGGGATCTGGAAGAACATGTTGGCCAGCGAAGCGACGATCAGCAGGACCAGTCCGATGAACAGGAACTTGCCCATGAAGCTGAAATCCTTCTTCGTGGTAGTGGCAATGGTCGCCAGCGAGAAGAAGATGATGCTGGTTCCGCCTGCAGCCAGGCCGATAAGCTGTGCGCCGTTCTTCAGATGCAAGGCGACTTGCAGGATCGGGCCGAGGAACACGCCAGCCACGAAAGTGAAACCGAGCAGGGCGGCGATGCCCCACACGCTATTGCGCAGGGCTGTCACGGCAAACATCAGGCCCATCATCGCGCCGAACATCAACAGTGACGACATGATGGGATGGCCCGCCATGAACGAGAAGTTGATCGAGGTGCCGACGAACGCGCCGATGATCGTCGGGATCATGGTCAGCGCGAGCATCATGTAGGTGTTGCGCAGGACCTTGTTCTGCTCGATGCCAAGCGCGGTGGTTTGTGTTACTGAAACGGGTTCGTATTGCATGAGTTTCTCCTAGGAAAGCAGTTCTGTTTCTAACGACGGGCGTGAGACTACAGAAGCAGGGTAAAAGTTGCAACCTTGCCCGTTGGGAACGCCGGGTATTTCAGGTATCATGCGCGGCATTGTGTGCTGGCGGTTTGCGGGTCGATGGAACTTTCGAGTGAAACCAGAGCCTTAGGGTCGGCACCTTGCGGGTAAATGGAGGTGTGGCCGAGCGGTTGAAGGCACTAGTCTTGAAAACTAGCGAGGATGAAAGTCCTCCGTGAGTTCGAATCTCACCGCCTCCGCCAAATTCGAATCATCTTGTAATCGTTTAGGAGTAAAAAAACTATGCTGCGCAAAATCCTGGCAATCTCTTTGATGTCCGTTGCTACATTCGCCACGGCGGATACCCTGGATATCGGTCTGAGCAACACGACCGCCCAATTCAAATATGGCGTTCCCAGCACGCTGGCTGGCAAGTCCGAGATGTATGCGGAGTTCATGTACAACGACAAGAACAGCATCATCGGTGGCGTGGGCCTGCTGGTGGCAAACGATGAACTTCAGGTCCCGGGCCTGACCATCGGTATCGGCGCCAAAGCAGTCGCTGCCACGATCAAGGAATTGCCTGTCAGGAAGAACGTATCGGCTGTCGCGCTGGGCGCCCAGGTCAGATATGAGTTGCCGGCGGATCGACGCGTGGCTTTTGCGGGCGAGTTCTATTACGGACCGGAGATCATCGCTTTCGGCGATGCCAAGCAGTATCAGCAGTACGGTGCGCGTGCCGAGTTCTCGATCTCTCCGCAGATGCAGGTCTATGCCGGCTATCGCAAGACGCAATTCACTGTAAAGACCACGAATACCGATGTGGCGCTGATCAACGGTCCGCACATCGGTGTGCAGTTCTCGTTCTGATCGCCGGGCCGGCGCCATGCTGAAGAAGGTTCTGCTCCTTTCAGTATTGCTTTCGATGACATCCCTGGCACAGGCCAAGGATGTCTCGGCGAAACAGGTCGGCGTGGAATATGCTCGCGGCAACCTGGAAAAAGCCGAGGCAGAACACAAGGACAACCTGCAACGGGTGTCCGATTCCGAGAAGCGATTGGCGGAGGCCCAGAAACGACTGGAAGAAGACCGGCAGAAAGCTGCAGCTTCGCAAAAGAATCTGGACGAAGCCAAGGCGAAATACACAAGAGCACAGGAGTTGCTCGACCAGGCCTGGAAGCAACCGTAGTCCCGATTTCCGCGCGTTCAATATCCCAGCGCGCGCGCTCCCTGATAGAAGATGAAACTGACGGTCCAAGCCAGCAGCAAGGACCATGCGAGTGCGAACAAGGTATAGCGCATGTCCTTCGATTCGCTGCGCAAGGTGGCAACTGCAGAGAGACAGGGAACATAGATCAGCGTGAACAGCATGAAACTGTAGGCCTGTACCCAATCAAGCTGGTGTGCCAGCGTGCCGCCCAGTGCATCGCCGCTCAGGCCATAGATCACCGACAAGGAGCCGATCACGATCTCTTTCGCGACGAAGCCGAAGATCAGGGCGATAGTGAGCTGGTCGTTGATGCCGATGGGGGCGAAGATCGGATGCAGCACGCTGCCTATCATGCCGGCCAGGGTGTCGGCGCTGGCGGGAGCTGCGGATGTCGGCAGATGGGTTAGCAGCCACACCAGCACCACGCCCGCGATGATGAATTGTGTGGCACGACGCAGGAAATGTTTCACTTCCAGCCAGCCGCGCAGCAACATCTGGCGTACCGTAGGGAAGCGATAGGGCGGCAGTTCGAGCACGAAGGGCTCGTTGTTCTGGAAGCTTCTTTTGAACAGCAACGCAGTGAGTATGGCCGCGGCAAAACTGAACAGGTAAAGGCTGAACAGGACAACCGGCGCTGCTTTGGGCGAGAACAGTGCGGCGGTGATGAAGACGAACACCTGCAGGCGCGCCGAGCATAACGAGAACGGGATCACCAGCATGGTGAGCAACCTCAGCTTGCGCGAACGCATCACCCGCGTGCCCATCAACGCCGGCACGTTGCAGCCGAAACCCATCAGCAGCATGACGAATCCGCGTCCGTCCAGGCCCATCTTCGCCATCAGTGCATCCATCAGGAAAGCGGCCCGCGAAAGATAGCCGCTATCTTCCACCATCGCCATGAACAGGAAGAACAGGATGATGATGGGGACGAAAGCGGCGACCGTCGCAACACCGTTGTAGATGCCGTCCAGCAACAAGCCCGATAACCAGCCCGGTAAAGGCGCCAGTACCGGGTTGAGCGCGACCGTGCGCAACCAGCCAAGTGCATCGCCCACCCCCGCTTGCAACGGCTGGCCGAGCAGGAAGATGCCCTGGAACAGCAGGTACATGATGCCGAAGAACACTGGCAGGCCGAACCACGGATGCAGCATCACCCGGTCGAGCTTGTCGGTGAGATTCTCCGGCAGCTGTGCCGGGACTTGCACGGCATGCTGCAGCACGCGCGCCATCTCGGACTCGATATGCTGGTCCTTTTCCAGTTGGCTGCGCAGATCTTCAGCCATGCCGGGCGTGGGGTAGCGCAGCGCCTTGGTGATGGCCTGCAGCGCTTCCTGGTAGCCGGTGCCGTATTTGCCGCTGAGCATGAAGATCGGCATGTTCAGCATTTCCGCCATCTTCCTGTTGTCGATGCTGATGCCGTATTTCTTCGCTTCATCCGCCATGTTGAGCAGCACCACGATGTTCATGTCGAGTTGCTTGAGTTGCAGCAACAGGCTCATCTGGCGTTCGATCTGCGTGGCATTGAGGATGACCAGCGCCAGATCCGGAACGTTGTCATGCAGGAAGTGCCGGACCACTTGCTCGTCATCGGAAAAACCGTGCAGGTCGTAGATGCCGGGCAAGTCGATGATCTCCACCATGTCGCTGCCCAGCAATATCTTGCCGCTCAGCAGTTCCACGGTGATGCCTGGCCAATTGCCGACGCGCGCCGCGCCGCCGGTCATCCGGTTGAACAGGGTGGATTTGCCCGTGTTGGGCATTCCCAGGAGGGCGATTCGTTTCACGCTTTGCACACCATGATCTTCTCTGCCTCGTTGCGGCGAAGCAGGATGTCGGTGGTGCCGATGCGGACTTGCAATGGCCCGGAGAAGCTGGCCTTGCGGATAAGCAATATCTGTTTCCCGCTACGGAAGCCCAGTGCCTGCAGGCGCTGATGCAAGGCTTCTTCGGCACGGATGGAGACGATGTCGGCGGTGTCGCCGGGTTGCAGACTGGCTAAGGTGAAAGATGACATGATCGAGTGGATTCCAATTGCCTGCATTATTCCACAGGGGTGCCGCTCTTGTCGCGTAAGGTGGGGGGATTGGGGTAGAATGCAGACTTTATTTTTGTGGCAACAGACATGATCAAAGGAAGTCTCGTAGCGATCGTCACGCCGATGCAGGAAGACGGCAGCTTGGACCTGGCGGCTTTCCGCGCATTGATGGATTTTCATATCGCCAAAGGGACCGATGCCATCGTGGTGGTCGGCACCACGGGCGAATCCCCTACTGTGAATGTGGAAGAGCACGAATTGCTCATCGCTGAGGCGGTGAAGCATGCCGCCAAGCGTATCCCCATCATCGCCGGAACAGGCGCCAATTCCACTAAGGAGGCGATCGAGCTGGCGTCGTTCTCGAAAAAGGCCGGCGCCGATGCTTCGCTTACCGTCGTCCCCTACTACAACAAGCCGACACAGGAAGGCTTGTACCTGCACTTCAAGGCTATCGCCGAAGCGGTGGATATGCCGCATATCCTGTACAACGTGCCGGGGCGCACCGGTGTCGACATGGGCAATGATACTGTGCTGCGTTTGGCGCAGATCAGGAACATCGTCGGCATCAAGGATGCGACCGGCGACATCTCGCGCGGCAGCGACCTGTTACAGCGCGCACCGAAGGATTTCGCCATCTACAGCGGCGATGATGCGAGCACGCTGGCATTGATGCTGCTCGGAGCACACGGCACCATCTCGGTGACGGCCAACGTCGCCCCCAGACTGATGCACGAGATGTGTGCTGCAGCATTGGATGGCGATCTTGCCAAGGCACGCGAGATCAATTTCCGCCTGCTCGGCTTGCATCGCAACCTGTTCGTCGAAGCCAATCCGATCCCGGTGAAATGGGCGGTTGCGCGTATGGGCAAGATGAAGAACACTCTGCGTCTGCCGCTGACTCCGCTCACTGCCGGAGCGCAACCAGTGGTGGAAGCAGCCATGCGTCAGGCTGGCGTCATTTGATAGGGACAGACATGAAGTTGAAGAACGGTATTTTGGGATTCGTGGCAGTGTCAATGCTTGCCGGTTGCAGCATCTTCGAGCGGAAGCCGGTGGATTACAAGGCTGGCGCCATACAGACGCCATCACTGGAGGTGCCGCCGGATTTGACGGTTCCCGAAACAGACCAACGCTTCATGATTCCCGGGAATGATGGAGAGAAGGTCGCCAGCTATTCGGAATATTCCAGACAGAAGACGGAGCAGCCTTGTATCTCAGCTGCCAGCGCACCGGTAGCGGCCAATCCTGCGCCGGCGCCAGCGTCAGTACCGGCGCCGAGCGCCAAACTACTGGAAGGCAACAGCACGAAGAGCATCCAGCTGGGCGAACCGTTCGACCGGAGCTGGCGCAGGGTGGGTCTGGCGCTGGATCATGCCCGACTCGTCACTTCGGATAAGGACAGAAGCAAGGGAATCTACTTTGTCGTCTCGCCGGACAAAGACAGCAAGGATGCCAAAAAGAAACAGCCGGACTACCAGGTCGTAGTGCGGGAGAACAAGGCCGGCAGCGAAGTCACCGTTGTTGGACAGAACGGCAAGAGCGATGCAGAGACGACTCGCATGGTCGATGTGATATACCAGAACCTGGACAAGAACGATCGCGGAGATGCGGTTCGCCCTGCTCGGTAGCGGCAGCGAAGGCAATGCCCTCGTCGTTCAAGTCGGCCAGACACGCATCCTGCTCGACTGCGGTTTTTCGCTGAGCGAAACGGTATCGCGCCTGGCCCGGCTCGGATTGCAAGCCGAACAGCTGCAAGGCATCGTGGTCACGCATGAACATGGCGACCACATCTCTGGAGTTTCCCGGCTGGCGCGCAAATTCGGCCTGCCGGTCTGGCTCACCCACGGCACCCTGCGCACGCAGAGCGCGGCATTCGCCGGACTTTCCATCACCGAAATCAGCCCGCATTCCCGATTCTCCATCGGGGAGGTGCAGGTGCAACCCTATCCTGTGCCGCACGATGCGGCGGAACCGGTGCAGTACGTGTTCAGCGACGGTACGCGCAGGCTGGGGGTGCTGACCGACACGGGCAGCGCTACTCCGCATATCGAGGAGACGTTGAGCGGCTGCCATGCGCTGGTGCTGGAATGCAACCACGATGCCGGGATGCTGGCCGAAGGAGATTATCCCTATAGCCTGAAGCAGCGCGTCGGCGGCCGTTTCGGGCATCTTAACAACGCAGATGCCGCGGCATTGCTGGGGCGGCTGGACAACAGCCGGTTGCAGCATATCGTGGCCGCGCACCTGAGCCACAAGAACAACGAAGTCAGGCTGGCGGTGGAAGCGTTAAGCGGGGCGTTGGGCTGGGAACCAGTGCGTGTCGCCGTGGCAACGCAGGAGCAGGGGCTGGATTGGTGTGAGGTCGTCTGAACCAAGTGTCACAGGCAATAAAAAAAGCCGGCTTGCGCCGGCTTTTTTATCAGCTTGCTTGGCTTACTTCTTGGCAGCGTCAGCAGCCGGAGCAGCAGCTGGTTCGGAGGCGGCCGGTGCGGCAGCAGGTGCAGAAGCGGCTTCAGCAGCAGGAGCGGCAGCAGGTGCAGCTGCCGGAGCAGCAGCTTCCTTGCCACAGGCGGACAGAGACAGAGCCAACAGAGCGGCCAACAGAGCAGAGAGTTTCATTTGATTTTCCTTTAAGGATCAGATTAAGAGTCGATAGTTGTTCTTGCTTTTCACGCTGGCTTAACACCATTGCAAAAGGCGCCGCATTCTAGCGACTCCATTGGGAAATACAAGTACCCCCGGGAGCTATAACCCTAACGTCGTGCCGGATGCGCAGGGGTGGGAGGATGTCCACATTTCGTGGAAACGCGAATTGAGCAGGCGCGCGCCTTCCGGGTCGTTTTGGGCCAGCAAGCCGCGCGTATCGTCGAAATGGAAGCGGCGCACGTAATGGGCATCGTCGGCCACCGCAAACGGTTCGGTGATGTTTTGCAGATTCCTGGGTGTCTGGTAGATGAACATGCCATGACCGAACTGGCGCAACAGCATCATCATGCGCGGACAAAAACGGATCAGATGCTGCGGATCGTGCACCAGCAGGTTCAGGCGGTTTATCGGGCTGGCAAGCAGGAAGTGGCGCAATATGTCGAAACGCGCTTCGGAATTGAAACCGATGTCTTCGTAGTTCTGCTCGAAGATATTCAGCGTATGCTGTGCCGATGAACACACCGTGTCCAGGGCGGCGACGTAATCGGCCACACCGTCGAACTGGGTATGCTGCAGGCTGTCGTCACTCATGTCGGTTCGATCCCTGTTTTGAATTCGGAAACAGATATCCATCAAGATACCATTGATAAAGCAGGTCGGCTGCCTGGCGTGTAAGCTTGCGCGACGGGGGCAGCATTCTTGCATCCGCCAGTTCGCGCAGGATGCGGTAGCAGCCTTGACCGACAGGATGTGCATCGCCGTTGATGAACACCGTGTTGCCATGGCACAGCATCTGCGTCTTCAGGTCGAGCACCGCGCCGTTCTTTTCCAGTGCCTGCGCGAAACGCCCTTCGGTCATGGATTTGGCGGGTGCGTCGAAGAAGATGTGGGGTTTGGGTTCGGAAAGATAACTGCCCAGAAAATTGGCCACGTCTTCTTCGTCCCACTTCACTTTGCGGATGGCTTTTCCGACTTGTTGCAACATGTCGGCGCTGATCTCGGATGGGTGTCTTTGCGCTTTCAGCTCGGGGTCGGCATAGGTGCCGCCGATCTCGATGCGGTCCTGCAGATACACCAGGAACTGTTCCGCCAGTTCCTGATACCACGGTGTGCGGAAGCCGATGGAATAGGTCATGCAATCGTCTTCGGCGATGCCGTTGTGGCCGCAATGCGGGGGCAGGTAGAGCATGTCGCCGGCCTCCAGCACCCACTCCTGTTCCACTTTGAAACTCTTCAGCAGACGCAACGGCGCACCCTCGACCAGCGTGCGGTCTTTTTGCGTCGATATCTGCCAGCGACGATGACCAAGTCCCTGCAGCAGGAACACATCATAAGCGTCAAAGTGAGGGCCGACCCCGCCACCTTTGGGTGCATAACTGACCATCAGGTCGTCGAGCCGGGCATGCGGGATGAAGCTGAAACGTTTGATCAGATCGGCGGCTTGCGGCAGAAAATGGTTGACCCCCTGCACCAGCACCGACCATTTCCCCTTGCGCGAAAGACCTTCGAAATCGAGGGGTTCGAACGGTTCCTGGCGCAATTTCCATTGCTTGCGCTGGTAAGTGACCAGGCGTGCCTGCACATCGTCGCGGCAGGCAAGGTCGATCAATTGTTGCGGACCGAGCAGGCCCTTGAAACCGGGGACGGCCTGCCGAATCAGTAATGGCTTTTTCTGCCAGTAATCGCGCAAGAACTCATTGACGGTCAGTCCGCCGAGCAGAGCAAGTTTGGTATCCATGTGCTGATTATATTCGCTCGTAAAATCGTTTGGCACAAAATAAAACTCGGTTAGAATGTCCCGGCAGGAGGGCTCTATGCCAATACAGGTTGTGCAATTGCAGGCCGGGACTGATGCACCTCAATTCGAGCTGGCCGATGCGGACATGCAGATGTTCAGCTTGAGCGAGCATCGCGGCAAGAACATCGTGCTGTACTTCTATCCCAAGGACGACACACCGGGATGCACGATGGAGGCGAACGAGTTCAGCGATCACGAAGACGAATTCGCCAGGTACGGCACCATCGTGGTGGGAGTCAGCCGCGACGATTGCATCAGCCACGCAACCTTTCGCGACAAATACGGCCTTTCGGTACAGTTGTTGTCCGACATGGATGGACGAGTCTGCAGGAAATACGGTGTGTTGTACGAGAAGGAAGTGGACGGACACAAGAAGCTTTGCATCCAGCGTTCCACTTTCATCATCGGGAAGCAGGGCGAGTTGCGCCATGTCTTTTACGGTGTCCATGCGCATGGGCACCCCCAAGAGATTCTTAAACTGATAAAGGAAATGAAATGAACATCGAAAAGAACGCCGTTGTCTCGCTGACCTATGAATTGACCGATGCCAGCGGCGCCCTTCTGGAAAAGAACAGCGAGCCCATCAGCTACCTGCATGGTGGCTACGATGGCATTTTCCCCGCAGTCGAGGAGGTGCTGCACGGCAAGGCGGTAGGCGACAAGTTCTCCGTCAGCATGGAGCCTGACGATGCATTCGGCGAATACGAACATGAACTCGTGCGTGCCGAGCCGCGCGGGATGTTCCCCAAGGATGTCGCCGTTGGCATGCAGTTCGAAGGCGGTGCCGAAGGCGATGACGACGAAGACTACATGCTCTACACCGTGACCGAGGTCACCGACGACGAGGTCACTGTGGATGGCAACCACCCGCTGGCCGGCAAGAAGCTGATCTTCTCCGGCGTCATCACCGGCGTGCGCGCAGCTACCCAGGAAGAACTGGCGCACGGTCACGTGCATGGCGATGGCGGCCACCATCACTAAATTCCGGCCAAGCCTTGCTACAGGGGATGTCCATGGATAAATGGAAAAAATGGATGAGCGGAAACCGTGGCTTCATCGTTTTCCTCATGCTGTTCGGCGTGTTCCGTACGGCGATCGCAGACTGGAACCCGGTTCCGACCGGTTCCATGCGTCCCAGCATACTCGAAGGCGATGTGGTGTTCGTCAACCGGCTGGCCTACGATCTCAAGTTGCCGCTGACCAATGTCGTGCTGGCCCATCTGGGTGATCCGCAACGGGGGGATATCGTCACATTCACATCGCCGGCGGATGGAAAGCGCTTGATCAAACGGTTGGTGGCACTGCCGGGCGATGTCGTCGAGATGCGCAACAAGCAATTGCTCATCAATGGCGAGCATGCGGATTACAAGCTGCTGGATGAAGCGAGCGAACCGATGGGCAACGGCACTGTGCTCCCGGTCCTGCACCTGACCGAAAAACTGGATGGGGACCAACGCTCCATCCAATGGCTGCCCGATCTGACCGAGGCGGCCGACTTCGGACCGGAGAAAGTTCCTGCTGGCCAGTACCTGATGCTGGGGGACAACCGCGACAACAGTGCCGATTCGCGCTACATCGGCTTCATTCCGCGCAAGGAACTGATCGGGCGCGCCGAGCGCATCCTGGTCTCTGCCAACATCCTGGATAACTGGATGCCGCGCCTTGCACGCTTCGGAAAATCGCTCTACTGATCCTTCTGGCTCCGGGTGGCGAGTATGTGGCACAGATGCTCGTCGTTCGGGTTCAGCGTGCAGTCTGCAACGGCATTGAACAGCGACTGGATCTCCTCCAGCGTGAAATTCGCCAGCAGGCGGTTCGCCATCTCGGTCTCCACCGGCAGCAAGCGCGACTCCCCATTGGGTAGTTTGAAGCCGAACCCGGCCAGGCGTTTCAGGTCGCCTTCAGTCTTGCTCAGCTGTTCCTGTTCGTCTTCAAGGGTTTCATAGTATTCCTCAATCTCGTCCGATATCTCCTCGGGGATATCTTCGGGGATCGCCACCACCATGCCCATGTGGTCGTCTTGTTCCGTGTACGGAACGCCGCGCTGTTTGGCATGGGCAACGAATTTGTCGCGCAGGGCTGCGTCGAAGAAGATGTACTCGATCATGGTGTTCAAATCTGCAAGTGAAGGTGTGACATCCTGCCTTGCAGCCCGGTCAAAATCAATCACCCGGAAGTGAGAGCCGGTGCGCAAGCCAGTCCGCGACCTGCGACGCACCATCCGGCAACGGCGGCACGACTGGAGATGTGTCCCAAAGTGCCTGCAGTTCATCAGCGATATTTCCGCTTTCCATCCGGTCGCGCGACACTTCGCGGCAAACGCCATGCTGTTGCAGCCACGCAACCAGTGCGGGCGCTTCCGGCCAGCCTTCCCGTGTCACGAACAGCACCGGTGTGCCGTTGCAGGCGGCCTCCGCGAAACTGCCGTAACCCGGTTTGCACAGCAGCGCATCGCAACTGGCGAGCAGATCGCCAAAACTGAATGGCAGCGACTCGAGCACGATGGCATCGGGATGCGCTGCCCGCCAGCTGTTCTGCACCACCCAGCGCACGCCGTCGATGCGAGGCCAATGCTCGACGGGCAGGCGGCTGGCGATGCCGCCCATGCTCACCAGCACCAGCTTCTCTTCTTTCGATAAATGCAACACCCGGTTCAGTTCGTCGCGCCGTTCATTGCCCGTGACCGCGATGGGCGCAACCGGCATGAGATTGTGCAGATCGCCCATTTCCATTCCCGGCGTGGCGCGAAAAAAGACATCGGCATTGGCGTAGCTGGAATGTATCTGCGCAGCGATCGCATCATCGCCGCAATAGTGGCGATAGATATCTGACCAATTCAGCGAACACAGTGCCGCATTCGCGATATCTGCCCGCTGTGCCCCTGCCAGCGTCAGGTAGCCCACGTTGGAGAACACCATGTCCGCGCCTAGCCCGCGCAGCAGGCGTGCTTCTTCGGCGACGCGTGCGTCCCAGTCTGCGTGGAAGGTACGATATGCCACGCAGCTCTCCTCGATGCGCACATCCAGTGCAGAAGACATCAACATGCCAATATCACCTTCGCTGGGCAGCAGGTCGAACGGCGCCTTGATGCGCGACCGCAGATGTGAGGCCGGCACGTTGGAACGAACCGTCAATCGCAGCTGCGGCATGCGTTCATGCAACAGGTTCAATATGGGGGCGGTCTGCGCGACATGGCCGAAACCGTGGCCGGAGATGGAGACGACGAGATGGGGCATCACTCAATAATAAAAGTAGGCAGGGCGACCGATCCGACATGCAATGCTCATATCGCACAGCTCTCGGTTTCCCGCAGCTGCTTCAGATAATCCTCTACACGCTGCCGCAGTGTCGCCGGTGCGGTGACGATATCGTGCGCCAGCGCGAACAGCGGGAAGGCACGCCATTCGAATGGGTGGAACTTCTCCACCATCTGCAGGGTGTGCACGCCTTCGCCGGAGATGTCCGACCATTCGCCGCGCACCAGTTGACGGCCGAGTGCGTGGTGATGCGAATCCTCGCTGGTGCCCGTGGTCAGCAGATCGCCCAGTCCGGCGTAGCTGTAGGGCGTATGTGCCTGCCCGCCGAACGATTGCACGATACCCGACAGCTCGGCGATCGCGGCGACCATCAGGTGGCCGCGCATGTTGTTGCCCAGCTTCAGTTCGTCCGCCACCCCGAACATGATCGCATACACGTTTTTCAGGATCACCGACCAGCTCCTGCCGTGCATGTCCGAGGCCTGCTGGCAAACCAGCTTGCTGCCATGGAACAGGCTCTGTATCACGTCGAAATCCGCAGCTTCGGATAGCACCACATCGGCGAAAGCATGGCGTCCTGTCAATATCTCCGCCGAGATCATCGGGCCGTACAACACGCCGTAGTGATGTCCGTCCGTGAGCACACGCTCGAAGATCTGCGCCGCGGTGCGCCCGGATTCGTCCAGTCCCTTGGCGATGGTCAGGCACAGGCTGCCCCTGGCGAGATGGGGCTCGATGCGGCTGGCGATCTCGTGATGCGGATTCACCGGCAGGCAAAACAGGATCACCTGCGCTTCGGCGACCTCTTCTTCCAGTGTCGTATGGCTGCCCTTGATCACGGTACCCAGGTTCCAGACACGGACATCGTGCCGACCGGCCAGCAGGCTTTCCATGGCGTGTCCCATCTTGCCGTACCCCAGGATCAATACGCGTTTCTTCATAATCAGCCCCTTGTTCGAACAGGCGGACAATATCCTAAAAACACGCAGTCCGGAAACGCCGGCCTTGTTACAGCCATCCATTCAGGCCGGATCAATTTTCTCCCGCAGCTTGCTGCTAGAATGCGCCACTATTTTTCGAACCAACCGTAACGAGGGAATGCGATGTCATCAGGCCTTACCGACCAGCAAGCATACGAATACATCATCAAGCTGCTCACTGCCATGAGCAAGGCGGGCGGCTCCGACCTGTTCATCTCCAACGACTTCCCGCCCAGCATGAAGTCGCACGGCGAGATGACGCCGATGACCTCGCAGAAGCTCAATGGCGCGATCACGCGCCAACTGGCGCATGCACTGATGAACGAGACCCAGCGGGCCGAGTTCGAGAAGGAGATGGAATGCAATTTCGCCATCTCCGTTCCCGGCGTCTCGCGTTTCCGCGTCAACGTATTCGTGCAGCAGCAGAACGTCGGCATGGTCATCCGCACCATTGCCGCCGAGATCCCCACCTTCGAGAAGCTCGGCTTGCCCGAGATCCTGAAGGAGATCATCATGCACAAGCGCGGGCTGGTGCTGGTGGTCGGCGGCACCGGCTCCGGCAAGTCCACCTCACTGGCCGCGATGATTGACCACCGCAACAGCACCTCGAAGGGGCACATCATCACCGTCGAGGACCCGGTGGAATACGTGCACAAGTCCAAGCAATCGCTGGTCACCCACCGAGAGGTCGGCGTGGATACGCACAGCTGGCACCATGCATTGAAGAACACCCTGCGCCAGGCACCGGACGTTATCCTGATCGGCGAGATCCGCGATGCCGAGACCATGGAACACGCCATCGCCTTTGCCGAGACCGGCCACCTGTGCCTGGGCACGCTGCATGCCAACAGCACCAACCAGACCATAGATCGTATCATCAACTTCTTCCCCGAAGAGCGCCGCAACCAGTTGCTGATGGACCTTTCCGCCAACATGCGCGCGCTCATCTCGCAGCGCCTGATCCGCACGCCGGACGGCAAGGGACGCAAGCCTGCCATCGAGATCCTGCTCAACACGCCGATCATCGCCGACAAGATATTCAAGGGCGAGTTCCACGAGATAAAAGGCATCATGGAAAAATCGCGCGAGCTCGGCATGCGCACCTTCGACTGGTCGTTGTTCGAACTGTACAACGACGGCCATATTTCCTACGAAGAGGCCATTCGCAATGCCGACTCCGCCAACGAACTGCGCCTGAACATCAAGCTCAAGAGCAAGCGCGGCGAACCGGGCGACGCATCGGGCATCGAGCTTTCGCTGCACGTGCACAAGACATCGGAAGAACTGGAAGAGGAACGGAAGAAAGAGCTGGCCGCGCAGGAAGAGCGCAAGCGCCAGTTCGAGGCAGCGCAACTTGCCAAACAACAGCAGGAAAAATTGCAGCAGGATGAGGCTCAGGCTGCCAAGCCACACCAGCCTGTCGTGCTGGACAAGATAGAGCTTTCGCTGGAGTAGTGTGGCTTGGCGATTCCTTGTTATCATGCGGCAATCGATCTGCAATATCAGGGAGCAGAACAATGAGTCACGAGAACAGCCAGCTCGATATTCCAGACCGCCCGTTACTGGGGCCAAGCCCGCATCCGAGCGTGTGGACGGAGATCGGCGAGGCGCAGATCACCCATACGATCTTCGGCAGGGCCAAGGTGCGCATCATCCGCAAGCACGACAAACTCCACCGCGCCTTGTGGCTGCTGGCGATCGTGGCCGCGACTGCGGCTGCCTGGCAAGGGTGGCGAGTGCTTCATCCGACCGATATCCAGCAGAGTGCAGATTCCCTGTCGTCTGACAGCGTAAATGAACGGTTGAACTCACCCGACCTGCAAAGCGGGGACGCTGCACCCTCTCCCGCAGCTGCCGCAAAGGAGGAGGTGCCGGCCACGATCCCGCAAAGCGAACCCGATAAGCCTGCAGTCGACGGGATTGCGCCGCCGCCAGTTGGCACACTGAAAGGCGGCGGGCAGATGGCGATCAAGCCGCAGTCGGCGCCGACTGCGGCAACCGCAACCAGGAATCCGCCAGTCAAACCTTTGATGCATAAGCCGTTGCCAACCACGCAGCCGACAACCCAGGCTGTGGCGGCTCCGCGTGTCATACAGCCGGCAGCACAGTCTGCGGCCAGCAGCCCGGCAGGCGTTGTTCCTTCTCTTGCTGCGCCGATACAACTGGATAATCCGGCAACCGAGCCGCCCGCAAATGCCCCGCAACCGGCACAGCCTGCCGGCCTGCCAGGCAAGTAGCCGGGGACTTGCCCCTGGCGTGAATTTGGAACAACATTCGCATAAATCAACAGACTCATTGCCTAGTGCTGGAACACCGAATCTATGAAGACCGACGCCATGGAAAAAACAGTAAAAATCCCGGCTTATAAAGACGAAGCAACGATCGATACCCAGCAAGGCAATCTTGCCGATCAGAGCACTGCGTCCGAATTGGCGAAGAAGGAGGCCCTGCTGGAGGAAGAGAAGAGCAAGTCGCTCGATCTGCTGAAAACGATCGTGCAGCTTCGGGAAAGCCTCAAGCAGGAACAGGTAAAGACTTCCGAGATCGTCAAGAAAGCGTCCGAGCTGGAGGCCAAGGCGAAAGAAGAGTCGCTGGCACAAGTGAAAGATCTGACCCGGTTGGCCGCTCAGCTGGAAGAGGAAAAAAAGAAGACGCAGGAACAGATAAAACTGAACGAGCAACTCAAGGTGAGCCTCAAGCAGGAGCAGACCAATTTTGCCGAGGTGGTCAAGAAGACAGCCGCGCTGGAAGCCAAGTTGAACCGGCTCGATGCGGTGGAAGAGAACCAGCTCATGAAGAAGAACGCCCAGCTTGAAGAGGAGCAGAAGAAGTCGCTCGAATACATGAGAACGATCGAACAGCTCAGGGAAACCCTCAAGCAGGATCAGGCCAGGATGACCGAGTTGATGAGCAAGTCAGCCGAACAAGATTCCAGAGCCAAAGAACTGGCGGCGCTGGAAGCCAAGGTGAAAGACTTGTCCGGCGCGCTCAACAAGATCGCCAGCATCGCCGCTACCGGAAAGATGGCTGGCGACGTTTGATCCTGGTCCATGCGGTCTGGCCCGACGATTTGAGCCAGACTGCACTTCAAACACAACCCTAATCGCTTATCCGCCCTGACAGTGACGACCGTGAGTGCTGCGCTTTTTCCGCGATCAGCAGTGCGGCAGCCTCGACCTGTCCCCAGGTGTTCCAGAGCAGCACGCCGCGCACCCGGCCATCGCGCAGATAGTAGACCACCCCCTTGCGAAACGGCTCCTGCCAGTCCTCGACGATGTCCAGGCTGGCGTCCAGTTCTCCCACCGCTTCGTAGCCCAGCTCGAACAGGTCGGAATAGAAGAAAGGCTGATGGCTGTAGATGTCGGTTTGCCCGGTCATATTCCTGCCCGCCATCTCGCCCATGACGTTGGCGTTGTCCTCGTGTTCGACCCGCATGCGATGGTCCAGTGCGGCACTGTAGAAATTCGCCACGTCGCCTGCGGCATAGATGTCGTGATCGCTGGTGCGCAGCAATTCGTCCACCACGATGCCGTTGCTCACCTTGAGGCCGGCCCGTTCTGCCAGCTCGGTGTTGGGCTGGATGCCCAATCCGGCCACGACGCCGTCGGCATGGATTTCCAGTCCTTTGCCGGTCGTGACGACCATCTTGTCCCCGGCCTTGCGCACGGACCTGACCGTCTCGTTCGCCACCAGCGTCACCCCTTTTTCCCGGTAGTACGAATTCAGGAATTCGGCGAGCGGCCGTGGATAGATGCGCGACCCGAGCGCATTCGACGGAAAGATCATTGCGACCCGCTTGCCGTTCATGGCGAGTGCAGCAGCCACTTCCGAACCGATGAAACCGCCGCCGATCACCACGAAGTCCGACCCGTGCTCACTCAGCGAACGCAATCTGCGGTAGTCGGCTGCAGTCCTGAAATAGATCACGCAATCGTCGGCATCCTGCAGCCGCCGCACCGAACCGCCCGTGGCCAGCAACAGCTTTTCATAGGTATGGTCGTTGCCGGCGTCGTCGGTCACGATCTTTTCCCCCGCATCCAGCGCCACCACTTTCCTGCCCAGATGCAGGTCGATGTTCAGGCCGTTGAGGCTGTGCCAGATCGAATCGAACGGAGTCTCTTTCCATAACGACTTGGACAGGGGGGGGCGGTCATAGGGCGGGTCATGTTCATCGCTGAACATGGTGATGGTGCCGCTGTTGTCGATCTTGCGGATGCTGCGGATGGCAGAGTCGGCAGTCATCCCGCCGCCGACGATGAGATATTTGGAGTGTTTCATGTCCGCTCCTTTCAATTGTCAGGCTTGCGATAACGTTATGCCGGAACGGTATCCATAGCCTGCTGCATTAAAGTAACGTGGGGTGAATCACCCAACATGACTACGATATCTTACGCCGTAAACAGGGAGTTGGCGTATACGTCGAGAAAGTCCCTCCCAACAATGACATAGACGGCACGCCCCCGATCGAATTCGAAATTCGGCCGCTTTGGAATGTTTGAACTCGCGCGCAGCAGTCACCATCCGATTGGATGGATATTCGCTTTATGGTATGGTGACCGCAGGAGGATGGTCAGTGCGCTGTCGGATTGGCGTTGACGCCCAGAATTATTAAAAGCATAAAGATTGACCGGAGCAGCCGATTTTCCGGAAATACATTCCAGGTCGATCATGTTGTGCCAATTGGCGCAGTGATTTTGCAGGTTGATCGATAATTCAAAGCGGGGGACTTATGTCACATGAAGACTTGGAGGCGCACGATAAATTCCTCTTTACGCTGGAATGGCTGCTGGCTGTTACCAAGCGCCATGCCGGCGGGCTGCAGTTTGGCCTGGCCCATATCAATTACGAATCTCCAAAGATCCTCGGCGAGACATACGGGGCGCAAAAAGCTGCGCAAAAGCTTGATGAGGTTTCGCACTCTTTGCGCAAGGCTTTCCGCAAGAGCGACCTGGTGGCGCGCGATGGAGGTGACTTCTGGATACTGGTGCCTTTTGCCCCTGCCGAGAAGCTTGTCGACAAGATCAGATACATCATCGAAACAGCGTCACAGAGCGGACTGCAGATCGTGGAGCGTGACATCTCGATCTTCCTGTTGCCCAACGATGCGGCTCAACTGGGTGAAAATGTCACTGCCCAGGAGTTTCTTGCTTATCTCAAGATGAATCACATCACCCTGGCCAGCAACGAAATATCGTTGCCGGCCAGCGAATAGCAATTCCAAAAGCGGAATAATTTCAAATCGACAATACTCGGCTCGGGCATATCCTGTCCGGTCGGGTATTTTTGTCCGATCTTCCCGGCTGATTCGCACAGCCAGACCTGGTTGCCGTTGATGGGCTTCAACCCAGTCCGATAATTCGGATTCGGCCGCTCATTTATTGTCGACCCAGAAATCGTAGCCCGCACTCAGGAACTCGTCGTGGGGGATGTAATGCGAGCCGTCGCACGAGAACGTGAGACCGACGATGCCGTTGAACAGGTTCAGCGTGCCCGAGCGCAGGTAGAACATCTCGTCCATGAAACGCAGCTGGCGGAACAGTTCCAGCACCGCGCGTATCCGGTCGCGCGGCACCAGCGCATCCTTTGGATAGGTCGTCACGGGATAGGCGAGGCAGATATCGGGGTCGTTCAGCGCATCGATATCGAGCAGGCGGTAACGATAGGGATCGTCCATCACCCAGAGCACGGCGCGGCTGCTGGAGAAGTGCAGCATCACATGGTAGACGCCGTGGTAGACCATCAATTCCTCGAGCACTCCCAGCACGGTATCGATGTGCTGGTCCATCGCGCTTTCCACCCTGTGCTGGTGAAACACCGTGTCGCGGATGGAAGGGTCGCCCTTGAGCTGGCGCCAGACCGCCGGCTCGTCGTACAGCTTGTGCGTCAGCGGCAGGTCGCGCAGATCGAAATCGGTGCCGATGAAGCCGAGCACAATACCCGCCCGGTCGCGTACCACCTGCACGGCGGTGAGCGAAGGGCGCCGTCCGATCAGGCTGATATAGGCTTCCGAAAGCAGCGTGCCGGAGACCGGCAAGACTACGTTCAGGTAAGGCCGCTTCGACCTGTCGCGACCAAAGGATGCGGGTGCCAGGCCATCAGCGCCGACATTGCTGCTGACCTGTATCCCGCCGGTATCCACCGCATACAGCGCTCTGCCGAAGGGTAGCGTCTGCAAGCCATCGACCAGCATCTGGTCAAGTCTCGTGCGATCGGTCCAGACCGGATGGCAACGTTCCGCCAGTCGCTGCAGCGGCTCCTGCATGACTTGCAGAAGTTCGCTGCGCTGCTGCGCGATGCTTTGCTGCAATGTCTCTTTCGCGGCGGGCATCACAACATCTCGACGACCCACTTCGTCACCGTTCCGGTGGCATGGGCACACTGCTGGCCACGCGCCTCGTCGAATGCCTTGTATTCGTCGGCATTCCACATGTCGTAGGTGCGGCCCGTGAACTGCTGCTGCAATTGCTGGCAGGTGACGCCGCCGAATTCCTGGCGGAAACGTTCGGTGAGCTCCTTCGCCTTCCTGAAATTGTTGATATGGCGTCCGCTATCCAGCTTGTCGCGGTCGCGCCCATATTTTGCGCTCAGTGCCATCAGACCGCCGGTGAGTGCGCCGCAGACACCCTCGCCTAGCAGCCCGCCGCCACCCGAGAGCCCGTGACTCGCCTTCACCGTCTGGTCGTCGACGATGCCAATGGTCTCCTGTACGGTCGCCAGTACGCATTGCGGGCAACAGCCGTAATCAAGTTCGTACTGGAGGGCCTTCGCGTAGGCCTGTTCGCCAAGCGCGCACTTTTGTTCGGTGTCCATGATGAGGCTCCTTAATATTAGTAAGCACTAATATTATGATACGTCTGGGAGGTTCGATCCGCAATGGAGGGTTTCGGGGATCGTTGGTGCCGGGATATGCTACGGCGGCAAGATTAAGGAAATATGTAGTTCGCCGAAGGGCGTTCCATCAACTGCCGCTGACGCGGAACCAGCCGGCGATGCTGCGCCGGGTGGCATGCGAAACGAGAACCTCATGCGGGAACTGCTCGCTCAGGAAGATGGCCATCGTGCCGAAGGTCGGCTGGACCTTCTCGATGGCCGTGTCTCCGGACGGATCGTAGATGAGCAGCTCGCCGCCATTGCCGGCTTGCCAGTCTTCGTTCAGGTACAGCACGGTGGTCAGGATGCGGTTCTTCCTGCCTTGCAGCACATCGGAATGTTTTGCGTAACCGTCACCCTCGCCGTAGATCGCGTAGTGGCACTCGTAATCGAACAAACCCATGAATAGCGCTGCATTCAGCCCCAGGCGCAACTCTTCCATGCGGGCCAGATAGGCTTGATCGGAGCTGTTGGAGGCATCCAGCCAATCGATGACATCGCCGCGTATCGAATCGATGCGCTGTTTCGCCGCACCGCGTCCCACCTGTGCGGCACGGAAGCGCGCGGGATCGTCGTCGTTGCAGCGCGCGAGCAGTCCGGCCAGCAGTTCATCCGGCAGCGGCCTGTCGAGAATGATGTAGCCCTTGCGTTCAAGCGCGTCGGCGATCTTTACGATGTCCATGGTGTTCGAGTCTAGCACTGATACAGTGGTGCTCCGGTGCCGATTGGCGGGCTCAGGTCACGCCGAGGTTGATGCGTAGCTGGCCTTTGAAGTCCGGGTCGGACATCCCGGTGTGAGGGTGCAGCGATTGTACCTGCAACAGCTGTGCGATGTTTTCCGGCGGTTCCGGGTGTCCGATCAGATAGCCCTGCAGCAGGTCGCACCCGCATGACATCAGGAAACGCTTTTCGCTTTCCTGTTCGACGCCTTCGGCCACCACATGCAACCCAAGTTTGCCAGCCATCGCCACGATGGCTTCCACCAGCACGGATTGTTCGCTGCTGGAGGTCACATTCTGCACAAAAGAGCGGTCGATCTTCAGCACGTCCACCGGCAAGCGGCTGAGATAGGACAGCGAAGAGTGCCCGGTGCCGAAGTCGTCGATGGATATCCGCACACCGTGGTTGCGCAGTTCGGTCAGCCGCTCGCGCACGATGGGATCGCTGTCCATCAACATGCGTTCGGTGATCTCGATCTCAAGGCATTCCGGCGGCAATTCCTGGGCACGCAGCGTGGCGATGGTGTGCTCGACGACGCCTGCATTCAGGAAGCGGGAGGGGCAAACGTTCACTGCCATGAACAGGTCGGGGCATAACTGCTCGCGCCAGACCTTGAGCTGGCGGCAGGCCTTGAGGAACACCCATTCGTCCAGGATGCGGATAAGGTCGGATTGCTCGGCCACGGGAATGAACTGATCCGGAGGAACCGTGCCCAGCAGCGGACTGTGCCAGCGCGAAAGGGCCTCCAGGCCGCGGATCTGTCCCGAATGGCTGTCCACCAGCGGCTGGTAGTACAGAGTCAGTTCGTCGCGTCCAAGGGCGGCGCGCAGTTCCACTTCCAGCGTCGCCGTGCGTTCTGCCTTGTGGCTCATCTCGGGCGCGAAGAACTCCACCCGGTCGCGACCGTGCTCCTTGGCGCGGTACAGCGAAATCTCCGCGCAACGCAGCAATGCCTCTGCCGATTCGCCATCCTGGGGATAGCGCACCACGCCCATGCTGGCGGTGATCGTGAACTGGCGATCCAGCACGGTGATCGGGGAGCGCAGACAGGCGAGCAGATGATTGGCTACCTGCTCGCTGGCAAGCTCGGGCAACAACAGCAGGAAACCGTCGCCTTCAAGTCCGGTCATGTGGGCATGCGGCGGCAGGTTGTAACGCAGGCGTTCGGCGACCTCGGCCAGCAGGACATTGCCGGCGTTATGTCCCAGCGCATTGTTGACGCGCCGGAAGTGATCCAGATCCAGCACAGCGACGGCGAAACCGTATTGTTGCGCTTGTGCTTCCGCGATCTCCCGTTCGATCTCGCGCAGCGCCCAATAGTGCGGCGAAGCGGCAAGCGAGGCCTCTTCGTCCGCCACGGGCCGCACCGGGTGGCCGGGGAAGCAGGTCAACAAGCCGCCGGCGAAAGCGTGTGCCACGGCCTGCGGCAGCGAACTGGCATCCAGCTTGTGCAACACCTGCTCCAGCAACTGCTGCACTTCCGCCTCGGGCAAGGCCAGTCTTTGCGCGATCTGCGCCACGTCCAGGCCGTCGGAGATCCAGCCCAGGCATGCGCCTTCCTGGCGCGACAACACACCATCCTCGTCATGCAGAAAAGGCACGGCGATGCGGGAATAGGCTTCCTGGAAATACAGGGCGAACAGGACGACGCGCCCGATATCCTCCAGCCCGCGGCAAGTCTCGCTGCGGCAGGCCAGTCCCATGCCGCCGATACTGTTGCTGGCGCTATCGAACAAAGGCACCGACATGCCCGATACGATGCCGTGATGTCGAGCATCCTCGAACATGAGTCCTGCTCCTGCGCTTTCGAATGCCTCGGCGCTCCAGATATAAGGCGTGCGCCGCTCCATGCTGTGACGCACCGCCGGGTCGATCGAGGCATAGCCTGCGCTGACATACTTTTCGATCCATGCGGCTGGGTAAGTGGTGATGACTTTGGTGAAGCTGGTGGTGCTGTTCTCCATCTTGAGGCCGGTGGCATACAGGAAATAATCGAAGCCAAAACCAACCACAACTTCCTGTGCCCGCTGCCGAAGTTCGGCCTCGTTCCTGACTTCCAGCAGCGATTTGAAATCGTCGTGGCTCATCCGCGCCGGCAATGCTGCAAGCTTATGAAGACATGTGGAAACGATGCCTGGTCCAAGAAGGATGCAAGCGTGTCAGGGCGGCAGAAAATTTTACTTCCTCCTTGAGGGATCTTTTTCCGGCTATTGGTTTGATTGCAGATTCCGGTGGCGGCATTCTATATGTTGCCAAGCGAACATTGCCAGCATTTTTCACTGCGACAACGGTGCTTTTATCCTAGTGTTTTCCCCTAGTCTTCGGTCAGTCGAATTCAATGGTTCGATGCTCCGAAACTGGCGTGAAAGGATATGGCGCCAGCCGCAATAACTGTACCGAAGCGTGCCAGTACTCGAACCGGCACAGCGCCGGGGCACGTGGCAAGGGGTATACTGCAAGCGTTCAATGACGGAGCGGAGGCTCTGTGTCCGACTATCTCATCAACCTGCATGAGGCGATCTACTCCCTGTCCGATGCGCTCGATCTGGTCGGTGTGACCCACATCCATCACGGCAAGCGCGTCGCCTACATGGCTGCGGAGTGCGGCAAGCATCTGTGTTGGAACAAGACGCAACTCGACGAACTGTTCCAGGCAGCCATCCTGCACGACAGCGGCGTTTCCAAGACTGCGGTGCATGCCAAGCTGGCCCAGTTGCAATGGGAAGAGGAGAGTGAGCATTGCCATCTGGGAGCAGCATTGATGAGCTCGTCGCCCATGCTGCAACGCTTCGCTCCCATCGTGCGGCACCATCACACCCACTGGCACGAGCTCAAGTCGATGGACCTGCCGCTCGAGGTCAAACTCAATGCCAACTGCATCTACATGGTGGACCGCGTCGACATCCTCACCCTCAAATATCTCGTCAACGATACCGACATCCTGCTGGGCAAGGAATCCATCCGCCAGACCATCGCCGACAGGCGCGACGAATGGTTCTGCCCGGAACTGGTCGATGCGTTCATGGAAATATCGTATTCCGAAGCCTTCTGGTTCTCGCTTGAGGCCAACAACATCAACGGCTATGTCTCGACCTGGCTGAGCGAGACCCACGCGCAGCGCATGAGCTTCGAGGAGTTGCGCAGCCTGGTCAGCGTGTTCTCGCGCATCGTCGATGCCAAAAGCGCCTTCACCCGGGAGCATTCGGATGGCGTGGCCAATCTGTCGCGCCATCTGGGCGAACTGTTCGGCTTGGCGGAGACCAACTGCGAGATGCTCGAACTGGCAGGCCTGTTGCACGACATCGGCAAGCTGCGCATCCCCGACGAGTTGCTGGAAAAGCCGGGCAGGCTCACCGAAGCGGAGATCGGCCTAATGCGCCGCCACAGCTTCGACACCTACAACATCCTCAAGAACATCACCGGGCTGGAACAAGTCTCGCTATGGGCGGCGCATCACCATGAGCGAGTGGATGGCAGCGGCTATCCCTACCATCTCGACAAGGACGGGCTGTCGCTGGAAGCACGCATCATCGAAGTCGCCGACGTGTTCCAGGCATTGGCGCAGCGCCGCCCTTACCGCGAACCGCTGCCGCCGGAACAGATCCTGGTCATCCTCAAGGAACAGGTCGCCAAAGGCAAACTGGATGCCGATGTGGTCGGCAAGGTCGACCTGGATCTGCATGCCTGCTGGCAAGCCGCGATCCGCAAAGGGGAAGTGCAGATGGCACCTGTCCTGCAGGGAGTCAGTGCTGATTGAGCAAATGCAGTTCCGGCGGTTTGCTGCAGGCTGGGTATCGCTGCTGTGCAGCAGGACGATGAGAGTGTTCATCGGCTTTCGGGAGAAAGGATGGAATTGACCAAGGCCGTGTTTTATCGAAAGTGACTCGAACCCGGCCTCGTCGATCGAGGTTCGTTGAAACAGATACTCCAGCTGCCCAGGCGGTGCTGAACAGCTAGCAGTCTATAGAATGCCTGTTCACGGGCATTGCGGGAAGGCAGTGGACAGGAAGAACTCGCCGGTATCGGCCGGCTCCACCGGGGCGATAGCGAGTGCAACCTCGTTTTCGCCCTTCAGCGTACGCGGCGGAATCCATCCCGCACTCATCACTTCCTCGCCATACTCTTCAAGCATCAGTTGCTCATGTGCGATATCGCATCCATCCATATCCAGCACAATGGTAGCCATGACACACCTCCTTGCTGGGGCAGCAAAACCACACCCCGATTGCATACTAGCGGAACGGGCAGATGAAATACATAAGCAATATCCGGTATTTCACCGCTGGCCGAACCAGTAGCCGCATCTGACCAGGATCGGCCAAATGCACTTCCAATAACGTTTTCGGGGCGATGGCGGATGACGCGGCAAGACAAAAATACCCGAACCGGTTTCTTTTTCAGGCTTTGGCCTGGGGGAGGCTGCGTCAGGCGATAGCCTGAAGATCGCCTATTGACGGGCATTCCGGGCAAGCTGGTGTGTCACGTTCTGGTCGTGCAGAGCATCCGTTGGCGGAGCTGATGAGATGTTTTCCCCTTTAATACCAGGCCAGATAGGAAAGCTCAGGCAGCCATCTCCGCCAGTTTGCACACCGTGTTCCAGTTGCGCGCACTGGCTGCCACGCCAAGCAGTCTTTCGGCTCGCGCTGCAAGTTTGGAGTTGCCGACGCCATCCGGGGCGTGCAGATAGAACACCTTGCCCGCCAGCTTGAAGCGTTCGCTGGGGGTCTTGATGGCTTCCAGTGACTTCAGGTCAGGCTGCTGCGGTACCTCATCCAGAAAGAACAGGTGCAGCGATTTGGGTTCGGACTCGGCTTCCGGGTAAGGATTGCCCGCCATCGCCTTTTTCAACTCCGCCGCATCCAGCAGCAGGATGTGCGGCGCAAAGCCATGCTGTGCCTTGATCGCCGCGCTGATCTTTGCCGCCAGCGTTGCCTTGTTCTTCAGGTCGCAACCGAACACCACATTGCCGCTCTGTATGTACGTTTGCACATCGCACAATCCCATCTCCGTCAGCAGAGCAGACAGCTCCTTCATCGGCAACTTGTTGTTGCCGCCGACATTGATGCCGCGCAGCAGGGCGATGAGTGTGGTCATGGGTTGCCAGATCGGGAACCGGTAATGGTCAGGAGCATAGTTTATCGAAAATCGATTCGAGCCTGATCCTTTGATTCGGGAGTTGTGCCAGAATCGGTGCAGTTGCAGCGCGAGGAGAAGATTGAATGAAATACCGGCACTACAAGGGCGGCATCTACGAGATCGTCTGCGAGGCGAAGCTGGAGGCCGACCCGAACATCTTCATGATGGTCTACAAGTCTGAAGAAGGCATGATCTGGACGCGCCCCAAGACTGCCTTCTTCGAGACAGTGCAACACCAGGGGCAGACCGTACCGCGCTTCGCCCCACTGGGCTGAACTGCGGCCTCTCGATCGACATTTCATATCGGGACTCACGGTGGACTTTGCGAGCTTGTTGCTACTGACAGTATTGGGACTGGGAGGCTGGTTCTGGCTGCACAGCATACGCATCCTCGAGCTTGCACGCGAAGCCGGCAGGCGAGCCTGCAACAGGATGGACGTTCAATTTCTGGACGATACCGTTGCCAGCAGCCACTTGGCGCTGGCGCGCGATGCGAACGGTCGTCGGGTATTGCGTCGCACCTATCGCTTCGAATTCAGCGAAACAGGCGATAGCCGGAGGGAGGGGAAGGTGGTGATGCTTGGCGACCGGGTTGAAAGGGTTGCCATGGAGCCGTATCAGATATTGGAGTGAGGGCGCGCAAGGCAATGGGGAGCTACCTCACATGGTGTCGGGACGGCGGTGGCGATTCTACAGTCAACCCTCAGGTCCCGCAGAACGTGCGGTAGCTCGCCGTCTCTTCGCGCGACGCGGGCTGGATGTAGATATCATCGTCATCGCGCGGCTCGAACGGTCGGCGCACCGCGTCCAGCAGGCGCTCGAACGGAGCAAGGTCGTCGTAGTCAGAAGCCGCCGCCAACGCCTGCTCGACCAGATGGTTGCGCGGAATGACCATGGGGTTCACCTTCGCCATTGCCTGTGCGCGCTCGGCCCCCGGCACGGTGCCGAACATCGCCCGCCAGCGTGCAAACCAATCTTCCAGCGCGGCAGCATGCGCACCGAACAATGCGCGCAGCGGCGCTTCGTTGCCAGCGGCAGCATCGCCCAGCCGACGCCAGCCCAGCGTGAAGTCCACCTCATAGCGTTGCAACAGATGCATGAATTCGGTGGCGAGGAGGTCTGCCGCTTCGCCACCATCCGGCAGCCCCACCTTGCTGCGCAGCAACGCCGACCAGTGCGCAGACAACTGCTTCTCAAACTTCCCGATGGCCGCCATCGCCAGCGCGCCTGCGCGATCCGCATCGGTGTCGATCAGCGTCAACAGCGTCTCGGCCAGACGCGAAAGGTTCCAGTGCGCGATGGCAGGCTGGTTGGCCCAGGCATAGCGCCCATCGTGGTCGATCGAACTGAACACCTCCTCGGGATCGAAATGCTCCATGAACGCGCAAGGCCCGTAGTCGATGGTCTGGCCGGAGATGGTCATGTTGTCGGTGTTCATCACCCCGTGGATGAAACCCAACCCCATCCATTGCGCGATCAACTGTGCCTGGCGTTCCACCACCTGCTCCAGCAAGCCGAGATGGCGCTGCGGCTGGCCCTGCAAGTGCGGCGCATGGCGCGTGATGGCATGCTCGGCGAGGCGGCCCAGCAACGCGGCATCCTCGGCGCGCGCCGCATATTCAAAACTGCCCACGCGCAGATGGCTGGCAGCCACACGCGCGAGTACCGCACCGGGCAAGGCCCTTTCGCGGCGCACCGATTCGCCCGTCGCCACCGCCGCCAGCACCCGCGTCGTCGGCACACCCAGCGCATGCATCGCTTCGGCGATCAGGAACTCGCGCAGCACCGGCCCCACCGCCGCCTTGCCATCACCATTGCGTGCAAAAGGCGTGGGGCCGGAACCCTTCAGCGCAAGATCGAAGCGGTGTCTGGAGGCATTGACGATCTCGCCCAGCAACAACGCACGCCCATCACCCAAACGCGGCGAGTAATGCCCGAACTGGTGACCGGCATAAGCCTGCGCCACCGGCTCTGCCCCCTCGGGGATGCGCTGCCCGGAAAACACCGCAAGCCCAGCATCACTGCGCAATGCCTGCGCATCCAGCCCCAGCTCTTGTGCAAGTGCATCGTTGAATTGCAGCCAGCGCGGCGCAGGCGCTGGCTCGGGTTGCCAGCGCACATACATGCATTGCACCTCTCGGGCGAACTGGTTATCCAGACGCAAACCGGTCTGTTTATCTATGGTGGACATGGTGTCAGCCTGTAATGGAATAGGGCGCGATGCGCATGCATCGCCAAGGACGGCAGGGCTGATGCCCTCCGTGGAAAACATCCTACGCCTGAGCTCAGGCAATAAAAATGGGTACGGGTAGTAGGGGTGTTTGGATGAGAGGTTGGAGGGGTGGCGCGGGGAGTTGTGGTCTGCTCCTGATTGTTCTACTGAAAATCAAATGCGAAGCTGACCCTAATGGCCTCTCAGCGGATGGCACAGCCTACATGAACTTGGCTAGCTCATGCAGATCACGAATCAAACTGCGAGAAATGCGATTGAACTCGTCTATCGACTGATCCAGACTTTCCCTCGAACCGCTTTGAATCTTGATTACGATGTCGCCAGCGTGCTTGTGAAACTCGGCGTGGGTGTTCTTGAGGTTTTCAAAATGAGGTTGGTCGTGGAAGATCTCGGAAAAAGGGCTATGGATCCATTTACCCAGCTCGCATGCCGTATCAACATAGACATCTCCGGGATTGAAAACCTCCTTCGATTCGCCAGTGATAGCATTCTGGAAACGCGCTTTCCATTTGATATGAGCCTGAATCGCTTCCAACAGATCCAATCCGGAGCGCTGGCCGGAGTTATCCGATTCGATCACACCCTTCTTCTTTTTCAGCCCTAGCCGGTACAGGAGTCCCGAGTTGGTCTGATAGGTCTGAATGTTCTCGAACAGTTCAAAGTGCCTTACGAAGGGCCGGCTCAGCAGCGGGTTCTTCAGCATCTGGGCGTAATCGCCTTTTTGGAACTGCAACTGATGGGTGGCGAATGCAATGCCCAGGTTGTAAAGCGAGAAACCATTCTCGATCCAGCTCTTCCAGTTGTCTTCTGTTGCGCGCAGATCCCAATCGACCTCGCCGCTGTTGATACCGGAAAGCGTCGAAGTCGCCATTCCGTCTTCAATGACGAGTACACCCCGCGGCTGGGGTTCCCCAATGAAACCGTACCCGACTCGGGAAGAAAACAATGCCTTCTGCAAGGGCTCGTAGACCTGGGGAGCTGAGTTCCATGCATTCTTCAGGGCGGTCATCCATTGTTCGGAAAATAAGTCGATCATATTTTCACCTTCCGTGGTTGGCTTGACCAAGAGCATAACCGGAATATCGGCCATGAAGGCGTCTATCGTTTTGAATTCAGCGAAACGGGTGACAGTAGGCAGGAAGGGAAAGTGGTCATGCTCGGCGAGCGGGTTGAAAGGGTGGCTATGGAGCCGTATCAGGTTGTGGAGTGAGGGGCTGGCTAAAGGAAATGCGAAGCTGACCCTTTTAGCTCCGCCGGTTGCTGAAGTAGTAAGTACTCTCTGTCCGGTTCTGGTCGCAGCCCTTTTGCGTAGGTCTTGACCAGCCGTGATTGATCAGCATCGAAAGTAATGCCTCCAATTAGGCAGGCATCTGCAATCTCTGTGTTTACTTGTCGCAAGTGCAGATAGTTTCTCTGCGTCAATGCCAGTATTACCGCTTTAAGGGCTGCACAATCTCGACCGTAGCCTGAGCGTTTTCCCATCTTCAGGCCCATGACGTTCAAACAAATGCCCAGCAAGCGTGCATTTTTGTAGTTTGGCGAAGATTCGATGCTCTGTATTTCATCATAGAGCAGCCGGCGCAGCTTGAATTGAACGATTTTCCAAGCTCGCCCTTCATTGCTGAGCCCGAAAAAATCACCCCATACGGAATTGTGATGGATACTCCATGCCTTGTCTGACGGTCCGTCGATTAAAGCCGCAGAATGTATGATTTTAAACATGGCCTCGGCGAGCCTGTCGTAGAAGTCCTCATTCATAAGTCGATTGCGTTCTCGATGGTGAATCCGCAAGGTACGCGCCTCCGGCTGAGGCTTCAGTTGGTCAATCGCATTTATGCTGTTCTTTATGAAATCCACGCCAGCATCGAGGCGATGCCATGCATCGCCAACGTAGTCGTCGTCAGACTTTTTGATATCCCAGATAGCGCGATTGCAGGTTTCGTGAATATTGCCCAGAGCTCCAGTCAAGACGTAGGAATGTTGACCCCAATGTCCATCATCCAAATAGTTCTTGAGTGTCATCTGCACAGCGCGACAATAAGCCTCGAATTGATCAGCGTTCCAAGCCCAAACTGATTTGTAATCGATATCGAGCGGGGAATGATTCTGAAGGGCTTCCACCAGTTTGTAGTTCCCATAAAGAGCTTGACTAAGTGGTTTGATGTAACCAAGCAGCCCCGAGTTATATCCATCGTCCTCATGGTACAAACTGGAGTCTTTGTTTTGAATCGCTTCGGTAGATACGTTCTTAGCAAATAAGCCAATGGGAACGTGGAATGCCTTTGATTCGGCGACAGCATCGAGGAATCGGATAGCCGTAATAGGAGATGAGGCCACAATATGTCTACAGAGCTTTCGATTGGCGATAAGTAACAACATATCGTTTGCGTAACCTTCAGCGCATGGTTTCAGCTTATCTTTTGCCTCAGTTTTAGCCTTGTTCAATCCTGCAGCGAAAGTGACCAGTGATTCAGCAGAATACGCGAGTTCGTGAGCGATGATTGGAAGTTCTGTCTCCGATCCTTTCAACACAATACGATAAAGTTCTTGTGCATACTGGTAGTAGTTATTGCGCCCGAAGATCGTTGGTTTGATGAACGCGTAGTGCATCCATGTGATAACCAGTCCGAGAAATAGTGCAGCCAATATCCCTTGCCAGATCGCAGCGCTGATGAGGATGTTTGGCACGAGCCATTTCTCGCTAATCCAAATGTCGGTTAGCAATGTACCAAATCCAATTAGTGCGATGAGCCAATAGCTGATCTTGTATAGCGGTGTGGGTGAGACCGCTATGCGGAACCGATATCGCACATCGGATATCGTGTAGATGATAATGAGTAAGGCAAGTGCAGAGATGAAATCTTTGAACCCGAATATGCTCGCCGTCGAAGTGACGGGAACAAAACAGATGCCCAAGAATGAATTAACACATTGCATAGGGGTGCCCGGGTGGAGCAGCGGGGTCAATGTTACCGGAGTTGAATTCTTTTGGGATGCTTTGCTACACCATCTTTTTCAACTGATAAATCCTCTCCAACGCTTCCTTCGGACTCATCTCATCCGGCTGCAAATCGCGTAGCGCCGACAGCAGCGGATGTTCTTCCGGCTCCGGTGCTTCGGGTGCGGCGGTGAACAGGTCGCCCTGCGGGTTTTGCGCGGCACTGTTCTGTTCCAGTTTCACCAGTTGTTTTTTTGCAGAGCGGATGACGCTGTTCGGCACGCCTGCGAGTGCGGCGACTTGCAGGCCGTAGCTTTGGCTGGCGGCGCCTTCGTTGACAGAGTGCAGGAAGACGATGCTGTGCTGGTGTTCGATGGCGGCGAGGTGGACGTTGGCGAGTTGTTTGAATTCCTCGGCTAGGCGCGTGAGTTCGAAATAGTGGGTGGCGAACAGGGTGTAGCTGCGGTTGAGTTCCAGCAGGTGGCGGGCGATGGCGTAGGCCAAAGCCAAACCGTCGAAGGTGCTGGTGCCGCGGCCGATCTCGTCTACCAGCACCAGGCTCTTGTCGGTGGCGTTGTGCAGGATGTTGGCGGCCTCGGTCATCTCGACCATGAAGGTGGAGCGTCCCGAGGCTAAGTCGTCCGATGCGCCGATGCGGGTGAAGATCTGGTCGATCTCGCCGAGCACGGCTTCCTGTGCGGGCACGAAGCAGCCGACATGCGCGAGCAGCGCGATGATGGCGACCTGGCGCATGTAAGTGGATTTACCGCCCATGTTGGGGCCGGTGATGAGCAGAGTGCGGCGCGCGTCGTTGAGCGTGGTGTCGTTGGGCGTGAACTGGTCTACCTGTGCTTCCACCACCGGATGCCGGCCTTTGACGATGTTGATCTGCGCGTCGTCGGCGAACTGCGGCGCGCTGAAATTCAGCGTGGCAGCGCGCTCGGCGAATGTGGCAAGCACGTCCAGTTCGGCGATGGCGGCAGCGATGCGCTGCAGTTGCGGGATGAACGGCGCGAGTTGGTCGAGCAGTTGTTCGTAGAGGAATTTCTCGCGCGCCAGGGCGCGGTCGTTGGCAGAGAGCGCCTTGTCCTCGAAGGCTTTCAATTCCGGCGTGATGTAGCGCTCGACGTTCTTCAGCGTCTGGCGGCGGCGATAGTCGTCCGGCACCTTGTCTGCATTGGCGAAGCTCACCTCGATGTAGAAGCCGTGCACGCGGTTGTATTCCACCTTCAGCTTGTCGATGCCGGTGCGGGCGCGTTCGCGCAGTTCCAGCTCCATCAGGAAATCGCCGCAGTTGGTCTGGATGCCACGTAGTTCGTCCAGTTCGGGGTCGAAGCCGTCGGC
Source organism: Sideroxydans lithotrophicus ES-1 (assembly GCF_000025705.1). NCBI lineage: Bacteria > Pseudomonadati > Pseudomonadota > Betaproteobacteria > Nitrosomonadales > Gallionellaceae > Sideroxydans > Sideroxydans lithotrophicus. Next base: position 2,293,518 of record NC_013959.1, on the reverse strand, counting down.
GATGACGGAGCCTTCGCGCAACACGGAAGAGGGTTCGGGTTTGATGGTTTTCTGAAGCAACTCAACCAATGTGTGATCGGCAACCAGGGCGTCGGCCAGCTGCTGGATGAGCGCGGCATCGCACCGCGCCAGCGCGGCGTGCAGTTGCGGCAAGGTGAGCAGCGTGTCGCGCAGGCCGGACAGGTCGCGTGGACGGGCCGATCTTAATGCGATGCGTGCGGTGATGCGTTCTACATCGACGCTGGGTTTGAGCTGGTCGTGGACTTGGGGGTAAAGCTCCCTCGCCCCTTGGGAGAGGGCTGGGGTGAGGGAACTCTCGGTGTGTACTTCACCATTTCTTCCCTCACCCCCAGCCCCTCTCCCTGAGGGCGAGGGGAGTAAGAGTTGTTCGACCGCTTCCAGCCTTGCTCCCAGCACGTTTCGGTCGCGCAGCGGATGATGCAGCCAGTTCGCCAGCAATCTGCTGCCCATGTTGGTGGCGCAGGTGTCGAGCAGCGAGAGCAGGGTGGGCGCAGGCTCGCCGCGCAGTGTCTGGGTGATCTCCAGATTGCGCCGGGTGGCGGCGTCCATGCGCACATAACGGTCTGCGCTGTAGACCTGCACGCTGCGGATATGGCTGATGCTCTGGCCCTGGGTGAGCTTGGCGTAGCCCAGCAATGCGCCCGCAGCTTCCAGTCCAACCGTGTAATCGTCGCAGCCGAAACCGGCGAGGTCGATGGTGGCGAATTGCTGGCACAGGCCGCGGCGAGCCGTTTCAAGGTCGAAATGCCAGACTGGCAATGTCTTGAAAGCCGCATGAATACTTGCTTGCAGGGCAGCATCTTCGGCGTGCAGGATCTCGGAAGGCTGCAGGCGTTCCAGTTCGGCGGCGAGGTTGTCGGTGGCGGTCTCGCACACGAAGAACTGGCCGGAGGCGAGGTTCAGCCAGGCCAGGCCCAGCTTGCCGCTGCGCTGGTGTAGCGCCAGCAGCAGGTTGTCGCGCTTCTCTTCCAGCAGGGCTGAGTCGGTGACAGTGCCGGGGGTGACGATGCGCACCACCTTGCGTTCGACCGGGCCTTTGCTGGTGGCGGGGTCGCCGATCTGCTCGCATATCGCCACAGACTCGCCCATCTTCACCAGCCGTGCCAGATATTGCTCGGCGGCGTGGTAGGGCACGCCCGCCATCTTGATCGGCGATCCGTTGGAGGCGCCGCGCTGCGTCAGCGTGATGTCGAGCAGCTTGGCCGCGCGCACGGCGTCGTCATGGAACAGCTCGTAGAAATCGCCCATGCGGTAGAACAGCAGTTTGTCGTTGTGTTCGGCCTTGATGCGGAGATACTGCTGCATCATGGGTGTATGGCTGGATTTTTCCGGGGCGTTCATGCGGCGAGACTCAGCTTATCTTGACCACGATGTCGTGCAGTGTGTTGGCGCATTGCGCCATGTGATGGGCGGCATTGGTCAGGTGGCGGTAGATCTCGCGGCGCTTGAACATGTTGACGTAGTCGCTGCCCTCGAACAGGGTCGACAGGGCAAAACGGTATTTTTTTTCGGCATGGCGTTCGGCTTTGCGCGCTGCGTCAGCGTCCGCTGCAGCGGAGGCGGGGGAGGTGCCGAGCTTGGCGTAGCCTTTGGACAGCGCATCGACGCCTTCCTTGATGCAGTGCGAGATGTCGCGCATGAACTGGTCCGAGGTGACGGCGAGCACGTCCATCTCGTGCACGGTGGTCTTGCAGTACATCACGATGTCGTCGAGCGCGACGATGGCGCGGTAGATATCCTCGCGGTCGATCGGGGTGGAGAAGGCATCATTGAGTTCGTGCAGGTTGCGCACCTTGATCAGGTCGGCTTCGTGCACGTTCTGCTTGAGCGCTTCGGCGACCGTCGGGTCGTTGTGTTCCATGTATTCGACCAGCAGGTTGACGGTGTGCGCGACCTTGAGCGTTTGCTCGGTGAGCATCTGGAAGAAATCCGGCACCTTGGGGAATACCCGGTCGAGGATGCGTGCAAGCAGGAATTTGGAGGCTGGATTGGCTTTGGTCATTTGTTGTTCTCAGACGAATGCTCGGATGACAAGATAGCAGCTAATCGACATCAATGCCGCACCGGGGATGGTGATCACCCAGGTGGTGGCGATCTCGGTCGCCTTGCCCCAGCGCACGGCCTTCGGGCGTTCCGAAGCGCCGATGCCCATGATGGAGGATGCGACCACATGGGTGGTGGAGACGGGGGCGCCGAACAGCGAGGAACTGAAGATCACGCTGGCGGCGGTCATCTGCGAATCCAGTGCATGCAGGGGGCGGATCTTGTAGATCGAAAAGCCCAGTGTGCGCACGATCTGCCAGCCGCCGGAGAGGATGCCCAGCGTGATGGTCAGGGAGCAGGCGACGATCACCCAGAACGGCACGGCGAAGGTGGGGATGAAGCCGCCCAGCAGCAGCACGAGCGTGAGGATGCCCATGCTCTTTTGTCCGTCGTTGGCGCCGTGCGAAAAGGCCAGTCCGGCCGAGGTCACGTATTGCAGATGGCGCAGGTCGCGGTTGATGGAAGGATGTGCGCCGCGCAACAGGCGCAGCATGATCTTGTGCAACAGGTAACCGATGCCGAAGCCGATGATGGGCGACAGGATCAGCGCGGCGATCACTTTGGCGACACCGCTCAGGTGGCCGTGCAGCAGGTCGCTGAAGCCCCAGGCGACATGGTGCGATCCGGCGGCGACCATGACCACGCCTGCCAGACCGCCGACGAGTGCATGTGACGAAGAAGAGGGGATGCCGAACCACCAGGTCAGCAGGTTCCACGCGATGGCGCCGATCAAGCCGCACAGCACGATGGTCAGGGCAAGCACGCGGTCGATATCGCCCAGCGATACGAATGTGCCGATGGTGTCGGCTACCGCAGTGCCGCCGAGCAGGGGGCCGAGGAATTCGAAGAAGGCCACCAGCAGCACGGACTGCACCGGCGTCATCGCGCGCGAGGCGATGAGTGTGGCGATGATGTTGGCGGCGTCATGGAATCCGTTGGTGTACTCGAAGATCAGCACGATGGCGATGGTCGAGATCGCGAGGACGAGAATGGTTGAATCCATGGGGGCCGTCGTAAGCTCGTCTGCGTTAGCCTTTCAGGCCGGGTGTCAGATACGGCGAGATGATATGCAGCAGGTGCTGATGGATGTCGGGGTTGCCAGCACAGATATGGCCGCTCTTGAGGTATGTGTCCGATCCATGCAGGTCGCTGACCATGCCGCCCGCTTCGGTGATGAGCAGGCATCCGGCAGCCATGTCCCAGGGTTTCAGTCCAGTCTCGAAGAAGCCATCGTAACGGCCGGCGGCTGTCCACGCGAGATCCAGCGAGGCGGCGCCGGGGCGTCGTATGCCCGAACTTTTTTGCATGACATCGCGGACGATGCCCATATAGGCATCCATGTGTTCGAAGCTGCTATACGGGAAACCGGTGCCGATCAGGGCGTCCGCCATCTCTTTGCGTTTGCTGACGCGCAGACGTTTGTCGTTGAGGAAAGCGCCGCGACCGCGGGTGGCGGTGAACAGGTCGTTCTTGGTCGGGTCGTACACCACGGCCTGGGTCATTATGCCGTTGTGCTGCAGGCCGATGGAGACTGCATACTGCGGCACGCCATGCAGAAAATTGGTGGTGCCATCGAGCGGATCGATGATCCACACGTATTCCGACTCGCCTTGGGCGCCGCTCTCTTCTGCTAGAATCGCGTGGCTGGGATAGGCTTCCTTCAAGGCTTCGATGATGATGCGCTCGGCGGCGCGGTCGACTTCGCTGACGTAATCCGCGTGGGATTTCTTGGTCACGGTGAGGTGATCGAGGTTGTCGGCGGCACGGTAGATCAGTTTGCCTGCGCGAATGGCGGCCTTCACCGCGATGTTGAGCATGGGGTGCATATATGTACGACCTTTTTAATGAGCACGGAACTTTGGTTAACCTGCTGCGCGACTTGATTTACCCGCAAGGGGCAGGCCGGTGGGTGCCCGGCGGTTACATCGCCACCCATCCGCTCGCTGCGTTGCGCGGTGCTCGAAACACTCGCCTATCTGTCAGATATGTCTCGTGTTCTGCGCTCCACGCGCCTTGCACTCAAGCCGCTCGCGACGGTTGCCCGAAGTTCCGATTGATTTAACCAGCCCGTATTTTAGTTGGTATTGCGTTTTGAATAAACCTAATCCTTTAGAGAATGTCCGTGTGGTGCTCAGCCACACCACCCATCCTGGCAACATCGGCGCGGCTGCGCGGGCGATGAAGACCATGGGGTTGCAGCATCTGTACTTGATCAATCCGCGTTATTTCCCCGATGCACAGGCGACGGCGATGGCTGCCGGTGCGGACGATGTCCTGCAGAGTGCGGTGGTGTGCAGTTCCATCGACGAGGCGCTGCAAGGCGTGGTGTTCACCGTGGCGATGACGGCGCGCCTGCGCGACATCTCCATTGAGGTGAAGGCGCCGCGCGAGGCGATGCCGGAAGTGTTGCAGCATGCTGCCAGCAATCCGGTGGCCCTGTTGTTCGGCACCGAGATGTCCGGCCTGACCAACGAAGAGATGGGCAAGGCGCAGCTGGGCGTGAACATTCCGGCGAACCCCGATTTCTCTTCGCTCAATATCGCGGCGGCGGTGCAAGTGATGGCCTATGAGCTGAACGTGGCGGCACAGAGCTTTACCCCGGCCATCCCGCAGATCGAACCTGCCACGCATGAACGTGTCGAAGGTTTGTATGCACATCTCGAAAAGACGCTGTTCGAGATCGGTTTCTTCACCACGCAGAATCCGGCGCGGTTGATGCAGCGTCTGCGTCGCCTGTACTCGCGTACCCGGCTGGAGGATGAGGAGATCAATATCCTGCGCGGCATGCTGACCGTGGCAACCGAGTACAATGCCCGTCTGAGAAAACGCTATCTGGAAGAGCACAAAGATGTTTAAAAATATTCGCGAAGACATCGCCAGCGTATTCGACCGCGATCCGGCGGCGCGCAATACTTTCGAGGTGCTGACCTGCTATCCGGGGCTGCATGCGCGCATCTTCCATCGCATGTCCAACACGCTGTGGCACGTCGGCCTGAAATGGCTGGCGCGTTTCATCTCGCACTTCGCGCGCTGGTTCACCGGCATCGAGATACATCCCGGGGCGACCATCGGGCGGCGCTTCTTCATCGACCATGGCATGGGCGTGGTGATCGGCGAGACTGCCGAGATCGGCGACGATGTGACCATGTATCACGGCGTGACGCTGGGCGGTACTTCGTGGAAAGAGGGCAAGCGCCATCCGACACTGGGCAACGGCGTGGTGATCGGCGCCGGCGCCAAGGTGCTCGGCCCGATCCATATCGGCGATGGCGCCAAGATCGGTTCCAATGCCGTGGTGGTGAAGGACGTGCCCGCGGGCGCGACGGCTGCCGGTATCCCCGCGCGCATCCTGGATGAGGAGAAGAAGGCCGACCATGGCTTCAAGGCCTATGCCATCGGCAACGACCAGAACGATCCGGTCGCCAAGACCCTGCACGGTTTGATCGGGCATAGCGTCACTGTCGATCAGCGCATCGACTTCATTCTGCAGCAGCTGGAAAAGATGGGCGTGCGCGTGGAAGAAGAGCGTGCCACCGCCGATAAATTCGATCCGAACCATCTAAATAAGATAGTCGATTAAAAGAAGTTGATTAAAAGAATCAGGTATTCTATGATGCCCTCAGAAGTTAGAGGGATAACGCCCTCAAAATGCGAATGGGTAACGGGCGGCAGTTCGCCGCATCTGGTTTAATTTGAAGAAGGGGAATGTTATGCGACTCACGACGAAAGGGCGGTTTGCAGTAACGGCAATGGTGGATCTGGCGATGCGCGGCGGCAAGGGCCCCGTGACGCTGGCAGGAATCAGCGAGCGGCAGAAGATCTCGCTGTCTTATCTGGAGCAGTTGTTCGGCAAGTTGCGCCGCAACAATGTGGTGGCCAGCGTGCGCGGTCCGGGTGGCGGCTATTGTCTGGCGCGCCCTGCGAACAAGATATCGATGGTAGATATCATCACTGCCGTGGATGAGGCGCTGGACGCAACGCAATGCGGGACGCGAGGCAATTGTGCAGACGGCAAACCTTGTCTGACCCATGATCTGTGGTTTGGCCTGAATGAGGCGATCCACGAATATCTGAGCAAGATCAATCTTCAGCAACTGGTCGACGGTCAGATTCAGAGCAAGGCTGGCGTTTCCGAGATCGCTCCCATCACGATGGCGACGAAGGCCGACACTGCTGCACGAGTGCCTGCTTGATATAAAACTGATTGACTACTGCCTTCTGACTGTCCCGGCAAAACACGCCGGGCGAGTCGTTGGTTATAGGCAGCTGGCTTGACCGGCAAAGATGCCGGGTCAACTCATTGGTTACAGGAGGAATGTAATGAAGCTGCATTTGCCGATCTATATGGATTATTCCGCAACCACACCGGTCGATCCGCGCGTGGCCGAGGCGATGATCCCGTATCTCACCGAGAAATTCGGTAATCCCGCCTCTCGTTCGCATTCTTTCGGCTGGGCGGCGGATGAAGCGGTGGAGCGTGCGCGCGAGCAGGTTGCTGCTTTGGTCAATGCCGATCCGAAAGAGATCGTGTGGACCTCGGGTGCGACCGAATCGAACAATCTTGCCCTGAAGGGCGCGGCGCATTTTTACGCGGACAAGGGCAAGCATATCGTCACCGTGCAGACCGAGCACAAGGCCGTGCTGGATACCGTGCGCGAACTGGAACGGCAGGGATTCGCTGCCACTTATCTGGATCCCGAGCCGAATGGTTTGCTCGACCTGGACAAGTTCAAGGCTTCGCTGCGTCCGGATACCACGCTGGTGTCGGTGATGCTGGTGAACAACGAGATCGGAGTGATCCAGGATGTTGCCACCATCGGCGAGATATGCCGCGAGCGCGGCATCCTGTTCCACGTCGATGCGGCGCAGGGGACCGGCAAGGTGGGTATCGATCTGCAAAAGCTCAAAATCGACCTGATGTCGTTCTCGGCGCACAAGACCTACGGCCCGAAAGGCATCGGTGCTCTGTATGTGCGGCGCAAACCGCGTGTGCGTCTGGAAGCGCAGATGCATGGCGGCGGACATGAGCGCGGTTTCCGTTCCGGCACATTGCCGACGCACCAGATCGTCGGCATGGGCGAGGCGTTCCGCATCGCCAAAGAAGAGATGGCAAGCGAGAACGAGCGCATCCGCATGTTGCGCGACCGCTTGTGGAAGGGGTTGTCCGGCATGGAAGAGGTCTACCTCAATGGCGATATGGAACACCGCGTGCCGCACAATCTGAATGTGAGCTTCAACTTCGTCGAGGGTGAGTCGCTCATCATGGCGGTCAAGGATGTCGCGGTTTCCAGCGGCTCCGCCTGTACCTCGGCCAGCCTGGAGCCTTCCTACGTGCTGCGTGCTCTGGGGCGCAACGATGAATTGGCGCACAGCTCGATCCGTTTCACGGTCGGACGTTTCACCACGGTGGAAGAGGTTGATTACACAGTGAAACTGCTGCAGGAAAAGATTGCCAAACTTCGTGACTTATCCCCCTTATGGGATATGTACAAGGATGGCATAGATATGAATACTGTGCAGTGGGCTGCACATTAAGGAGGACATAATGGCTTACAGCGAAAAAGTACTGGATCACTACGAACATCCGCGCAACGTCGGTTCCCTGGATAAGGACGACGCATATGTCGGCACCGGCATGGTCGGTGCGCCGGCATGCGGCGATGTGATGAAGCTGCAGATCAAGGTCGGCAAGGACGGTCTCATCGAAGATGCCAAATTCAAGACTTACGGTTGCGGGTCGGCTATCGCATCCAGCTCGCTCGTCACCGAGTGGGTCAAAGGCAAGACAGTCGATCAGGCGCTGGCGATCAAGAACACCCACATCGCCGAAGAGCTGGCATTGCCGCCGGTGAAGATACACTGTTCGATCCTGGCGGAAGATGCGATCAAGGCGGCAGTGGCGGATTACAAGGCAAAGAATGGCGCAACGCTGGAGACAGCAGCCTGTAACGGCAATAAATGACTGGAGCTCAGCATGACCATCTCGTTGACTGAAAATGCGGCGAAACATGTGCAGAATTTCCTGGCCAAACGCGGCAAGGGCGTCGGTCTGCGTCTCGGCGTGCGCACCAGCGGTTGTTCCGGCATGGCCTACAAGCTGGAGTTCGCCGATGCGGTCGATAGCGAAGACCTGCAGTTCGTCAGCAACGGTGTGACCGTGCTGGTCGACCAGCACAGCCTGCCCTATATCGACGGCATGGAACTCGATTACACGCGCGAGGGGTTGAACGAGGGGTTCAAGTTCAACAATCCGAACGTGAAGGATCAGTGCGGCTGCGGGGAAAGCTTCAAGGTTTGATGAATATTCTGACGTTGGATTTCCAGCAGGATCACTTCCAGCTCTTCAACTTACCTTCATTATTCAAGATCGACAGTGCCGCGCTGGAGAGAAGCTTCCTTGAGCTGCAGGCGCAAGTCCACCCCGATAAATTTGCTCATCTTTCCGAGGCGGAGCGCCGCCTTTCCATGCAATGGGCGACCCGTGTCAACGAGGGATACCAGACTCTCCGCAATCCGCAGAGCCGCGCGCGCTATTTGTTGTCGCTGCATGGCGTGGACACGCAGGAGGAGAGCAACACGGCGATGCCGACCGATTTCCTGATGCAGCAGATGGAATGGCGCGAAGCGCTGGAAGCAGCAAGGCAGGCGAAAGACAATTCGGCACTGGAAGAGCTGGAACAGCGCATGCAGCATGAGGTGCGGAATCTGCAACAGCAACTCGCTATCGATATGGACGAGACTCGCGATTACACCGCAGCTTCCGGTATAGTTCGCAAGCTCAGATTTCTAGAGAAACTGGCGGAAGAGATCGGTTCCGCGTTCGACGAATTAGATTCTTAAACAACAATAATGGCACTGTTGCAAATCGCAGAACCCGGCCTCAGCGCCGCTCCCCATCAGCATCGGCTGGCGGTCGGCATCGACCTCGGTACGACCAATTCACTTGTGGCGACCGTGCGCAACGGCATCAGCACGGTGCTGAATGACATTCACGGCTGTGCGTTGCTGCCTTCGGTGGTGCGTTATGCGCCGGATGGCAGTGTCCAAGTCGGCCAGGAAGCCCAGGCCGTGCAGAGCGAAGATCCGCAAAACACCATCGTTTCGGTCAAGCGCTTCATGGGGCGCAGCCTCAAGGACGTGGGCGAAGTCGGCAACCTGCCGTATCGCTTCGTCGACGCGCCCGGCATGCTGCAATTGCGCACCGTTGCCGGCATCAAGAGTCCCGTAGAAGTTTCGGCCGAGATACTCAAGGTGTTGCGCGAGCGGGCCGAGCTATCGCTGGGTGGGGAGTTGGTCGGCGCGGTGATCACTGTGCCAGCCTACTTCGACGATGCCCAGCGCCAGGCCACCAAGGATGCAGCCAGACTGGCGGGGCTCAACGTGCTGAGGCTCCTCAACGAGCCCACTGCCGCTGCCATCGCCTATGGGCTGGATAACGCTGCCGAAGGCGTGTATGCAGTGTTCGACCTCGGCGGCGGCACCTTCGACATATCGATCCTGAGGCTTTCCAAGGGGGTGTTCGAAGTGCTGTCCACCAACGGCGATTCGGCCCTGGGCGGCGACGATTTCGACCATCGCATCTATTGCTGGATGCTGGAGAAGGCCGGCATGTCCGCCCTGAGTGCGCATGACACGCGCTTGCTGCTGACGCATGCGCGCGGTGCCAAGGAGCAGCTTACCGAACTGCCGCAGACACAGATCACCGCGGTGATGGGCCAGGGCGAGCTGGTCGATCTGACGCTCAAACGCGATGACTTTTACGAAATGACGCAGAACCTGGTGGCGCGCACCTTGCAGGCTACGCGCCGCGCCTTGCGCGATGCCAGGCTGAAAGTGGAAGACATCAAGGGCGTCGTGATGGTTGGCGGCTCGACCCGCATGCCGCAAGTGCAGCACGCGGTAGGGGAGTTCTTCAAACAGGTTCCGCTGAACAATCTCGACCCGGACAAGGTCGTTGCCCTGGGGGCCGCGATCCAGGCCAATGTGCTGGCTGGCAATCGCGGCGGGGACGACTGGCTGCTGCTGGATGTGATTCCGCTGAGCCTGGGCATCGAGACCATGGGCGGGTTGGTCGAGAAGATCATTCCGCGCAACAGCACGATACCCAATGCGCGTGCGCAGGAATTCACGACCTACAAGGATGGACAGACCGCCATGAGCATCCACGTGGTGCAGGGCGAACGCGAATTGGTGAGCGATTGCCGCTCGCTGGCGAAATTCGAGCTGCGCGGCATTCCGCCGATGGTGGCCGGCTCTGCGCGCATCCGCGTTACTTTCCAGGTGGATGCCGATGGCCTGCTCAGCGTTTCGGCGCGCGAGATGGCCAGCGGCACCGAAGCGAACATCACGGTCAAACCCTCCTACGGTCTGAGCGATGAGGAGATCGCCCGCATGCTGCAGGATTCCACCCGCCACGCACACGATGACATGAAGGCACGAGCTTTGCGCGAGCAGCAGACCGAGGCAGCGCAATTGCTCGAGGCGGTGGATAATGCGCTGCAGCAGGATGGCGATGCGTTGCTGGATGCTGAAGCGCAGGTGCGCATCCGCCGCAGCATGGATGCCTTGAGGGTGGTACTCGGCGGCAGTGACCATCAGGCGATCAAACGGGCCGTCGAGGCGTTGAACATGGCGACGACCGAGTTCGCCCAGCGCCGCATGGATCAAAGTGTGAAACATGCGCTGACCGGACATAGACTGGCCGACTTGGAGAGGTGACATGACTCAGATCATCGTTTTGCCGCATGTGGAGTTGTGCCCGAAAGGTGCACTGTTCGAGGTCGAGCCCGGTATTTCCATCTGCGATGCGCTGCTGGAGCACGACATCGAGATCGAGCATGCCTGCGAAAAATCCTGCGCCTGCACGACTTGCCACGTCATCGTGCGCGAAGGGTTTGACAGCCTGGAGGAAGCGACTGAGCAGGAAGAGGATCTGCTGGACAAGGCGTGGGGGCTGGAATCCAACTCGCGCCTGAGCTGTCAGACCATCGTCGGCAAACAGGATCTGGTGGTCGAGATACCCAAGTACACCATCAACATGGCGAAGGAAGGTCACTCAAAATGAGAGTCCCCATAAATTTACTGCGCAATTTGAAAACTGCGTTGCACCAACGGTACGCAATCCGCTATCTGGCAAGCCAGATGCGGAATTGTCTGCGCGGTGCTCGAAATCCTCATGTACTAGCTGTACATTCCGGTTTCTGCGCTCCGTGCGCCTTGCTTTCGAACTGCTCGCTACAATTTACTGGGGCTCTCATATGAAATGGATAGACGTCCGCGATATCGCGATCGCATTGGCCGAAAAATATCCCGACATCGACCCGAGCAAGGTGCGCTTCGTCGATCTGCACAATTACGTGGTCGATCTTGATGGTTTCGATGACGACCACAGCCGCGGCGGCGAGAAGGTGCTGGAGGCTATTCAGACTGCATGGATGGATGAGGCATGAGTGGCATGCTGAAATATTGGGATAGCATGTCAAAACGCTGGCTGTACCTCGCCGGTGCGCTGGTGGTGGGGGCCTTGTTCTGCTCGGCACTGTATCTGCAATACGTATTGCGTCAGGAACCCTGTCCGCTGTGCATGATACAGCGGGTGATCTTCATCGTCATCGGCGTGCTGTTCTTCATCGCCGCCTTGTTCAATGCCGGCAGGGTCGGTAGCCGGATCTACTCGGCCCTGATCGCCCTCTTCGCTGCAGGTGGCATAGCCGTCGCCGGACGCCATATCTGGATACAGCATCTGCCCAAGGATCAGATTCCTGCCTGCGGTCCCGGACTCGATTTCATGCTGAAGCATTTCCCGATGTCCGATGTGTTGCAGGAGCTGATGCACGGCTCCGGCGAATGCGCCGCCAAGGGGTGGACGTTCCTGACACTCGGCATTCCGGAGTGGTCTTTGATCTGGTACATCCTGCTGGGCGTGTTTGCGCTGTTCGTCGGCTGGAAGAAACGCTGATCACTCAGTGATCCTGGATACGACGCGCCGCACGAACGGTGCGACCACCAGTACGGAAGGGAAGGCGACAGGCCATGCCGTGATGAATCCCCGTAGCCAGCGCCTGAAGAATTCCTGGTCGTAACCCTGGTTGATCAGCACCACCGTGCCCGAGATGATGGTGACCATGATGACGGAGAGCATGCCTCCGAAAAGCACATGGCTGTATCTCGCCGGTATCTTCATTATTGGCCTCTTATAGAATTTGCCAAGGCAGCGGGTCATGAGTCACGGCCACGCTCACCATGTAAAAGAACAGCAGTTGCGCCATCAGCCAAGAGATGAGTCGGACCCGTTTTGTCTTGCCCAGCTTCAATGCCATCATACCGACGGCGATATATAGCAGTAATGCAACGATCTTGGCTGCAAGCCATGGCGCTGCAAGCGGCGAGATGCCGAGTTGCCAGGCCAGTGTGATCGCACTAAGGATCAGTGCGGTGTCCACGATATGCGGCGCGACTTTCACCCAATGCTGCTGCAGCGATGAAGAGTCGCGAAGCATCCACACCCCTCTCAGGAAGAACAGCGAATAGCTGAGGATCACACAGCCGATGTGGACAAGTTTGAGTAAGGGCATATCCAGGATGAAATGGGGCAGATATCGATCCGCCAACATGCGGTCAACGTGGTCTTAGAAGCGCTTGATCATGATGCGTCGCAGCAGGCTGTCCTTGACGATGAACTGGTGATAAAGCGCTGCCGCAATATGGAACGCAACCAGTAACAGCATCAATGCGATGAACAATTGATGGAATTCAAAGGATTTGACCTTGTCGAAATCCGGAATGAGATTCGGGTCGCCTTTCTTCAATGCATCGAGCACGCCTGAGGTCAGGGCGGTAACGCCGCCGGCAATGGTCACGCCGATGACGGAAAGATTCAGCAGTCCGTGCGTGGCTGCGGCGAGCTTGTTCAGTAAGGGATTGGCGTTGGCCGGAGCAGGTTCGCCGTCTTTTTTCCTGAAATAGATACGCAACACGGTCAGCAGCAGGATGGTGTCGCCAATCAGGAAATGCACCAGAAACATGGGAAACTTTTGTGCTGTGTTCTTGCTTTCATCCAGTTCGTGCCCGAGGAAGAACGCCGCGATGACCAGCAGGAAGATCAGCCAGTGGAGAACTGCGGTGCGTTTGCTGTACTGCTTCATGATCTTGTCCTTTCGGTAAATGAATTTTCCGCATTGTAGCGCATGGGTACGGCTTGCCAAATTGCATGACGGTCACGAGTCATGCAAGTCCCTGGTGTGCTGCAACCAGTTCAACGCACCGGCTCCTGCGGTACGGCCACTGGCAAGGCAGGCGGTGAGCAGGTAACCGCCGGTCGGCGCTTCCCAATCCAGCATCTCGCCTGCGCAGAACATGCCCGGCAAATCTTGCAGCATCAGATCGTCATTCAATGCTTCAAATGTGATGCCGCCTGCCGAGCTGATCGCCTCGCTTAATGGGCGCGCTGCCAGGAGTCGAAGTGGCAAGGACTTGATGGCGTGCGCCAGTACCGTACTGTCGTGCATTTGTTCCGTATTCAGCACTTCGCGCAGCAGATTGGCCTTGGCACCTTTCAAACCCAGGCGGCTTTGCAGATGGGTGGAAAGCGAGCGCGAACCACGCGGATGCGAAACTTCCTTTTGCACGCGTTGCGCAGTCCAGTCCGGCAACAGGTCGAGATAGAGTGTCGCGCTGCCGTTGCGCTCGATCTCGTCGCGCAAGGCGGCTGAGAAAGCATAGACCACCCCGCCTTCGATGCCGTGTTCGGTGATGACGCATTCACCCTGTTTGCGAACGGTGCCCAATGTGGCTGCAATGGATTTCAGCGGTTCGCCGGCAAAATGCTCGCGGAAGTGATCGCTCCAGCGCACATCGAAACCGCAGTTGGCAGGGCGCAACGGTGCGATGTCGATACCGCACTGTGCCAGCAGCGACACCCACGCGCCATCCGAGCCGAGTTGCGGCCAGCTGCCGCCGCCCAATGCCAGCACTGTCGCGCTTGCGATCATGGTGCGTTCGCCTTCGGGTGTGGCGAAGCGCAAAGCCCCATTCTCGCCGAATCCGAGCCAGCGATGGCGCACATGGAAATGCACTCCGTTCTCGCGCAGGCGATGCAGCCAGGCACGCAGCAGCGGCGCAGCCTTCATGTCGGTGGGGAAGACGCGGCCTGAAGTTCCGACGAACGTCTCGATGCCGAGGCCATGTATCCATGCACGCAAAACCTCGGGCGGAAAACCGCGCAGCAGCGGCTCGATGCGATCATGCCGGGAACCGTAGCGTGCAAGAAAATCTTCAAACGGCTCGGCATGGGTGATGTTCATGCCACCCTTGCCTGCCATCAGGAATTTCCGCCCCACACTGGGCATCGCGTCATATACCTCCACACACACGCCGTTTTCTGCGAGCACTTCTGCAGCCATCAGTCCGGCGGGGCCGCCGCCGATGATGGCAACGACAGGGTAAGAAGATTGGGTGCTTGCGGGCATGTGCGGTAAGGTCTTGTCGAGGCGGGCGATTATAGGGCTTAACGGCAGTTCCGGCCGGTATTGGTGGAGGAGCGTATAATGTGTGCACTCAAGCCTGAATACTACGAAGAGAAGATAATTGAACACAGTTAGTTTTGTCGATCTGAAGCTGGCCCCGCCAATCCTCAAGGCACTCACCGAAGCCGGTTACGTCACCCCCACCCCGATCCAGGCGCAAGCCATCCCGCTGGCGCTGGAGGGGCACGACCTGATGGCGGGTGCGCAGACCGGTACGGGCAAGACCGCGGCCTTTGCCTTGCCCATGCTGCAAAAGCTGTTGCCGCATGCCAGCGCCAGCACTTCGCCGGCAAAGCATCCGGTGCGGGCGCTGATTCTGGTGCCGACGCGGGAACTGGCGGTGCAGGTGGAAGAGAGCGTCAAGGCTTATGCCAAACACACGAACCTGCGTTCGCTGGTGGTGTACGGTGGTGTGGATATCAAGACGCAGACTCCGCACCTGAAGACCGGCGTGGAGATACTGGTGGCGACGCCGGGCCGCTTGCTGGACCATATCGAACAGAAAACGGTGCTGTTGAACCAGGTGCAGATGTTGGTGCTGGACGAGGCCGACCGCATGCTGGACATGGGCTTCATGCCGGCGCTGAAACGCATTCTGGCCTTGTTGCCCAGGCAGCGGCAAAGCCTGATGTTCTCCGCGACATTCTCGAACGAGATCAAGAAACTCTCCGAGGATTTCATGAACTACCCGACGCTGATCGAGGTCGCGCGCAGCAACGCGTCGGCCGAGAACATCACGCAGAAGGTCTACCTGGTCGAACAGTCCGGCAAGCATCAGCTGCTGGCACAACTGCTGCGCGGCGACGACGCGAAACAGGTCATCGTGTTCACAAAGACCAAATTGACCGCCAGCCGGCTGGCCAAACAGCTGCAGCGCGAAGGTGTTTCGGCCGATGCCATCCACGGCGACAAGAGCCAGCTGGAACGTATGCAGGCGCTGGATGCGTTCAAGCAGGGCAGGGTCGCCGTGCTGATCGCCACCGATGTGGCAGCGCGTGGACTGGACATCGACAGCCTGCCGATGGTCATCAACTACGAGATACCGCATGCCGCGGAGGATTATGTGCACCGCATCGGTCGCACCGGCCGGGCCGGGGCTTCGGGTACGGCGATCTCGCTGGTGTCGCCGGAAGAAGAGAAATATCTGCTGGAGATCGAGAAGCTGATCAAGAAGGAGATCCAGAAAGAACGGGTGGATATGCCCGCACCCGACGCCCGGCCGCATCGCGCCGAACCTCGTGAACGCAACCGCGAATACCACGCTCCCGCACCGAAGAAACCAAGTCACGATCCCTGGTTCGACAAACCTTATGTGCCGAACATCAGTGCGGAAGCGCCGGTCAAGAAGCCTGAGCCGGTAGTGAACAAACCCAAAGCGCAAATCCCCGCGCTGTTCGTGCGCCGCACCAACTGATCCTGTTTGCACGGCATGTTCGTCGCGCAAACC
This sequence comes from Sideroxydans lithotrophicus ES-1, assembly GCF_000025705.1. Classification (NCBI taxonomy): domain Bacteria; kingdom Pseudomonadati; phylum Pseudomonadota; class Betaproteobacteria; order Nitrosomonadales; family Gallionellaceae; genus Sideroxydans; species Sideroxydans lithotrophicus. The sequence continues at coordinate 2,277,483 of NC_013959.1, read as the reverse complement.
ATCATTCCGATCTTCCTGCTGATCCTGCTTGGCGTAGCCATGCGCCATTGGTTCGGCTTGCGCGAAGACTTCTGGCCGCAGCTGGATCGGCTGATCTACTACGTGTTCTTCCCGGCACTGCTGTTCAACTCGCTCTCTCATTTCAAGATCGATGTGGGTGCGGCGATGCCGATGCTGGTCGTGGCCATGTTGTACATGCTTGCCGGTATCGCGCTGGGCTACATCGCTAAATATTTCTTCCGCGCTCCGCCCAAGGTATATGCCGCTACCTTCCAGGCATCTTTCCGTTTCAACAGTTATGTCGGCTTGGCCATCGCCGGCGGTTTGCACGGACAATACGGGCTTGCTGCCATCGGCTTGCTGATGGGCTTCATGGTGCCGGTGGCCAACGTCGCTGCAGTGCTGATGCTGGCGCGCCACAGCGAGAGCCACTGGCTCAAGGAGATTTTGCTGAATCCGCTGATCATGGCCACGGCCGGCGGCATCGCCTTCAGTCTTGCCGGGCTTGCGTTGCCGACGACAATCAACGCGACGCTGGGGCTGCTGTCACAAGCTTCGTTGCCGATGGGGCTGATCGCCGTCGGCGCCGGGCTGCACATGCAAGGACTGCACAAGGAGCGGGGGACGCTGTGGTATGGAGTGACGGTCAAACTGCTGGTGCTGCCGGCCATTGCCTGGGGACTGGCTGTGGCATTCGGTTTGAGCGGCGTGTATTTCCATATCGCCGTGCTGATGGCGGCATTGCCGGTGTCCACCGTGTCTTATGTGCTGGCCAAGCGCATGGGCGGGGACGGCAATACCATCGCGGCGCAAGTGATGCTGAGCACCTTGCTTGCCGCGCTGACGCTACCGTTCTGGTTGTTGCTGATGGGTTTGTGAGCAAGGGCGGCGCTGATCCTTGCTCACAGATGCCGCAACCGATCGTTACAGCACTAGCCGCACGCGCCGATCGCGCCGCAACTGGTGCAGAACTCGCAGCCGTCCTTCTTGATCAGCGTGGCGTTGCCGCATTCCTTGCACTGTTTGCCGACGATGGTCTTGATGCCGGTGGGCTTGATATGACCTTCCGGGATCTCCAGCACGCCCATCTGTTGCACTGGGTAGCCGTGTTCGTCGAGGATACCGAGCATGGCGTAGCGGTGGATGATCAGCTTGGCGACATAGGAGACGGTCGAAGGGTAGCTCTCCATCTTGTTGCCGCCCGGCACGCGGGCCATGAAATCGCCCAGCGGCTCGCCGAAGTTGAGCAGCTTGCGCAGCTTCATGCCGATCCATGCCGGGTCGATCACACGCATGTCCAGGCTCAGCACCTTGCACAGGCCGTCGAGGGCGCGAGGATACACTCCGGATAGCCACATCGAGTAGGGGCGGCGCTGCCCGTCCGGCAGCACCAGCTCTTTCAGGCCCAGCACGAAGTCGTCACCGGTGCCCGCGTTGGAGATGTCCACCGTCCAGCTCATGGTGCCGTCGGTGCCGGTCTTCGGTTCCTTCCTGGCGAACAGTGCATCCATCATCGGCGTGGTGACGCCCTCGGTGACTTCCAGTGCGCCCAGTTGCTCGATGCGGTATTTCAGCAGATGTGCGAATGCGGCCACCAGGCTGGGCATACGCTTCACTTCGCCGTCCGGCGGCATCGGCATGTCGAATGCATCGTCGCCAGCGGTCTTCATCAGCATCTCCAGCTTCATGCGCACCCATACCGGGTCGCGCGTGCGCATGTCCATCGATAGCGATTTAGCCAGCGCGCCAAGTCCGCGCGGTTGTTCTGCACCATTCACCCAGACCTCGAACGGATGGTTGTGCCCGTTGGTGGTATGCGACACGAAGGTGACGAAACTGCCGAGCGGATGCTTCACCACTTGCGATACCCAGCCCTCGCTGCCGGCGGTGAGCTTGGGGCGTCCCGGCCAGCGCAACGAGGCGAGGGCAGGATTGGGCGTGGCTTCCAGTACGATGCGGCGGTCCTGGTCGAACACGAAATCCTGCGGCTGGTCTTCCTTCTTTTCCGTGGTCACCGACAACACCGAGCCCAGCACGCTGTTCGGGCGATAGGTCGCCAGTCCCTTCAGTCCTGCCTTCCAGGCTTCGGTGTAAAGATCCTTGAAATCCTCATACGGATAATCGGCGGGAACGTTGACGGTCTTGCTGATCGAGGTGTCGATGTACGGCGCGACTGCAGCGACCATTTTCATGTGATCGATGGCGCTGATCTCCAACGCAGTGACGAAGGAGGGCGGCAAATGACTCACGTCGCCGCCCTGTTGTTTGAACACGCGCCAGGCGTGGTCTTCCACCGGGTAATCCTTGGTGGTGCCGTCCATCATGCGCTTCTTGCGCGTGTAGAACCACGAGAAAGCCGGCTCGATGCCGTTGGAGGCGTTGTCGGCAAAGGCCAGCGAGATGGTGCCGGTGGGCGCGATGGAAAGCAGGTGGCTGTTGCGGATGCCGTGCTTGCGTATCTTGTCCTTGATCTCGTCCGGCAGGCGCGATGCGAAGCGCGGCGCGGACAGGTATTTGTCGGCATCCAGCAGCGGAAACTTGCCGCGCTCGACGGCCAAGTCAACAGAGGCGAGATAAGCCTCGTCGCGCATGATGCGCGTGATGTCGCTGGCAAAGGCGCGCGCCGCATCGGTGTCGTAACGCAGTCCCATCATCACCAGCGCATCGCCCAGTCCGGTGAAGCCCAGACCGATGCGGCGTTTGTTCTTCGCTTCCTGTTGCTGTTCCGGCAGCGGCCATGCGGTCACGTCCAGCACGTTGTCCAGCATGCGCACGGCGACGCGCACCAGTTGCTTGAAAGGCTCGTAGTCGAAACCGGCATGTTTCGAGAACGGATTCTTCACCATGCGCGTGAGGTCGATGGAGCCGAGGCAGCAGCAGCCGTAGGGCGGCAGCGGTTGCTCGGCGCAGGGATTGGTCGCCTCGATGATCTCGCAATAGGACAAGTTGTTGTCGCGGTTCATCAGGTCGATGAACAGCACGCCCGGCTCGGCATGGTCGTAGGTGCTGGCGATGATCTGTTTCCACAGGTCGGTCGCGCGCACCTTGCGATAGATCCACTTGCCGTCTTCGCGCCGCGTTGCACCGGCTTCCTTGATGGCCGTAGAGGGTTCAGCAGAATGCACCAGTTCGAACTCTTCGTCCTTCTCCACCGCCTGCATCAGCGCATCGGTAACCCCGACCGAGATATTGAAATTGCGCAGGTCGCCCTGGTCCTTGGCGCTGATGAATTTCTCGATGTCGGGATGGTCGCAGCGCAGCACGCCCATCTGTGCACCGCGCCGGGCACCGGCGGATTCCACGGTCTCGCAGGAGCGGTCGAACACGCGCATGTAGGAGATCGGGCCGCTGGCGCGAGAATTGGTGCCTTTCACATGCGCGCCTTCCGGGCGGATGGAAGAAAAGTCATAACCGACACCGCCGCCGCGCCGCATGGTTTCGGCGGCTTGCTGCAATGCGTCGTAGATGCCGGGCTTGCCGTCATTGGTACCGGAGATGGCATCGCCTACCGGCTGCACGAAACAGTTGATCAGTGTCGCCTGTATCTTCAACCCGGCGGCGGAGTTGATCCGGCCGGCGGGTACGAAACCGTTCTCCTGGGCGAGGAAGAAAGCCTCCTCCCATTTTGCGCGCTGTTCCGGTGTCTCGGCCTGGGCCAGGCCGCGCGCGACCCGGCGACGTACGTCCTGCACAGACTTCTCATCCGCTTCCGCATATTTTTCCAGCAGCACTTCGGTGCTGATCTCTTGCGTCATTGCATTGTTTCCTTCTAAGGCGGGTTTGTTCTTGTGTCGGTCCGGATGATGGTTACTTGACGTCTGGTGTTCGGAGTCGCTACTGGATGAGGTTGAAGGCGAAACACTTTCGGTATCGAACATTATAGTACCTCCCTTTGATCGCGCAGCTTGCTTCAGCCGGAAAAGCAAAAAACCACTATATCTAGTGGTCGGACATCTGATTTGCGACTAACTGTAGTACCTCGAAAGATATATTTCAAGTGAAATCTTAAGTGGAATATTGAGCTGAGGGCTGATTTTGGCCGGGAGCGGGATCAGTAAAGATCTGATAACCATATTATAAAAATGGCAAATATGGACTTAAGTTATTTTTATCAGGTACTTCGCTTGCACCAAGATCAGGATTAAGGTGATGTGCAGGTGGAGCTACGTTCAGTTGGCGCAGTTCAGGTGCAGCTTGTCATTCTTGCCGGTGAGGCTGGTCAGCGCAGCGGAATAGATCGCATTGCCATTGCCGCATTTCCACTCTGCTGCGAAGTCCTTGCTGCAGCTCGGTGCCGGGTCTTCCAGTGCTGCCGTGTCGATGGTGAAGTCGCAATTGTTGTGTCCATCGCATTCCTTGGCGACCTGGGCCGTGGCATTGCCCGGTTTGGCATTGCAGTTGCGCCCGTAGGTCGCAGAGGTTACCTTGATAAGGCTCGATTCGGTGTTCGAGGCTGTGCTGGCAGGGGTGATCGCGACTACGTTCCGGGTTGGTATGGCGCTGATCACGCTCTGCGGGACCTTGGCATATATGTCGCGAGATTCGTCAGACTGCATGGAGATGCCGATCGCGATCAGGATGGCTCCCAGGATGGCGGCGCCTATGCGCCCAAAGCTGCCGGGTTCGATCTTGCCCTCGATCTTGCCCAGCACGGCGATCATCATGAAAATGAAGCCGGCCAGCACGAACATGCGTGCGATAGGTACGTCCACCAACCTCAAGATGACGTTCTGCATGGATATCCTTCCGGGCTAGCTCGCGAAAGAGCGCAGGCACTGTATCACACCGAAACGGGATTGAGCCGCACGTGGCGGCCGGGCGCTTCAATTACCCAACAGATTCACCAGACCGTCCAGGCCGACGAAATTCAGCGCATAACTGGCCTGCTCGCGCACCACCGGTTTGGCGTGATAGGCGATGCTCACGCCGGCCTGAGCCATCATCTTCAGGTCGTTCGCGCCGTCGCCCATCGCGATGACTTGCTCGGGCTTCAGTCCCAGTTCTTCGCGCACATGGTTCAGCCAATCCGCCTTGCCTTGCGCATCGACGATCTTGCCGGACACCTTTCCGGTGAGCTTGCCATCCACGATCTCCAGCGTGTTGGCATGGGTGAAATCGAGGCCGAGGCGCGTCTTCAGCCGGTCGGTGAAGAACACGAAACCGCCCGATACCAGCAATGTTCTGACGCCATGCTGCTTCAACTGTGCCAGCATGATCTCCGCGCCGGGGTTGAGCTGCAGGCGCTCGTCATACACGCGCTGCAATGCGGCTTCGTCCAGCCCTTCCAGCAATGCCACGCGGCGGCGCAGGCTCTCGGCGAACTCGATCTCGCCGCGCATCGCAGATTCGGTGATCGCTGCCACCTGTGGCTTCAACCCCTGCATGTCGGCGATCTCGTCGATGCACTCGATGCTGATCAGCGTCGAATCCATGTCCATCACCACCAGGCCGAAATCGGAAAGGCGTTTGTTGCGGGGTACAAAGCCGTAATCGATCCGGTGTTCGAAACAGTAGGCGGCGATCTCGGCGTGCAACTTTGCTTCGGTCAGTCGATACAGATGAGTCGCGACCTGTTCGATACGTGCCGCGCTGGAAAGCCGGGCAAGATGCTCGACCTGGGCGGAGGGGATGTCGTGGGTGGCTTGGAGGATCAGGTTCATTATTTTGTTGCGGCGAGGGCATTCGCGCCAAAGTCAAAAAAAGCGCTGCATTTTAATGCAACGGCAGACAAACACGGCAAGAAGTTGCGCTCGGGGCATTGGTCGCCCGCTCATTGCTGGCGTGCCTGTTGCGCCTTCATGATCTTCGGCAGATTGGTCTCGATCCAGTCGATCAGCGAATCGACCTGGCGGCCGATCGCCTCCCCCAATGGAGTCAGCGAATACTCGACATGCGGCGGCACGACCGGCAGGGATACGCGGTCGATGAAACCGTCCTTTTCGAGTTGCTGCAGGGTTTGTGCCAGCATCTTCTCGCTCACCCCGTCGATCTTGCGCCGCAGATCGCTGAAGCGGTGGGTTCCCTCCATCAATGCGACCAGTACCAGCACGCCCCAGCGGCTGGTGACGTGATTGAGTATCTCCCGCGAGGGGCAGGCGGCGGAAAACACCTCACCCCGCCGTTGGGCGATCTTCGAGATGCGCGAATTGACTTGTGGCATGACACTTACCTTTTTGTACGTACTTACATAAAGTAAGTGTACAGGATAAGCTTCGGCTCACCAATCCATTAACTATAAATCACGAAAGGAAACATCATGATCGTCGTCACTGGAGCCACCGGACAACTGGGTCATCTGGTTATCAAGGCATTGCTGAAGAAGGTCCCGGCTTCGGGCATCGTTGCCGCTGTGCGCAATGTGGACAAGGCCAAAGACCTTGCAGCATTGGGCGTGCAAGTGCGCTTTGCCGATTACAACCAGCCCGCAAGCTGGGACGCAGCGCTGAAAGGCGCGGACAAAGTGCTGCTGATCTCGTCCAGCGAGATCGGTCAGCGTGCGAAACAGCACAAAGCCGTCATCGATGCAGCCAAAAAGGCAGGTGTGAAACTGCTGGCTTATACCAGCGTGTTGCGCGCCGACACTTCCCCGCTTGGGCTTGCCGCCGAACACAGGGAGACCGAGGCTTATATCCGCGCCTCCGGCGTGCCTTTCGTATTGCTGCGCCATGGCTGGTACACGGAGAACTACACCGCAGGTATCCCCGGCGCACTGGCGCATGGCGCCGTGTATGGCTGCGCCGGCAATGGCCGCATCTCATCGGCCGCGCGTGCCGACTATGCGGAAGCCGACGTTGCTGTGATCGCGGCAGATGGACAATCCGGGAAAGTCTATGAACTGGCAGGCGATAGCGCTTACACGCTGGCTGAGCTGGCGGCAGAGATATCGCGTCAGTCCGGAAAAGACATCGGCTACGTGAACCTGCTGGAAGCCGAGTACAAGAATGTGCTGATCAAGGTGGGGTTGCCGGAACCGGTCGCCGACTTGCTTTCCGATTCGGACACGGGCGTATCCAAAGGTGGGCTATTCGACGACAGCCATCAATTGAGCAAGCTCATCGGCAGGCCGACGACACCGTTGGCTGTAGCAGTAAAAGTGGCGATGTAAGAAGAGGGGGCGGGCCTTAGCCTGCCCCTGATTGAATGATGAATAAACTGAGCAAACCGGATAATGCTGGCGATTTGAGGTATATCGCGTTTTATTCTGAAATATTCAGGCTGCACGTGCGTGTTGAACATCCAGCGGATACGCACCATTGGCGCGCGCCTCCAGCAGCACCACTTCAACAGTGGAACCGTCTTCGGCATAACTGATGTGTGTATTCCAGTTTTGCGAAACTTCGCGCACGATCGGTTTGTCCGAAAGTCGGATAACGAGAATGTCGTCTTCGTCGAAATAAGTAGTGTGCATGGCAACCTCCTACAAAACCGTGAAATGGTGCATGACCGTTTTAACGACCACGCAATCTTCCAATACCAGAATGGCGCACAACAAATTATCGTGCCGTGCCGGGAATTCCTTGAACGCCCACAAGTGGGTTGTGTCCTTGTATCGCGTTTCGCCCGAATCAATCACCTCAAGCAGCATCGTATCGCTGATTTCTCGTTCCTCCATGCGTATTCGCGCATGGGCAGAAACGACAACGGGACGTTGAAAGCGTTGGCTGAACATATCAGGCGACACTCCTCAGTTGAGGCTGATGATGCGCCATTTTAGCGGATATTTCTGATAGCGTTTATCACTAGCTCGATATATGGCGCTGCAATCCCCGGCGGTGTTGGTTTTGCGGAACGTTCATACTTCGACAGGCTCAGCCCGAACGGGCTGAATACTTACTTCAATTCCCCAAAGAAATTCCTGACCGCCAACACCCGCTGCTGCAGATCCCCATACTTCAACTCGATTCGCAGCTTGTCCTGCCCCGCCATCTTGATATGCCGCTTGCTCTGGATCATGGTGATGACCTTCATCGGGTCGATGGGCGGGTTCGGCACGAACTGGATCACGATGGCTTCACTTGAAGCGTCCACCTTGCTGATGCCGAGCGGCTTGGCGAGGATGCGCAGGCGGTGGCTGTCGAGCAGGGTCTGCGCGGGTTCGGGCAGCAGGCCGAAGCGGTCGATGAGTTCCTGCTGCATGTCGTCCAGGTCTTCCTGTGTGTCGCAGTTCGCCAGCCGCTTGTAGATGATCAGGCGCTGGTGGATGTCGCCGCAGTAGTCGTTGGGCAGCAATGCGGGCGTGTGCAGGTTGATCTCGGTGGTCACGCCCAGCGGGTGTGTCATGTCTGGTTCTTTGCCTTGCTTGAGCGAAGCGATGGCGGCAGCGAGCATGTCGTTATACAAACTGAAACCGATCTCCTGCATCTCGCCGCTCTGCGATTCGCCCAGCACTTCGCCGGCACCGCGTATCTCCAGGTCGTGCATGGCGAGGAAGAAGCCGCTGCCCAGTTGTTCCATGGCCTGGATCGCTTCGAGGCGTTTTTTCGCCTGTGCAGTGAGGCCGTCCATGCTGTCCACCAGCAGGTAGGCATAGGCCTGGTGGTGCGAACGACCGACGCGGCCGCGCAGCTGGTGCAGTTGCGCGAGGCCGAAGCGATCGGCGCGGTTCATGATGATGGTGTTGGCGGTGGGCACGTCGATGCCGGTTTCGATGATGGTGGAGCACAGCAATACGTTGAAGCGCTGGTGGTGGAAGTCGCGCATCACCGCTTCCAGGTCGCGTTCGCCCATCTGGCCGTGGGCCACGCGGATGCGCGCTTCCGGCAGCAGCGTCTCCAGCTTCTCCAGCATGTTGGCGATGGTGTCGACCTCGTTGTGCAGGAAGTACACCTGTCCGCCGCGCTTGAGTTCGCGCAGCACGGCTTCGCGGATCACACCCTGGCTGAAGCCGCTGACGAAGGTCTTGATGGAAAGGCGGCGCTGCGGCGCAGTGGCGATCACCGAGAAGTCACGCAGGCCTTCCAGCGACATCGCCAGCGTGCGCGGGATCGGCGTGGCGGTGAGCGTGAGCACGTCGACCTCGGCGCGCAATGCCTTCAGTTTTTCTTTCTGCTGTACGCCGAAGCGGTGTTCCTCGTCCAGGATGACCAGGCCGAGGTTGTGGAACTTCACGTCCTTCTGGATCAGCTTGTGCGTTCCGATGACGATGTCCAGTTTGCCGTCCGCCAAGTCCTTCAGTGCCTGCGTCACCTCTTTGGCCGAGCGGAAGCGCGACAGTTCGGCGATCCTGATCGGCCAGTCGGCGAAACGGGTGGAGAAGTTCTGGAAATGCTGTTCGGCCAGCAGCGTAGTCGGTACCAGTACCGCTACCTGCTTGCCTTCGCTGGCCGCAACGAAGGCGGCACGCAACGCGACCTCGGTCTTGCCGAAACCGACATCGCCGCAAATGAGGCGGTCCATCGGTTTTCCCGATTGCAGGTCGAGCAGCACGGCTTCGATGGCGGCGGCCTGGTCGGCGGTCTCCTCGAAGCCGAAGCCGGCGGCGAACGCCTCATAGTCGTGGTAGGTGAGCTTGAACGCATGGCCCTTGCGCGTGGCGCGCTGGGCATAGATGTTGAGCAGTTCGGCGGCGGTGTCGCGCACCTGCTGCATGGCGCGGCGCTTGGCCTTGTCCCACGCACCGCTGCCCAGCTTGTGCAGCGGTGCGGCTTCCGCCGCGCCGCCGCTGTAACGGCTGATCACGTGCAGCTGTGAGACCGGCACGTACAGTTTATCCTCGCCCGCATATTCCAGCAGCAGGAACTCGTTCTCGCCTTCGCCGAGGTCGAGGTTCACCAGCCCCCGGTAGCGCGCGATGCCGTGCTGCTCGTGCACCACCGGGTCGCCCGGCTTGAGTTCGGACAGGTCGCGCAGCATGCCTTCGACGTTGCTCTTCCTGGCGGCGCGATTGGCTCTGCTTCTGGGTTGCGCGGCATAGAGTTCGGTCTCGGTGACGATGGCGAGCTGTTCATCCGGAAGGCTGAAGCCGATCTGCACCGGGCCGACGCCGAGCATGAACTTGTCTTGGCCGGCGAGGAATGAAGCATAGTCTTCGCACACGGCAGGCGTGAGGCCGTATTCCTTCAGGTAGCCGGACATGATCTCGCGGCGGCCGAGGCTTTCGGCGAGCAGCAGCACGCGTCCGGCATAAGCACGCAGGAAGTCGGCGAACTTCTGCGTGGGGACTTCGGCGCGGCGATCCACGGCGATGGGTGGGATTGCGGCGGTCGAGCAGCGGGTGGTGTTTTTAGAGTCTTCCCTCACCCCAACCCCCTCCCCGGGGGAGAGGGAGCTTAAATTCCCCTCGCCCTCTGGGAGAGGGGCTAGGGGTGAGGGAGCGCTCGCGGCAATCACATCTATCCGCGCGAACTCTTTCGCCCGGATGAAGAACTGCTCCCCATCCAGGAATAGCTCCTTCGTCTCCAGCAGCGGATGCTGCGGGTCGCCGCGCAGCAGGTTGTAACGCGAGGCGGCATCCTTGCCGAAACTGGTGATAGCCTCGTCCACGTTGTGATGCAGGCACAGTGTGGCGATCTTCGGCAGGTAGTCGAACAGCGTCGCGGTCTGGTCGAAGAACAGCGGCAGGTAGTACTCGATGCCCGCCGGGGCGATGCCCTTGCTCACATCCTTGTAGATGCGGGATTTGGACGGGTCGCCCTCGAAGCGGTCGCGGAAGTTCTGGCGGAAGGTGGCCTGGCCTTTCTCGTCCAGCGGAAACTCGCGCGCGGGCAGCAGGCGTATCTCCGGTACCGGATACAGGGTGCGCTGGGTATCGACGTCGAAAGTGGCGATGGTCTCGATCTCGTCGTCGAACAGGTCGATGCGGTAGGGCAGCACGCTGCCCATGGCGAACAGGTCGATGATGCCGCCGCGCACGCAGTATTCGCCGGGGGTGAGTACCTGCTGCACGTGGTTGTAGCCGGCCAGCGTCATTTGCTGGCGGAAGGCGTCGAGGTCGAGGCGTTCGCCCTTTTTCAGGAAGAAGGTGTAGGCGGCCAAGTATGAAACCGGCGGCAGCGGGTACAGCGCAGTGGTTATCGGCACCACGATGACATCGCAGGCGGAGGTTGAAGATTGATTCTCTCGTTCGCTTCCTCTCCCGCTTGCGGGAGAGGATTGAGGAGAGGGGCGGGCGGTTTGTTGCCCGATGCTGCGGATATGGTGCAGCGTGGCCAAGCGCTCTGAGATCAGGTCCTGGTGCGGCGAGAAGTGATCGTAAGGCAGCGTTTCCCAGTCGGGTAATAAATGAACCCTGAGCTTGGGGTCGAAAAACGGGATTTCTTCCACCAGTCGCTGCGCCTCCAGCGCATTGGCGGCGATGATCACCAGCGGAGAGTGTTGTACGGCGTATTGCGCCAGGGCCAGTGCGTCGGACGAACCCTGCAGGTTCGAATAGCGCGGACGGGAATGTTTGGACGAGAAAAGCACGGCGGACAACCTGAAACAAAGGCGCGCATTATACTCTCGACATTGGGCGCTGATGACAGCGCCCAATGGTTGCGCCGGCCCATGGGAATTCCCGACCAATGGGGCTATCATCCGTCGCATGATCATATTCTGGTTGCGTACTACCGGAACGAAGTGAGCCATGCGCAACGAACAGCAAATCCTGACTGTGCTTTACGAGATCACCCTGGCCATCGGTGGCGAGGTGAGCGTGAAGCCGCTGTTGACCAAAACCTTGCAGCAGCTGCTTTACCATACATCGTTCCCGGCGGGCCTGGTGTTCCTCGATCTGCCGCCCGCAACCGGTGCGGCGTCAGTCGAAGCCCGCCTTGAGGCGGTTGTCGGGGACTTCGAGCTGGTCGAAAGCGTCGGTCGCATATTGACGCTGCCCTCGGCATTGCTGCGCGGCGGCCCCGAGTTGCGCAAGGACCCGGACTTGCTTGGATCGCTGCATGGCGGGGGGAATTCTTATTCTGTTTTTCTGCGCCTCCCCATCGATGGCAATGGCGTGATCCTGTTGCTTGGGCAAAACCTTCCGGAAAGCGAGCTGCCGTTCACGCGCATCTTCCAGCCGGTGATGGCGAATCTGGCCAAGGCGATACTGCTATGCCGGCAATTTGATGCCTATAGCGCAGGGCTGATCACCGAGCGCGATGCAGCCCTGGAAAGCCTGCGCAAGGCCAATCGTGTGCTGACGACGCTGAGCTCGGGCAATGAGGTCCTGGTGCGGGCCAAGGACGAGACCATGCTGCTGCGGGAAATGTGCCGCGTGGTGGTCAAGATCGGCGGCTATCAGGTCGCCTGGGTCGGCTATGCCCAGCAGGATGAGCAAAAGTCGGTGCGTCCCATGGCGCAGTATGGGGTCGCGGCGGATACCTTTGCGAACCTGCGTCACACCTGGGCTGATGACGAGTTCGGGCGCGGGCCGACAGGCGCGGCCATCCGCAGCGGCGAACTGCAGGAGGTAAAGGATGCCTATACGGATCCGCGCTTTGCCCCCTGGCGCGCGGAAGCGATCGCGTGCAAGTGTGCCTCCATACTTGCGTTGCCGCTGATGGATAGCGAGGGGCATGCTTTTGGCGCCATCACCATCGATGCCGCCGAAACGAATGCCTTCGACGAAGAGGAGATCCGCCTGCTGCGCGAACTTGCCAGCGATCTCGCTTACGGCATCATCAATCTGCGCAGTGCTGCGCAACTGCGCAAGGGACTGGAAGATGCGATCCAGGCGATCGCAGCAACTGTGGAGATGCGCGACCCCTACACTGCAGGACATCAGCGGCGCGTGGCGCAGCTTGCCGTAGCGATCGCCACCCGCATGGGGCTGGCACCGGAACGCATCCACGGCATCCGCCTCGCCGGGACGGTGCACGATGTCGGCAAGATCGGCGTGCCGGCGGAGATCCTGAGCAAGCCCGGGACGCTTGACGGTACCGAGTTCAACTTGATCAAACGGCACCCGGGAGTCGGCTATGAGATTCTCAAGGACGTCGATTTCCCCTGGCCCATCGCGCAGATGGTGCGCTCTCATCATGAACGGCAGGATGGCTCCGGCTATCCGGACGGGTTGAAGGGCGAGGAGATACTGCTCGAAACGCGCATCATCGCGGTGGCCGATGTGGTTGAAGCCATGGCTTCCTACCGTCCCTATCGCCCCGGACTGGGTATGCAGGCAGCACTGGAAGAGATCGTTGCCAACCGCGGTGTGAGCTATGATGCGCTGGTGGTCGATGCCTGCTGCCAGGTGATCGAGGCGGGATTCGCGTTCGCCTGATCGCTCAATCCCGCGTTCGGATTGCGGGAGTTTGGTAAACTCCTGCCCATGTCCGATTTCTACGCTTTAGTCCCCGCCGCCGGTTTCGGCGCACGCATGGGCAACGAGTTGCCCAAGCAATATCTCGATCTGGCCGGCCGGCCGATGATCTGGCACGCGCTTTCCACCCTTTGTGCCAATTCCAATATCAAGACCGTGTTCGTGGTGCTGGCGCCGGAAGACGAGTATTTCGCGCGCTACGACTGGTCGCATTGCAAGGACAAGCTGGCACCGCTGTATTGCGGCGGCAAGACGCGAGCCGAGAGCGTGGAGAACGGCCTGCTGGCATCCGAGCTGGAGCCGGACGACTGGGTGCTGGTGCACGATGCGGCACGGCCTTGCCTGAGTGCGCACCTGCTGGCGCGCATGATCGCCGAACTGCGCGACGATCCGGTGGGCGGCATTCTGGCGGTGCCGGTGGCGGATACCCTGAAGCGTGCCGACGCCCAGCAGCGCATCGCCCATACCGAGCCGCGCGAAGGATTGTGGCAGGCGCAGACGCCGCAGATGTTTCGTGCCGGATTGCTGGCGGAAGCATTGGCCCGTTCCAGCAACATCACCGACGATGCCGGAGCCATCGAAGCGCTGGGGCTGCAACCGAAACTGGTGGCCAGCGACACCAGCAACTTCAAGGTGACCTATCCGCAGGACATCGTGCTGGCCGAACTGTTGCTTCAACAAGGAAAATGACCATGCGTATCGGACAAGGTTTCGACGTTCACCAACTGGTGGCGGGACGCAAGCTGATCATTGGAGGAGTGGATATTCCGTTCAGCAAAGGCCTGCTCGGTCATTCCGATGCGGACGTGCTGCTGCATGCGATCTGCGACGCATTGCTGGGGGCGGCGGCGCTGGGCGATATCGGCAAACACTTCGCCGACACCGATGCGAAATACAAGGACATCGACAGCCGCCTGCTGTTGCGCGACGTGGCGAAGAAGATCGAGGCCGCCGGTTATCGCATCGGCAACGTGGACGCCACCATCATCGCGCAAGCGCCGAAGATGGCGCCGCACATCCCGCAGATGGTCACCAACATCGCCGCCGACCTCGGCATCGCGCACCACGCCGTGAACGTGAAGGCCACCACCACCGAACATCTCGGCTATACCGGCCGCGGCGAAGGCATCGCGGCGCAGGCGGTGGCGTTGTTGCTGGTGGCCTGATGGAAACCTCTTTCAATCTACTGCGCAATTCGATAGCGGCGTTGCGCGGTGCTCACTCCCTCGCCTACCCACAGGTATGTTTCGGTCGCTGCGCTCCGTGCGCCTTGCTCTCGAATTGCTCGCTACGATTGCCAGAGGTTTCCACATGCGCATCCTGGCGGTAGAGACTTCCACCGAGTATTGCTCGGTCGCGCTGTGGCAGGATGGCACGGTGAGCGAACGCTGCGAACTGGTCGGGCAGAAACATTCCGAAGTGCTGATGGCGATGCTGGATGGAGTGCTCAAGGATGCAGGCATCAGGATCGGCCAGGTCGACGGCATCGCGTTCGGCGAAGGCCCGGGCTCCTTTACCGGCGTGCGCATCGCCTGCGGCGTAGCCCAGGGATTGGCATTGGGTGCCGATGTGGGCGTGGTCGGCGTTTGCACGTTGCAGGCATTGGCGCAGGCGTCCGGCCGCGACAAGGTCATCGCGGCGCTGGATGCGCGCATGGGCGAGCTGTATCTCGCCGCTTATGAGAAACGCGATGGCAGCTGGCTGACAGTGATCGAACCCTGCCTGTGCAAAGCGGACATGGCCCCGGATGTTGCAGGAAACGGCTGGTTCGGTGCAGGCAGCGGGTTTGCAGTGAACACTGGTGTGCTGCAGGCGCATTACGGCCAACAGTTGGCGGGAGTGGATGGCAGTGCCGCGCCGCTGGCCAGTGCAGTCGCTGCACTGGCAGCAGGCGAATTCGTCAAGGGGAATGCGCTGGATGCCGCACAGGCTTTGCCGCTCTATCTGCGCGACAAGGTCGCATTGAAGACCAGCGAACGGGCATCATGATCCTGCGCGACATGACCGGAGCCGATCTGGATGCGGTGCTGCGCATCGAACGCGAGGTTCACACCCATCCATGGACGCAGGGAAACTTCAGCGATGCCTTGCGCAGCAAGTATGTGTGCAAGATCTATGAGGACAAGCACGACATATTGGGGTATGCGGTGCTGATGCTGGCCGTGGACGAAGCCGAACTGCTCGATATCGCGATCGCCGCGCAGCACCAGCGCCATGGCTGGGGGCGCAGATTGCTGGACGAGATGATGGCCGTGGCGCGCCGGCAGGGCATGCGCCGTGTCGTGCTGGAAGTGCGGGCATCCAATGCGGCGGCGATCGCGTTGTACCGCCAGGCCGGATTCTCCGATATCGGATTGCGCCGGGACTACTATCAGGCGGAGAATGGGCGCGAAGATGCGATCCTGATGGGGCGAGAGCTGTGAATATTCGAGACGAGACCGTTCTGCGCGAACTCAATCTTTACCCGTTATGGGTGCGGCGCGGCGTACCTGCAGAGGCCGATGTTGCGTCTTTGCCCGCAGCTCATGCCGAGACGTCGCAACCAGCTTTACCGGTTGCCGAGCAGCCGATGTTGCGGCAACAGACTGAGCCCCCCCCGGCGTCAACATTGAATTGGACCGACCTCAAGCGGGTGGTGCGCGACTGCAGCGCCTGCAAACTGCGCTCCGGCTGCACGCAGACCGTGTTCGGCGTGGGCGACGAAAAGGCTGAATGGCTGTTCGTCGGCGAGGGGCCGGGTGCAGACGAAGATGCTCAAGGCGAACCGTTCGTGGGGCAGGCCGGCAAGCTGCTCGACAACATGCTGGCGGCGCTCAGGCTGAAGCGCGGCGATAAGGTCTACATCGCCAATATCGTCAAATGCCGCCCGCCCAACAACCGCACGCCGGAGCCGGACGAGATCGCCACCTGCATGCCGTATCTGCAGCAGCAGATCGAACTGATCAAGCCCAAACTCATCGTGGCGCTGGGCAAGACCGCGGCGACGTCTTTGCTCGGGCGCGATGCAACGCTCGGCTCGCTGCGCGGCACCGTGCATGACTACCACGGTACGCCGCTTATCGTCACCTATCACCCCGCTTATCTGCTGCGCAGTCCGGCCGAGAAAGCCAAGGCCTGGCAGGACCTGTGCTTCGCCCGACAGAGGATGCTGCCGTGAGATTCGGAGATATCGGCCTGTCCACGCGTATCACTCTATGGGCATTGCTGTTCGTGGTGGCCGGCGGATTGCTGTGGATAAACCAGGACATGAAACGGGATCAGGAGAGCTACCTCAGCGAGCGTAGTGCCGATCTGAAAACGGATATTCATCTGGAGCAGGCTCGTCTGGCACAGTCCATCAGTGCGCTACGCAAGGACTTGCTGTTCCTTGCTTCAGTGCCACCGATCTCCGGCATCGTGCGTGCCAGCGCGAATGGCGGCATCGACCTGCGCGACAAGACGAGCATGGCAGTCTGGCAGGAACGTCTGCAGGAGATATTTGCCGCTTTTCTGCAGGCGCATCCGGAATATCACCAATTGAGCTACATCGCTGCGGCAGGCGAGGGCAGGGAATTGGTGCGCGTCGACAACAGCGGTGGCCGTATCGAAGTGATTCCCCGCGAGGCGTTGCAGGCAAAAGGCGACCAGGCATTCTTCAAGGCGGGTCTGGTGCTGACTGCCGGTCGTGTGCATCTGTCCGAGTTCACGCTCAATCAGGAGCATGGCAAGGTCGAGGAACCTCATCGTCCGACCTTGTATGCAGTGACGACCGTGTTCGATGCGAACGGGAACGTGTTCGGCATGGTGGTGATCAACAAGGATGTGCGTTCGCTGTTTGATCTGGTGTCAAATGGGTTGCAAGCTGATGTCCGGAGTTATGTCTCCGATCAATACGGGCATTATCTGCTCCGTCCTGAAGCTGGGCCGGCATCTGTTCCGGCAGAAGGAAACAGGGGGAATATTGCCGATGACTTTCCGGTGTTGAAGCCGGCATTCGCAGTCCAGAGCATGCAGGACGAGTCCGTCCAGACCATGAATGACGGGAAGGGGGGATACCTGGCGTTCGAGCGCATGTTCTTCGATCCCAGCGATCCGTCGCGATTCCTGCTGCTGGCCAACGATCTCCCGGCGAGTTCGAAAGCACACCGGTTCGATGCGATATCCCCGCCGAATCTGGCATATACGCTGCTGGGGATGTTGCTGGTGAGCAGCCTGTTCATGCTGATCCTGCGTCATACCTTTTCCCCGCTCAAGCGCATCACCGCGGCAGCGAAAGAGATCGCCGCCGGGAATCGGGATATCCGTCTGACGGAAACCGGCAAAGGAGAGATCGGCAAACTTGCCGATGCGTTGAACATGATGCTGGACAGATTGTCGGGCAGCGACCTGATCGAACGGGAGAATACGTTTCGCAAGGCGCTGATCGAGGCTTTGCCCGGTGTCTTCTACATGATCGACGCCCAGGGGCGGTTCATGATGTGGAACCACAACCTGGAGCAGGTGGTGCAACGCAGTCCGGAAGAGATGGCGTCCAGCCACCCGCTGGACTTCTTCGAGGGCGAGGACAAGGTCAATATCGAGAAAGCGATACGCCAGGTGTTCGAGGCGGGTGACGCGTCGGTGGAAGCGGAGCTGGTCGCAAAGGACGGCAGCAAGACGCCATTTCATTTCACCGGCAAGCGCGTGATGCACGAAGGGATGCCGATCCTGGTCGGCCTGGGATTGGATATCTCGAAACAGCGTGAAGATAGCCGCTTGAGCGAAGCGATGTTGCGGCGCAACGAGGCGCTGATGCGCAACTCGATGGAGGGGATCCACGTGATGGATGTGGATGGCAATCTGCTCGAAGCCAACGAAGCCTTCTGCAACATGCTGGGCTATGCCCGCGAAGAAATGATGCATCTCCATGTGACTGACTGGAACAAACAGTTCTCTGCGGGGGAGTTGCGGTCAAGGATGCAGTCGCGCATCGGCAAGAGCGAGACGTTCGAGACCGTGCATCAGCGCAAGGACGGGACCCTGCTGGATGTCGAGATATGCGCCACTGGCGTGGAGATCGACGGCAAGGGTTACATGTTCGCTTCCAGCCGCGACATCACCGAGCGCAAGAAACTGCTGTCCGTGTACCGGCGGTATATGCTGGTGCTCGAAACGGCGATGGACGGCTTCTGGATGGCCGATGCAAATGGCTTCCTGGAGGATGCGAACGAGGCCTATGTGAAGATGTCCGGTTACACGATGAAGGAACTGGTGGGCATGCATATCAGCGAGCTTGAGGCCAATGAGAGCGAGGAAGCTGTCAAAGCTCACATGGAAAAGCTCATGGCGCAGGGGTATGGCCGCTTCGAGACCAGGCACAGGCGCAAGGATGGGCGCGTGATCGATGTGGAGGTTGCGGTCACCTTCCTGGTCGAAACCGGGAAATTCTTCGTGTTCAGCCACAACATCACCCAGCGCAAGCAGGCCGAACAGGCGTTGCGCATAGCCGCGGCGGCATTCGAAACGCACGAAGCGATCCTCATCACCGATGCGCAGGTCAACATCATTCGCGTCAACAAGGCGTTCACCGATATCACCGGCTACACCCCGGAAGAGGCAATGGGCAAGAACCCGCGCTTCATGAGCTCCGGGCGTCATGACCGGGAATACTATGCGGCGATGTGGCAGCAGATCCTGGAGACAGGTACCTGGGCGGGCGAGATATGGGACAGGCGCAAGAGCGGCGAGATATATCCGAAATGGATGAACATCACCGTGGTGAAGAACGATCGCGGCGAGACGACGCAGTATGTCTCCATCTTCAGCGACATCACCGAGCGCAAGAAGGCAGAGGATGAGATACGCAACCTGGCCTTCTACGATCCGTTGACGCTGCTGCCCAATCGTCGTTTGTTCCTGGAGCGATTCCATACGGCGCTGGCAGCGTCTGCGCGCTATGGCGATTTCGGTTCCATCCTGTTCCTCGACCTGGACCGTTTCAAGCTGCTGAACGACAAGTTCGGCCACGATTACGGCGATCTGCTGCTGGTCGAAGTGGCGTCGCGCATCAAGGCATGCGTGCGCGAGATCGATACGGTAGCGCGTTTCGGCGGCGACGAGTTCGTGGTGCTGCTCGAAAGCATCAGCAGCGACAGGGAAGAGGCCGCACACAAGTCCGGCGTGGTGGCGGAGAAAATACGCGATGCCTTGTCCCGGCCCTACCGGCTCAAAGAGCTCGAATATCGCTGTTCGCCCAGCATCGGCATCAGCCTGTATCACGGCAACGACGACAGCATGGATGTATTGCTCAAGTATGCCGATGCCGCGATGTATCAGGCCAAGGACGCCGGGCGCAATAATGTGCGCTTCTACGACCCGGAGATGCAATCGCATTGGGAGTCGGAGCTGATGGAACAGTCACACGAAGGGAACGAATAATTTCACGCTATGTGACTGACAAAAGGCGGTAATTTTGCATTTCGGCCTTATAATGGCGGCAAAACCTCAACCGCCGCCATATGAAAAAAAGAACAGACGCGCTCAAAGTGCTGGTCGTGGAAGACAGCAAAGTCACCCTGAAGGTCCTGTGCAATTTCCTCGAACGCATGGATATCAAGCAACCCTTGACCGCCGAGACGGGCGCCGCCGCCATCGAGATCTATCGCAAGGAACGCCCCGATATCATCATGCTGGACGCGCAGCTGCCCGATATCGACGGCTTCGAGATCGCCAGGCAGATCCGTTCCTCCGAGAAGAAAGACGACTGGACGGCGATCATCTTCCTCACCAGCATGACCAAGGACGAGGACCTCGCGCGCGGCATCGAAGTCGGCGGCGACGATTACCTGATGAAGCCGATCAGCGAGGTGGTGTTGCATGCCAAAGTGCGCGCCATGCGCAGGCTGATCGAGATGCAGCGTTCGCTGGTCGATGTCAGCCACCAGTTGAATGCGGCCAACAAGGAGCTGCAACGCCTTTCCACCACCGACGGCCTGACCGGCATCGCGAATCGCCGCATGTTCGACGAGTTGTCGCTGCGCGAGTGGCGCCGTTGCGAACGCATGAAGAAACCGCTCGCGCTGGTGATGCTGGATATCGACAGTTTCAAACTCTTCAACGACCAGTTCGGCCACCAGGCCGGCGACGAATGCCTGCGTGCAGTCGCCGGGCAGGTGGCGCGTGCAGCACCGCGCGCAGCCGACTTGGCAGCACGCTATGGCGGCGAAGAGTTCGTGCTGGTACTGGGCGAGACCGATGCCGACGGCGCAAAATGGGTGGCAGAGAACGTCCGCCAGCATGTGGCCGAACTCGGCATCCCGCATGCCACGCCATCGCGGCGCGTCACCATCAGCTGCGGCATTGCTTCGGTCGAGCCCAAGAGCGGTTTTTCACTGGATGTCTTGTTGCGCTCCGCGGACCGTGCCCTGTATCAGGCCAAGGTCGAAGGACGCGATCGGGTCGTGGTTGGGGATTACGGCGAGGTCTGAAGTTCAGCGCGTGTGATCCGCCCAGTTATTGGGCGTCTCGAAAAGCCGCACCCTCTCCAGGCGCAGATGGTTGCCGTAGGTGTCGTGGTAGGCTCCCCGCAGCAGGTCGAATGCGACCCTGGCCAGATTCTCGGCTGTCGGGATGACGTCCATCACCACCGTCTTGTGCTCAGGCAGCGTGTCCAGGAAATCCAGCACCACCTTGTCGTTGCGATAGACCAGGAACGCGTGATCCCACTTGTCCACCACCTGTTCCTTGGCGATGCGCTTCACGTCCGAGAAATCCATCACCATACCCTGTTCCGAAACGCCCTCTGTGGTGATGATGTCGCCGGACAAGGTGATCTCGATGGCGTAACGATGTCCGTGCAGGTGTTTGCACTGGCTGTTGTGGTTGGGGATGCGGTGTCCGGCATCGAATTCCAGTCTTCGGGTGATCTGCATGATGGTTTGCTTCGGTTGGATTGGTGCGGATTATAGCTTGAACGCTCGCACCGCCGTCCTGAAAGCTGCCAACACTTCCTGCTCGGTCTCGCCGCCATAGCGCAGCGATGCGTAACGCGCGGCGATGTCGCGGATGCCTTCCGCAATGTCTGGACGCATGGCGGCGATGCGCGCCGCATAATCCATCGCTCCTTCATGCGGCGCACGCGGTAGTCCGGCCTTCCCCAGTTTGCGGCAGACCTTCAGCCATGCGGCCTGCACCGCGTCGATCTGGTGTGCGGTCAGGCGGCGCAACATGATCAGCGTGAAGATGCCCACGAGCAGGGCGACGCCGGCCAGCATGTCGATCGCCAGCTTCTGCCAGGTGATGTCTTCCATGCCCAGGCGGGTCAGGAATGCGAACTGACGCTCGGTGTCGTAGCCCAGCACCCACTGGTTCCACTGATTGGTCAGAGCGTCGAGGTTGAACCTCAGCTTGAGCAGCAACGGCGATTGCGTGCGGGCAAGGAACGGCAAGGCTGCGTCATTCGGCAAGGCGGCGTTAAGGCCGTTCTGTATCCGTGCCGGGGAGATGGCGGCAGTGGGATCGATGCGTACCCAGCCGCGATCCTGCAGCCATACCTCAGCCCAGGCATGCGCATCGGACTGGCGCAGGATGTAATAGCCGCCCAGTTCGTTGTATTCGCCGCCCTGGTAGCCGGTCACCACGCGTGCCGGTAACCCCGCCGCGCGCATCAGGAAAACGAAGCTGCCGGCATAGTGTTCGCAGAAGCCTTTTTTCGAGTTGAACAGGAAATCGTCCACGCTATTGAAACCGAGCAGCGGCGGTTCCAGCGTGTATTCGAAACCGTTCTGGTTGAAATAGTTGAGCGCGGTGCGTATCAATGCGATATCACTGTCGCTGCGCGCGCGCCAGTCTGCAGCAAGTTTCCTGGCCTGCGGGTCATAACCTGGCGGCAGGGCGAGGGCGCGCCGCAATTGCTGCGGCGGCTCGCCGGGATTGGCGCGATAGGAGAGCTCCGAGGTGGCGTTATAGCGGATACGCGCATTCACCGGCGTCCGGTTGAGCAATTGGAAGTCCGGTGCGAAATCGGCAGGGATGGAGATCCTGGCCGGCATGTCCAGTGCGAACAGCCAGCGCCTGTTGTGCGGCTCCAGCGTCACGGTGTAATCCACGGGCATGCCGGCATCGGCGAGGGTCGGGCGTTGCAGGGTGGCGTTGTGGCCGCGCGTCCAGGTCGTGCCGTCGAAGTCCCATAACACCGGCCCGCGCCAGTACATCTGTTCGCGTGTCGGTACCTTGCCGCTGAAGGTGACGCGGAACGCCACCGCATCGGAGAGCGACAGCTTGCTCATGCTGCCCGGCGCCATCCGGTCGGTCAGGCCGCTGCTGGCATAGGCGTCCTGCGGCAATCCCCACAGCGGCCCCTGTACGCGCGGGAACAGCACGAAGATGATGAGCGACAGCGGGATGGCCTGCAGCAGCAATATGCCGGCGATGCGCAGGCGCGGTTTGAGTGCGAGCGCGCCGGTCTGCATGTGCACCCATGTGGCCATGATGACCAGCAGCGTGAGCAGCATGTACAGCGCGGTGGGGATGCTCTGCGAGTAGAAGAAATTGGTGATGATGATGAAGCAGGAAAGATAGACCACTATCGTGACGTCGCGTACCGCACGCAGTTCAAGCAGCTTGAGCGTGGCCAGCATGATCAGCAGCGTGACGCCGACCTCGCGCCCGAACAGGGTGTGGAAATTGACGGCAATGGCCAGCACGCAGGCGACGGTGACGGCGAGCAGCAGCCAGCGCGCCGGCAGCGGGTTGCCGCTGTAGTTCAGGTAGCCGCGCCAGGCCAGCAACGCCGCACAGACCGCGCTGACCCACAGCGGCAGGTGCTCGGCGTGCGGGGCGCTCACCATCAGGATGCAGGCGATGAGGCCGTAGACGAGTTGGGCGGAGAGCTTCATGTTTCAACCAGCCCATACAAAGCCAGCCTGCGCAGACATTCCGCTCGATGCCCGGCATTGTGTTGCGGAGCGATTTCGCTATCCGGCAGGCGCAGCCCGTATAGCAGTCCTTGCGCGTCGGCATCCAGCACCCAGCGCGTAAGCAGTTGCAGCTTCATCTCTTGCGCGATGTTCGGCAGCAGCGACCAGTCCAGCCACAGCTCCTGACCTTGTTGCGCGGAGAATTGCTTGACCTGCAATCCTTGCTCGCGCGCCAGTGCCTTCCAGGCGATGCGCGGCATCGCATCGCCCGCGACATAGTTGCGCAGGCCGGAGAAGTCTTCGTCGCCTGCGGCAAGGTATTTGCCGGTGCCATCCCGCACGGAGGCGGCGGGCAGGGGCTGCGGCGCCGCAGGTCTGGGGTAGACCAGGCAGCGCACGTCGAAATGGATATACGTCCACGCATGGAACAGCCCCAGCGGGTAATGGGTGTACAGCGTCAGCCGTCCGCTGTCCAGCCAGCCGCGCTGCGTCGACGGGATGGCGAGTTCGATAGGGGTGGAGCGCTGCGCATCCAGGTCGAACACTGTGTGGCGCCCATCGTCGTCATGCAGATGGAGTTGGTAACGGGGCAGTGTGCCGGGATTGTTGAAATGGAATACGAAGCGGGCCTGCTCCCCGGCAAACACCGGGTCGACATGGCCGGCGCGTATCTCCAGCTGCGCCATGTTGCGGAATGCATGCAGCATGGTCATGCCGGCCGTCGTGGCGAGCAGGAAGGTGAGCACATAACCTAGGCTCAGGTTGTAGTTGATGTCGCCCAGCAGCATCAGCGCCAGCACAAAGGCAAAGCCGAATCCCTGGCGGGAAGGGATGATGTAGATGCGGCGCTGGTTGAGCACCAGCGTGCCGCTTTCGACAGCGCGGCGGAATGCCCAGTTGCGGAAGCCTTGTTTGAGTGTGGTGAACACGGCTTTAACGAGAGTCCCGCGCAGCGGTTCGATCGCCTGGCTCCGCCCCCCTCGCTTCGCTCTCCCCGCAAGCGGGATAACCAGCGACTTGCCCGCTTGCGGGCGTAGTCGATTGGCTAGTAGTTCTACCAGGGGATTGTGGTGAGGGGACGGGCGCGGCGATTTTCATATTCAAAGACAGCTGAATGCCCTGCCCGTCAGGGAATGGCGACCGCCTCGACCAGGTCGCGCGCCAGTTTGTCGCCGTCGGAGGCCTGGATGTCCTGTACGCTCTGCAGTCGATGGCTGGCCACACCCGGCAGTACCGCCTGGATGTCCTCTGGAATGACGGCATTACGCCCATCAAGAAGCGCCCAGGCGCGGGCGGCGGCGAGCAGCGAAAGCCCGGCACGCGGCGACAGACCGTGCACATAACGGGCCGATTCGCGGCTGTGACGCAGGATGGCCTGCACGTAATCGAGCAGCGCCGGAGAGGTGAACACCTGTTTGACCTGCTGTTGCAGATCCATCAGTTCGGCGATCTCCATTTGCGGTGTGAGCTTGGCAATGAGGTCGCGGCGCTCGACGCCGGCCAGCAGTCCGCGTTCTGCCTGTTTGTCCGGGTAGCCTAGCTGGATGCGCATCAGGAAGCGGTCGAGCTGGGATTCCGGCAGCGGGAAGGTGCCGATCTGGTTGGTCGGGTTCTGTGTGGCGATGACGAAGAACGGCACCGGCAGCGGGCGCGTCTCGCCCTCGCTGGTGACCTGGTGTTCTTCCATCGCTTCCAGCAGTGCGCTTTGCGTCTTGGGCGTGGCGCGGTTCACTTCGTCGGCGAGGATCATCTGTGCGAAGATCGGGCCGGCGTGGAACTTGAATTCGCCGCTGTCGCGCTGGTAGATCGAGACGCCGAGGATGTCGGCGGGCAGCATGTCGCTGGTGAACTGGATGCGCTGGAACTGCAGGCCGAGCGTCTTGGCCAGTGCATGCGCCAGCATGGTCTTGCCGACGCCGGGCAGGTCTTCGATCAACAGATGCCCGCGTGCCAGCAGGCAAGTGAGCGCCAACCTGATCTGGCGGGGCTTGCCGAGGATGACCTGCTCGGTCTGGGCGATGACATTGTGCAGTGGGTGGGTCATACGACTCCTTAGATCAGGACAGCTGCGACCACTTTGCGGTCTTCGGCGACGAGAATGTTGTAAGTGCGGCAGGCGGCAGGGGTATCCATGAATTCGATGCCGATGCGGGCCTTGATGAGTTCCCGGTACAGCTCGGGATGGGCGAACTGCTGTCTGGCGCCGGTGCCGAGCAGCAGCACTTCCGGCTGAAGCGCGAGGAAATACTCGAAATGCGCTGAAGTCAGCGCGGCAAAGTCCGTGGCAGGCCAGTCGGTGCGGACTTCTGCGGCCATCACCACGATGGGCTGCCGGTAGCGATGGGTATTGACCGAGACATAGCCTTCGCCGTGCCCGGTGAACAGTTTCTGGCCTGAGTCTGTTTGAAGTTGCAGTGACAAAGCGGTGTCTCCATTTGCGGCACATGGCGGCGGCGCGGTAGAATCGCGACCTTTGCAACGCCTGGCCTTGATGTCGATGATTCTACCATTGGCGCAGGTTCGGCAGATTAGGAAGCGCTCACGTGAAATCCGAAAAAGACACGCCCAAACCCGTATTGAAATCCGCCAAGCTGGCCAATGTCTGCTATGACATCCGCGGCCCGGTGATGGCGCGTTCCAAGCAGATGGAAGAAGAGGGGCAGCGCATCATCAAGCTGAACATCGGCAACCTGGCACCGTTCGGCTTTGACGCGCCGGAAGAGGTGCAGCAGGACGTGATCCTCAACCTGCCGAACTCGTCCGGCTATTCGGATTCCAAGGGCCTGTTCGCCGCGCGCAAGGCGATCATGCATTACACCCAGCTGAAGAAGATCGCGGGCGTCACCATCGACGACATCTACATCGGCAACGGCGCTTCCGAACTCATCGTCATGTGCATGCAGGGCCTGCTCAACCCGGGCGACGAGGTGCTGGTGCCGGCGCCCGACTATCCGTTGTGGACGGCGGCGGTCACGCTGGCGGGCGGCACGCCGCGCCATTACATCTGCGACGAGGCCAATGAATGGAATCCGGATCTGGCCGACATGCGCAGCAAGATCACGAAAAACACGCGCGCCATCGTCGTCATCAACCCGAACAATCCGACCGGTGCGGTGTACTCGGACGAAATACTGAAAGAGATCATCCAACTGGCGCGCGAGCACAACCTCATCATCTTCGCCGACGAGATCTACGACAAGGTGCTGTATGACGGGGTGACGCATACTTCCATCGCTTCACTGGCCGACGACGTGTTGTTCGTCACACTCAACGGCTTGTCCAAGAACTACCGCGCCTGCGGTTACCGCTCCGGCTGGATGGTGGTCTCCGGTGCGAAGAAATCGGCGCAGGACTATCTGGATGGGTTGAACATCCTCGCCTCGATGCGCCTGTGTTCCAACGTGCCGGGCCAATACGCGATCCAGACCGCGCTCGGCGGCTACCAGAGCATCAATGACCTGGTCGCACCCGGAGGCAGGTTGTACAAGCAACGCGAACTCGCCTGGAAGCTGCTCACTGCCATTCCCGGGGTGACCTGCGTCAAGCCCAAGGCTGCGCTGTACCTGTTTCCGAAGCTTGATCCCAGGATGTACCCGATCGAGGACGACCAGAAATTCATCCTCGAACTGCTGGAACAGGAGAAGGTGTTGATCGTGCAGGGCAGCGGTTTCAACTGGCCGCATACCGACCACTTCCGTGTGGTGTTCCTGCCCAATTCCGACGACCTGACGGAAGCCATCGCACGCATCGCACGTTTCCTCGAGAACTATCGCAAGCAGCACGGCACCAATTAACGAAAGAGAGTCATGAGCATCAAACCAATCAATGTAGGTCTGTTGGGCATCGGTACAGTCGGCGGCGGTACCTTCACCGTGCTGCAGCGCAACGCAGAAGAGATCACGCGCCGAGCCGGTCGCCCCATCCGTATCACGGTGGTGGCAGACAAGAATCTGGCCCTGGCCAGAAATGTCACCGGCGGCAAATGCCGGGTCACTGACGATGCATTCTCCGTGGTGGCCGATCCGGAAGTCGATATCGTCGTCGAACTCATCGGCGGTTACGGCGTGGCGAAGGAACTCGTGCTGAAAGCGATCGCGAATGGCAAGCATGTGGTCACCGCCAACAAGGCATTGCTGGCTACGCACGGCAACGAGATCTTCAAGGCCGCGCAGGACAAGGGCGTGATGGTCGCGTTCGAGGCGGCAGTGGCCGGCGGCATCCCCATCATCAAGGCGCTGCGCGAAGGACTTTCCGCCAACCGCATCGAATGGATCGCCGGGATCATCAACGGCACCACCAACTTCATCCTGTCCGAGATGCGCGACAAGGGCCTTTCCTTCGACACGGTGCTGAAGGAAGCACAGCGTCTGGGTTATGCCGAAGCCGACCCGACCTTCGACATCGAAGGCGTGGATGCGGCGCACAAGATCACTATCCTGGCTTCGCTGGCATTCGGCATCCCCATGCAGTTCGAAAAAGCCTACATCGAAGGTATCTCCAAGCTCGATGCGACCGACATCAAGTACGCCGAACAACTCGGCTACCGCATCAAACTGCTGGGCATCACCAAACGCACAGCGGAAGGTGTGGAGCTGCGCGTGCATCCCACGCTGATCCCGACCAAGCGTCTGATCGCCAATGTCGAAGGCGCAATGAATGCGGTGGTGGTGCAGGGCGACGCCGTTGGAGCGACCTTGTATTACGGCAAGGGCGCCGGTGCCGAACCGACCGCCAGTGCGGTGATCGCCGACCTGGTGGATGTGACACGCATGGCGACTTCCGACCCGCAGAACCGCGTGCCGCACTTGGCGTTCCAGCCGAACGCGATGGCTGATCTGAAGGTGCTGCCGATGGACGATGTCATCACCAGTTATTACCTGCGCCTGCGCGTGCAGGACAAACCCGGCGTGCTGGCCGACATCACGCGCATCCTGGCCGACGAGCAGATATCCATCGACGCCGTGATCCAGAAGGAACCGGGCGAAGGCGAAGACCAGACCGACCTCATCATGCTGACCCACCAGACGCGCGAGAAGCGTATCAATGCGGCGATTACCAAGATCGAAGCCTTGGGCGTGGTGGCAGGGAAGGTGACCAAGCTGCGACTGGAAGAGCTGGGGAAATAGGCTGTCATTCCGGCGCAGGCCGGAATCCAGTTGATTCAATAGTCCCGCGCAGCGGGACAAATGCTAGTTGTCGGCTTCGCCGGATTCTATGTTTCACTGGATTCCGGCCTGCGCCGGAATGACGGATTAAAGAGAGCGAACGATGAAATACATCTCCACCCGCGGCAACGCGCCCGCCAAGACCTTCACCGATATCCTGCTGGGCGGCCTGGCACCGGACGGTGGCCTGTACCTGCCCGAGCAGTACCCGCAGGTGACGCGCGCCGAGCTGGATGCCTGGCGCAAGCTGTCGTATGCCGATCTGGCCTTTGCCGTCTTGTCCAAGTTCGCCACCGACATCCCGGCGGCCGACCTCAAGGCCATCGTCAGCAAAACCTATACCGCGCAGGTCTACAGCAACGGCCGCAGCGACAGCAACGCTGCCGACATTACCCCGCTGCGCAAACTCGCCGATAACGTTTACATCCTCGAACTCTCCAACGGCCCGACGCTGGCGTTCAAGGACATGGCGATGCAGCTGCTCGGCAACCTGTTCGAATATGCGTTGGCGAAGCAGCATGAAGAGCTGAACATCTTGGGTGCGACTTCCGGTGACACCGGTTCCGCTGCCGAATACGCCATGCGCGGCAAGCGCGGCATCCGTGTGTTCATGCTGTCGCCGAATGGCAAGATGTCCGCGTTTCAGCGCGCGCAGATGTACTCGCTGCAGGACCCGAACATCCACAACATCGCCATCAACGGCATGTTCGACGACGCGCAGGACATGGTGAAGGCGGTGTCCAACGATCACGCGTTCAAGGCCAAATACAAGATCGGCACCGTCAACTCGATCAACTGGGCGCGCGTGTCGGCGCAAATCGTGTATTACTTCAAGGGCTATTTCGCCGCGACGAAATCCAACGACGAGCAGGTCGCGTTCTCGGTGCCGTCCGGCAACTTCGGCAACATCTGCGCCGGCCACATCGCGCGCATGATGGGCCTGCCCATCGGCCAACTCATCCTGGCGACCAACGAAAACGACGTGCTGGATGAGTTTTTCCGCACCGGCGTGTACCGTCCGCGCGGTACCGACCACACCTACGAGACCAGCAGCCCGTCGATGGATATCAGCAAGGCCAGCAACTTCGAGCGCTTCGTGTTCGACCTGGTCGGTCGCGACGGTGCCAAGGTGCGCGAATTCTGGAGCAAGGTGGACAAGGGCGGCTCGTTCGACATCAAGGGCACTTCATACTGGAACGATCTGCCGAAGTTCGACTTCGCTTCCGGCAAGAGCACGCACCAGGATCGCCTCAAGACGATCCGCGAAGTGTGGCAGGAATACGGCGTGATGGTGGATACGCATACCGCCGATGGCCTGAAAGTCGGTCTGGAACAGCGTCGCCCCAGCCTGCCGCTGATCTGCCTGGAGACTGCGCTACCGGCCAAGTTCGCCGAAACGATCCGGGAAGCGCTCGGGTGCGAGCCGGAACGTCCTGCCGGTCTGGAAGGTATCGAGGATCTGCCTCAGCGCTGCGAAGTGATGGATGCGGATGTGGCGAAACTCAAGTCGTTCATCGCTACAAGCGTACCGCTGTAATTCCCGAACCTCATCCCGGTGAGGCGGGATGAGCTTACTTGCAAGGTCGGGGCTGTGCACTGGCTTTCGAACACCGTGCTTATCTTTTCTGTCAGTGCGTTCCTGAATTGGCGTTTGCGCTTGACGCGAGACCGGTGATTGTTCTTGATTTCGCTTAGCGGTTTTTCTTCCGTGATGGTCGGCAGATAGTATCCCAGGTCGTTGATCGCGCTGGCGCCAGCGGACACCCAGAATTCGTCGTAGGAAGAGAGCGCTGTGCCTTTGCGGCTGCCGCAAAGACAGACCTGGTTGCTGGCGCTGACACCGACGATGCCCGTTATGTTCATCGATAAGGAAATTGCGCGGACCGCATCGAGC
Source organism: Sideroxydans lithotrophicus ES-1 (assembly GCF_000025705.1). Lineage (NCBI taxonomy): Bacteria > Pseudomonadati > Pseudomonadota > Betaproteobacteria > Nitrosomonadales > Gallionellaceae > Sideroxydans > Sideroxydans lithotrophicus. Next base: position 2,247,315 of record NC_013959.1, on the reverse strand, counting down.
AGCAAGGTGGCGGGCGCAATATCCTGGCACGACTTGGTGGCGCGCCTGATGGATTCCCAGCAGTTGTTGACACCTTGAACCCTGCCAATGAAAGAGACCTGCTTATCCCGCAGCCCCAATGCTTTCCCCGGTGCAAAAGTAAATGACAGAGTGAAGATGACGGCATCATCTTCGCTGAACTCCAGAAACAGTTCTCCCTCTTCGTTCTTGGGGTAACTCAGGCTGATCCCATAGCGGTGTTCGTCGGTCGTGCACTCCCAGAGCATGATCTTTCCGCGGCAGATCCGGCCGATGAAGTCCGGCCGGATCCAGTTATTCAGGAAGCGATAATGGTTGGACAGGATGGCAGAGCGTGTATGGATATCAAAAGAACGAGCCAGGTATTTGCGCAGATATTTGAAAGCGGATCTTGGATGCTGTCGTGCCAACTCTCTGGTGTGCGGCAGGGAAAGCGCATGGGCAACTTCAATATGGGCGGAAAGTTTGCGCAGAAAGGTGATCGCCAGAAACTTCCGGAATGCATAGACGAAACCGCATTGCTGGAATTGGCTGAGGAAGATCTGTGTCGATTTGGCAAGGACATGTTCTGGGTGAGTCGTCGGCATATCTGCGCAGTGATCGAAAGATGTGCGCGAATGTTAACGATGCCGACGAGTGAGGGCTGTAGGGGGGTAGCTGGAAATGGAATGTATCTTGCCGCAACACCGGATAAGGGAATCCACTAGTTGAAGTTGCTAGGCTTCGTTCGCTCGTTCAAAATGCGCGCCGATGAGATGCTCGGCGGTTTTCCGGGCATGTGGAGCGATGATGACTGGCAGCCTGACGGTTACAAAAGTCGGTAACGGCTTGGTTAAAAGAATAGATCAAGTACTATTTTCCCTTCCGCGCACTTACCTGGCAGCGGGGATACTTTCCATTCAGGCGTTGCTGTTTTATGCCTATTCGATCTCCGGCGTGTGGGTTCCACTGGGGATCTTTTACCTGCTGAATCTGTATTTTGCAGCCAAGTACCTGGGGGCGCGTTTTTCGTTCATCCTCGCTTTCGTTGCGGCAACCGGCAAGACATTGATCAAGGTCGGTTTCTATCCGGACGATGCACTCTGGTGGCACGCGCAGTGGCAGTTCGTCTCAACCCTGTCGATATATACCCTGTTCTGTTATTTGATGAATGCGCAACTTAGCGGACGCAGGCATGCGGAAGAAGCGCTGGACAAACTGTCGAAACTGAACGAGGCCATCATCACCAATGCGGATTCCGGCATCATGGTGTTCAGGGATGATGGCGAGTGCCTCATCGCCAACTATGCAGCCGCGAGGATACTCGGTTGTCCTTTGGATCGGTTATATGGCTTGAACTATAAAGACGATGCAACCTGGTTTATGCAGAGGTTGCTGGCGGCCGGACGAGAAGCGATGCGCTCCGGCGAAGAGCGGAAATTCACCGCAAAACTCTGCACGGTTGCCGGTCGTGACGTGTGGTGCGCTACTTCGATACGGCAGATCAAGCGCGCAGACACCTCGTACATGCTCATGGTGTTCACTGATATTTCGGCATACAAGGAGTCGGAGGATGCGCGGCAGCGTGCCGACAAGGAAACGGCAGTCGCACTTGCGCGCGCCGGCGTGGCGGAACGCAAACTGCTCAGCATCAGCGAAGAAACGCAACAGCGTATCGGTCGCGAACTGCACGACGATCTGGGGCAGCTGTTGACGGGGGTGGCCTTCATGTCGGAAGTCCTGTTCCAGAAATTGAAGGATGCCGGCATCGAAGAGATGCGGGACGCATCCAAGATCACCATGCTGGTGAACGAGGCGATGTCACGGACCCGTTTACTGGCGCATGGCTTGTATCCGGCGGAATTGGGTGAAAAGGGACTGTGCCGAATGATGGAAAAGTTCGCCGGATATGTAGAGGGTATCTATCGCATAGATTGCGATTTTTACTGCCAGCCGGGTTGCCAGATCGAAGGTTCCGATGTTGCGATCAATCTGTTCCGTATCACCCAGGAAGCCGTCAGCAACGCAGTCAAGCACGGGCATGCCAAACATGTCGAATTAAGGGTCGTGAATTCACCCTCCAACCGGATGATGGTGGAGATCCTGGACGATGGTTGCGGCATAACGGACGCAAAGGCAAGCGAAAGTGCCGGTCTGGGCATGCGCACGATGCGTTATCGGGCGGAATTGCTCGGCGCGGCGCTCGAGGTCGGTGCGCGCGATAGTGGCGGAACGAGAGTGGCAGTGACCCTGCCGGTACTACATTAGAGACGAGGAGTATATGCAATACCCATTCAGTGCAGATCGAAAAGCCAAAGTGATGGTGGTGGACGACCACGCCATCATCCGGCAAGGCATGTTCATGCTGATCAATCGGGAGCCGGACCTTCATGCCTGTTGCGAGGCGGCGAACATCGAACAGGCGGTTGAAGTCAATCGTGCCTGCAAGCATGACATCGCCATCGTGGACATTTCGCTGGACAATGCATCCGGTCTGGAACTGGTGCGGCGATTCCAGTTCCTGTTTCCGGATCTGCCGATCCTGATATTGTCGATGCATGATGAGTCCATCTATGCGGAAGCGGCGCTGAAGGCCGGTGCGCGCGGCTATCTGATGAAGCAGATGGCGACCGATGTGCTGCTGCATGCGATGCGCAAGATACTGCAGGGCGACCTGTACTTGAGCGACCAGATGCATTCGCGCATGCTGAAAAAGATGATGGGTAACCAGAAGAGCGATTCGCCGGTGGCCAATCTGTCGCCCACGGAGCTCGAGGTCTTGCACCTGGTCGGACTGGGGATGGGAACCAGCGAGATCGCCGCCAAACTGGTGCGCAGCATCAAGACCATCGAATCGCACAAGGCCAATATCAAGAAGAAGCTCAATCTGGATAGCGGCAACCAGCTCACCCTGTTTGCCATCAATCTGGTCTCATCGCGCGTAAGTTAACCTGGATTGTCGCCTGACATTAAGAGGTATGAACCATGTTCTATGGAATCCCAAAGGGCAGAGAAAGGGACTTGCAGCAGGCACTCGCCACAATAGAGGATATCTATAAAGGGCAATTCTATTGCAATGACATGATCGTATGCCTGTGGCGGAATCTGTCGTTCCGGAATGACCAGAGGTTCATGTCGAGTTTCTATGATTCCGTCACGAACGAACAGGAGAGCAGCCTGGTATGGCGTCTGCATACGCTGGTCTGGGCGGCAAAGAATGCCTTGAATGTCGCCGGAGATTTCGTCGAATGCGGAGTATTTAAGGGGTTTTGCTCGGAAGTGTTGCTGAAGTATCTCGACTTCGGGAATCTGCCCCGCCAGGCATACCTCTATGACACGTTCGCGGGACTGCCGGAGAAAACTTCGACCGAGCAGGAGCGGCGGACCTGGGACTATACGCAATATGACTCGGAAGCAATCTATGGCGAGGTCCAAAAAAAGTTCTCCAGATATGCCAACGTGAAGATCGTCCGTGGCATCGTGCCGGACTCTTTTTCAGTGGCAGCTCCAGAGAAGATCGCTTTCCTGCATATCGACATGAACTCCGAGCAGGCCGAGATGCTGGCGCTGGAACATCTGTTCGACAAAGTGGTTCCCGGAGGCATGATCGTGCTGGACGACTTTGGCTGGACTTGCAATGTCAATCAAATGAAGGCCGAACTGGCATTCATGGAAAAACGCGGACATTCCATCCTGGAAATCCCGACGGGCCAGGGCATAGTGATCAAACATGCCTGACCGCAAATGAGTCAGAATCAATCCATATTCACTGGAATTGCGTTTTCCCTTGTAATCGATCGTGTTTGATAGTTGGGAAAGATGGATGTAATCTCTGCCACGTGATTGGTCTTTCTATCAAGTGGTTCCATCGTAACTGGAGCGGCTTGCCCTGGATTGGTGGTACTCGCATGCTGCAATGTGCTGTGATATTGGGCGGGGGGGATATGAGATTCGCAAGATTGCCATGTTGGGCGTTGTCTGGGCTGGTGCTGGCGGCGGGCATGGCACATGCTCAAGACGCCATCAATCAGAATGAAAGAATCAAGACCGCCGCCGCGGCGGGAACTGCCGAATCGACGCAGCAGTCGGCAGCCATCGAACGGCAGAAGTTGCTGCAGGACGCAGCCAATCTGATCAAATCCGGCAAGTCGAAAGACGCCTACCTGTTGCTGGAGCCGGAACAATCCATACGCGCCGGGGATCCGGATTACGACTATTTGCTGGGTATCGCCGCCCTGGACAGCGGCAAACCGAACGAGGCGATATTTGCGCTGGAGCGCGTGCTTGCGGTAAGACCCAACCACTTGCAGGCGCGCGCCGAGATCGCCCGGGCATATCTGGCCGTCGGCGAAAAGGCAGCCGCGAAGCAGGAATTCGAAACGGTCCAGAGCCAGAATCCGCCCAAAGAAGTGAATGCCACCATCCAGCGGTTCCTTGATGCCATCAATCAGGGGCAGGGCGGTGAAGCCACGATGCTGAGCGGTTATCTCGAAGCGGACGTGGGTAGCGACAGCAACGTCAACAGTGCGACCGGCAGCAACCAGGTTGCGATCCCCGCTTTTGGCGGTGCGGTCGCGACATTGAATGCGAGCGGCATTGAGACCAGGGCCACCTTTGCGAATGTCAGCGGTGGCGCCAATGTCCGTCATGCCCTGGATGCCGAATGGTCGATATTCGGCGGTGCGAACGTCAACCAGCGCCTGAACTCGAAACAGTCCGTTTTCAACACGCGTGGCCTGGACGGCAATGTCGGCTTCAATCTGACCAAGGCGGAAGACAGCTATTCCGCCGCCCTGCAGTTGCAGAGCTTCGATGTCGACAACAAGCGTTACCGGAATGGCACCGGCATGACCCTGCAGTGGCAGCATGACCTGAGCCAGAGAAGCAGCCAGGCCAGCGGCTATTTCCAGTACACCAACCTGAAGTATCCCGGGCAGTCGGTTCGCGATGCCAACCGCTATGTGCTTGGTGTGGCCTATGCCAGCGTGCTGGGCGGCGAATATACGCCAGCCGTCTATTTCGGCGCCTATGCGGGCACGGAAAAGGAGAAACAATCCGGCGTACCCTATCTCGGCCATAAGCTCTTCGGCATGAGAGTCGGCGGCGAAATGAATATCTATGCGCAGGCTAAACTGTTCGGCTCTTTGAGCGCCGAATCGCGCAATTACGGCGGTGATGACCCGTTGTTCCTGGTCACGCGCAAAGACACCCAGGCAGACCTGAAAGTGGGCGTCAACTATGAGATGGCCAAACTCTGGACGCTCACCCCCCAGATCAGCTACACCAAGAACAAATCCAACATCGTCATCAATGACTACAAGCGCACCATATTCAGTGTCGGTCTGCGCCGCGACTTCAATTAACCTGTGTCGGCATAGAGGAGAGAAGACATGACCCCTCAAGAGCGTTTCAAATTGACCCGGCAGGCGATGTTGCTGGCCACGATCTCGGCGGCTTTTCCGGTGACGGCATATTGTGCTGCCGGTCGTGTGGATTTCACGATCGGCAATGTGGAGGCGATCGCAGCAAATGGCAGCCGGCATCCGGTCTACAAAGGCACCGAGATCAATTCCGGCGAGACGATCAACACTGCGGCGGGTGCGCGAGCACAGGTGCGTTTTGCCGACGGCGGTTTCGTTTCGCTGCAACCCGGTACCGTATTCCGGGTGGATGAATTCAACTACAAGGGCAAGGCGGATGGCGAGGAAAAGGGTTTCTTCAGCCTGCTGAAAGGCGGGTTCAGGGCGATCACCGGCGTGATCGGCCATCTCAACAAGGACACTTACCGGGTCAAGACACCGGCGGCCACCCTCGGCATCCGCGGTACCGGATACAACATGGCGCTGCGTGATGACGGCCTGTTCGTGAACGTCGGAGAAGGAGCGATTTCGCTGAACAATAACGGCGGGCTGCTGGTGGTCACGGCCGGCAATGCGGCCTATGTGGCGAACTTCAATACTGCACCGGTGCCCACTACCGAGCAGCCGCTTACGCCGCCGAACGGGTTGCAGGAGCCGACTTTCACGGTGGCTGACCAGCGCGACAACTCGGGGAGCCTGGCTTTGATCAGTCTGCCGTCGGGGCCTGGCTATGCGATGGCCGATGCGTATACGACAACGGCTGCTGCCTTCGGTACCAATCTGCTGACCGGCGTCACCGCCCTTTTCAGTGGCGCCAGCCAGTTGACCCAATATAACTGGATCGATGTTAACGGAGCGCCGCAAACCGGATCGCTTGGCGGAGCCGCGGTCTCCTTTTCCGCGACTGACGGCATCATCGGCTGGGGGCGCTGGGTCGGCACTACGGCAGGAACCGCAGCACCGAACCCTTTGACCGGCGTCTTCGACTACGTGATCGGTATTCCCACCGCAGCCATGCCGACAACAGGCACGGCAACCTACAGCCTGATGGGCTATACCAGTCCGACAGCTACGGATGGATCGACCGGGTATAGTGTGAATGGAACTCTCGCGGTTAATTTCGCTGCGACCTCAGGACAGGTCGGCGTGAACATGACAGTGGCGAACAGTTCAACCAATACATACGGGATCAATGGCGCACTGACAATAACACCGGGCACTGCGACTTTTGCCGGGGTCACCAATTACACCAACCTGACCAATTGCACAGCAGGATGTTCCACGTCAGTCAACGGGTTCTTTGCCGGAGCCAGCGCGTCGCGAGCCGGGCTGTCCTACTCGATCACCAATAACCTCACAGCTAATCACATTCAGGGTGTGGCGGCTTTCGCGAAGAATTAACTTCCCGATTCTTCATTTAACTCGGGGGTGCTCACAGCATGCTGAGTCATGCCGAACTTCTGCTGGAACGGGGCAATGCACAACAGGCATTGCCGCTGCTTGTCGAGCAGTGTGAAAAAACTCCCCGCGATGCACATGCCTGGTTTCTGCTAGGTGCATGCAATCACCAGGCCAATAGATTGGAAGCCGCATTGCAGGCGCTGGAACGCGCACTTTCCATAGAGCCGCGTCATATCCAGGCCAGATGTGCCAAGGGGGCAGTACTGTGTGACCTTGGGCGGTCGCAGGAGGCGTTGAGTGTCTACCGCAAGGCCCTGCATCTGGCTCCGGCGGATGCGCAATTGCTGTTGAATATGGGTATCGTGCTGGAGCGGATGGGCGATCAAAACGCGGCACTTGAGCGGTACGATCTGGCGCTCAGGCATCATCCGGAATTTGCGTCTGCACTGCTGAATCGTGGCAGCATGCTGATCAGACTGGGACGACTGCAAGACGCATTGGACAATAACAGGCGTCTGGTTGGCTTGTACCCGGAATGGGAACACGCCCAGTTCAACTTGGGCGAGTCCCTGATGGCTTTGAGCCGCTGGGAAGAGGGGCTTGCTGCCTATGAACGCGCTGTTGCACTTAACCCTCGTTCTGCCAAGGCTCACTTCTCCGCCGGGCTTGCACTTGCCATGCTGAAGCGATTCGATCGGGCGCGGCAGGAATTCCTGACCACGCAGGTTATCGACCCCGCAGCATTTGACCAGTTCATGCGCAATGCCGCCGTATCGACAGGTGCCGAGCTGCATCAATTCACCCCCGAAGTGATCTACCTGCTCAAGGAATCCGCACGGCTGGATGTCTGCGATTGGGGCAACTGGAATGCCCTGGTGGCCGACTTCGGTCACCAGGTCGGACATTCATCGGGACAGACGGAAAAGATGGCCGAGCCTGCGTTGGCTTTTCGTGCTGGTGCATTGCCGATTTCCGGCGATGCCAGCCTGGAGCTCGCAAAGAACGTTGCAGTGCTGATCGCAGAAAAGGTCGCGAGTTTCCCGCCATTTGCCCATGAAACAAAACATGCCGGCAAAGTGAGGATAGGCTATGTGTCGCCCGATTTCAGGAGCCATCCGATCGCCACAGTGACGCGTCGCCTGTATGCACTGCACGACCGGGAAAGGTTCGAGGTCTATGGTTATTCGTTGCATCCGGGAGACAACAGCGAAGTCCGGCGCGACATCGAGCAAGGCTGCGATGTGTTCCGGGAGCTCAGCGGAGTGGACGACCGCGCAGCCGCCGAGACCATCCATCGCGATGGCATCGATATCCTGATCGACCTGGCCGGCTATACGAGATTCTCCCGTCCCGAGATCTTCGCCATGCGCCCGGCCCCGCTGCAGGCCAGCTATCTGGGGATGCTGCAGACGACCGGTGCAGACTTCATCGATTATTTCATGGCCGATCCGGTCGTCGTACCTGCGGCAACAACTGCGAGGTTCTTTGCCGAAAAGATCGCCTACCTGCCCAACAGTTATTTCCTGTTCGACAACCGGCTGCAGATATCCCCGCAACAGCTCACGCGCGAGGAACTGGGCCTGCCCGCGCATGGCTTCGTATTCTGCTGCCACAACAGCAGCTACAAGATCACGCCAGTGGATCTCGACATCTGGATGCGTTTGCTGAAACGTGTGCCCGGCAGCGTGTTGTGGCTGTATAAAAGCAGCGCAGAGGTCGAGGCCAATCTGCGCCGTGAGGCCGAGTCGCGCGGCGTGGAGCCGCATCGACTGGTGTTCGCGAACCAGGCACCCCATGCCACATATCTTGCGCGCTACCGCATGGCGGACCTGTTCCTGGACACGGCGTTCTACAATGCCCAGACCACTGCGGCCGAAGCGCTCTGGGCGGGATTGCCGGTATTGACCTGCCCCGGAGTAACCATGGCGTCGCGAGTTGCCTCCGGCCTGTTGCATGCCATCGGGTTGGAAGAGATGATCGCTGGCAGTCCGCAGCAATATGAAGAATGCGCATATCGTCTCGCCACCCACGCGAACGAATTGGCTCAGGTCAGGGAAAGGCTGGCAAACCGTCGTCTGTCCGCGACACTATTCGACACCGAACGGCAAGTGCGCAACCTGGAGTCCGCCTACCAGGCGATGTGGCAACGCCACCAGAGTGGACTGGCGCCGGAGTCGTTCCAGGTCGCCGACTTGCGATCTCCCGAATCCGGCAATTCAACAAGGCATCAGCCATCTCTTAAAACTTGAAATGCCAGGGTTATGTCGTTTTGACATTGCCTGAAAAAAGGCCGCCTGTGTCAAAATGACAAGCTATGAACAATCTGATCCTGCTCGTCCTCTGCTTCATTGCCGGCATGCTGCTGCGCCGCTTCGAACGCATGCCGGAAAACGCGCCTGCCACGCTCAACAACTTCATCATCCATGTCTCGCTGCCCGCGCTGACGCTGCTGTACATCCACGAACTGCATGTTTCGACAGATATGTTCCTGATCGTGGCGATGCCCTGGCTGTTGTTCGGTCTTTCGGCGGGCTTCTTCTGGTTGATGGGGCGCTGGCTGAATCTGCCGCGAGCCACCACGGGTGCCTTGATGCTGCTCGGAGGGTTGGGCAACACCTCGTTCGTCGGGGTACCGATGGTCGAGGCGTTCTACGGCCATGCAGGGATACCCACGGCCATCATCGTCGACCAGCTGGGCTCGTTCTTTGCGCTCTCGGTGCTCGGCATCACGGTGGCGGGTATCTACTCATCGGGTCGCCCGACAGCGGCAGAGATCGTCAAACGCATCGTGCTGTTCCCGCCGTTCATCGCGCTGGTCATTGCTTTGCTGCTGATCCCGGTCGAGTATGCCGGATGGGCAACGGTGATACTGAAACGCCTGAGCGACACGCTCGCCCCTTTGGCATTGTTGTCGGTTGGACTGCAATTGCGCCTGGGGCACGTCGCCGAGCATAAGCGCAACCTTGCCCTGGGGCTGGTTTTCAAACTTGTTCTTGCACCGCTGGTGATCTACCTGCTCTATGTGCAAGTGCTCGGCGCGCATGGTCAGGCCATGCAAGTCACCCTGTTCGAAGCCGCCATGCCGCCGATGATCGCTGCCGCCATCGTGGCCAACGAACACGACCTCGACCCGCCACTGGTGAATGTGATGGTGGCGGTTGGGATCATCATCTCTTTCTTCACGCTTGGTGCGTGGTGGTGGCTGTGGAAATCAGTATAAGTGCGTCTCCAAAATTTCAAAGTTCTAGGCAAGACAAGGCGCGAGCAAAAAATTGCGACGCGGCATACATTTGAGTATGTAAGGAGTAATTTTTTGGGGAGTAACGCAGTATTGCAACGAAGTGGGGTAAGCAGGCAATCCGCGAAGCGGATGCTCGCAAATTTGAAATTTTGGAGATGCAAATGAGCATATGGAACGAACGTTACTCAGGCGAGGACTACCACTTCGGCACCGAGCCGAACGCCTTTCTGGTCACACAAAAACACTTATTGAAGCCGGGCATGTCGTGTCTGGCCGTAGCCGATGGCGAAGGACGCAACGGTGTGTGGCTGGCCGGGCAGGGGCTGGACGTACTGTCGGTGGATTCATCGTCCGTCGCCCTGGACAAGGCAAGAAAGCTGGCGCAGGAGCGCGGCGTGAAGGTGCGGTTCGAGCAGGCCGATCTTGCTGCATGGGCATGGGGCGATAGCCGCTTCGATGTGGTGGTGGCGATCTTCATCCAGTTCGCACCGCCCGGCTTGCGCGAGCAGATGTTCGCCCATATCAAGCGCTGCCTCAAACCGGGAGGTCTGTTGCTGCTGCAGGGCTACACGCCGCGACAGCTGGAATACAGGACCGGCGGCCCGTCGCAGGCGGAGAATCTCTACACCGAGCCCATGCTGCGCGATGCGTTCGCCGACATGGACATCCTGCATCTGCGCGAACATGACGGCATCATCAACGAAGGTGCAGGTCACAACGGCATGTCGGCGCTGATCGACCTGGCTGCGCGCAGAAAAGTTTAGGCTGGGCCGCCACACTGGACAAAAAAATGCCCCTGAACCGATAGGTCAGGGGCGAGGGTCTTAACAAAGGGGTTAGTTAAGACTGCACGCTCAGGGAGGTGAAACGTGCAGCAGCTTTCGCCACGGGTATTAGAATATTATGAAACGCTAATATGTGTCAACAGGTTCGTGCAACACAAGTTTGCGCTTGGCGACCGTCCCCGGCTCGGTGGTTGCGTCATGCGATCCACGAGTGCAGTAATTCCGGTGTTCCCTGATCCACCCGGCCGACATGCATGAACAGTGGCCACTCGATCCGGTAAACCACTCCTTCGCGCCAATACGCACCGATCTCCTCGGCGAGTTCGTCGACGGGATCGAAGCCGAGTGCGGCCTGGAACCTGCCGACTGCCGACCAGCTGCGCAGGTAACCGAGCAGATGTTCGCGCTGCCATTCCTTGTGCAAGGCGAATTCGGGTGAGGCGATGCGGGCGAATGGGAATGCCAGGTCGCGGTAACCGTTCTCCACGTGCAAGCGCTCCGGTGGCCAATATGCGCCTATGGTCTCATCGTAGAAGCGATCCAGCACCTGTTGCAGCCCGGCATGGTCTATCCGCAGGCGGTTATAGCCCCAGGCAGCGATGACCCCGTGCGGTTTCAATACCCGATGCACCTCGGCATAGAATTTCGGCAGATCGAACCAGTGCAAGGCCTGGGCGATGGTGACGAGATCCGCCGATTGCGCCGGCAAACCGCTGGCCTCGGCCGGCGCCGCACGATATTCAACATTGGCCCGCGGCGGGGCGGCAGCCAGTTGTGCAGCGCTGATGTCGGTAGCCAGCACCTGCTCGAAGCGAGCAGCCAATTCAACTGTCGCCTGTCCGTTGCCGGCACCGCAATCCCATGCCATTTGCCGCAGTGGGGCGATGCTGGCCAGCCAGTCGAACAGTTCTTCGGGATAGGAAGGGCGGAACGAAGCGTATTGCCTGGCGAGCGGCGTGAAATGATCCGTGTTCGTCGACATCATTTTGCCGATTCCGAGTCCCGTTCTTTCTTGTATTCGTCGTAACTCGGTGCCGGCGAGTTTGCACGCTCGGTCGGCGTGCGTTTCGCATCGTTGTTGCTCTTGATACCGTCATACAGGCCGCGATATGGATCCTCGCCGCATGCGGCCAAAAGCAGGACGACGATCAGGGGCAAAATTCGCTTCATATATATTCCTATAAGATTTTCGACTTCGCCCACGCGACGATGTTCGCCGCGTCCATTGCTCCGGCCTGGCGCGCCAACTCGCGTCCGCCCTTGAATACCGCCAGCGTCGGGATGCTGCGGATGTTGTACTGTGCGGCGAGCTGCTGTGCCTCTTCCGTGTTGAGCTTGGCCACGCGCATGCCCGGTTCGAGGCGTTGTGCGGCCTGTTCGTAGGCGGGCGCCATCGAACGGCACGGCCCGCACCAGGGTGCCCAGAAGTCTACCAGCACCGGAACATCGCTGCGCGAGATGTGCTGCATGAAGTTGGTGGCGTTCAGCTCGACCGGATGGGCGGTGAACAACGCCTGTTTGCACTTGCCGCAGGTCGGCTGCGAGGCCAGCTTGTCCGATGGGACACGGTTCACCGCATCGCAATGCGGGCAGACGATATGTTTGGGATCGCTCATGATTACCTCAGTAAATTAGTAGATTCTAATATATTTGGCGGTCAGCGAAATTTCAAGGGGCATGCGAAAAAATGTCGCAAGCGGCTGAAGGACAAGGCGCTTGCCAGGAACTCAGGGGAGGGAGATGCGCATCGACAGATCGATGGCCTTGATGTCCTTGGTCAGTGCGCCGATGGATATCCGGTCCACGCCGGTCTCGGCGACCAGGCGCACGTTCTCCAGCGTGATACCACCGGAAGCCTCAAGTTCGGCGCGCTTTGCGGCATGACCCACGGCAAGGCGCATGTCGGCGAGCGAGAAATTGTCTAGCAGAATGAGCTTCGCGCCGGCCAGTAACGCCTCGTCCAGCTGCGACAACGTCTCCACCTCGATCTGGATGGAAATGTGCGGCGGCGTGATCTGGAAGGCATGCTCCAGCACCTTGCTGATGCCCCCTGCCGCGGCGATGTGATTCTCCTTGACCAGCACGCCGTCGAAAAGACCGATACGCTGATTGAAGCCGCCGCCCACCTTCACCGCATGTTTCTGCGCCATGCGCAGGCCGGGCAAGGTCTTGCGCGTATCCATGATCCTGGCCTGCGTGCCTTGCGCCGCTTCGACGTAGCGCCGCGTCTGGCTGGCCACGGCAGAAAGCGTCTGCAGGAAATTCAGCGCCGGACGTTCCGCGCTGAGCATCGCACGGGCATCGCCGCGTATCTCGCACAGTGTCTGGCCCGCTTCGGCGAGATCGCCTTCCTGCAGCTTCCAGGCTATCTTGCAGTCCGGATCGAGCGTGAGGAAACACTCAGTGAACCACAGCGTGCCGCACAGCACTGCGGCTTCGCGCGTGATGACAGTGGCATGAGCCTGCGTATGCTCCGGAATCAACTGTGCGGTGAGGTCGTGGTCATAACCGTCTTCGGCCAGCGCTGCACGGACGTTGGCGCGGATATGCGGAGCAAGGTTGAGGTGTGGCATGTGACGTCCCGTTGGATGATGGCGTAGTATAAGGGATACCACGCGGGCTTGAAATTGCAGCGAGTCGCCCCATCTACCCTGCAGTCAGATATTCCAAAAGACCTTCGCACAACGTTACGAGCGCAGGTCAGACAAGGCGGAGAGGGGTGAGAAACCGGAATGTATGGGTATACATGAGGATTTCGAGCCGCGCTCCGACGCAGTATCACCAAGCGTAGTAGTTGTGAGACGGTCTTTTTGAAGGAGCCGATATGCGTTTCGATAAGTTCACCACCAAGCTGCAGCAAGCCCTGTCCGATGCACAGAGCCTGGCCGTCGGCGCCGACAACCAGTTCATCGAGCCGCAGCACCTGCTGCTGGCCCTGATCAACGATGCCGACAGCGGGGCAGGCTCGCTGCTGGCGCGCGCGGGGGGCAACGTCAACGCGTTGAAGACTGCGCTGAATGACGCCGTGAACCGCCTGCCCAAGATAGAGGGCCACGGCGGCGAAGTGCAGGTCGGGCGCGATCTGTCCAACCTGTTCAACCTCACCGACAAGGAAGCACAGAAACGCGGTGACCAGTTCATTGCTTCGGAGATGTTCCTGCTCGCATTGACCAACGACAAGGGCGAAGCCGGCCGCCTGCTCAAGCAGCACGGTGTTGCGCGTGCGCCTTTGGAACAGGCCATCAACGCCGTGCGCGGCGGAGAATCGGTCGGCTCGCAAGAAGCTGAAGGCCAGCGCGAAGCCCTGAAGAAATATTGCATGGACCTCACCGAGCGCGCCCGCCAGGGCAAGCTCGACCCGGTGATCGGCCGCGACGACGAGATCCGCCGCGCCATCCAGGTGCTGCAGCGCCGCACCAAGAACAACCCGGTGCTGATCGGCGAACCCGGCGTGGGCAAGACCGCGATCGTCGAAGGCCTGGCACAGCGCATCATCAACGGCGAAGTGCCGGAGACTCTGAAAGGCAAACGCGTGCTGTCGCTGGACATGGCGGCATTGCTGGCCGGTGCTAAATACCGCGGCGAATTCGAGGAGCGCCTGAAATCGGTGCTCAAGGAATTGTCGCAGGACGAAGGCAAGAACATCGTGTTCATCGACGAGCTGCACACCATGGTCGGCGCAGGCAAGGCGGAAGGCGCGATGGATGCGGGCAACATGCTCAAGCCGGCGCTCGCACGCGGCGAGCTGCACTGCATCGGCGCCACCACGCTGGACGAATACCGCAAGTACATCGAGAAGGATGCCGCGCTGGAGCGCCGCTTCCAGAAGGTGCTGGTGGACGAGCCATCGGTGGAATCCACCATCGCCATCCTGCGCGGTCTGCAGGAAAAATATGAGCTGCACCATGGCGTCGAGATCACCGACCCGGCCATTGTCGCCGCGGCCGAACTATCGCATCGCTACATCACCGACCGCTTCCTGCCGGACAAGGCCATCGACCTGATCGACGAGGCCGCCGCACGCATCAAGATGGAGATCGACTCCAAACCGGAAGTGATGGACAAACTCGACCGTCGCCTGATCCAGCTGAAGATCGAGCGCGAAGCAGTGAAGAAGGAAAAGGACGAAGCCTCGCGCAAACGCATGGGCCTGATCGAGGACGAGATCAGGAAACTGGAACGCGAGTATGCCGACCTGGAAGAGATATGGAAGGCGGAAAAGGGCGCGGCACAAGGCGCGGCCAACGTGAAGGAAGAGATCGACCATGTGAAAGCCGAGATGGTTGCCTTGCAGCGCGAAGGCAAGCTGGAGAAGGTGGCCGAGCTGCAGTACGGCAAGCTGCCGCAACTCGAAGCCAAATTGAAGGAAGCCGCGCAGCGCGAAGCCGAAGGTACAGGCACCAGGAACAAGCTGTTGCGCACCCAGGTCGGCGCCGAAGAGATCGCCGAAGTGGTGAGCCGCGCCACCGGCATCCCGGTGAGCAAGATGATGCAGGGCGAGCGCGACAAGCTGCTCAAGATGGAAGACAAGCTGCACGAGCGCGTGGTGGGGCAGGACGAGGCGGTGCGCCTGGTGTCCGACGCCATCCGCCGTTCGCGTTCCGGTTTGAGCGATCCCAACCGTCCCTATGGTTCGTTCCTGTTCCTCGGCCCCACCGGCGTGGGCAAGACCGAACTGTGCAAGACGCTGGCCAACTTTCTGTTCGATTCGGAAGACCATCTCATCCGCATCGACATGAGCGAATTCATGGAGAAGCATTCCGTCGCCCGCCTGATCGGTGCGCCACCCGGCTATGTCGGCTATGAGGAAGGCGGCTACCTGACTGAAGCCGTACGCCGCAAACCGTACAGCGTGATCCTGCTCGACGAAGTGGAGAAGGCGCACCCGGACGTGTTCGGCGTACTGCTGCAAGTGCTGGACGACGGCCGCATGACCGACGGCCAGGGGCGCACCGTGGATTTCAAGAACACCGTGATCGTGATGACCTCCAACTTGGGCAGCCAGATGATCCAGCAGATGGAAGGCGACGACTACCAGGTGGTGAAACTGGCGGTGATGGGCGAGGTGAAGAACTACTTCCGTCCCGAGTTCATCAACCGCATCGACGAGGTGGTGGTGTTCCACGCGCTGGACGAGAAGAACATCAAGTCCATCGCGCGCATCCAGTTGCACGGCCTGGAGAAACGCCTGGCTGCGATGGAGATGAAGCTGGACGTGACCGACGCAGCCCTGGCCGAGATCGCCAACGCCGGCTTCGATCCCGTGTACGGTGCGCGTCCGCTGAAGCGTGCCATCCAGGCGCAACTGGAGAACCCGCTGGCCAAGCAGATCCTCGAAGGCCACTTCGCCGCCAAGGACACCATCAAGGTGGACTGCAAGGGCGGGATGATGAAGTTCGACAAGGCGTAAGCAGCCGCAATAAAGAAAAAGCCCGGCAGCGCCGGGCTTTTTTAATGGAAGCTGTTCTAATGATGGGGCGTCATTTCGGGGGTGATCAGAGGCTGGGCTTCCTGTTGATGCTTCTTGGCATGTTTGGCCATCCTCTTTTCCTTCGCCGTCATCAGCGGCTTCTTCTTCGCGTCCTTGTCCCTGCTTGAGTGGTGTGTGTGGGGCATGATCGAACTCCTTATCGTGTTAAGGAAAATTCATGCTACTCCAATATTTTGACCTTGTGAATGGCGTCCGGGCTGGTTCGAACCCATGATCGGCAGCTCCGCGCGCGGCAGGTTCAGCGCCTCCAGCACCTTGAGTGCTGCATAGGCATCGTTCGCCGCATACAGTATCTGCTGATGGGTGAGCCGAGGCTGCGACCAGTCGGTGGTGGTGATCTTCTTAGACTTGGCAAAGCGCTGGTTGAATACCAGGCCCACTGCCGCGCGGGCACCCATCTCCTTGCGGTAGCCCTTCATGTTGAACACCGTATTCAGATCCACCACCGCACCGAATCTCACGCCCAGTTTGTTGAAGATATGTCCGCTGTCCGATTTGAGGCCGAAGCCGACCTTGATGACTTCATCCGACTGCAGCAACTCGACCAGGAACGGCAGCCCGTCCTCCCGATGCACCTGGAACAGGTAAGCCTTGTCGTGCAGGGCGAACTGCACCACGTGCGGCCCTTCGCTCACATCGCCGGTGACGAACGTCGGCCTGGATTCGGTATCGAACCCGACGATGCCCGCTGCCTTGATCTCGGCAGCGGCGGAGGCGAACTCCGGGGTGCTGGTCGGTACATGGATACGCTCCAGCGTGAGGCCGGCAAATGGCTCCAGCAGCGCGATCTCATCCTTGGTCGGGGCGGCCTTATGCATGCATCAAGTGTAGGTCAGACCATGCTGTGCAGGAACGAGGATGGGATGATCGCCAGACTGGAAGATGAACAATCCGACGAAAAAACTCAGTACTGCGATGAAGATGCTGGCAAAGAATGCCGTCCAGAATCCGGACACCTTGAATCCGGGCACTGCCGATGAAACGAACATCATCATCAGCGCATTGATCACCAGCAGAAAGAACCCGAAGGTGACGACCGTCAGCGGGATGGTCAACGCGATGATGATCGGCCTGATGAAGGCGTTGGCCAGGCCCAGCAGGAGCGCCGCCATGGTCAGCGAGCCCGTGTTGGCGAACTTGATGCCGCGGAAGATGAAGCTGGCCACCCACAGCGATAGCGCGGTGATGCCCAGATGGATCAGAAAAAGAAAAATGTCGTTCATGATGTACTGAAGTTGCCTGCCTTAAGACAGTGCATGGGCCCGTATTATGCGCGCTGCAGAATCTGCCCGCGAATGTTTGATGCGGACTCCCTTGTTTTCGCGGCCCGCGCGCGCAACTGTCCGCACGCCCCTTCGATCTCCTGTCCTGCCGAATCGCGCACCCTGGAGTAGATGCCTTGCCCGTTCAATGCATAAGCCATGGCCGCGATGCGTTCGCCCGAGGGGCGGCGATAGGTGAGGCCGTCGACTTCATTGAAGGGGATGAAATTCATGATCGCGTACTTGCCCTTGAGCAGCTGGACTATGCGCGCAAGCTCGGCGTCGCTGTCGTTCACGCCCTCGATCAGCGTCCACTGGTATTGCACCGGATAACCGGTGGCACGCGCATATATCTCGGCACGTTCCACCAGCTCTTCCACGGGAATGCGCGGTGCCTGCGGCAGCAGCCTGGTTCGTAGCACCTCATCGGTGGTGTGCAGCGAAAGCGCGAGTGCCGGTTTCACCGCAGCAATTGAAGATTGCCTTTCACGGTTGCCCCCTCTCCCGCAAGCGGGATGACCAGCGACTTGGCCATTGTTTTCTGATGGCCTAGTCGAATGGTCAGTAGTTCCACCAGAGGGTTGGGGTGAGGGCTTGTGAGTCAGTCCTTCCATCAGACGCTCGAACACGCGCAGATCGCCCACCGTCGAAAGCACCAGGTTCTTGTGCCCGATGTTCCCTTGCGTGCCCAGCAGCTCGATCGCCTCCAGCACGTTGTCGAGATTGTGTGCAGGCTCGCCCATGCCCATGAACACCACCTTGCTCACCGCGCGGCGTTTGCGTGCCAGCACCACTTGCGCGACGATCTCGGCGCTGCCGAGCTGGCGCAGCAAACCGTCGCGGCCGCTCATGCAGAACACACAGCCCACGGCACATCCCACCTGCGTCGAAACGCACAGCCCGCCGCGCGGCAGCAGCACGCTTTCCACCATTTGGCCGTCGTGCAGCTCGATCAGCAAGCGCGCTACTTTCTCATTATCAGAATGCCGATTCAGTTCCCTCTCCCCCTGGGAGAGGGGTAGGGTGAGGGTGTCCGGGTGTTCGCTCTTCAGCCGGGCCAGCCCATCCAGTTCCGCTTCGATGCCCGGCAACTCATTGCGCAATGCGAGCGGAAAGAACGTCTCGGCCGGGCTGCCCTTCCTGTCGTACGAGCACACCTGGCTCCAGCCGCGCAGCAGACGGTCTTCGTGGCACGGCTTGGCACCGAGATCGTACAGGCGTTGGCGGAGATGGGAGATGCGCATGGGAGAGCGAAAAGCGTGTATCAAAGATGGTATGCAAATAACGACCGGGGATCCGTGAACATTTTAACCCAGGTAATGGAACTGCCCTACATGGTGCAGCTATGGCAAAGAAAAAACCCGGCAATGCCGGGCTTTCTCGTCAGGGCTATCCGGGCAGGGCACGTGATTCGCTTAGCTGACTGTTCCTGCAAGGTCTATCCTGCGTGAGAACTGGATGCTTTGCTCCATGGTGGAAGTTTCCTCGGTGCTCGCTTTCAGTTTGCGCAATGTCTCATCGCCTATCCGGTTCGACAGCGAACCTTCCGGTTCCCAGAGCAACTGGAACACCGCCAGCGCATCCTGCTTGCCGCGGAATGATGCGCGGGTGATGGGAATCACCTTGCCATCGAATTCTTCAGGCAGGACATCGATGACATCCTGCGTGGTCAAGGTCTGTTGTGCCCTGGTGATCGATGCGACGCGTGCAGCGACGTTCACGGTGTCGCCGAACACGTCGTTGGCCTTGAGGATGACATCGCCGAAATGCAGACCGATGCGGACCGCGATGGGAAGCTCGCCGCCGGGCTTTTCCGTGTCGATCGCAAGATGCATGGCGCGGGCAGCCTTGGCCGCCAGCATGACATTCGGGAATGTGCACATGATCTCGTCGCCGATCGTCTTGATCAGGGTGCCCTTGTGCTTGGCGACCTCCTGTTTCAGCAGGTTCAGCGTGCTCGTGATCATGTTCAGCGCCGCTTCGTTCCCCATCTGGTCATACAAGGCAGTGCTGCCGCAGATGTCGGCGAACAGGACCGCCATCTTCCTTGTCTGCTGGGCCGAATAGACAGCGCGATTCTGGATGGCCATGTTCTGGGTATCGGCGTAATGCAGGATCTTGGCGATGCGCGCGAACCTGAGTTTCAAGGCCACGTCGATGGGCGACAGACCGAGGTGGTTCTTGATCCTGAGTTTTGCACCGTGGATCAGCAACAGCAGCACGACATCCACATTGCCTTTCTCGATGGCAAGGAAGATCGGGATCTGCCCGTCCTGGCTGAAATTGACCTCCACATCGGAGATCAGCAATTGATGCAAAGCGGCAAAATCGCCGTTCGAGATGGCGGCGAGGACCGACGCCCGGGATTCGAGGGTATCGCGCAGGTGGCTGACCGCCATTTGCACTCCCGTTGCTTCGGCTCCCGGCAATCCAGCGTAGCTTTGTTCGGCAACCGCCTTGCGTAGTGCCTTCTGCCGGTCATACAGCTTGTACAGCAAGGCAATCACCACCAGCACACCCGAGGCTATGATGAACGCGGTACGGCTGATGCCGAACTGGGTAGCCAGCTGGTCGGGCAGGTTCGCGCCGATGGCCAATACCGAGACCGTGAGGAACAGCATCAGCCTGAGGTAGCGGAACAGGGCAATGAAGATCGTCACCGCCAGTGCGGCCAGCAACAGGTTGCGATCGATCACGTTCCCAAACACGCTTTCGGGAAGGTTGGCGCCGAACGCCATCAGCGAAACGATGACCAGAAGCCAGACGTCGCGACTCTTGAAATTTGCTTGCATGAAACCCTCCTGTATCCGCTCGCTCTATCGGACAGGAGAGACACAAGGTTTTCGGCTGGACTGAGCTAAGGTACTAACGGGAACCACTCCAAGGGCGGTGGCTACCGGCAATCCCGCTGTCATAGGGCTTTGCAGACCCCTTAGACCGGAAACTTTGCGTCCCTACCTTTCAATAGGTTTGCTATTAGTTTACTGCTGGAGGTCATTATCATCCGGTTTCTTCCGAAAAGGCAAGCAAGTTAAAGGGATATTACAGTTCTGCAATAATTGCCCGCCGGCTACCGCAAAGACAGCAGTGCAGCCGCCCGGGCAACGCATGACTAGCCCCTGCTGTGAGTGTGTTCATCCGCTACAGGTTTGGCGCTATCATCCGACCCTTGAATTCGGGAGCTCTGCTCATGCATACGCGCAAGCCAATCAACATCCCCGTCGTTGCCGCCTCGCAGGAAGACGCCATGAACGACAGCGCCTGTTCCGGCAAGGAGATCGTCGCACTGATGGTGCTGGGCGACAGCATGGCGCCGGAGTTCACCGAGGGAGAGATACTGGTCATCGAGATGGGCGCGCCGGTATCGGATGGCTCGTTCGTGGTCGGCGAGGCAAACGAGGAATTCATCTTCCGCCAGCTCAGGCGCGGCGACCATGGCGGCTGGCAGCTGCATGCGCTCAACCCGGCTTATCCCGATATCGCCATCGCCGGACTGGATACGATCAAGGGCGTGGTCACCCACAAGAAGAAGCCCGGCTCGCGCAAGTCGGTCAAATACTACGACACGCAAACGGCCCACTGACCCGGCATCCGTTCGCCATGCGGCACCCTCAGGCGGCGAACACCTTCAGCAACCAATACATCAGCGCCGCCCCCACAAATACCCCGGCAACGAAGATGCGCAGTGAGATAGAGGCGCTCGTTTCCGGTTTGGCCGTTTCCTCCGCTGGTTGTATCGCTTCCCACTCGCGGATTATCCGCATCGCCTCGGCGCGATCAGCCTCTGCGACCAGCACGCGCACAAAGCCCATCGCCGCAAGCTCGCCGATGCCGCCCTGCAGATACTCCCCTTCGATACGTCCCGAGATGCCGTGCTGTTCGAGCAGGTTCAGGACCATGTGGGCATCCAGCCCGGAGGAAGCTTCAAATACGCTTTGCATATGGGCACCTTAAAAGATCCAAGTTTCTCGGCAGTTGCAGGGCGCGCCTGCACACTCTACTCGACTAGACTGCAGTAGCCGTCATTCCGGCGAAGGCCGAAATCCAGTGTATACAATCAACTGGACACCGGCCTTCGCCGGTGTGACGACTTATTCGGTGCTTCATTGATTATTCCTGCCAGCACGCCGTTCGACGGGCGCATTGAACTTTGCAATATTGTCCTCGGCCAGTTTGATTGCGGAGATGTCATGCACGATGGCCAGGAATCTCTCGCCATCACCCTCCGACTTGATCAGTTGCAGGTTCACCTCCACCGGATAGTTGCTGCCATCCGCGCGCACCTGGATGGTCTGGTAAGTGATCGACTCCTGCTCGCCGCGGCGCAACTGTTCGAGCCTCACGCCAAACGATTCGATGCCCGATTGCGGATGCAGGGCAAGGATGCTCTTCTGTTGCAGTTGCTCCAGGGCATAGCCCAGGTCATCCAGCGCCCGGTCGTTTGCGTAGGTGATCTGCAAGGTACCGGTATCGAACATGAAGATCTCGTTCGGGCTGCGTACGCGCAGGGCATGTTCGTAGTGGTGGCGCAGTTCCTCGCGGCGCTTTTCCTCAGACCAGGCCCGGCGGTGTTGCCGCAGGCCATAAAAAGCGAACGCACACGCCAGCACCAGCGCCATCAGGAAGTAGGGCGCATGCATATCGTGCCACCATGCCGCCTTGATCTCCGTCACCGGCATTTCGACATACAGCGTGAGCGGATAGTGCTGCAGGCGGCGCAGCACCAGCAGACCCGTGGTCTTGCCGTTGTCGCGTATCTCCACCTGCCCTTGTTGCGGATGGTCGTTCGCGCGCAGGTACTCGGCCATCGCACCCGTCACCGGCTTGCCATAGGTCTTGTCCAGGCTGGCTGCATCCGGCTCGGGATAGCGGCTCACCAGATACCCATCGTCGCGCACCAGACCCAGCGCGGTGATGCGGGGGGTGATGGCGTCCATCCAGTAGCGTTGCATCATGTCCACCGGCAGGTTGGCGCTGATGATGTAGGCCAGCTTGCCTGCCTTGTCGGTGATGGCATAGCGTGCCGAGACGACCCAGCTCCTGTCTATATTCCCCGTCACCGGGCGACCAACCGCAAAGGGCGAACCTTGTTGCAACTCGTCGCGTATCTGCTTGAACACAGGCTCATGGGCGAGCGTGGGCAGGTCCGGCCGGTTAGGCGTTTCCCCGGTCAGCAATATCTGCCCATCGCCGCGGATCAGCATCACGTTCTCCAGCTCCGTGTGCAGACCCTGAAACCGGCTCACCAGCGCAAACGCACGGTCAAGGTCAGCCTTCTTGCCGGTGACGACCAGATCCGCGCCCAGGTTCTGCATGCCGATCTGCAACTGGGTGAAATAGATATCGATGGAGTTCCCGCTCAGCGCGGCGATCGTCGCCAACTGGCTGGCCTGCTCGGATTTGGCCACGCGCCAGGACTGCGCGACAAGCAAGGCGGCGTAAGCCAGCAGCGCAACCACCAGCAACGTTGCCGAATATTTCAGAAACCGCCCGGGGCGATGTTCATTGCTGGTGTTTGGCATTTGTGTCCCTTATGCAGTGACAAGTAGCGGAGATGCTGAATGCGCCATGAGTCGGAGTCAAGGGAAAAGAGGCTGGCTCAGGTTTTGTTATTGATTTTCTCTCACTGCAAAACCATTGCGAAGCTAACCTCTTTAGTTGATTCCCGATGTTTCGTGCGATTTGACAATGTAACTCACGGGGTTACAATGCGACATGATCAAGAGTTTCAAACATAAAGGACTTGAACGCCTGTTTATCAAAGGCACTGCCAGCGGCGTACAAGCTGACTACGCCACACGTATTACCCTGATGCTCGACGCAATTGATGTTGCGGATCAGGTGAACGAATTGGACTTGCCCGGCTTCCGGCTGCATCGCCTGAAGGGCGTCAAGCGCAACTTGTGGAGCGTGAGAGTGTCGGCTAATTGGCGCATCACATTCGAGTTTGAAAACGGCGATGCCTATATACTGGACTTGGAGGATTATCACTGATGGATACTTTACGAAACAAAAAACGCGCACCCACTCACCCCGGCACATTGCTGCGTGAAGTGGTATTGCCCGAACTGGGAATCACGCAAGGCGAGTTTGCCGACCGGCTGGGCGTGTCGCGCCGCACCGTGTCCGAAATTCTGCACGGACGCCGTCCGGTTACGCCGGACATGGCGATCCGCTTGGGCAAATTGCTGGGCAATGGCGCAGGGCTGTGGTTGCGTATGCAACAAGCTGTGGATGTGTGGACACTGGAACAGGAAGGCGATTACACAAACATCCGGCAACTCAAGGCGGCTTGAGAGCATCTCTAATACTTCAGATTTTGTCATTCCGGCGAAGGCCGGAATCCAGTGTTCTTAATCAACTGGACACCGGCCTTCGCCGGTGCGACGACTGAATCAGACCTTCTTGGGTGGCTACACCACCAACCCCCCCCAACTCCGACATATTCGAATAAGTAACAAATGCCTCATGCGTCGCCCGAGCAATGGCGATGTAGGTCAGGCGCATTGTTGTCCCCTACAGTTGCGATGCTGACACCAAATCAGACTCCGAATTTTCGCGGCCCAAGGTTATTGCGGGTTCTCATCCAGCATGCGAGCACATTCGGCCATCACAGACTGGCCCAGCTCGGACTGGTAGCGGGGATCCAACGCCTCTTGCAGCTCATGGCTGACATACAGCCCTGCCTCGCGCGAGGTGGATTCGGCAAGCTGCCGCGCCAGTTGGTCGCTCAAGTCGGAAAGGTGCTTGCGTTGATCGAGCGGCAGCTTGCGCTTGCTGCGCGCCAGCCAGTCTGCGGCGAGAGTGCTGCCCTGCGCCTGGGTGAGCCATTGCGAATGCTCGACGTGCACACGCAGACGCTCCGCCACCAGGGCGAAGATCAGCGCGACCAGCACGCCGCGCTCGGTCTCAGGGGCGGTGGGGGCTTGGGGTTCGGTCATGGCGTGGTTTCATTCAAGGGCTGGCAGTGTGGCAGGGAATTTTATTCGAGCCCGGCCAAGCCCGGCCCCTTTAGAGGTGCCCTTTAGTCTCTCTGGCAGACTTAAGGTTTGCGGCGTTTGGAGGACAGGTGCTGTTTGCCCTGCACCAGATCCTTGGTCGGAATCCAGCTGCTCTTAGCCTTGGGCCTGTCGGTCAGCATGTTCTTGACCTGGTGGCTGTGTTCAGCCGCCTTGTAGCTCTGAATCGCCGCCAGCAACTGCTCCTGGGTGACCTGAATGCTTGGGTGCTTGCCCTTGGGATCAAAGTTGGCGAGCTGTTGCTTGAGGTGGGCCAGCCGGGTGGCGCTGTCGTCCTTGGCGCGCTGCCCCGCCATCATCGCCTGCGCCGTAGCAGAGAGGGTATAGCCACCCTCTGCCTCGGTGATCAGGCCACAAACGCCCATGTGCGCAAACGCGTCCACCAGTATGGATTTGGCCGGAATCTCGCCGTGCTGGGCCATGGCCAGCGCGGTGATGATCTCGTCCAGCGCGGCCGGGCGGCGCTTGGCCGCAACAGTGAGGGACAACAGCAGGGCGGCATCGACATCGTAAACGGGGTACATGGTGAACCTTTGCAGAGTTAGCGTGCGTCCGAGACGGACTTGAGGGCGAGAGTTTAATGGATGCGGGCCGGTTAAGGCGGGAAACCGGGGTGTGACATTGTGCCGGACTACACCACCAACCTGCTCACCAACTCCGACATGTTCGAGTAAGTGATGAATGCCTCATGCGTCGCCCGCGTGATGGCCACATAGGTCAGGCGCACATCGTCTTCGATATCCTCGGGCTTCTTCAGCTCACCCAATCCGCCAATCGCCACACAGGGAAACTCCAGACCCTTGGCGTTGTGCATGGAGATGAAGCGCACCGCGTCGCGTTCCGTCTCCACGCGGTTGTGATGATCCTTGGCCACATCCACCGGCACGCCTTGTTTCGCCAGCACCTTCTCGAACCGCTCGCCGATGAAATGCCGGGGATACAGCACCGCCATCTGCCCCCACTGGTAGCCGGCGGCCTTGCGTCCCTGCAGCCATTCCGCAATCGCATGGGCTTCGCCGTCATGGCTCACGCACTGGCGCACCGCCGGCTCCACACCCTCGCGCCCGCCGTCTTCCGGCATCAGGATCGCGCTCTCGTCACCGGCGCATACGCCCGGTGCGCCGATCACATCGGCGGCGAATTTGCGCGCGAAGCGCAGTATCTGCGCGGTGTTGCGGTAATTCACCTTGAGCACCGTCGTGCGGCCGGCGGCCTCGATACCGAGCTGCTTCCACACCGGGCGCTTGCGCCCTTTGTAGATTGCCTGCGCATCGTCGTAAACAATCATCAGCGCCTTCGTGTCCGGGTTCACCATTTTCGCCGCCAGCGCCAGCCATTGCGGCTCGAAATCGTGCGCCTCGTCGATCAGCACCGCATCGTATTGCCCGCCCGGAATCAGCCCGCGTTCGGCGGCATCAAGCACGGCCTGCACATTGGCGGCCTGCCGCTCCGAAAAATCGGGAATCTCTTTCTCGGTTGCTATCGGCAGCCCGTAAGTGCGCAGCATCTTCCAGCACCAGGAATGAAAGGTCGAAGTGACCACCTTGTCCTCCACCCCTCTGTCCTGCATCGCATTCTCCAGCCGTCCCGAGATGCCGTTCGCGTAACTCAGCAGCAGCACCGGGCGACTCGCCGCACGCGCGATCTGCTCGGCGCGGAACGCCAGAATCAGCGTCTTGCCCGAACCCGCTACGCCGCGCACGATGCGGTGACCCTCGCCCATGCTGCGCGCCAGCAACTCCTGCTGCATATCCATCACCGCCAGCAAGCGGTCATCGGCGGGCGAGGTTTTCGCAGGATCATCAAACGGCAGGGCAATCTGCGTAACGCGAATCTCCGGGAACAGCAGCGCACGCACCCGGTCGATCTGCGGCAGAGACAACGCAGGCCCAATGCGCGGCGACACCATGCGCCAGACTCGCTCGCGAAACGCATCGGCATCCACCTTCTCCGCCATCTCGTCGCGGAAGATGCAGCGCTCCGGCGGAAACACTTCCCACAAATCGGTCTGCTCAAATTGCTTGCGCGTGATGTTACTGAAAGCCACACCATGCCCGAAAGAAAACACCGGCTTGCCCTTGAAGCTCCCGCCCTCGTTCACCAGCAACGGATCGCGCTGCAACGCATTCACCACGTTGAACATGTAATTGCGCACCTGCACGAATGGATTGTCAGTCAGCACATTGCCGCGATCAGTGATCAGCTCCACCTGCTTGCTGTTCGCATTGCCTATCGTATCCAGCCGCCAATCCTTCACCTCCAGCACCACAATGCCCTGCTGCGGATGCAAGGCCACGAAATCAGGATGCCTGCCGAAAGGCCCGACTGGGATGTTGTGCCACACCCAGGCGTTGTCTTCGAGGCAATCCTTCAGGCGTTCGGCAAGACGCAGCTCACCGCGTGCATCGAAGCGGGCGGCGCCAAGGGAGGGGATTAGGGTGGACATGGGATGGGGTTAGCACTTAAGTGGAAGAAAGAGGCAAAGTGTAGCGGAGTTGATCTTCTTCAATTTTCAGCTTAGCAAAACAACATTTCGACTCCGGTACCTACGGCTCGACTCTGGCGCCTCTGGCTACGCATTTGCTAATTGTTGGCGAGTAACTCAGCAAGTAGACCATTAACAGCTCTCCAATTGTCAGAAGGTCTTAGTCGCATTTCGGTCATAACCCGAATTTTGAATTTTCTTGGCCCCATTTTTGGCTGAACTTGTTGGCAGAGTTCACTAAATAGACGTTTTCCATCGCACTCATCCTGCCATTTTGTTTCCCAAACATTGGATAGCTTTTCGCGTTCTTCAGTGCATTTATTCAGAAAATCATTCTTCCAGTTGCTTTGGTCAACGGAGGTGGTCTGTTTCATTATTTCTAGAAGTCGCACATGTAGCATTTCAGAAATATCATCTAGCTTCTTTCCTTGAATTTCCGCCGCTCGAATACCGGGATCAGTATATTTGTACGATGAATAAATTTGTTTGGCGACGAAATCATCTAGTTGACCTAAAGCCAAGTCACGAAGCAACTTGCTCACCTCGCCTAGATTTTTGAGGGGATTTTTAACAATTTCGGAATCCATAAGCAAATCACCTAGGATGTCGATGTCGATTAAATAGTTTTCAAAACATCGCCGTCCCCATTGGAGAATTTTCGTTGATTTTGTGTTCTTTAAGTTGCTGGGCGATTCATCTCGATCAAAAATGAAAAAACGAGGTGATAACTCAATGCCCTCTTTCTCTCCATCCTGTAGCTGCTTTATCTCTTTTTCTATCTCACGACGTCCGCCTAAATCTTTAACTTTGTATCTGCGAAATATAGTGCCAAACCCAGCTTCTAAAAGGCTGATATCGTCAGTGCCCTCAACGAAAACTGTTCCCTTGAAGAGAAGACCTTCACTTTCTGATGTGCCCAGTCGCCGAAGTGCTTCGGCTATGACTGCGTGATCCTGTCGACGAACTTTAGTGAGCATAAGTTCTGACTCGAGGTGATAAAGAGAGCATTCATCATTTTCAAATGCTCCTGCTAGGATTTCCGGAGAATGTGAACACACAAATACTTGGAGATTCTTTCGAACTGCATAGCCATTGACGAGAAACGACAAAAGTTCTTTACAAACCGCTGGATTAAGATGTAACTCAGGCTCATCTAAAAGTATTAAGCCATCTTGAGCAATCGACCTCTCGATGAGAAGAAAAGTAAGGATAAGGCCTTTCTCTCCACTACTCATTCCATCAATATCGAATGTTCGTCCGGTTTCTGTATCTTCAACCATTATGGAAAGCAAACCGAAATGATTAAGCCCCATGCCTTTGAGGCGGCGTCCTTTTAATATTCCAGTAAAGATACGTTCGAACTCTGTGATTAATTCTTGTCGCCCAAGTTCGCTCATTATCATTGCGTTAAATATTGTGTTTTTTAGCCGAGTGTATTTGGTTTGCGGCTGAGAGCTATGTGACTCTAATTGCGCTTGAGCGTCCGCCATGCCTAATTGAACAGGCTGCTCACCTTGTGGTAACGCCCTGTCAGCCGGGAAATAACTAAAACTTGCTAGGCCAGGTGGATGGCGCTGGTCGAGCATTGATATGAGACTCGGCCAAATAGAATTGTCAGTCGCTTGTGGGCCGGTTTGTTGTGATATTGTTAATTCAATGCGACAACCTCTGTTGTCGTTCGTCGCGACTTTTATCGCTGAAGCAACTTCCTTTTGTGCTGCTTCAATTGCTTGTTGACCCTGCGGAGTACCCAGAAAATTTATAAGCGTAGTTGGATTCGAAAAAGCTTGTCCCATTCTTGCCTGAACAATTCCTCTCGATACAAAGGGTATGGAATTTTCTAGCCACTCGATTTCATCCTTGCTCATTTCAAAACGAATGCCAATTATCACTGGAATACTTGGATTTCTAGCCAAAGCAGGAAAAGCCAATTGTTGAGGAATGTGTGGAGATGTGGCACCGAGAGCAAAAAGAGCTTGCATGCTCTCGTTCTGAGTCCGAGGACAAAGCAATGCTTTCGCCAATCTAATTGACTCCAAAATTGTTGTCTTTCCTATTGCATTGGGACCAACAATAATATTCACACGATTATCAAATTCAACGTTTACGTCTTCAATTGCCCGGAAATTCTTTATGCGCAGTGTTTTTATGTGCATGACATATCACTTTCTTGAATAATTTAAGGAATTAAGTACGGCAGGTGCATAAACAATCGGGAATAGACCGCGGTTTCTTTGCGGCCATCACTTCACCCCCACCCCCAACCAAGCATCCGAAGTCAATGGCCCCTTCAGCGTAGGCAGTGTCTCTTCCAGCCAGGCCAGCGCCAGCTTTTCCTTCTCGCGCCACTGCTCTTCGCCCAATCCCTTCTTCATCATCTGAATCGGTGCGCTGCCCTTGACCATGTTGTCCCAGAATTCGGCGGTGCTGCCGACGGGGAAGGCTTTGGTGACGCTGCGTATCTCGATATAGCGGAAGCCGGCTTCTTCCATTTCTTGTCTGAAGCGCTGCGGGTTTTCCAGTGTGGCGACGGAGCGTTGCGGTTGCGGCAGGTCGGGCTTGATGGCGCGCAGTGCGCCGAACATGGTTTGCATGGCGGGCGATTGGTCCACGGGCGCCCAGCTAGTGATGGCGATGCTGCCGCCGGGTTTGAGCGTGCGGTAGATCTCGGCAAAGCCTTTTTGCCTGTCGGGGAAAAACATGAGGCCGAACAGCGAGAAGGCGGCGTCGAAGGTTGCGTCGGCATAGGGCAGGGTTTGCGCATCGCCGCAGTGCAGGGCAATGTTGCGGTGTCCGGCTTGTTCGATCTTGTTGCGGAAGATGGCGAGCATGGCTTCGGAGAAGTCGATGCCGTGTACTTGCCCGGCTTGCTGCGCGAGCCGGAGTGCGAGTGTACCGGGGCCGCAGGCGACATCGAGTACGGTGGAGTTGGGTTTGAGGTTGCTGGCGGCAATGGCTTCGTCGGCGAATTGCTCGAACACGAGCATGGTGGTCTCGGCGTAGCCGTCGGCGACGAGGTTCCAGGGGGCGGTGGCGGAGAGGGGGTTCTGGCTCATTGAGTCTACCCTCTCCCTAGCCCTCTCCCTGCAAGGGAGAGGGGATGGTGTTTGATGGTGCTGGATGCGTGAGACAAGTGCTTCCCCTTTTGCGAACAGTCGTGATGCTGGCTTGTACCCGCTATTGCGGGTTTGTGTCTTGCGCCAGCCTCACTGTTCTGGGGATTCTGCTGTGAGCCTCGCGCCGTGCGTGCGGTGCGATGTGCATCTAGCAGATCTGCAAGAGGGGCAGACTTTATTTGAGTGGGGCGGTGAGTGTCAACGCGAATAGCAGGGAAATGGGTAAGCGCTTGCTGGCGCAATATTTTTTAAAGTGAAATTAATGTGAAGCGCCATCAAGCCGCAGACTAGCCAGTTGCTTGCACCTCAAAGTCCGCGCATGTAGAACGGGCGCAATGGCCGGTTTCCAGCCATTGATTAAATTAAACTGGCCAAGGCCGAATCGTTGGCAGAAACCAAATTTGTCAGCTGATTGTGCTTATGCCGCCATTGGTAGTGGCAATTGGAAGTGTCCTTCAACGACACCGCTTACGGAAATATCTTCGTCCAGTTCGTCCCAGCGTAATGCAGTGCCATTTGCCCGCAGCGTGACATTCTTGAGTTGTTCATCGCTCGCCTTGCTCAATAATTTGAAGCGGGCAGCGGGGAATCCGATCTGTCGACCATCTGTGAGCTCGATAAAGACGATACGACCCGTCACCCAGACGCGGGTAGCGCAATGCTCCAATTCAGTGATGGAAGAACTCATGCCATTTCTCCTTGAACAAATCCTGATGCTCAAATACTGCCGCCTCAATACGTCGCAATTCGACTGGGCTGATGTTGCGGCTTCTGGCCAATCTGATCGGCGCTAGCCAATACTTGCATTCTCCTTCTCCCGTGTCCACATGAATATGTGGCGGCTCCATACCTTCATCGGAATAGAAATGGAAACGCCAGTTTAGTAATCGTAGAACGGTTGGCATGCCCAGTGAGGTAAGGGAGTGGATGAAAAGAATTCTACACCAAAGCAAAGCATGCAATTGTAGGGGCAAAATCATAAGGGCCAGGTTAAAGCCCTCGCATATAAAACGGGCGCAGCGGTCGATGGCCAGCCATCGCTTCACGCAGTTGCAGCAGCAGTTTCTCTTTGTCCCTGGGCAGGTTGCCGGCGAGTGCCAGCGCATTGGAGGCATGGTTGGAGCGGAAGATGAGCGGCTGCGGCGGGTTGAGGCCGCTGATCAGTCTTTCCTGTTCCTTCAATATCGCCAGGTCGTTCGGCATCTCGAATGGCTCGCCGTATTTGCGGCGGAATTCTTCCTCGATGCTTTCGTCCAGATACAGTTGCAGTGTGGAAAGGTAGGTGACGGGCGCGCTGTTGAGCAGGGCGATGGTGCCGTCGATATGCTCGTTGCTGTGCTGGCTGCCGCCCAGCCCGAGGATGACGGTGGCGGAGACTTTCATGCCGCTCGCCTGTGCCTTGTGCAGCACTTCGGCCATGCGCCGTTGTGTGGCGCCCTTGGTGATCTTTTTCAGGATGAGGTCGGAGCCGGATTCGATGCCGAAGTAGAGCAGGTTCAGCTTGTGCTCGTGCAACAGGGCCAGTTCTGCGGGACTCTTGCGCTGGAGGTTGCCGGGTGTGGCGTAGCAGGAGACGCGCGTCAGCCGCGGCAGCGCGGCTGCCAGTTCGCGCAGGATGGCGAGCAGGTGTGGAGTTGGGAGAGCCAGCGCATCGCCATCGGCGAGGAACACGCGGTGCGCATCCGGCCAGCCGGCGGCGGCCTGGCGGATATCGACGAACACGTCGTCGAGCGGGCGCTCGGTGTATTGCTTGCTGCGATACATCGCGCAGAAGCTGCACTGGTTGAAGCTGCACCCCAGCGTGGCCTGGACAATCAAATTGTCGCCCTCGGAGGGAGGGCGATACAGCGGCATGTCGTAGAGCAGGTTCATGCCGAATTGTAACGAGGTTGATAGCTATTAATGAACCTGAAGACCGAAGTTGCGTGTTGCCAACTACACGCCAAGGCAAGCTGGGTGCCACATTATTCCCTCACCCTGGCCCTCTCCCAGAGGGAGAGGGGGCTACCCCGACGCACGCTGATTTGCGCAACGTTTCGATCAGCCCTTGGTGAAACCTGAAGCAGCGGCGCTGGCCGATCTGTCCGGCCTGCGCCGTTCGATTACGCTGGCGTGGCTGTGATCGCGCCGCGATAGCCGAAATTTTCGAGCACCTGCCACACGTTGAGGTAACGGTCGACGCTCTTGCCGGGTTCGACGCCGACCACGGTGAAGTCGTCGATGTCGTGCCGGATGGCCGCAGGGCTTTCCTCTGCGCCCAGCCAAACGCCGAGCGGCCAGCCATGGTCGTATTCGCGGCGGATCAGTTCGGCGCGGCGCGCCTGCCATACCGCCAGCGGCACCAATACCGGCCCGACCGGCAGCTTGACGCCGTCCGGTGTTTCCCCTGCCGCGAGACGCAGCACCTTCCAGTTGTCTGGCACGTCTTCGAATCTGTCTTTCAGTGTGGACATACGACACCTTCCTTTCGTGGTTGTATGGTTGAGTCGATCAACTTGGCGCCCAGTCTAGCGGCGCACCATATGCCAGCGAAATACTTATTTGTTACATCCTAATAACCAATAGGCATAAGCGGGGGCGTGTCGGGGAGCGGTTATTGCGACTGCGAAGATGGGGTGCCTCCATTCATGCTTCTACCAGAGCGGCACGAACGGAGGACTCGGTTGGAGCTGCAGTTGAAAACTATTCTTTGGAAGGTTTGGCGAAGTTGATGACGTTCGAGCTCTGCGGTTCGCCGTCGTTGTAATAGGGCTTGGCCTGGTCGAAGCCGAGTTGCGCGGCCAGTTCTTTTTCCCGGTCCGAGATCAGGGCAAAACAATCCTTGATCTCCTGAATGGTGGTTTCCTTCAGCGGATTGGGACGGCCGCCGAGCGGTGTGGCGTCTCTGACGACGCTGCCCAGCGTTTTGCGCATCTGGCGCAGGATCTGTTGTTCCTTGCTTAACTCTGCTGAGTCCATGGACATTTACCGATGTGAATTGCAGGCGATAACTTTACTGGAATTGCATGAGTCGGGCGAAAATATTTTGCTGAATAGACCCATTCACATTGTATGTAAGCACACAAATCCCCCCGGCTCCTCGGAGCCAATATTACACAAGCCTTCAATACCTGCTCGAATGCTCAGG
Organism: Sideroxydans lithotrophicus ES-1; assembly: GCF_000025705.1. NCBI lineage: Bacteria > Pseudomonadati > Pseudomonadota > Betaproteobacteria > Nitrosomonadales > Gallionellaceae > Sideroxydans > Sideroxydans lithotrophicus. The sequence goes on along the minus strand of NC_013959.1, from coordinate 2,214,031 downwards.
TGGTCTGCATCTTCCCCGTGGGATGGTGGTGGGCAAGCATCTCGTCCACGCTGTATGCACCTGCACCCGAAACAGAAAGATAGAGGAACAGGAAGCAGTACAACACGGCCAGTTCACCCTGGTTCAGGATGGGCAGGAAGCCCTGCGGCGCATGTGCCATGAAGTAGGCCACCGCCATCTCGCCAGACAGGATGAACGCCGCCGGCCGGGTGAGCAGGCCGATCAGGATCAGTGTCCCGCCAACCAGTTCCAGCACGCCGGCCAGCCCCAGCAGCGAGAGCAGCTGCAGGCCATCGAACATCGGGATGTGGGGGATGCCGAACAGTTTCGCGGTGCCATGCTGCACGTAGAGAAAACCAACGATGATGCGCATTATTCCCAGGATTCGGGGAGTCCAGACTTTGCAAGTCGCGTCAGAGAAAATCATGATCAATCCCTCCTTTAAAGTGCCCTTGTTCAGGGCCTACGCTAACTGGAAGAACTTCGGTCCAGAGCTTCTAGGACAGCATCGAGTTGCCGTGCGTTCAATCCGATCCATGCGTATGGAGCGCGGTTTTGCCACTAACGCGAGCAATGTTTTTTTGAAGTGTGATCGAGATAAAGCGCCATCAAGCCGCCGACCTGCCAGATGCTGCTATCGTTGCAGCCCTTGCAGGATGAGATGTCACTTTCTGTGAACTGGTACTTGGACACGGTGCTGTTCCATCAATGCTTGAGCCTGTTTCTTGACCGCAGCGGATTGCACTGGTTTGCAGCCTTCGATCCGCATTGAGGTCTGTACGGCTTGGGCGATTTTTTGGTTCAGTTTGGCGCTGACTTGCATCGGTCTCTCCCAAAGTGACTCGCCATGCGGCGAGTTTTGTTGATGCAAATTATATCAGTTCCCGGTATCCGGAGCCTGTTCCGGGCGCTGCTTCTTCGAGGTGTGATCGAGGTAAAACGCCATCAAGCCGCCGACCAGCCAGATGCTGCCTATTCCCGCGAGCCAGAAGCCGGATGCGCCGCGGGCAGGGCCGAGCATGTCGGTGAGACCCAGCACGATGCCGCCGCCCAGGCCCGGCACCCACAGCGTGATGGTGTAGATGATCATCGGCACGACCGAGTTCTTGTAGCCGCGCAACGCATTGACGGTGATGGCCTGCAGCGCATCGCCCAGGTGGTAGAGGCCGACCATCGCGATCAGCGGTATGGCGATCGTCTGCACCTGCAGGTCGGTGGTGTAGAACGCGGCGATGTGCGGCGCGGCCAGCCAGAAGGTCAGGCACAGCACCACCGCGATGGATATGCCGAGACGTATGCCTTCCCAGCAGATGTGGCGCGCGCGCTCGGGCTGCCCGGCACCGAGCGCCTGACCGACCAGCACCGAGGTGGCATTGCCGAGCGAGAGCGGGATCATGAATGCGAGTGCCGCGAGGTTGGCCGCGATCTGGTGCGCGCCGGACATGATGGGCCCCAGCCGCGCGATGAACAGCGCCATGAAGGTGAACGCGGTCACGTCGGCGATGAAGGTCAAACCGATCGGAATGCCGAGCTTGAGGAATTCCTTGATGGCGGCGAAGTCCGGCGCGGCGATGCGCCTGCGCAATTCGAACTCCGCATATTTTGGATGGCGCAGGCACCAGCCCCAAGCGAGCGCGGACATCAGCCAGGCATCGATGGAGGTTGCCACCGCGGCGCCTGCCGCGCCCAGTGCCGGGAGGCCGAACAGGCCGTACATGAACAGCGCGTTGAGCGGAACCTTGAGCCCCAGCGACAGCAGGTTGAAGAACATCACCGGACGCGGGCGATGGATGCCCATCGACAGGCCGAAGAACAGACGCAGGGCGAAAGCGGCGGGCACGCCCCAGGCCGATGCATCCAGATAGGCGCGCACCTTGGTTTCCACCGCGGGCTGCAGATGCGAGATGGCGATGAACGGCCCGGGAAAGCGCATCAGCAGGATCGCCACGAGCGCCAGCGCCAGCGATATCCACATGCCCTGGTGTATCTCGCGGCCGATCTCGCCCTGGCGATTTGCGCCATACAAGTGGGAGATGATGGGCGGCAGCGCGAACAACACGCTGACCAGCGACATCAGCACCGTGGCCATGATGGAGGCGGCGATACCGACTGCGGCAAGATCGACGACGGTCAGCCGTCCGGCCATGGCGGTGTCGATGACGGCATTGGCCATCATCGCCAGTTGTGCGACCAGCATGGGCCAGGCGAGGTGTACGAGTTCGCGGGTTGTGGATACGGGGCGTTGCATGGCGGAGTTGCGGGTTTTGGAAATAATCGGGACGATCGGTGCCGGGGGCGAATTGTATTCCGGCTGCGGTTGCCTGCCTGCTGATTTTGCTTTTGCGATTGCGGACGTGGCGAAGCAAGGATGCGATAAACTTGCGCCATGCAGAACAAATATATTTCCTATTCCTCGTCCAATCGCCCCGGCCTGTTGCAGAAGGCCGGCGCGGTGGTCGCGACCGTTGCCGTGGTTGGTGTGGCGCTGATGTTCTCGGCGGTGCTGCTTGCGGGCCTCCTGGTCGTCGTCGTGTTCGGCGGTACCTATCTGTGGTGGAAGACGCGCGAAGTGCGCAAGGTGATGAAGGCGCAGATGCGCGAATTCCAGGCGCGCAGCGCGACCGTGGAGCGCGAGGCATTCAAGGGCGAGACCTTCGAAGGCGAAGTGATCGAGGGTGAAGTGATTCGCGTGGAAAAGTCACGCGACAAGTGAACGGCATGAGCAGACAGGGAGAGTGAGATGGGAACCAGACATATCGCAGTCGTCACGTTGAGTTTGTTGGCCGGAATGTTCTCGGTACCCGCGTTCCCGGAAAGCGCAAGCAAACAGCCGCTGACGGTGAACATCAAGCGGCTGTCGCTGGATACGGCGCTGCGCATAGGCAAGGCCGCCATCGACAAGTGCCGCAAGGAAGGCGTGCAGATCACGGTCACCGTGGTCGACCGCGGCGGCGATCCGCAAGTGGTGCTGCGCGACACGCTGGCGATGGATGTCTCGGTCCCGATCAGCCGCAAGAAAGCCTATACCGCGATGGAGTTCAATTCGCCCACCTCGGTGATGGAAGAGCGTTTCAAGGGTGCTTACGGCGTGCCGAAGCTCGACGAGCTGCTGGTGTCGGCAGGCGGCATCCCGATCAACGTCGCCGGCAGCATCATGGGCGGCATCGGCGTCAGCGGAGCGCCGTCGGGGATGACCGACGAAGCCTGCGCCAAGGCAGGGCTGGCGGCGGTGCAGGACGACCTCGAAATGGAATGAGTCGCTTTTGCCGCGATCGCTTCGAGCAATTTGCCGAACCATGTGGATACAAAAAGAGATACAGCTGCAACCCAGGCCGCGCGGCTTTCACCTGATCACCGGTGAATTGTTGCGCGAGTTGCCCGAGCTGCGCGACTTCCGGATCGGCATGATGAACATCTTCATCCTGCATACCTCCGCCTCGCTGACGCTCAACGAGAATGCCGACCCCACGGTGCGGCAGGATTTCGAGAGCTATTTCAATCGTGCCGTGCCGGAGGACGAGCCTTATTACCGGCATCAGGACGAGGGCGCGGACGACTTGCCCGCGCATATCAAGTCCAGCCTGCTCGGCAGCAGCCTGGATATCCCCATCGCCGATGGGCAGCCAAAACTCGGGACGTGGCAAGGGGTATACCTGTGCGAACACAGGAACAACGGTGGCAGCAGGCGTATCATAGTCACCATACAAGGCGAATAACCGAGGGATCCATCATGTCTCCCACACCACCAGACGCATTGCTTTTCATCACCCCGGTCTGCACGCATTGCCCTGCGGTGTTGCAATCGCTGACCGAGCTGGTGAAGCAGGCGCAGGTCGGCAAACTGACGGTAGTGAATATCGCAGCGCATCCGGAGCAGGCTGCGGAATACGACGTGCGCGGTGCTCCCTGGGTGCGGCTGGGTTCCTTCACGCTCACCGGTGCGCAGAGCATGGCCGAGCTCAGGCAATGGGCAGAGTGGGCGAGCGGGGACGAGGGGACTGCGCATTATGTCGAGCATCTGCTGAAGGAGGGCAGCTACCCGCAAGCTGTGGCATTCATCACCGCAGACACCCGGCGCCTCAAGTCGCTGCTCGCCATCGTTGCCGATCCCGAAGCCAACATCTCGGTGCGACTCGGTGTCAGCGCGCTGCTGGAAGCCTATGCCCATACGCCGGAACTGCAGGCGCTGCTGCCGAAACTGGCCGAACTCACTTTCCACTTCGACCATCGCGTGCGTGCCGACGCGTGCTATCTGCTCGGCCTCACCGGCAGCGTGGCTGCACGCACTTATGTAGAAGCCTGCCTCAAGGATCCGCACGAAGAAGTGCGGGACATCGCCGAAGAGGCGATGGAGGAACTGGGGAAGCAAAGCGCAAGTAGCTGATCCGAATCCGAACCTGCTTCCTCAAGCAGTATCGTTTAAGCCGTTGTTCAACTGTTCCACAACTTATTCTCATAGGAGGTGTGAAATGAAGAACTGCATGCGCATTTTGAGTATCGTCATGACGACCCTGTTGCTGGGCACATTTGCCAGCGTGGCTGCTGCCGATGACCAGAACTGGCAGGGCGGCCCCGGCATGATGGGGGGCGGCTATGGTCCCGGTTATGGCATGGGCCCTGGAATGATGGGCGGTTATGGATCCGGTTACGGGATGGGGCCGGGCATGATGGGTGGATACGGCTACGGCATGGGCCATGGCATGATGGGTTACTGGGGGGAATACCGCGACCTGAACCTGAGTGCGGATCAACGTTCGAAGATACTGAAACTCCGCAAGGAGATGCGGACCAAGCAATGGGCGCTGATGGGGCAGATGATGGACGCGCAGGACAAGCTGCAGGACCTGTATGACGATGACAAGCAGGACGCCGCGGCGATCAACAAGCAATACAAGGTGATCGAGGATATGCGCCGCCAGATGGTGGACAACGCGGTGGATGTGCACAACCAGATCATCGCCATCCTGACCAAGGAGCAGCGCGAGAAATTCCGCCATGGTGGTCCCGGTTATGGACCGATGATGCGGGAATACTGAACGCAAGCCGGATCATTCGTTCCGGATCGCGGATCGGAGCAGTACCGTTTCGGTATCCGCCAGCCCTGCCGGGTCGCCGTGACACACCGGCATCACGCCGGCAGGACGCACGAAAAGTCGCTTGTATGCGGCCAGGCAGGGTCTTTGCAGCGACCGATGCATCGCGTTTTCGAGCAGCAGGGCCAGCGTGAACGTTCTGCCCACGCTCTCTAGCCATTGCCGCGCCTCGCGTTGCTGCGATTCGACAGGCCGTTTCAGCAGCATTTCAAGTCGACCGATGTCATCGTCGAGCCTGGCCCTGAGTGGCCCGGTGTCAAATGCCCTCACGCGTGAAAGTGCCAGCCGGACCCGCGCGAACAATGCCTCGTGGCTCCCTTCTTTCTGGATCGCGCGCAGGGCGTCGAGGGTGAGGATGTGCGTGGTGCCTTCCCAGATCGGCAGGACCTGGCAATCGCGCAGCAGACGCGGCAGGATGCTTTCTTCGATGTAGGCATTTCCGCCGATGGCTTCCATCGCTTCGCTGACCGCGAACACGGCGAGCTTGCCGCTCAAGGCCTTGGCCATCGGTATCGCGATCCGTAGCAGTTTGCGCGCCTGGTCGTCACCGTTGTCCGAGCGGTCCAGTGCGCGCACGGTTTCGAACACCAGCGTGAAGATGCCCAGATGCTCGGCCACCAGATCGGCCATCGCCGCGCGCCAGAGCGGCAGCTCGTCGAGTCTGTGGCCGAAGGCGTTGCGACCGGCGCCGTACTTGAGCGCTTCGAGCAGCGCACGGCGCATGCCGGCGACACTGGCGACGGCATTGTAGAGGCGCGACAGGTTGAGCATCTCGGCCATCTGCTTGAAGCCTTCGTTCTCGCCGGCGACCAGGTGAGCCACGGTGTTCTCGAACGTCACTTCGCCTGTCGCCATGGAGCGCACGCCGAGCTTGTCCTTGAGACGCTGGATGCGGATCGTGCCTGAATTGCCGGCAGGCTCCTGGCGCAGCACGAGAAAGAGTCCCAGTCCTTTGGTGCCGGGCGCGCCACCCGGCATGCGCGCCAGTGCGAGGATCGCGTCTGCCGCAACGTTGGAGCAGAACCACTTGTCGCCATTGAGCAGCCAGCGCCTGCCTTGCCGGGTCGCTGTCACGGTATTGGCACCGACATCCGAACCGCCCTGTCTTTCGGTGAGGAACATCGCTCCTTGCCAGAGATTCTCCAGGTCGCTGGCGGCAAGATGGGCGATGGTCGTTTCATACAGCGGTGTCTGCGTCCCGGCGGGTCTGCGCTCCAGCACGCGGCCCACGCCGTCGGTCATGCAGATGGGGCAATAGAGGCCGATCTCGCTTTGCGCGAAATAATATCCGGCGCCGAACCCGGCAAGATGCCGGACCTCGCGATGCTGTGCCAGAAATGCCGCGTCATATTTGATGCCGACGATGCCGCGCCCGTATGCGAGCCTTTCGAGTTCATGGTAGTCGGGATGCTGGACCACACGATCCCTGCGCATGCCTCGTGCATCGTGTGTCGCAAGCGTGGGGCCTTGTTTGTCGGCACGGGCGGAAAGTTCGGTGGCGAGTGCACCGCTTTCGCTCAGCGCGCTGAAATGACGGCGCAGCTTGCGGTAGCGCATCGCGCCTAGCCAGTGCTTCCAGAATTCCTCGCCCAGCGGATCCTCGTCGAGCAGGTTGGCGAACCGGATCTCGGGAATGTTGATCAGTTCGGGTGTCGCAACGATCTTCATGGTCTTATCCTGGATGATTGGCAGGCAAGTGTCGCAATCATTGTCCGGCTATTTCTGTCGCAGTATGCAGCTTTTGAAAATCTTCGATGTAGCCGGATAGCTTCTGGTGCAGATGCTCCTTCTGTTTCGCCGTCAGCAGATCGAATGTCCGCACGACCATTTCATTCATCGCATCGTCAAAGGCCTGCAGGGTTTGCTGTGCTTGCGGCGATACCGGGATCGGCGGGGCATCCAGCCATTGCGAGAACAATGCGGAGATCTTGTCTTCACCTGCGCTCGCATGTTGCTTCAACAAGGCGATCAGCTCGGCCTGCTGTGCTTCCCGGTGTTCGATATACGCTGTGGTGATGAACGGGATGCGCATGCTCATTTGCCTGATGCGCTGTTTCTGTTCGGTACTTAGATGACCTGCCAGCGTCTCGGCAAAGTCGATGTATCGTTTCGCGCGCCGGTCGAGATTTTCCTGCTCGCTGCCGCTGGTCTCTTCCTTGTTCTCATCGCGGTTCTTCTCGGCCAGCGTCTTGCGGAGTTCTTCGATCTGCCGGTCGTCCAGCGTGCTCAACAGATGTGCGGCAGGCCGGATGGCCGGCGTCACGGTCAGTCTGTACAGCCGGTTGATTCCCGCTCTCGTGCGGTCGACATCCTTGGCATCGATTGCGCGACCGTGCCGGGTCAATGCGTCCAGGTCCTGCAGAAAGGCGATGTATTCGGGCAGCGCATTTTGGCGATGCCAGCGCATGTAGTCATCGACATCGTCATGGATCTCTTTCTTTTGCCGGGAGTCGAACGAGGTGTAATCGTTGACCCAGTAGCGCAGCAGCCAGTCGGCGTGGTTGTAGCCAAAGGTGACCGTGCTGCAGCCGCTGCAGCTGAGCAGGATCAGCGCGAGAACGATGAGTATGGACCTGGAAGAATTCATCTTTCATCCTTGCTTTATGCCGCCTTGCACGACCAGGCTGCCGTTGCGCTATGGCGAATCAGGAAGGGATGACTCGCTTCCCGGATTCCGGAAAGAGTGCCGGCCAGCAATCGTTGGTGCCGGCAAGCAAACTCAAACCGTCCGTAGAAGGTCTCTTGCACGGTGCCGCGTCGACGAGTTTCGCCATCGCAGCGGCATCCGGCGAAAGATAGGCCTTGACCTCGCAATGCAGCCGCCCTTCCGATTCGTGCCGGACGAATACGGCGATCTTTGGGGAACTGTTCGCTTTCCCGTAAGTCAATGCAAACAATGCTACAAGCCGGGTCAGGGCTGCATCAGCCAGCATCGCATCACCGAGGTTCTTTGTGAACCAGACGCTCGTCATGGTTTCAGTGCTCCCACACAGGTATTGCAGATTCGGACCGGATTGTTCGAGTTCACACTTGGGCTTTGACGTGATTCTAGGCCTTTTGATCCGCCGATTCAGCTAGCCAGTTGCAGAAGACTTTTCCATCCCGACATTTTCAGGGGGAAACGATGCCAACCTACAAGGTCTTTTATACCGACAGGCCGGTTCCTGCGGGCACCCAGCCTGACTTGAGCTTCACCTTGCCAATGATCTTCGTGACGAGGGATGAGGCGATGAACAATGCTTTCAAGCTCATCTACAGCGGAGCGACGGTCTGGAAGATCGAAGGTCCGGATGGCTTTCACCTCGATCAAGCCGAGATCGAAAGGCAGTACAGGATGATCAGGAACGCCTGATTCGCACCTGACGTTCCTGCTGCGTATTCTGGTTCAACTCCAGCCGGGTTCAGGTGACATGGAAATGGATCTGGTTGCGCCCGGCTGCTTTGGCCTGGTACATCGACTTGTCGGCGCGCTTGAGGATGTTTTCGGCACTGTCGCCATGGTTGAACAGAACCACGCCTATGCTGGCCCCGACATTGTTGTGCGTGATCAGTTGCGTTGTACCTTTGAAGTTGGAAGACAGCCAGTAGGGTTCCGCCAGGGCAGCATGGATCTTTTTTGCGATGGTCCTGGCCTCTGCCGCGGATTCCGATTCGTTCCCGGCCAGCTCGCTGAGTACCACCACGAACTCATCCCCGCCGAAACGTGCGACCGTATCGACTTCGCGCACGCAACTGGTGATGCGCTTCGCCACCTCGATCAACAGCAGGTCGCCGGCCCTGTGGCCATAGTTGTCGTTGAGCGGTTTGAAATTATCCAGATCGAGGAACATCACCGCGCCATACTGACCACTGCGCTTGCTGGCCGCGATCGCCTGCTCCAGCCGGTCATCCAGAAGGCGACGGTTGGGCAGTTGTGTCAGTGAGTCGTAGAAAGCGAGCCTGTTTATTTTCTGCTCCACCATCTTGCGATCGGTGACGTCGTGGGACACGACGACCACCCGTACCGTCTCGCCTTTGCTGTTTCTTATCAGGCCGCCGCTGGATTCCATGTCGCGGATGCTTCCGTCAGGTAGCACGAACCGGTATTCCGTGCGCAGACCGACGCCGAGTTTCACCGATTCGCTGAAGACCTGCTTTACCCGCTCGCGGTCATCCGGATGAATCTCGGCGAAGGAGTCGGTGCCTTTCATGGCATCGGCATTGCCGAAGAATCTGCTGTAGGAGGGGCTGTTGTAGAGTCGCCGTCCTTGCAGATCCAGTACGGCGATGAAGTCCTCGACATTCTCGGCCATCAGGCGGAAGAACTCTTCCTGTTCAGCCAATGCTTTGTCGGCCAGGTCGCGCCTGGTGATCTGTTGCGTGAGTTCATCGAGATTGTCTTCGTACTTCTGGCGGTACAGATGCATCGCCTCGATCGAGACGGATACGATGAATCCGTCCATGAGGAACACCAGGTTGGACCATAGCGAGCTCTGCCATCCTTCCAGCGTGAACGAGTAGTAGGGCGGGACGAACAGGTAGGTGGCCAGGATCAGTCCGAGCAGGGTGGCGATGATCCCGGATGCAAAACCGCCGATGATGGCAGCCAGCGCGACTGCCGGGAAGAAGGTCAGGTACTGCAATCCGGCATCAAGGGGGGCGATCTCGAAACGAACCAGCAAAGCCAATGACACCAATGCAACAGCCACGAGGTGGCCGCCATAGCGATGGTAGGTCCTTGGCATAAGCGAACGGTAGCGGTTGGCGAACCGCTCTATCGTCCGATATGAGAAATCAAAGATGCCTATTCCCATATTGCCCCCTTCAACGAGCTTGGCGCATCCCGGATGATCCGCCGCTCATTTTTGCAGGATGCTACGGTGCCTGGCTGTTATCGGGGAACGTGAATGGATCGGATATTCATTCCCCCTGATGTTCATGTCCTGCCCCGAATCGTTCTGCGGGCTCGACATGTTGTGTTTGAAAGGCTGTTAGTGCAATACCCAGAACCCTGTATTCCCATCTGGTGATGTTGGGGGCAGGAAGGGGCGGCGACGGGCGACTTGAAGGGCGGTCACGCTGCTGTAGATGTCCGCTGCGCGAAGGGAGTGGCGTTATGCTTTCCGCTAGCGTGCATATCCGATCGACTTCAATTCCTTGAATATCCTTTCCGCCAGGAGCGCGTGTCCGGCGGCATTGGGGTGCAATTGGTCGACCTTCAGTTGCGGATCGGACAGGACGCTGGACAACGCATCCTTGATCAACGGGACCTTTTGCGCATCGGCTACCTGCTGGTAGAGATCGGCTGCCGTCAGGTGCTGGAAGACGGCGCCCATCAGGCTCGGATTCGGCGTTGCCAGCAGCACCGGCCTGGCGCCGTGCGCCCTGACCATCTCGACGATCTTTTGCAGGTTGGCGATGGTCTCTTGCTGCGGGATACGGCGCAGCATGTCGTTGCCGCCCAGCGTCACCAGTACCAGTACCGGCTGCTTCTCCTCCAGCAGATGCGGCAAACGCTGCAGCGCGCCGGCGCTGGTGTCGCCGCTCACGCCGCCATTGATCACCACCCAGCCGGTCTTGCTCGCCAGCAGATCGGGCCAGGCTTCTTCGCGGGTTACGCCCGCACCTGCGGTCAGGCTGTCGCCCAGCGCCAGCACATGGCTGCCGGCAGGAATGGCTTCCTCTTTGGGCTTGCTGCAGGCGGCGAGCAGGACGATGGCGGCGGCCAACAAGATGGAGCGCCGGATCGAGCCGTTACCGGTGCGGCGAGGGCAGTCTGTGCGGCGGAGAAGGCAGGCAGGATTCATGGCAATGCAATGTACCGTGAACGAATTGTTTTGACTATCAGCGCAGGCTGTTTGAAAACGCCCGGCTTGCCGGATACTTTTTTTTCAAACTCCTGAATCGATCTGCTAGGGCATAATCGCGGACATTGTGGATCCAGCCATCGTGTGTCCAATCAACATCCGTCCTCGCAAATGAAATACAGCCGAACCCAGATCGTACTCGCGGCGATCGTCCTTATCGCAGCCTGGAGCCTGTCGGCCTGGTTCATCGCCGATCAGTATTATCTTGCGCAAGTGAAGATCGCCCTTGATCAAAAGACCAAGATATCCAGGGATATTGCGGTCGACCTGTCGGATAGTATCCAGCGCAACCTGAGTTTCATCGCCGGCGTCCCCGATCTGCTCGCGCAGTCTGAAAGGGTCAAGAAAACCGTCTCCCGTTTCGGGACGAACAGCACTCCCTCATCGCTACCCCTCGAAGTCAGGAAAAGGCGCTGGACGAACGATCCAATGTTGAGGTCATTGAGTTTGTACCTGCATCAGGTTCAGGGCAATCTCCATGTCGACCTGATCTATATGGTCGATGCGGCGGGTGACTGCATCGTCGCCGGCAATATCGATACGCCCGGTAGCTCCATCGGTACCAATTTCGCCGAGCGCGACTTCGTTCACGCGAACAGGAATGGCGATCGCGGGATGCAATATGCGGTCGGCAAGACCACCCATATCCCCGGACTGTTCTTTGCGTCCCCGATCTTCATCGAGGGCAGGTACATGGGGTCGGTGGTGGCGAAGAACGATGTGCCCAACCTGACATCCATGATCAAGCAGGTGAGCGCTTTCGTGACCGACGCAAACGGTGTGATCATCCTTGCGAATGAAAAGAGCCGTGAGATGAGTGTGCTTCCCGGTGCGCCGATCGAAGGGCTTTCCGCGAAGGAGAAGTTCGACCGTTACCGCAGAAATGATTTTCCTGTGCTGCGCATCGAGCCTTGGGAGGATAGTCGTTTCGCTTCCTTGTCGCGTGTACAGGATGACATCGATCCCCATATCATCCTGTCGAAAGTGATTCCCGAATATGGGATAAAGATCCATGTCGACACCGATATCGCGGAATTCCATATCCTCAACCGGGACAAGCTCTGGTTCGCAGTCCTGCTGGGAATGGCCGGCAGTATCCTGATCCTGATCGCCAGCGGCACCTATCTTTATGTGGATTCGCTCAAGACGGCGGAGATCGCGCTGAAACGCGCCAGTATCGCCGAACGCAGGATCATCAATGTCACAGAGGAAACCCAGGAAAGGATCGGCAGGGAGCTGCATGACGATCTGGGCCAGCAACTGACCGGCACTGCCTTCAGGGCCGAGTTGCTGTCTCAGGATCTGAAGAAACAGGGCAATCCCGAATATCAGGAGGCAGCGAAGATCACCACCATGATCAACGAGGCCATCGACAAGACCCGCAATCTGGCGCAAGGACTGTATCCGGTCGAGCTGAAGGGGGCAGGCCTGCATGCCATGCTGGCGCAGATCGCAGCCAATGTCGTATCGATCTACCATATCGAGTGCGAGCTCATCGGCGAAGCGGAAAGCAGCATCAGCAACCAGCATGTGCTGATCAATCTGTTCCGGATCACCCAGGAGGCGGTGAACAATGCGATCAAGCATAGCGGTGCCACCAGGATCACGCTCAGGATGGCCGAAACCCCGCAGCGCATGGAACTGGAGATCGCCGACAACGGCTGCGGCATCAGCAAGCGTGCCGCAGCAGATTCAAACAAAGGACTGGGAATGCATACCATGTACTATCGCGCATCCTTGCTCGGCGCTGCATTCCATATCGCAGAACGGCCCGAGGGCGGCACCAGCGTGACTGTCGTCTTGCCCATGCGGCGGTGACATCGGTTCGGTTGCCGCCGTTCTGGCTGGTGTACCGGGCACCTCACGGAAACGATCTTGTCCCTTTATCCTTGGCGACGTAAGTGCGTGCAGGAGTCCGATAGTTTTTTCCGATACGTACTGATCACATCCGGGTCGGGGAATCCACTAGCTGATCCGTCGAAAAATCGCCTTTCAGGGTTTTGCGAAATCTCCTGCTAGTAGAACCCCTTAGAGTTTTTTCCGTTCATACCGGCCAACTGACCATCTGTCGAATTACGATGGCGTACGCCGTACATTTTTTCTTACAGTCCGCCCCGCTAAACAGATATCGGGAACGACTGATGAAATTTCAAAACGGCTTCACGCTGATCGAATTGATGGTGGTTGTGGTCATCGCAGGGGTGATCGCAGCCATCGCCTATCCTTCCTATCTGCAATACCTCACCAGGAACAACCGCAGTGCTGCGGAAAGCTACATGCTGGGCGTCGCCAACAAGGAGGAACAGTATGTGCTCGACGTCAGGCAATACTTCAGCGCACCCACGACTTCGGCCGGCTGCTCCAACATTCTGGCCGGTGCCGCGCTCACCAGCATAGGCATTACGCCGCCAGCCAGCGTCAGCAAGAATTACAGCATCGATATCTGCGCCAACAGTGCGGCCACTCCGGCTACCTACCTTATCACTGCAACTCCGACTGGGACGCAATTGGCCAACGACACCAAATGCGGGTCGCTCACGCTCAAGCAGGATGGTACCAAGGGCATGAGCACTGCCAGCCCGGTAACGTCGTGCTGGTGAGGAATGGAAGACCAGATCATGTCCTGTTCGATTTTCAAACCGATGCAACGCTGCAGGGGCTTCACCCTGATCGAATTGCTGACGGTCGTCGTGATCGTCGGCATCCTCACCTCGCTCGCGCTTCCTTCCTACAGATCGTTCGTGGAGGGGATGCGCATCAAGAACAGTTCATTCGACGTGATGTCCGCGCTGACGCTTGCGCGCAGCGAGGCGATCAAGCGGGACCGCAATGTGACCATCACCCCGGTGAATGGTGATTGGCGGCAGGGATGGACCATGACTGCCAACGGCATGGTGGCTCCAATGAGCAGGCAGAATGCGCTGGTTGCCAATCTGGCGCTCGCTTGCGGTACGCCGCCCATTGCGCCGCCTTATTCCGCCTGCACGCAAAGCATTTCCTACAACAGCAACGGACGGCTTGCCGCTTCGGTGTCGCCGATGCAGATCGGCAGTGCCGGCACCAGCAGTGCCAGCACCTACTGCATCAGCATCGACCTGAGCGGTCGGCCCAACAGCAGGAAGGGAAACTGCTGATGCGTGCCCCCTGCGATATTTCCTGCCGCCAGTCCGGGTTCAGCATGATCGAGGTGCTGGTGACCATCATCATCCTGCTGATAGGTCTATTGGGATTGGCCGGTTTGATGGTGCAAAGCCAGCGTTCCGAGGTGGAATCCTACCAGCGCGTCCAGGCCCTCATCCTGTTGAAGGATATGGTCGGTCGCATCAACGCCAACCGCAAGGTGGCCGGTTGCTATGCATTCACTCCGACTGCCGTTCCCAATCCGGCCACCAGCAGCACATTCCTGGGCACCGGCTCGACGGTCGCACCGTCATGCGCCGCCGGGAGTGCCGTGCAGAACACGCAGGCGGTGAACGATATGAAAGCCTGGAACACGCTGTTGACCGGTGCTGCAGAAACATCTAGCGGCAGCAATGTCGGCGCCATGGCCGGCGCACGCGGTTGTGTCAGTTACGGTGCCGGCACGGAACTGCTGGACAAGAACGGTGTGGCCATCCCCGGCTCCGGCATCTACACCATCGCGGTGGCCTGGCAGGGATTGAGCAGCACGGGCATCGCGACCCCCAGCTGCGCCCAGGGGCTGTTCGGTGCCAACGATGCACAGCGTCGCGTAGTCAGCCTGACATTGAGGACCGGTTCCTTGACCACATTATGAATACCCTCGCCATACCAGAACGCACCTGCATATCGCCCTGCCATCAGGGCGGATTGTCTTTGATCGAACTGATGATCTCGCTCACCATCGGACTGGTTCTGCTGACCGGGATCACCACGCTCATCGTGCAACAGAGCAGCACCCGCAGTGAACTGGAGAAAGCCAGCAGGGAGATCGAGAACGGACGTTATGCCGTGCAGCTGTTGCACGATGACATCCAGCTTGCGGGCTTCTATGGCGAATATTCTCCTGCCTCCGGCGTCGCCTACACGGTGCCCGCTGATCCTTGCAATGTAAACCCCGGTAGCACCAATTCCGGTTGGGACGCCACGCCCAAGGTGCCGGTACCCGTCTATGGCTATGCCGGTGCGGCTGCCGATCCGACGACCGCAACGACATGCGGCCTGACCAATTACAAGCCCAATACGGCGATCCTGGTGGTGCGGCGCACGGCCACTGCTGCGGTCTCGGTTGCAACCGCTGCTGCAGGCACAACCTATCTCCAGGTGTCCGAGTGCAATACCTCGGCCACGCCATTCGTGCTGGGGACGGGCGGCTTTTCGCTGCAGCAGAAAGACTGCGCCACGCCTGCCGACCTCCGCCAATATTTGGTGGATGTCTATTACATCAGCAGCTGCGATGTTTGCGGCACGGACACCATTCCCACGTTGAAGATGGTGCAGAGCGGTCCCGCCGCGGCGCCCGTGATCACTCCTTTGGTGGAAGGAATTGAAAACATGCAGTTCGATTACGGCATCGACAACACCGGCGACGGCGCTCCCGATACCTACACCGCAACGCCGGCGGCGACCGATTGGCAAAACGTCATGGCGGTCCAGGTCAACCTGCTCGCGCGCAACAACGATCCTACCGTAGGCTATCAGGACACCAAAACATACAGCCTCAGTGCGGTGAGCGGAGTGTCCTCGGTGGGTCCGTTCAACGACAGTTTCAAGCGCCACGCCTACAGCGAACTGGTGCGTGCCATCAATCCCAGCGGAAGAAGAGAGTGATCATCATGACTTTAAGACACAAGCAGCACGGTGCCACTCTGCTGGTAGCCCTGGTCATGCTGGTAGTGCTGACGCTGTTGGTCGTGTCCGCCATCCGCTCCAGCACCACCAACCTGCGCGTTGCCGGCAACATGCAGATGCAGGGAGAGGCTACCGCTTCCGCGCAACAGGCGATCGAGCAGGTCATCAGCGGCAATTTCACGGCCAATCCGGTATCTGCAGTGATCCCGGTGGACATCAACAACTCGGGGACGCCCCAATACACGGCAGCAGTATCGAAACCGGCCTGCACAGGCTCGGTCCCGCTCATGAACAGCAGCCTCGACATGAACAATCCCAACGATGTTCCCTGCTTCAGCAGCAGCACCGCCAGCAACACCGGGATCATCTCCACCTCGGGCGTTCAGGCTACCTCTGGCCAGTCGTGGTGTTTTGCACAGCAGTGGGATATTCCGGCGGAGGCGACCAGCGTCACCGGTACCGGTGCGGATGTGACAGTACATCAGGGCGTATCCCTGCGCGTTCCTGCCGGAACGACGTGTTGATCGTTTAGCGAACCCAGGCGGCACCATTCGGAGAAAAACACCATGAATACGATACGATCCTTGCTGGCTTTAATGCTCATCGTCTTGCTGGGCAATCCTGCACCCGGCATGGCCGAGGACATAGATCTGTACAGCTCCGCTGCAAGCGTGACGGGAACGGATCTTCCCAATGTGTTGTTCATAATGGATAACGCGGCCAACTTCAATGCCAGCGCACCCGATTGCAATTACAGCGACACCGGCGGTTCGCCCAGCCTGGGCAACACCTCCGGCGGCATAGAGCAATGCGCGCTGGTCAACGCGATCAATGCGTTGCCGTTGCAATCTAACGGCAAGGCAGTGGTCAACATCGGCATCATGGTCTACAACAAGACCGGGATGAGCACCCTGTACGGCTGCAATGCAAGCGCCGTCGGCGGTTGCCTGATGACCCCGCTCACCCCGATGACCGCTGCGGGCAAAGCCGCCATCGTCTCCGCCATCAAGGCGTGGACTTCCGGCAACATGCAGTCCAATAACGAGGCGACCGCACAGGCCATGCAGGAAGCCTGGGCCTACTATGCCGGCAAGACAGGCATGTCCGGTACGACATATACCTCGCCTGCGCTTGCCGGTTGCCAGAAGAACTATGTCATCTTCATCGGCAATGCCATCAACAACTCGGGTTCGCCCGGCGATGCCAGCGCCACACCGGGTACACAGCTGAGCACCACGATCAACGGCAATGCCGCGCTCACCGCTACGCAGAAATCGATGCTTAACGGCGTCATCCAGATTCCCTCCGGCGCATATGGCACCAGCGCATTCACCTGTTCGCCCAATCCTTACACCATGGGCAACACCCACACCGATCCGTCCGGCCTGTATGCCGACGAATGGGCGCGCTACATGTACTACACCGATCTGAAAACCGGTGTCATGCCCGCCAGGCGAAAGATCATCACTTACACGGTCGGTGTATTGAGCAATGCCTGCAAGTCGGCCTACCCGGCGCTGCTCACCAGCATGGCGATCCATGGCGGCGGGAAGTATTTTCCCACCGGCAATGCGGACGACATCAAACAGGCCATATTGCGGGTGCTCAATGAGGTGCAGGCAGTCAACAGCGTGTTCTCTTCCTCCAGCCTGCCCGTCAGCGTCAACAGTCAGGGCACCTACCTGAACCAGGTTTTCATGGGCATGTTCCGCCCCGATGCCTCGGGCACCCCCAGGTGGAAGGGCAACCTCAAGCAATACCAGTTCGCTTATGACCCGACCACCAAGCAGATATTCCTGGCCGACGCCACAGGCACCGCAGCCATCAGCGCGGCGGGCACCGGCTTCCTTTCGCCGAATGCAGCCAGCTTCTGGAGCTGCTCGAATTCCGCGAACACGACCATCAACGTGACGCCTTACAATCTGGCACCGTATAGCAACACATCCATCTGCAATACGGACCCCGCTGTCGGCTACTGGGCGAACAGCCCGAGCAGCGTGGGACTCTCATGGGACCTGCCCGACGGTGAAGTGGTGGAGAAGGGCGGTGCGGCGCAGATGCTGCGTCTGGCCAATCTGACCGACACTTACACCACGGCACCCGGCAGCGCCACCAACCCGCGCAATCTGTACACCTATTGCCCAGCGGGGACGGGTTGTGTCGCTGCCTTGCCGGATGTCTCCAATGCTTTTGATACCTCGAATGCCAACATCACCGATGCTCAGCTGGGCACGGGCTCGGTGGCGATCAGCTCCATCACCAGCGCCACCACGCAAGCGGGTGGGGGGGCGAACGCCGGCGGAAGCGGTACACCGGCAACGGTTTCGATCACCTCACTTTTCAAGTCTGGCAATACCGTGACTGCCACCGTGTCTGCGATCGACCTGGCGAAATTGGCTGTCGGCACGCAACTCAAGATAGCGACCGGTGCGACGAAGTACGATTGCAATCCCTGCACGGTGACCGCGAAGGGCGCCAGCACGTTCACCTACACTAACGCGGGTGGAGCGGGGGCGCCGGCCCTGCCGTCCACGGCAGCCGTTTTTTCCAACTATTTCTGGATATACAAAGTCGCTCACGGCCTGCAAGTTGGACAGACACTGACCATCTCCGGCTGCACCACATTCACGACACTGAACAACACTGTTGCAACGGTTGCGGTCTCTCCATTTTTTGCCGCCTCGCCCAACTACATCGACCTTGCCGTGGCTGTGCCTGTCGCTGCGACGGCGACGAATGATGCCGGCTGCAATTACACGCTGAACACCGCGACCGTCACCACGGCGGCGCCGCACGGCTTGCCTGCCGGGTCGGTCGTCACCATCAGTGGAGCGACACCTGCCGGCTACAACGGTACATGGCCCATCATCGTCACGGGTCCATCCACCTTCACTTACCAGTATTCTGTTGCCGCACCGTTGGCCGGTTTCTTTGGCGCAGGTGCGATCGCCGCCAGCAGTACCACCACCCGCGATGCCCTGCTCAGATGGGTGCGCGGCGAAGATAATTACGGCGACGAGGCCAGCCTCTGTCCGCCGGGCAGCACTCCGGGGATGGGCAATTGTCCCAATCCGGCGGTGAACATCCGTCCTTCGGTGCATGGCGATGTACTGCACTCGCGTCCGGTGGTGCTCAACTATGGCGGCACGATGATCGCCATCAGCGGGACTTCCGATGCCGGTACCACCCGCACCGCGACTGCTTCGGCAACGGACGTGGCGAATATCGGTGCGACCGGCGCCCAGGGAAAGGTCACGTTCGCCAACGGCAATGTCTGCATGGTGACGGTCGCCACGAGCACCACGTTCACTTATCCCACTGCAGGCTGCGGGTTGGCCGGTGCCCAGACCGCGGCGACCGCATCCCCCAACGTGGTCGTGTTCTATGGCGACAACGATGGCGCATTCCATGCCGTCAACGGCAATCAGGTGAACCCCGCGGGAAGCACGATGCCCAATCCGGGCAATGAACTGTGGGGTTTCGTCCCGTCCGAGTTCTTCGGCAAGCTCAAGCGGCAGCACGACAACAGTCCGGTACTGCTGATGCCTTCCACTCTGCCCGGCATCGTTCCGGCACCGCAAAGAAAGGATTATTTTGTCGATGGCCCGACTGGCGTATACCAGGCGATCGATGGCTTGGGCAGGACCACAGCGGCTTACCTGTATCTCGCCATGCGTCGTGGCGGACGTTTCATCTATGCGCTGGATGTGAGCAATCCGAACAATCCGAAATTCCTGTGGAAGCACAGCAACACGGATGCGGGCTTTGGCGAGCTCGGGCAGACCTGGTCGCTGCCCAAGGTCGCACGCGTCACCGGCTATCCCAATCCGGTGCTGATCTTCGGCGCAGGCTATGACAATGTCGCCGAGGATGCGGAAGCGCCTTTGGCCGACACCATGGGACGCGGGATATTCATCCTGGATGCAACGACCGGTGCGCTCGTATGGAGCGCGACACCCGGTGTTCCCACTTTCGCCTGCACCACGTCGCAATGCCAGCTTCAGGTTGCTGCGATGCAATACAGCATCCCCTCCGACATCACCCTGCTGGACAGGAACCGCGACGGCAAGATCGACCGGCTGTATGTGGGCGACGTGGGCGGCAACGTGTGGCGCGTGGACTTGGAACCGACCGGCGGCAACACGCCCAATTTCTGGCAGGTGGAAAAGCTGGCTGCGCTCGGGTGCAACACCGGCACATGTGCCGCCGGTACCACGCCGCGCAAGATCCTTTACCCGCCGGAGGTGATCACGACCAAGACTTATGACGCAGTATTCACTGCCACCGGTGATCGCGAGCATCCGCTCTATTCCGATCCGGCCCTGTATCCGCAAAAGGCGTGTGCGGTGACGAACCGGGCCTACCTGCTGAAGGATCCGGCGATCGGAATGGATGGCAGCGGCACGACCACCATCACGGAACAACCGGGAACGACGGCCAATCTGTTCGATGCGACAAGCTTCGCCTATAACGGCACGCTCAGCGGCTACTTCATCACTTTCAATACCTGCGAGAAAGCCGTCAACGCACCGCTGGTGACGGCGGGATACATCTACTTCGGCACGAATACGGCAGAAGCACCGAATAACCAGTTGTGCGAGGAGACCCTGGGCGAGGCGACCGGTTACAAGCTCACGCCATTCACCGGAAAATATTTCAACGGAGAGTTCGAAGGCGGCGGCCTGCCGCCTTCGCCGGTCTCCGGCATCGTGAACATCACCGATGCAGCGGGGAAGACCATGCAAGTGCCGTTCTGTATCGGTTGCGGCGGCGGCGAAGACAATTCCTTCAATTCGGGCTGCAGTGGCGAATCGGCACTGGCCGGATGCAAACCCGCGATCAATGTCTCGACCAGCCGCAGCAGGACCTACTGGTACATCAAGGATAAGTGAGAGGCTACTGGCAGGTATCGGGAAGAAGATGGGCTCGATAACGGGCCTGGCAATTGACTGTAGCCGGCAGGCACGTCGGCATATGCCCCCGATCTGTCGCGTGTGGGCATGATCGATGGGCGGAGATCTTCAGCGGTCGATCATTTGTTCGTGCTCGCTATGGTGATCAGCGTGATCTCGGGCGGTGCGAACAAGCGTATCGGCGGTCCCCAGGTGCCCGCACCGCGGCTGACATAGAGACGCTGGCCATTGGCCAGTTCGGTGAGGCCGGTGTGCACGTGATAGGTCAGTTGCGTCAGGTAGACGAACGGGAATATCTGACCGCCATGGATATGCCCGGACAGTTGCAGGTCGAACGGCGTGTAGTTATCCACCTCGGGCTGGTGTTTGAGCAGGACAATGAAATCGTCCGGGGTAGTGGAGGCAAGCGCCGGTTTGGTATCGGGCCTGGCTTGCTGGCCCGAGGACATCACGCTGGGATCATCGATCCCAGTCAGCACGATGCCGCCTGTCCTGACCGAACCGCCGCGCAAAACGGTAAAGCCTGAGTTGCGCAGGAAGCGCAATGAGTCTTTCAATCCGGCATAGGTCTCATGGTTGCCGATGACGGCGTAGGCACCGAGCGGCGGCGTGTAGGCACGGAAATGGCTGGACATGCCCTCGAAGTCATCGCCTTGACCGTCGACGATGTCGCCGGTCGCCACCACGATGTCGGGCTTCAGTTCGCGCAGCTTGTCGACGATGCGATCAATCGCGCCATCTCCCTGCATGATGCCGAGGTGCAGGTCGGATATCTGCGCGATGGTGATGTGTCCGGCAGCAAGTTTGGGTGTGGCGATGTCAAATTTCTCAACCTGCAATAGCTGTGCCTCGATGAACCCATAGCCCAGCAAGGCCAGTGCGAGCAGGCCTTTGGTGCGCAGCGACACGATGTCGTTCAGCGGCCATTTGAGGTCAAACAGCCTGGCTAATGCATGCGCAAGATCGAACAGCAGTCCGATGCAGATGAACAGGAACAGGAATCCCATCCAGGTGTAGCTCACCCAGGCGGTGACGACAGTGGCGCGATGCCAGCTTTGCCTTTCCAGGAACCAGACGATCAGCGGGGAACTGGTCAGCAAGATGCCGGCCAGCGTCAGCGTCAGGGCGAACCCGAACGAATGCGGAGGGAAAGCCAGCCACACCTTGCCGAACGCATACAGGTGCATGGAAGCGTAGATGAATAAAGCCACGCTCAGGAAGATCAGCATTGCCACGCTCCTTGGAGTGATTCGATGCGGCGCCGGCGGCAGCATGAGGTGTACCGCAAGCTGCCGTCATTCTGAGCCTGATTCGTCCAATAATCCATCGCCGGCATTGACCGATTCACTGTATTGCCGCGATGGGTTTTCGGCCGGATGCAGCAGCGTCAGCCGCCCGAACCGTAGATGTGGATCCGGTTGCGTCCGGCATCCTTTGCCTGATACATCGCGACATCGGCGCGTCTTAACAGCTGTTCCCGGTTTTCCTCATGGTTGAGGAAGACCTTCACGCCGATACTCGCCGTGCTGTGGTGTTGAATAAGCCGGTCGGCATTGCTGTCGTTCTTGACGACCAGCCGGTACGGTTCCGCCAGACTGGCGCGGATCTTTTCTGCCACATGCCTGGCTTGGGCGATCGACTCAGTCTCGTCGCTATCGAGTTCATTGAGCAATATCACGAACTCGTCGCCGCCGAATCTGGAGATGGTGTCCATGGCACGAACGCATCTTTTCAGGCGGGTCGCCACTTCGGCCAGCAGCAGGTCACCAGCGATATGTCCATGGGTATCGTTGAGCACCTTGAAGTTGTCCAGGTCGAGCATCAATATCGCGGCGAACTTGCCGCTGCGCTTGCCGGCGGCCATGGATTGCTCCAGGCGATCGTAGAATAAACGGCGGTTGGGCAGCTGGGTCAATGCATCATAAAAAGCCAGATGATGGATCTGGTCTTCCGCCAGTTTGCGCTCGGTGATGTCGACAAACGCCCACAGCGAATTGCCTGTTGCAGCATCCAGCATGGTCCCGCTCATGTCCACCCAGATCGCGCTTCCATCCTTGCGCTGCTGCTCGATCTGGGTGCGGTAGATGCCTCCCATATTCAGCACAGGATAGGCTTCGGCACCGAGCGAGTGGTAGGCTCCCTCGCTGACAAAATATTGACGGGTAGAGGTGCCGTAGACCTCGCCGATGCCATATCCCATCATCTTTTCGAAAGACGGATTGGCCCATTCGATGATGCGGTTCTTGACCTTGACGATGCCGATCAGGTCGTTTTCCAGCATCGCTTTCTGTTCGCGCACCAGTCGCTGTACCTGCTGTTCGGTGCGTTTTCGTTCGGTGACGTCGGTGATGAAACCGTGCCATAACGTCGACCCGTCCTCTTCCCGCTGCGGAGTCGCGTTGCCGAGCAGCCAGCGCTCGGTGCCATCCTCGAATCTCACGCGGTATTCGTGATGCCAGACGGTCAGGTTTCGCGCAGAGGACTGGATGGATTCGACGATACCGTCGTAATCGTCCGGATGCAGTATGGCAAATACCTTGGAGGCATCATCGCGCACCTCGTCCGGGCTGACCCGGTATATCTCGCGTATGGCTTCGCTGGAGAACGGGAAGCAGGAGCTTCCGTCGGGGCGCATCAGGAACTGGTAGACCATGCCGGGTACCCGGCTGGAGATCTTTTTCAGCCGGTCCAGCGCTTCCTCGCGCTCGTCCTCCAGTTGCTTGCGCACGGTGATGTCATAGAACCAGCCCAGCACGCCCGGCCTTTGTTCGAACTCGATCGGCAGGTAGGATGCCAGTGCCCATTTGCTGTCCGAATGGCCATTGGGTATGCGCAGTTTGACCAGCTGGCTGCTGATCCGCTCTCCCTTGTTGATCCGGTCGAGTATCTCGTCGTATTCCTGTGGATCGAAGTAATACTGTCTTGGATCGACGCTGATCACCCTGTCGCGTGTAGCGTTGATCAATGCAGCATAACTGGAATTGGCGAAGACCACTTTGCCGGAATCGTTTGCCGTGATGCGAATGGCGATGGGGCTGTTCTCCAGGATGAAATGAAAACGCGATTCGCTTTCCTTGAGTTTCCTGGTCCGCTCTCTGACCTGTGCCTCGATGTGCGCGGTATAGCCCGAGCCTAGCAACAGCAACGCGCCGATCAATCCCGTACCCAACAAGCCGAAAGTCAGCACGACGAAACTCTGCCAGCCCCGGTGCGCTTTCAGGTAGGCAGGCGTCGGGGAAGTTTCCAGCTGATAATGCCGGGTCCCAAACGTGAAAGCCCGCTGCTCCAGGATGCCGCTGGATTCCGGAGTGAAATCGTCATAGAGCACCTTCTTTTCATCCACGTCGATGAGCCGCGTGTAGACCAGGTGGCGCGTACTCGACAGCAATGCGCTCATGAAGTCATCCATGCGCAGAACGATCACGACGAAGCCGGATGCCTGGTCATGCGGGTCGATGGCTGAAAGGATCAATATGCCTGCCTGAGGCTGGGCATCTTGTACCAGATGTATGGACTCGGTTGTGACTATGCTTCCGTTCTTCAGTGCTGTGAGCAACGCTGCTTGCCGTATCGAATTCGAGGCGAGATCGAATCCCACTGCAGGCTGGTTGCCCGCCAATGGCTCGACATAGGTTACCGGGTAGTATGTGTTGCGTTTACCTGCACGCACCAATTCTCCGTCGGCATCGCGTTCGCGGATCTCGAATCCCGGCAGATCGTTGCGCTGTTTTGCTTCAAAACTGTTTCGCTGCGCGGCATTTACCCGCGGAACCCATTCCAGCGCCTGGATCATCGGGAAACGCTGCAGGGTTCTTTGAACGAAGCGGTGAAACTCTTCCCGCGTCACATGGCCGTGTGCATCGTGAAGAAACAGCCCGGTGGTCTCGTCAAGCAGAGCTCCCTGTTCTTCCAGTCTGTTGCTAAGCAGACTGGATGCCTGTTGCGAAAGCTGTCTGAAATCGGAAAGCGAGTTGTCATATTCCCAGCGGTTGATCTTGAGGAATGCCGCGATAAAGATGGCAAACACCAGCAGCATGGGCAGTGCGACGGTGCGCATGCGGCCGCGCCAAAGTTCATGCGGTTGGCCGGCGACCGTCATGACGATGGGCAGCATCACGATCAAGCCAAGCGTGTCGCCGACCCACCAAGAGACCCAGTTGGCACCAATGCCGGCGGTTTTTATACTGCCGAGAGCCCACAGGCTGCCGATCGAAAGCGTTGCGCTGGTCAGGCACATTACCGGCGCCAGTGTCAGGAAGCGCAACACTTCGATGCCGTGGTCAAGCGCTGCCGGGTAGCCGATAGCGCGCCGTAAAGCCCATCCACCGATGGCTGCCTGCAGCATCGAGGCGGTTGCGATGGCGATCGCCGCCATGAGTTCCAGCGGGTTGATCACGTGGCCGTCCGCATAGCCAACCCAGAGATTGAGCAGGAAAGCGCCGGCGAAGATCCATGGTAATGTCTTTCTGCCGCCGATCAGTGCCGCAGCGATCGCGATCCCGGCAGGCGGGAATATCGGCGAGGCATAGCCGGGAGGCAGCGCCAGCATCAATCCCAGCTTGCCGCTGATCACATAGGCGATGGCTAGCAGCAGATACGGCATCAACTGTCGCACGCGGCTGGCGGAAGTGTCCTGGGAGATGTCGCTGTTATCTGTCATGTGCCGATCCATTGTTGGTCTGGATATGCAAAACAGATCGCGCATAAGATTCAGCAGACGTTCCGGGCAGAGTCAGAACGGTTCTCTCGCTGATGAGATGTTGCCTGGTTGTCATTATTCTTTGCAGCTTATATTTTGCATCCCGATCATCAGGATACCCCTCCTGCTTGTTGCTCATTTTACACTCGAATTCTCCGCGTGCTATCGATAAGCCTGCGAAATCACTGGCTTTTATTCCTGGACCGTGACATCAAGCTCTGGTTTTCAAAGCTGCGGCAATCACTGCTGGAAAGCTTTTTCACAACAGGGCTTCGACTTCTTTGACCCACGCATTCAATGAGGCAGGGGCTTGCGCCGAGCTTTCTCCATCGACCGATGGCACGCGGCGTTTGATCTCCAGCAGGATATTGCGAAGCTGCCACAATGTTTCATCCAGCAATATCCTTGCATCGAAGCATGCTGCCAGGTCGTCTTGTAAACCGAACAGATCGTTATTGTCCCCGGTGGGATTCAAGCCGGCATCGATGACTTCCATCTTCAGGTTCAGCATGCGTTCGTTGGCCAAAACTGAGACAGGGTCTTTTGCATCGAATTTGCCCTTGTTGTTTTCCCATGACGAGAATATGGCCGATATCTTCGACGTCTTCTCCTGTGCCATCAATTTGTCCATGTCCGAGCAAGGAGGTGCCTCAACTTCATCTTGATAGAACACCCTGAGGTGGCGGACAAGATCGCCGCCATAACGGCGCATGTTCAGCTTGAGTATCGTCTCGAGTTTTGAACCACCGTATCCCGCAATGCTGCCAGTGTTCTGACTGGCGACGATCTCGGCGATCGCGGTGATCTGGCCGAGCAGGCTGATCTCTTTGTTCTTTAGTCCACGCGGATAGCCGCTTCCATCCAGGTGCTCGTGATGCTGCAGAACCGCATCCACCACTTTTTGCGTGTATTCCGGATAGGCTTTCAGGATCATCGCGCCTGTCACGGTATGTACATAGAGATGGCGTCTTTCGCTCTCCGACATTTTGTAATCCCGTGCCAATATCGCCGGGTCCAGGTGCAGCATGCCGATATCATGCAGCAATGTGGCGGTAGCAAGTTCTCTCAGCTGGTTCTGGTGCAACTGCAACTTTACCCCGATGTATGATCCAACAAGCGCTACATAAATACTGTGCTGGTAAAGCTCGCTGTTCGTTTCGCGCATGACCGTCAACTTGAACGCGATAGCGGGGTGGAGCGTTACTTTTTTGAAAATATGCGGCAACGTCAGTCCATCCTGCCGGGTGGACTGGATCGATTCCAGCTGTTTGTCTTCCTTCATCATCTGCATGGCTTTTCCCGCCAGGCTCGCGCCGGTGACCGTGTCCTCGGTTGACAGGCTGTCATCCAGCGGCGGGACGAGTTTATGCTGCAGCAGGCGGTCGTATAGCGAGCTGTCGATCTTCATGCCTGCACTGATGAGCTTCATCCCCGAAGTGGAATGAATGTCGCGGTTGGCGACGATGCGGCGGGTATCCCCCAGTTGAGTCACGCTACGCAGGTAGTGTGAGTCGTCCAGTTGGTTCTCGGCGAGCGGATGTGGTTCATTCATGGCTGTTCGATGATCTCGCTCTAAGCCGGGTTAAATCCGGCTGCAGACATTCTAACGCCAATATATTGCCTTGTGACAATATGTTACATGTGGATATCGATATTGCATGTGCGTGTTTTGATTTGAAATGGATCCTGGATCATTGCCGCGAATGCGGCCTTGGTGCTTGTGAGATATGACGATGTTGCTCACCTGTCCGGCTTGGCGAAGCAGCGGGCATGCAAGAATGCAAACTTCGGCAAGGCGCAGCCTGGATATCCGGGCCGCTTTACCGTGAGGGACGCAATCAAGGTAGACTATGGATGTCAAAATGATGAAGTTCGAGCAGGATCAGGAAGGCGAATGACATGCAGAATTCCGGCAGCGAGCAGATGCAGGGCAAGAAGCTGACCCCGAGTGCGATCGCAGGCTATCTTGACCAATATGTCGTCGGTCAGGATGAAGCGAAGAAGGTGCTCTCGGTGGCGGTGTATTCGCATTACCGCAAACAGGGCAGGCAGCGTCTGGGAGACGTCGAGGTCGCCAAGAGCAACATCCTGCTCATCGGGCCGACCGGCACGGGCAAGACGCTGCTGTGCGAGACATTGTCGCGTGTGGCGCGCGTCCCTTTCGTCACCGCCAACGCGACATCGCTGGCGCAGTCGAAATACGTCAACGAGGAGATCGAGGCATTGCTGCTGCGCCTGCTGGAGAAGGCGGGCGGGGATGTCGCCAAGGCGCAGCGCGGTATCGTCTTCATCGACGAGATCGACAAGCTGAAAGCATCCGAAGGAGAGCAGCGCGGTACCTCCGGGGAGCGTGTGCAACATGCCTTGCTGAAGATCATGGAAGGTGCGCCGGTGCGTCTGGGCAGCGCGCAGACCATCGACACGACCAACATCCTGTTCATCTGTGCGGGCGCGTTCGTCGGACTGGAAGACATCACGGCGGCCAGCCATGCTTTCGGTTTCATTTCCGTCGACAAGCACGACGACCAGCAGATCCTCGACCGACTGAATTCGCGGGTGAAACCCACCGACCTGTTCAAGTTCGGGCTGATCCCGGAATTCGCCGGGCGCCTGCCCATCATCGCCAACCTGCAGAACCTGTCCAAAGAGTTGCTGGTGAAGATCATGGTCGAACCGCGCAACTCGATCTACAACCAGTTTCGCGAAGCGTTCAGGGAAGAGGGGGTGGAATTGCACATCGAACTGGCGGCATTCCAGCAGATCGCCGAGATGGCATTCGAGTACAAGGTGGGGGCACGCAGCCTGCGGGGCATATTCGAGGAGATGCTCACGCCGGTGATGTTCCTGGTCCCCGACCATCCGGAGATACGCAGGGTCGTGATCAAGTCGCTGTTCGAAGAACCCAGCCTGATCACTTTGTCCTGATACAGGAAATCTCCGGGAAGTTATGATTGTGGCATCACGGGTGATAAACCATGAGTGATCCTCAAAGCGATTACATGAACCAGCAAAGGCTCATCGCCGCACTGCGCGATCCGCACCGCCACGCCCTGAACACCTCTTCCGTGCAATTGATCGAGACGCATATCTCGTGGGTGCTGCTGGCCGGAGACTATGCCTACAAGATCAAGAAGGCCGTCGATCTGGGTTTCCTGGATTACACGGAACTGGGTGCGCGGCGCTTTTATTGCGACGAGGAGATCAGGCTCAACCGTCGTACTGCTCCCGGCATCTATCTCGATATGGTTCCCATCGGCGGCAGCCCGGACGATCCGGATTTCGGTGCACGACCTGCGATCGAATATGCCGTCAGGATGCGTCGCTTTGCATCCGCCAGCTTGATGGATGAGCTGTTGCAGCGCGACAGGATCCTGCCGCACCACATCGATAGCCTTGCTGCAGTGATCGCCCGATTCCACGCCGCTTTGCCCGTGGCTGATCCGGCCTCGACATTTGGCAGCGCTGCCACGGTCGATACCGCAGTAATGCAGAATTACACGCAATTGCGCCTGCTGTTGAAAGGCAGTGCAGACAGGGAAGCCATCTCGGCATTGGAGGCGGCCAGCCAGGCCGAGTTCGCCGAATGCAAAGAGATATTCGAGCAACGCCGGGCGCAGGGTTTCGTGCGCGAATGCCACGGCGACCTGCATCTTGGCAACATCGTGCTCATCGGCGACGAGCCCGTTCCCTTCGACTGCATCGAATTCAATCCGGCTTTGCGCTGGATAGATGTGATGGACGAGCTCGCCTTTTCGGTGATGGACCTGCTGCACCGCGACCATGACGAATTCGCCTGGCGGCTGTTGAATGCCTGTCTGGAAGTGAGCGGCGATTACGGCGGCATCGCCGTGCTGCGTTTCTATCTGGCCTATCGCGCCACGGTGCGCGCCAAGGTCAGCGCCATCCGGGCCGGGCAGACGGACATATCCAGGCAGGCCAGGGCAACCGGACTGGCTGCATGCCGCAGTTACCTGGCCTTGGCGCGGCGATGTCTGGCGCAATATCGTCCGGCCCTGATCATCACGCACGGCCTGCCCGGTTCGGGCAAGACCACCTTCTCGCAGCTCGCGCTGCAGCAGATGGGTGCCATCCGCATCCGCTCCGATGTCGAGCGCAAGCGGCTGTTCGGGCTGGGCATGCTGGAAAGCAGTCGCTCCAGCGCCGGTGATATCTATAGCCATGAAGCGACGCAGCGGACCTATGCGCGACTGCACGAACTGGCGCGAGGGTTGTTGCTGGCCGGTTATCCGGTGATCGTGGATGCCGCTTTCCTCAAGGAGGACGAGCGCGAGATGTTTCGAGCGCTGGCACAGCATATGTCGGTGCCTTTCGCGATCGCTGCATTGCATGCGCGAGACGCCACATTGCGCGAGCGTGTCGGCCAGCGCCGCAACGACGCCTCGGAAGCGGATTTGGCGGTGCTGGAGCTGTTGCAAGCGAAGCGACACCCGCTGTTGCCGCATGAATTGGTGCAGACAGTTGAATTCACCACTGAAGAAAGTCCCGATAGTGAATCCAATAGATCGGGGTGGAACAAGCTGGCCAAACTGCTGGCTGTTACATAAGCGTGACATAAACCCAAATCGGCAATCGACACTCAAAGTAGTTGACTGATTGACTGATGTTCTACACCAAACATGGTTTTATATGGGTTGTCTTGAGCGCATACTACTCCTCACATAAATATATCTGCCAGGTTCACGACCAAATCAATCGATTTCGCTATTTCATGAAATATCCGCACCGCCTGTAACCCTCAATGAGCAGGAGGTACGGTCTACAAGGAGGCGAACATGTCACATCAAACCCACCCACCTGGATTCAAACTCATCCGTCGCGACCAGTTGTTGCAGGAAGCGGAGCATGACACCTACAAGGCCAAGGGCAAGCTTCCCGAGCCGACGCTCTGTCCGGATTGCGGCGCGGTATACCATGCCGGCCACTGGCAATGGCTGGACAAGCCCAAGGATGCACATCAATCATACTGCCCGGCCTGCCACCGGATACGGGATCGATTTCCTGCCGGGTTTGTGTCGTTGAGTGGAGAGTTCTTCGTGGCGCACGAAGAGGAGATCATGCAACGGATCCATCATCACGAGGCGAAGGAAAAAGCTGCGCATCCCTTGCAGCGCATCATGGCGATCGAGAAGACAAAGGGTGGCACACTGGTGACCACCACCGATATCCATTTGGCGCGCGGTATCGGTGATGTGTTGCATCATGCCTATCGTGGTGAACTGGAGTTCCATTACAATCCTGAACAGAATCTGTTGCGGGTGAGCTGGGCGCATTGAGCTGGCAATGGCAATGCGGGATGGCAGCCAGGCACAGCACACCACATTCGGACCGACCTAAAGGAGAGACTCATGCAGATCCCGTTACAGATCACGATTCGCGACATCGAACAGTCAGAGGCGCTGGAAACGCATATCCGCGAGAAGGCGAAGAAGCTCGATGAGTTCTTCAATCACATCATGTCATGCCGGGTGGTGGTCGAGATGCCGCACAAGCATCATCAGCAGGGCAAGCTGTTCAACGTGCGCATCGACATCGGGGTGGCGGGCGGCGAGATCGCAGTCAACCGCGAGCAGGCTGAAGATGTCTATGTGGCCCTGCGCGACGCCTTCGATGCGGCCAAGCGCCAGGTGCAGGAATATGCGCACAAGCTGCGTGGCGATGTAAAGAAGCATGAACCCAGGCGCGCGAACGAAAGCGAAGCGTAAGCCCGAGGTTTGATCTGCCGGACAGTCACGGATGCAGGTGCTTGCGTACCGACTTCGCGTGTTCAGACGCCAGGCAGGCGCGGCGGTAGGCCAGCAAGGCTTTCTGGGCGTACCCCAGCACGCTGGCGTGCGGATAGTTGCCGGCATCGTTGGCTATGCCGGCCGGTCGTCCGGTGAGCAGCTCTATCCCTTCGCTGACCTGTGCTGCCGTGTAGATATGGAACAATCCCTGCTCGACCGCCTCGACGACCCTGCGTTCCAGCATCAGGTGGCGGCGGTTGCGGTGCGGGATCAGCACGCCATGGCTGCCGTCCAGTCCTGCCGTTGAACAGACGCGAAAATATCCTTCGATCTTCTCGTTGATCCCGCCTACCGGCAACACTTCGCCGTGCTGGTTGACCGCACCGGTCACGCCGATCCCCTGTTTGAGCGGCAGGCCGGACAGCGAGGAGATCAGCGCATACAGTTCGGCGCAGGAAGCCGAATCGCCTTCGATGCCGTCGTATTCCTGCTCGAACACGATCGAGGCGTTCAGTGCCAGCGGTGCGTTATGGCTGAACAGTGCCGACAGGTAGTTCTGCAGGATCAGCACGCCCTTGTCGTGGATCGGTCCAGACATCTCCACCTCGCGCTCGATATTGAGCACACCATCCTCGCCGGCAAAAGTGCGCGCTGTGATGTGTATCGGAAAGCCGAAACGGTAGTCGCCCAGATCCACCTGGGTCAGTCCGTTGAGCTGCCCGACTTTCTCGCCCTGCACGGAGATCAGCAGGTCGCCCTCGGCGATCGCTTCCCGCAGGCGCTGTTCGGGATAATCGTGGCGCCGGGTGCGCGCTGCCAGTGCGGCCTCGACATCCGCAGCCTCGACCAGACGGCCGGCATGCGCACGGCACAATGCGGCACTTTCCATCACCAGTGCCTCGGTGCGCGCGAAGATGGCGCTTTGGCGGGACTGATCGTCAACTTCGCGGTGCCCATCTTCCAGCAAACGTGCAACGGCTGCTGCGGTGAAGTGCGACAGTCCCAGTTGGCGGCAGGAATGGGCAACGAAGATGGCCGTCGCACGGCGTGTCTCGGCGCTGGATGAGAAGCTTTCGGCAAAGTCCACCTTGACGGAAAAGTGGCGCGCGAATTCCGGGTCTTCTTCCTGCAATTCGTAATACTGTTCGCGCGAACCGATCAGTACGATCTTGACTTCGACGTCCACGGCTTCGGGTTCGAGCGAGACCGTCGCGATGGGTGTGAATGCGGTACCGGGCTCTTCGATCTGCAGCCTGCCACTGCGCAGCAATCGCCGCAGCTTCTCCCACACCAGTCCATCGGCCAACAGGTCGCGCAGGTGCAGCATGAGGAAGCCGCCATGTGCCTTGTGCAGGCTGCCTGCGCGGATGCGCGAGAAGTCGGTCATCAGCACGTCGTTTTCGGACTGGTATTCGATGCTGCCGAACAGCGAGCGGAACAAGGGATTGTCCTCGACGATCACCGGCGCGCCGGTCAGTTCGCCGTTATCCACGACCAGGTTGACGCGGTAGCGCGACAGTATCTTCTGCAGCGCTTCCTGGCGGATATCGTCTTCGGCATCCAGCACCTCGAACAGTTCCAGATTGTCGAGCACGTCATGTTCGACCTGTTCCAGATAAACGCCGAGTTTGACAGAGTCCTTGATCTGTTTCTTCAGACTGTTGCGTATCTCCTGCAGTTCGTGATCCAGCAGCGGCTTGATCGCGTGTCGCCGCAATGTGGCCAGGGCCTCATCTTTCACGCGATCCTTTGCGCCCATTTTCTCGAAATAACGGCTGATCTCGGTACGCAGTTCCTCTTCTGCCCGGTCGATCTCGGCGCGGCGTTCCTTCGGCAGAGCCAGCATCTCCTCTTCGGTCAGGGTGTGGCCTTTTGCATCGCGGTAAGTGAAGACCATATGCCCGCTCTCGCGGTGCAGCGTGAACTTGCGCGCCTCGGCAAAGGCGTCGAGTTCTGCATAGGCTTTGGCTTCTTCCATCTTGCAGGTGTTCCCGATGCGCTCGCTCTCGACTTTGAAATCCTGTCCGTTCAGGCATTGCGGGATGTTCTTCTGCAGCGATTTCATCATCTGCGCCATGAGTTGGCGCAGCAGGCGGCCTTGCCCGGCGGGCAGTCGCAATGCGCGAGGACGTTCCGGGGCGTCGAAGTTATGCAGGTAGCACAAGTCGGGCGGTACCGGCTTGCCGGCAGCGGCTGTTTGCATCGCCCGCTGGAGCAGTGAAGAACGGCCGCTGCCGACCTCGCCCAGCACGAACAGGTTGTAGTTCGGCTGTTCCATCTGCAGCCCGAAGCGTGCCGCCATCTCCGCGCGTTCCTGGCCGATCCACGGCAACTGGTATTCGAGCATCTCTGAAGTGTCGGCGAATCCAAGCTTGGTCGGATCGAGGGTGAGACGGAGTTCGGCGGGAGTCAGGTTCATGGTTGGCATGGCTGGTTTGCAAAATCAGATTTGTATTATCGGGCAATCTTGTGTGGATTGGATTAAACGCTTTAAGTCGTTTTGCGGCAATCATCATGTGCGTGCCACATCCTCTTCAAAGAAGCATAGAATGATCAACAGTTCATGTACCGACCCGGAAAACCAGGAGGCCACCATGTACCGGCGCATATTGGTTCCTATCGACGGCAGCGACACTTCCATGCATGCGTTGCAGGAGGCGGCCAGGCTGGCGGAGCGCTCTGCTCAAATTCGCCTGGTTTACGTGCTCGAGGAGGTTTATCTGCTTGATGCCGAGGGCTATACCTATTTCGATATCACCTCCTTGCAGGAAGCGATGCGGCAGACCGGAGAGCGCACACTTTCTCAAGCGGCAGAAAAAGTTCGGCAATCGAATGCGGCAGTCGAAACGGCGCTGCTCGAAGCAAAGGGGGCGCGCATAGCCGATGTGATCGGGAATGAGGCCGGGCATTGGCAGGCCGACCTGATCGTGATCGGCACGCATGGCCGATCTGGCCTGAACCGTTTGCTGCTGGGCAGCGTGGCCGAAGGCGTGGTGCGCGTGGCATCGGTTCCGGTGCTGCTGGTTCGTGCACAATGATGAGGCTTGAATTACATCTGCTGTTGTTCCGTTCTGGCATACAAGCAAGTAAGGGAGGTAGCCATGGTCACCAATGAATCCATTCCCGAAACTCCACCCGATTACGATCAGGCACGAGTGATCGAACGACCTGACGGTTTTTACTGGCAGGACAAGGATACCGAGGAGTTGTATGGCCCATTCCCGACGCTGCTCGGGGCGGTGCAGGACATGCAGGATCATGACGGCAACGACTACGAAGAAGGTGAGTCACTGGAAGAAGCGGAATCGGAGATCGGCATGGCCGACTGGATAGATCCGGAAACCGGCGAGCCGGCAGAAGAATCGCCGCTGCATCTCAGCGACGAATGATCATTCCGGCCAACATGACCTGCGGCTGAATCCTCCCAATGCTGACACTGGCTCTCACCGGCGATGTGATGCTCGGTCGCTATGTGAACGAGTTGCTGAAGAACATCACGCCTGCGGAGATGTGGAACGACCTGTTGCCGCATCTGGCACAAGCCGATCTGCGTATCGTCAATCTGGAATGCGCCCTGACCGGCCATCGCCAGCCATGGGAACGCACCGAAAAGATGTTCCATTTTCGCGCCGACCCCGAAGCGGTGCGCGTATTGCAGGCGGCACGCATCGATGCCTGTGTGCTGGCCAACAACCACATCCTGGACTTCGAGGAGCGCGGCCTGCTCGATACTTTGGATGCGCTCGAAGCGGCAAATATCTGTCATGCGGGGGCCGGTGCCGATGCGGCCGAGGCTGCCATCCCAGCCATGCTCGAAGTGCATGGGGCGCCTGGCTACCGTGTGGCTCTTCTTTCTTTTACCGACAACGAACCTGTCTTTGCTGCCGAGGGCGGACATCCCGGCACCAACTATCTGGAAGTGTCGCTGCAGCCGGAGACGCTGGCGCGCATCGCCGGCTGTATCGGGCAGGCGCGTGCGCAGGGCGCCGATCTGGTGGTGTTCTCCAATCACTGGGGGGCAAATTTCATCGAACGTCCCGCTGCCGAATTCCGCAGCTTTGCCAGACGGGTGATCGATCTCGGTGCCGACATCTATTACGGGCACAGTGCACACATCTGTCAGGGTATCGAGATCCACCAGGGCAAACCCATCCTTTACGATACCGGCAATTTCATCGACGATTACGCAGTCCATCCGCTGCTGCGCAACGACCGTTCCTGCCTGTTCAAGGTGATGTTCGAACAGGGCAGCTTGCGCCGCATCGAGCTGCTGCCGGTCTCGCTGGGCGTCGGATATGTTGCGCTGGCACGCGGCAAGGAATTCGAGGCGATCTGTGCGCGCATGGAGATGCTGTGCGCAGAATTCGGGACTGTGCTCGCGCGCCATGCCGACCGGCTGGTATACGAGGCATGAAAACATGAATTGCAACTGTGTCGAGGCAGGTAAATAGTGGCAAACAGGCATATCGTTTTCGTGCCGGGCAAGAATCCCAAGCCGCGTGCGGCGCAGCACCGTGAATTGCTCTGGCGCACCCTCGTTGAAGGAGTCCGCCGTGCCGACAGCCATGTTGCCGAGGAGCTGCAACATGGCCGCGAACAGTTCCACCTGGCGAGCTGGAATTACCTCTACTATCACAAGTACAAGGATGTCACCCGCGAGATCCCGTGGATCGATGCGCTCATCAACAAGCATGGCCCGACCAAGCAGGACATTCAGGATGCGAATTCCTGGAAGGTGCGGATCAGCGGTTTCATCCTTAACCTGGTTGATCATGTTCCGGTGCTGATACGGCTCCTGCCGGAAGATGCGCGCAGCACGGACCAGGAGATCCGGCGCTACTTCAGCAATGGCGATAACGTGGCAGCCGAGATGCGCAAATTGGTGAAACACATATTGCGGCCGTTGCTGGAGAAGCAGGAACCCGTCCTGCTGATCGGCCATAGCCTGGGTTCCGTCATCGCCTATGATGCACTCTGGGAAATGACGCATCAGGAAAAACTGCAGGGGAAGGTGGACTTCCTGACCATCGGCAGTCCGCTGGGCATGCACTATATACAGCGATACCTGATGGGCATGAATGGCGGACGGCGGAAGAGCTATCCCGGACTGATCCGGCACTGGATCAACCTGTCATCGGAAGGCGATCTGGTTTCCCTGAAACGGAACCTGTACGACAGCTTCGGTGCGATGCTGGAGCAAGGGCTGGTTGAGTCCATCGAAGATCATTGCCAGGGGATCTACAATTTTTTCTGCACCAACGAAGGCCTGAACAGCCATCGTTCCTTTGGCTACCTGGTCAATCCGGCGGTGGGAAGCATCATCGCGGACTGGTGGAAACGCAACTGAGCGTTGCGCAGCGCTCGGGTGCTTGGCCGCTTAATCGAGGAAGGATTCCGCCGGGCGATATTCCATGCCGAATGCTTCGGCGACTTTGCGGTGGGTGATCTTGCCACCGATGATA
Source organism: Sideroxydans lithotrophicus ES-1 (assembly GCF_000025705.1). NCBI lineage: Bacteria > Pseudomonadati > Pseudomonadota > Betaproteobacteria > Nitrosomonadales > Gallionellaceae > Sideroxydans > Sideroxydans lithotrophicus. The sequence goes on along the minus strand of NC_013959.1, from coordinate 2,177,465 downwards.
TTGAGGCCGTTGAGCAGGGCGGAAGACTCCTTGAGCGCCTGCCGGTATCCCTTGTTGGCCAATTGCAGCACATAGGGCAGGGTGGCATTGGTCAGTGCCAGCGTCGAGGTGATCGGTACGCCGCCGGGCATGTTGGCCACGCCGTAGTGCACTACGCCGTCCACGATGAAGGTGGGATTCTCATGTGTGGTCGGATGAGTCGTTTCGATGCATCCGCCCTGGTCGACCGAGACGTCCACGATCACCGAGCCCGGGCGCATCGTCTTGAGGTCTTCGCGGCGGATCAGTTTCGGTGCAACGGCACCGTGTATCAGCACCGCACCGATGACCAGATCGGCATTGGCGATCTGCGCCAGCAGATTGTGCCGGTCCGAAAAAACCAGTTGTACATTGGCCGGCATGACATCGCTCAGGTAGCGCAGCCGCTCCAGCGACACATCGAGGATGACCACGCTGGCGCCCATTCCGGCTGCGATCTTGGCCGCATTCACGCCGACCACGCCGGCACCGAGGATCACTACCTTGGCCGGAGGCACACCGGGCACGCCGCCCAGCAGGATGCCGCGCCCGCCATTCAATTTCTCCAGATATTTGGCGCCTTCCTGTACCGCCATGCGCCCGGCCACTTCCGACATCGGCGTCAGCAAGGGCAGTTCGCGCGATGGCAACTCGACTGTCTCATAAGCGATGCAGATCGCGCCGGATGCCATGTGTGCCTTGGTCAGTTGCTCGTTGGCGGCAAAATGGAAGTAGGTGAAGATCGTCTGTCCCGGCCGGATGCGTTGCCATTCCGACTCGATCGGCTCTTTCACCTTCACGATCATGTCGGAGGCTGCCCAGACTGCATCCGCATCCCTGGCGATCTGCGCGCCCACGGCCAGATATTGCGCGTCGCTGAAACCGCTGCCCAGTCCCGCGCCTGCCTCGACGATCACCGTATGTCCGGCCGACACCAATGCTTCCGCTCCGGCCGGGACCAGCGAGATGCGGTTTTCGTTGGTTTTGATCTCTTTGGGGATGCCTATCTTCATTTATCGTCCTTCAGTAGGGTACTTCAAGCGCTGCGCACAGGAACGCCATGAATGGAGCCGTCTCGGCAAAACGCTTGCCTGCCAGTTTGACCAGGCCGGAACCGGTGATCTCTGCAACGGACAACGGGGCCAGGGCGACAAAATCCTTGCGTTTCAGATCGGCTATCGCAGGGTGATCGCTGGCATAGCCGCGCGGGGGGCGAGTCAGACTGTCGCCCCAGAGCTCCCATTGCGCGACGAATTTCTTGTCGTCGCGTGCGGCAAACCATTTTTCCGGTTTCTGTGCGATGAGATCGCGTATCCGTCCCAGTGCATCTGCTTCCGGATGCCAGCAGCCGACCGCAAAGAAGCACTCGTCCGCGGCGACATGCACGTAGAAACCGGGCGCATGCACGTCCTTGCCCAGTGCGTGGCGAAACTGGATGCCGATGTTGGTCTTGTAAGGCGTCTTGTCGCGCGAAAAACGCGTGTCGCGAAACACGCGCATCAACGAACCGCCCATCTTGCGCGGTTCGGCGCGGAAATTGGGGGCGAATGTCTTGAGGACGGGTTCCATCGCCTCGATGAAGTCCAGTGCAGGTTCGCGCACCAGCGCTTCATAGCGCGGCTTGTTCGCCTCGAACCAGGCCCGGTCGTTGTTGGCGGCCAGCTCGTCGAGGAATTTGAAAGTGGCTTTGGTGAACATGGTGGTGACGGAATCCCAATAATTTCGACAGTCTTTTCACATATTCTTGACTCGGATCAAGGCCGGAAAATGTACGATAACGGAAGCCATAACGATCCTCCTCGGGCAAGTTGTGGCCAGGCAGGTCTGTGGTGTTTGCGTCACCTCGATCTGCCGCCTTACCCTGTAGCAACCAGCTCTCTTCATCTCAACTCAACTGCCACGGTCAAGCGCGAAGCTATGGATCCAATCCGGCGGTTAGCTGGCGATGCTCATTCAAGCGTGTTCAAGGCGGTCTCGGAATGATGTTTTTCCGTTATGAACAGCGCGGGATCGACCATGGTTCCGTTCAGTACGACGCTCCAGTGCAGGTGCGGGCCGGTGGCACGCCCTGTTTTGCCGGAAAGCCCGAGTAACTGGCCTTTGCCGACGGTTTCCCCGGCTTGCACATCGATCCGTTCGAGGTGGCAGTACATGGTGATCAGCCCGTTGCCATGGTCGACGAATACTGTTTTGCCGTTGAAGAAATAGTCGCCGACCGCCAGCACCGTGCCATGAGCGCTCGCCATGACCGGCGTGCCTTGCGCTACCGCCACATCAAGCCCGGCATGTGGCGCGCGCGGCTCGCCGTTGAAGAATCGGCGCAGTCCGAAGCGCCCGGCCAATTTGCCATCAGCGGGGACGATGAAATCCATATCGGTATCCTGTATGGGACTCCAGTGGTGTTCCAGCTCATGGATCGCAGCGATCTCGCGTTCGGCGCGCGCAAGGTTGGCGGCCGACAGCTCCACCTTGCTTTTGTCCTTGAGGATGATGCGCTGCTCGGGATAATCCTTGGGGTTGACCATGAAGTACTGTGTCTTCGTTTCATCGCCGACTTTGACACGCAGTTCATGCGAACCGGGTGTCATGCTCAGTGGCAGGCCGACCACCGCGTACCATTGTTCGTGATCGGCGGTGACGAGTACTGGTTGCTCACCCAGCCAGGTTTGCGGCTTGCCGGCAATGGTGGAAGTGCTGCCAAGAGGAACGACCGCGACACCGCCGGGAACATCGGAGGACAGGGGGAGGCTGGCCTGGGCAAGTGTAGGGACAGCCAGAACCAGCAGGCTGGCGCGGAAGCAGATGCGGAGAATATTGGCGGATAGTTTGTACATGAACCTTGTGGCCTTTACTGTGCTTGTTTTTCGATCGCCTTGCGTTGTTCGTCCGTCTGTTGCTGCAAGGCTGGATCGACTGCCTTGGCTTTGTCGAGCACATCGATCTGGTCCTTGAACAGCTTGGGAGCGGGTTGGTTATCGCTCTTGCCGCAAGCGCTGAGCAGCAGGATAGCGCATAGCAGGGTGACGGTGCGGTAGGTCATGGCGGGCTCCTTAGTTGTCGTGCACATACAGTTTGGCCAGTAACAGGTCGAATGCTGCGCTGCGCTGCGGCTCGGTCCGGTTAAGTATGCCATTTTGCTGCAGGATGGCAATCAGTTTGACCGGGGCGACACGCTGGTCGCCAACGATCTCGACATGCCCGGCCTTGACCTCGACGTTCTTCACCAGAGGTGCATGGTCGACTGGTGGGTAATACTGTTCCGCCAGGCTGAAGGTGTAGTCTTTCTCAATGCAATTGCCCTCTTTGTCGCGATAGCAGGCGCCACGCTCGTCAGTGTCGATCTTCAGATACGACTGCACCTGGTCGCGCAGTTTGCCAGGTTCGCGGATGAAGTCGGAAGCAGAGGTGATCTCGAACCACTTGTCGCCACTGATGAGTTGACACACCTGTTTCACCATCCCCAGTGTCACCACGCGCCATAGCAGAGAAGGTGAGCCGCATGTCTCGGCCGAGGCGATGCCGGAGAACGGGCCGGATATGGTGACCAGTCGCAGTTGAGCCTGTTGGTCCTGCATGGGGTCGGGGCGCTCTGCCACCAGTGCCTTGCGCGAGATCAGCGCGCCCTGGCTGTGGCCGATGACGGTGATCTGTTTGTCATGCATCTGTCTTGCCAGTGCATCGAGCGAAGCGGCCAGTTGCGCCGAACTGCGCATCAGGCTGTCGCGGTCGTCGTAATCGAAGCAGGCCGTCTGCTGGCCCTGGAACGCCATGACTTCTGCCAGTGCGCGGAAATTTCCGGTCGAGCCGCGGCAACCATGCACCAGCACGGTCACAGGCTGTTGCGAGTTGAGGTGCAGCGTGCGATCCGGGTTGTTGGTGCAAGGGCCGAGACCGGGGATCGTCAGGCTGAGGTCGGCAGGCGGCAACCGGGATTGGTCAAAAGTGAGCAGTGCCGGGTCGTGGCTGGTGGTAGCACAGCCGCTCAGATCGAGAATCGAGCATACGATGATCGATGCAACGAGCGCTCTCATATTGCTCTCCCTAATCGTTGTGGATGCTTGCACCGACGGAACGGGCGATGATCTCGTCGACAAAGCAGCTGAGTAAGATCAGCAACGCGAGTATCCGGATTCCCATGCGATCTCCTTGGAGGAGCGTTCAAATTCTGCCGTTATCCTGGTCGTGGCCGTGTTTCTTGTACAGCAGACCCATGAGGCCGGCCATCAGCAGGCCGAACACGAGAATGATGAGGTTGAGATGGAGCTCGAGTTTTTCCATCAGCGCATAGAGTCCCAGCATGAGGAAGATGCTGATGTTCTCGTTGAAGTTCTGCACGGCGATGGAGCGGCCTGCGCCGATCAGCAAGTGTCCGCGGTGCTGCAGCAGGGCGTTCATCGGCACCACGAAGAAACCGGCCATCATGCCGATGCTGATGAGCAGCAGGATGGCGAGCAGCGGGTTGGTGATCGGGATCATCACCAGCACCAGCAATCCCATGCCGATGCCTACCGGCAGCACGTTCACCGCGTGTTCGAGTTTGACCAGACGCGCTGCCATCACGGCGCCGATGGCAATGCCGACGGCGAACCAGGCGATCAGCTTGGCCGCTTCGCCCATGCTGTAATGCAGCGCCACAGCCGCCCACGACAGCACCAGCAGACGCAACGTCGCACCCGCACCCCAGAACAGCGTGGTGACAGCCAGCGAGACCTGTCCCAGCGGGTCCTTCCACAGCAGCGTGAAGCAATGCCAGAAGTCCTTGAGCAGGAACAGCGGACTGCGGCTGAACGGTTTGTGTTCGATGGGTACCAGCGGGATGTACAGGTTGAACAGTGCCGCAACAAGATACATGAAGAAAATGATGAAGATGGCCAGTTCTGCCGGGGTCACCACCATCGGCACATGCAAGTCCTGCAGGATCGCTGTGGCGATACTGGGCGTGATGAGCATGCCGCCGATCACTGCGCCCAGGATGATGGCGCTGACCGTCAGGCCTTCCATCCAGCTGTTCGCCCACACCAGTCTTTCCGGCGGCAGGTATTCGGTGAGGATGCCGTATTTGGCCGGCGAATATGCTGCCGCGCCGAAGCCGGCCAGGCCGTAGGCCAGCAGCGGATTGATGCCGACCAGCATGGCGATGCAGCCCACCATCTTGATCGCGTTGCTGATGAACATCACGCGACCCTTGGGCAGCGAGTCGGCGAACGCACCGACAAAGGGGGCGAGAATGACGAACGAGATGATGAATGCCTGCTGCAGGACAGGCGTGTGCCAGCTTGGCGCATGCACCTGCTTCAACAGGGCGATGGCGGCGAACAGCAGAGCGTTGTCAGCGAGCGCGGAAAAGAACTGCGCTATCAGAATTGTGTAGAAGCCTCGATTCATGTTCTTTCGGCGGAGGCTAATGTGCACAGCACGTTAAAGACGGGTTCATTGTCTGGCCGTAGCCAAAAGAACTGCGCTATCAGGATGGTGTAAAAACCGCGATTCACTATAGATTCTTTTTGGGAGGACCGGTCTTTTATAACACGAAAATATGAGGCCTGCTATCATTCGCGGCAGTTTAACCGCTCCTGCCTTCACTCATGTCCCGCCCGATACAAGCTCACATCGACCTTTCCGCCCTGCAGAACAATCTGCGCGTGGCGCGCCGCACAGCATCCAGCCGCATCATGGCGGTCATCAAGGCGAACGCCTACGGGCATGGTTTGCTGCGTGTGGCCGAGGCATTGAATGAGGCGGAAGGGTTCGCATTGCTCGATGTGCGCGATGCCATCGCCCTGCGCGAGGCCGGTTTTCGCCAGACCATCCTGCTGCTGGAAGGCTTTTTCGACGCGGAAGAATTGCCGCTGCTGGCCGAATACGAACTGGGCAGCGTCATCCACAGCACCCGGCAGCTGGCCATGCTCGATGCCTGCCCGCGCCGCAACTCGCTGGAGGTGTGGCTCAAGATCAACACCGGCATGAACCGCCTGGGCTTCGCGCCGGAACAGGTTCCCGCAGCGATGGAGAAATTGCGCAAGCACCCGGCGGTACGCGACATCACCCTGATGACGCACTTCTCCCATGCCGACGAGCCGGAAGGTGTCGCCGAGCAACTCGAACTCTTCAAGGGATTGACCGCCGCTTATCGCTTGCCGCGTTCGCTGGCCAATTCCGCTGCACTGTTACGCTATCCGTCCACGCACAGCGAATGGGTGCGGCCCGGCATCATGCTTTACGGCGCATCGCCGTTCGCCGATGCCAGCGCTCAGCAGCTCGGCTTGCGTCCGGTGATGACCTTGACCAGCGAGATCATCTCGGTGCGCGAACTGAAGGCGGGCGACCGCGTCGGCTATGCCGGGCTGTTCCGTGCCGACAAGACGATGCGTATCGGCACGGTGGCCTGCGGTTATGCCGACGGCTATCCGCGCCATGCGCCGACCGGCACGCCGATCCAGGTGAACGGACAGCGCACCCGCACACTGGGGCGCGTCTCGATGGATATGCTGAGTGTCGACCTGAGCGAGATACCGGATGCCGATATCGGCAGTCCCGTCACCTTGTGGGGCACCGGATTGTCGGTGGAAGAGGTGGCGAAGTCGGCAGGAACCATCAGTTACGAGTTGATGTGCGCGCTGACGGCGCGGGTGCCAGTCAAATATTGATGCACAAATGCAACGAGCCGGATGACGCATCGTTCCGTCATCCGGCTCGTTGCAACCTGTCGGTTACGGCAAACCGGCAGCTTTGGCGCTGGCCTGTTCGCGATAGTCCTTCAATGTCTTGTCCACGATCTCTATCCAGGCGCTGTCGGTGACCAGTTGCCGAGAATCTTTCTCGCTCACGCTCACGACCGTCGGCGCTGCTGTTCCACTTATTTCAAGGTCGGTGGTGATATGGCTATTCAGCGTCAGTGCCCAGAAACCGGGTTGGACCCAGGCCCAGAATTGCTTGATATGCACGTCGACTATCATGGGTGACGGGCCTGCTTCGGCTGCGCTGCTCGTCGTCCGGTAGCCTGCCTGCTTGAATGCCGTAGTCAGGTTCTCGCGCACCACGCCAGCCACGGTCTGCCCGTTTTCCAGCAGCACATCGCCCAGCGCCTTGCCGAAACCGCCGCGTTTGCGTCCGATCGCGCGGGCCTTGGTGTCTGCCGATGCGCCATTTGCACCTTCACCGCCCAGGGACGGGGTGCTGGGATCGCTGGGTTCCTGTTCGAATACGCGTTCGTCGGTCACGGAGCGGATCAGGACGACCTTGGACTTGGTGACTGTGTAGTTGGCTGTGTCCATGCCGCCGAGCTTGACCTCGCTGCGGCTGGTGGCGCAGCCGGTCAATACTGCGAGTGCTGCGATCAACATCAGGCTTCTCAACGATACGTTCATTTTCATGGCTTGCCTTTCGCTTAAGTTGAACAAGAAGGTGGATCAGAATTTGACAATCGAACTATAGCCCAACATAACCATAATAAAATAGTGGGATGGTGGCAGTATTGGATGGATGGCGTCCTCGACAGGAATCGAACCTGTAATTGACCCTTAGGAGGGGCCGGTTATATCCATTTAACTACGAGGACAGATGCAGGAGATGCGGCGCGCATTCTAACGTAAAATCCCATCCTCGCTTATCCGGGACGAGGGGTTTCTGTATGAAATGGCTGATCTTGTTCGGTTTGCTGGCTGCTTTTGCCCTGTTGGTGAGCCAGATGGCACGGGCAGGCGAGCTGCCCAAGGTGGGCGAAGCGGCCCCGGACTTCGAGTTGCCCGACCAGAACGGGGTGAAGCACAGCCTGAAGCAATTCTCGGGCAGCTGGCTGGTGCTGTATTTCTATCCCAAGGACGACACGCCGGGCTGCACGCAGGAGGCATGCGCCTTCCGCGACGACCTGCACAAGCTGACGGCCATGGGCGCGCAAGTGGTGGGCATCAGCGTGGACGACAGCACAAGCCATGCAGAATTCGCCAGAAAATACCATCTGCCGTTCCCGCTGCTGGCAGACGGATCCACCGAGGTGGCTGCACGTTATGGCGCGCTGATGGATCTATGGCTGTTCAAGTTTGCCAAACGCTACACTTTCCTGATCGACCCGCAGGGCAGGATCGCCAAGGTGTACGAGAAGGTCGATACCTCGAGACATTCGACAGAGATCATCGAGGATCTGAAGCAGCTGACTATGAAAGGGAAGTGATGAAGTACCCGAATTTGAATACCTTTGCCGCCTGGTTCTTCATGCTGCAGACGCTGGCGATGGGCTGGGTGGCGGCGGCAGGGAATATCCTGCTGGAGCTGCTGGGCGTGTCGACTCATGAAGGCGACATACCGGGGCGCCTGGTCGGTGCCTTGCTGTTGCTGCTGATCGTCTATCTGGTCTGGCATTTCCTGCACGGCTTGCCGCCGCATGGCAAGCCGGGGGGCAACGGTTACAAGATCGGGCACCGGGTGCTGTTGCTGGGAAACCTATTGGCGAGCCTGCTGTTCGTGTTCCACTTTTTCGCCCCTGGTATCGAAAGCTACAACACGCATCTTGTGCTGTACACGTTCACCACCTCGTTCGGTTATTTCGCCATGGGCTGTTTCGCCATCGGCTTCTCGCTCATCTATCAATCCGCTTTGCCGCAGGAAGAAAAACGTTAAATGCCGTATATCACGCTGGATAAAGCCTCGCTGGCTTTTGGTCATGTCGCACTACTGGATCATGTGGATTTTCAACTCGACGAGGGCGAGCGTGTCGGCCTGATCGGGCGCAACGGCGGTGGCAAGTCCAGCCTGCTCAAGGTGCTGGCCGGGCAGGCGCATCTGGACGACGGCACGCTGTGGCGCCAACCGTCCACGCGCATCTGCTACGTCAGCCAGGAACCGGTGCTGGATTCCAATGCCACGGTGTTCGACGAAGTGGCGCGCGGTTTGGGCGAATTGCACCAGATCATCACCGACTATCATCACTTGTCGCACCAGTTGGGCGAGCCGGATGCCGATTACGATAAGCTGCTGGAAGCCATGCAGCCGCTGCAGACCGCGCTGGAAGCGCAGAACGGCTGGGCGGTGCAGGCGCGCATCGAGACCGCCATCCAGCGGCTGGAGCTCGATCCGGAAGCACTGGTGGGCTCGCTCTCCGGCGGCGTGCGCAAGCGCGTGGCGCTGGCGCAGGCGCTGGTGGCCGAGCCGGAAGTATTGATCCTCGACGAGCCGACCAACCACCTCGATTTCTCCTCCATCGAATGGCTGGAAGGTCTGCTGAAAGACTTTCGCGGCAGCGTGCTGCTGGTCACCCACGACCGGCGCTTCCTCGACAACGTCGCCACGCGCATCGTCGAACTCGACCGCGGCAAGCTGGCAAGCTTCCCCGGCAATTTCGCCGCTTACCAGAAGATCAAGGAACGCATGCTGGCCGACGAGGCGGTGGTGAACGCCAAGTTCGACAAGGTGCTGGCGCAGGAAGAGGTGTGGATACGCCAGGGCGTGAAGGCACGGCGCACGCGCAACGAGGGCCGTGTGCTGCGGCTGGAAGCATTGCGGCTGGAGCGTGCCGCGCGGCGCGAGAAGCAGGGCAAGGTCGAGATGAACCTCGACGTGGGCGACCGTTCCGGCAAGCTGGTGGCGGAACTGGAGCATGTAAACAAATCGTTCGGCGCGCGCAAGATCATCGACGATTTCTCCTGCCGCATCCAGCGCGGCGACAAGATCGGCCTGCTCGGCCCCAACGGCGCGGGCAAGAGCACCTTGCTCAAGATCATATTGGGTGAGCAGGCGCCGGATTCCGGCACGGTGAAGCTGGGCACGAAGATCAGCGTGGCCTACTTCGACCAGTTGCGCGCGCAGCTTGACGACAACGCCACGCTGGCGGACACCATCAGCCAGGGTTCGGATTTCATCGAGATCGGCGGCGCCAAGAAGCACGTCATCAGCTACCTCGGCGATTTCCTGTTCGCGCCGGAACGCGCGCGCTCGCCGGTGAAGTCGCTCTCCGGCGGCGAACGCAACCGCCTGCTGCTGGCCCGCCTGTTCACGCGGCCCAGCAACGTGCTGGTGCTGGACGAGCCGACCAATGACCTCGACATCGAGACACTGGAACTGCTGGAAGAGTTGCTGGCACAGTACGACGGCACGCTGTTCCTGGTCAGCCACGACCGCGCCTTCCTCGATAACGTGGTGACGCAAGTAATCGCTTTCGAGGGTGACGGCAAGCTGATGGAATACGTCGGCGGCTACGAGGATTGGGTCAGGGTGAAGAAATTCCAGGCTACGCAGAAAGTGGCGCCGGCCACGCCCGCCAAGCCTGCCGCCAAAGCGCCGGACGAAAAGCCGAAGGCGAACAGCAAGCGCAGCTTCAAGGAGCAGAAAGAGCTGGACGAGATGCCGAAGCGCATTGAGGTGCTGGAGCGCGAGCAGGAAGACATCGCCGCAGCGCTTGGCTCGGGCACCCTGTTTCGCGATAATCCGGCACATGCCAAGCAGTTGCAGGAGCGCGCTGACAAGATCGACGAGGAGTTGTTGGAGTTGATGGCGCGCTGGGAGACGCTGGAGAAAAAATAGGGAGTGCGGATGAAGGTCAAGAGCGGATTGATGTTGGTGACGGCAGGCGCACTTTGCCTGCCGGCATGCACCACGCAGCAGATGATCAGCGTGGCGACGGCGAAGAATCCGGAGCAGGCGCTGAAGAGCATGGCGCAGCGCCGGGTGACGGCGTATCAATACAATCCCACGCTGATCCTTTCCGATATCAGGAAAGCCAAGGCTGAATACGACCGCCTGATGGGCAATGTCGAAAAAGAGAGCGGCGCGAAGTGGGGCAAGAAAGAGTCCCGCGTGCTGGCGAGCCGCACGCGCTATGTGAAGTACACCGAGAACTACAAGAACCGCGTGGTGGTGGATTACGATGCGGGCACCATCCTCATCGAGCAGCTGGACGAGGAGAGCGCAAAGGAGAAATTGCGCAAAGCGGCAGTCGTGGCATTGCTGACGCCGGACGATCCGGGTGCGGTCGACCTGTTCTCGGACAAGGAGATACCTCTCGGAGGCCAGCCCTATCTGCAGGATCTGGTGGTGGACCAGGATAATGTGGTGCTGCAGACACGCGCTGACATCGACCGCTATACCCAGTATCTGGTCGACAGCAGATTGCAGAGCCGCACCATCGATGTCAACGGCGTGAACAAGAAGGTGCTGTACGTGGAGATGCACATGGTGAATGCGCATATGGACCGGCGCGCGCTGCAATATGCAGCCTCGGTGCGCAAGTATTCAGGCGACACCCAGGTCAGCCGCAGCCTGATCTTTGCCATCATCAAGGTCGAGAGTTCGTTCAATCCCTATGCGGTCTCAAGTGTGCCCGCTTACGGCATGATGCAGCTCGTTCCATCGAGCGGCGGACGCGAGGCGTATCGCAAGGCCAAGGGCGAGGACGTGATGCCGAGCAAGGACTATCTGTTCAACGCCGACAACAACATCGAGCTGGGGGCGACCTATCTTGGCGTGCTGCTCAACGACAGCCCGTTGCGCGATATCCGCAATCCCGTATCGCGCGAATACTGCGCCATTGCGGCCTACAACACCGGGCCCAGCAATGTGTTGCGTGCGTTCAGCAAGTTGAGCGGCAAGGCGCGCCAGAACGATGCGCTGGACAGGATCAATTCGATGCGTCCGGACGAGGTGTACGATGCTTTGCGCACCAGGCTGCCTTATGCCGAGACTCGCGGTTACATCGTGAGTGCGGTAGCTGCGAAGAAACGCTATGCCGCGATGTAAGGCTGGCTACTGACGGTAAGTCGCATGGCATTCGACGCAATACTGCATGGTCTTGTTGAGTGAGCGCAACGACGCTTTGATGTCGCCGGTATGCAGCGCATCGCCGAGTTCGTCGCCGCTCCTGTGGAAGGCCAGTCCAAGCTGCTCGAAGTTCTCGTTATTGAACATGCCGCACATCATTTTCATTTCCGGGGTCAAGCCGAGCTTGTCATGCGCGATCTTCGAGGCTTCCTCGAATCTGCCTTCCGCCATCAGGCCGACGATGGATTTGACCGCTACCACATGTTCCCGCATGTTTGACAGCTGATGTTGTTTCATCTGCGGTGATTCGTTCAGCGAGATGCGCGTGTCGATCATGCTCATGTCGTGATGCTTGCCGATTTGCATCATATCGTTCTCGGCAACGGCTGCATTGGCGAGCAGCATGCCAGTCAACGCTATGAATGGAATGGGTAATATCTTCATGAATGCTTCTCCCGTTAAATGAAAATTGTAAGTACGTTCGATGGATTCGCGCTAGTGTTTGAAAGGGTTGCGCTCATTCAGTTCGTCCAGGTATTCCGAGATGGCATGGGTCTCGTTCTGCAGGTAATTCTCCACTGCCCGGGCGAACTGCGGATGTGCCAGCCAATGCGCAGAACGCGTGGTCACCGGCAGGAAGCCGCGCGCCAGTTTGTGCTCGCCTCCTGCGCCGCCTTCAAAGGTCTTGAGATCATGCTTGATGCAGAACTCGATGGCCTGGTAGTAGCAAACCTCGAAATGCAGTCCGGAATGGAATTCGAACGTTCCCCATGAACGCCCGTACAGGGCTTCTTCGGTCTTGTAATTCAGTGCGCTGGCGATGGGTCGGCCTTCGCGCGATGCGATGACCAGCAGGGTGTGCTGCGGCAGTGCGGCGCCGATGCGCTGGAAGAAATCCTCGTTCAGCTGGTGCGGCGAATTGTGCAGACGCAGGGTGTGCAGGTAGCAGGAGGCGAAGAAGGACCACTGTTCCAAAGTGGTGGTTTCTCCGGAGATGCATTGCAGTTCGATGCCGGCCTCTTTCACCTTGCGCCGTTCCTGCTTGATGCGTTTGCGCTTGTCGCGGCTCAGTGTGGACAGGAAATCGTCGAAGTCCCGATAGCCCGGGTTCTGCCAATGGAACTGCACGTCCTGGCGCAGCATCATGCCCTGAGCCTGCGCTTCCAGTGCATCGGCCTCGTTCAGGAACAGGCAATGCAACGAAGAGACGCCGCTGTCCCGAGCATATTGCAAGGCATGATTCAGCAGCAAGCCGCGCGTTTCATCCGATGCTGCCAACAAGCGCCTGCCGCTCACCGGGGTGAATGGAACGGCACAGACCAGCTTGGGGTAATAGCGCAAGCCATTGCGTTGATAGGCATCGGCCCAGGCAAAATCGAACACATGTTCGCCAAAAGAATTCATCTTGAGGTAAAGCGGCATCGCACCCGCAAGAGTTGGCCCCTGCCACAGGGTGATGAATTGCGCCTTCCAGCCGAACTGCGGCATGGCACAGCCGCTTTCCTGCAGCGCAAGGAAGAAGGCGTGGGAAAGCGTCGGATCGCCCCCGGCAAGCGCATCCCATTCTGCTGCTGGAATGTCTGCAATGTCCTCGATGATTTTCAGGGTGGGCTGATCCATATGGCTATTGTAGTGGAGCGCTCACGAATGCGTGGGGAATGCCATGAACAGGCTTCAGGGTTAAGGCTGTCGCGTCAGCCAGGCCAGGACTCCCAACGCGCCGAACAGGATCACGATATGCGCCCAGGCCCAGAGTTTGTAGCGGAGTGCCAGTTTGTCCTGGTCGAGGTTGCTGATGAGGAACAGCCGCCCATCCGGCGGCTTGATCATGAAGTTGATATCGGGTTCGGCGCGAGCCTCATCCAGACGTTTTTCCGCTTCGCGCTTTGCGGCCGATCGCGCCAGCATCCACTCCTGCATGTCGAGCACGCCGTTGTTGTCCAGGTCGAAACGCTTGAGCAGGTCGGCGTTGTCCATCTTCCATTCGGACAGGACCTGCTTCACCAATTCGTCCTGTGTGAGCGTGGTGTTGCTACCGCCAGCAGTCCTGAATTCGCCGAGAGCATAGATCGTGTCGATATCCAGCAGCCTCCATTCGGTGTAGCGGTACTCTCCCGATGTCCAGCTGTCCTTGTGCCGGGTGAGTATCTCGGCACCTTGCGGATCGACCACACATTTTCCGGTATCGTCGTCGACAATGAACGGTGCGCTGTTCTCGCCCTGTTCCTCGGTGTTCCAGCCCTTGTTGTCGCTGCGCTTGCGTTCGAGTTTATAGCGGCACCACAGACAGGGCAGGTTCGAATACCTGGACAGGATAGGCATGCCATGCACTTGGCCTTGCCCGACCAGTTCGACATAGCCCTGAGCAGCGGAGGCGATGCGCGAAGTGGGAGTGCCGCTGATCGCGCGCAGGCGATACAGGGTGGAATACCAGGCGAGCAGGCTGACGAAGGACATGCTGCCCAGGCACCACAGCCAGCCGGTACGCGATTCCAGCTTGAAGCCGACAAGCAGCAGTAATAGTTGCCCGCCGGAAGTGATGAGCTGCGCGTATTCGCGGCGGAGGGTGGTCAGCATCGACGTCCTCTTGGTGTCACGCGCAGCGGAGACGTCAGGTTAGAAACGGAAACCCAGCTTCATGCTGACCGACTGGACGCCGCCGGTTTTGTCGAATTCGGCCGCCAGGTTACTGAAGCCGAGGTTCAGATTCGCTCCGAGGAACACCTTGCCCTGGGTGAAACTTTCCGCAACCAGGCCAGCTACGTTCGGCGTGCTATTGACCCACACCTGGCCGAGGCCGGCATAGGGAGTGAACATGGCAAAACCCTTGGAGATGGAGACATCCAGTCCTTTGGTATCCAGCGAAAGTTGATTCACGCCGCTCAGCTTGGTGAAGGAACCGCGGATCGCGACTGCCGGCTGTGCAAGGCCGCCATCCAGAATGGCGTAGCGCAGTTCGCCGCCGTACAGCGAGATGTTGGTGCTCGGGATCTTGGAATAGAACGCCGCGATATCGATGCCGAACGGCAAGCCCTTGGCGATGTGCAGCTTGGGGATATACAGCTTGCTGATGGTGCTGCCGCCATTGGTGATCTTGCTCCACAGTTGCGAGCTTCTGGACATGTCGGTCTGGGTGACTTCGATGCCCATGTCGAAGCCGGTGGTTCCCAGCGGCGCGGCCGGGGTGATGGGCTTGTAGCTCAAGGCGGCACCAAGGTCCTCGGAAAGCGTCCTGAATTCCGGCTGAACCAGGCTTCCCAGGGTGGTGATGTTGGCCGCCATTACCGGTTGTGCGATACCCAGTGTGCAGAGCAAAACGAGCAGTTTCTTCATGGTACTTTTTCCTGTGTTGTTTAAGAAAATCGGTCGCTCATGCAGCTGCACAAGCGATAAAACCCGGTACTGCGGATCCCGTGCAGCAAACCCTAGCTGAACAGGGACTTCATGTCCACGTCGGCTTTTTCGGCAGTGGAGAATTCCAGCAGCGGTTTTGCGGCATAGGCGAACATGTTGGCGATGAGCACTCCCGGGAACTGTTCGAGGCCGACGTTGTAGATGTTCACCGAATCGTTATACAGCTCACGGCGGTCGGCGATGCCATTCTCCAGCCCGGTGATGCGGGTCTGCAGCTGCATGAAGTTCTGGTTGGTCTTCAGTTCGGGATAGGCTTCGGCTACCGCGAACAGGCCGCCCAGGCTGGTGCGCATCATTCCTTCGGCCTTGCCCAACGCTTCGATATCCTGGCTTTCGCGGGCGGATTGCACCTGGGAGCGTGCGGCGATCACGCGCTGCAAGGTCTCCTGCTCGAACTGTTTGTATTGCTTGCACACCTCGACCAGTTTGGGCAGCTCGTCGTGGCGCTGTTTGAGCAGCACATCGATGTTCGCCCATGCCTTGGAAACCCCGTGCTTGAGGCTGACCAGGTTGTTGTACAAGGTGATGCCGTAGATCAGTACGACGACGCAGATGCCGAGAAGGATTAGCGTGCTACCCATTGCGATGCTCCTTGTGCGAGTTGGACGACGCGGCGAATGATAAACAATTCGCCGCGCCGCTGCACAAGATTGCCAGCTGACTGTTGCTTATTGGCCGAAGAATTCCTTCACCTTGCCCATCCACGATTTGGCGCGCGGGCTGTGGCGGGCGCTGTCCTGCTGGCTGATGGCGTCGAACTCGCGCAGCAGTTCTTTTTGTCGATCGGTCAGATTGGACGGGGTCTCCACCACGACATGGCAATGCAGGTCGCCATGCGTGTGGGTGCGCATGCCCTTGATGCCCTTGCCGCGCAAACGGAACTGCTTGCCGCTCTGCGTCTCGGCCGGGATCTTGATGCGTGCGGCACCGTCCAGCGTGGGGATCTCGATCTCGCCGCCGAGTGCGGCAGTGGCGAAGCTGATCGGCATTTCGCAATGCAGGTCGTCGCCGTCGCGCTGGAACACGCTGTGTTGCTTGATGTGGATCTCCACATACAGGTCGCCGTGCGGCGCGCCGTGGCTGCCGGCTTCGCCATGCCCGCTGTGGCGCAGGCGCATGCCGCTGTCGATACCCGCGGGGATCTTGATCTCCAGCGTCTTCTGTTTCTTCACCCGGCCGGTGCCGTGGCAGTCCTTGCACGGCGAGCTGATCTGCTTGCCGCTGCCGTGACAGCGCGGGCAGGTCTGCTGGACGGAGAAGAAGCCCTGTTGCATGCGCACCTGGCCATGGCCTGCGCAGGTCTGGCAGGTGGTGGCGCTGGTGCCGGGCTTGGCGCCGGAACCGCTGCAGGTCTCGCACTCTTCCATGACCGGGATGCGGATCTGTTTTTCCGCGCCGCGCGCCGCTTCTTCCAGTGTGATCTCCATGTTGTAGCGCAGGTCGGCGCCGCGATGCGCCTGCGAACGTCCGCCGCGACCGCCACCGAAGATGTCGCCGAAGATGTCGCCGAAATCGAAACCCTGCGCTCCGCCGGCGCCGAAGGGATTGCCGCCACCCATGCCGCCGGCTTCGAAGGCAGAGTGACCATACTGGTCGTAAGCCGCGCGCTTCTGCCCGTCGGACAGGGTCTCGTAGGCTTCCTTGGCTTCCTTGAAGTGTTCCTCCGCTTTCGGGTTGTCCGGGTTGCGGTCGGGGTGGTGCTTCATCGCCAGCTTGCGATAAGCCTTTTTTATCTCTTCTTCCGAGGCGTCGCGGTTGACGCCGAGGACTTCGTAGTAGTCGCGCTTGCTCATGTTTTATCCATGTGACGATGGGGCGCATGCGCCCCACCGATTACAACATCAAGAGTGGTGAGTCTTATTTCTTGTCGTCTTTGACTTCGGTGAATTCCGCATCCACCACGTCAGCCTCATCCGCTTTGGCTTCCGGTTGAGCACCGCCTTGGGCGGCCTGCGCCTTGGCCTGTTCGGCGGCATACATCTTCTCACCCAGCTTCTGCGCGGCTGTGGCCAGCGCTTCGGCCTTGGCGTCGATGGCGGCCTTGTCGTCGCCCTTTACCACGCCTTCGGCATCTTTCAGCGCGGCCTCGATGGCGGACTTCTCATCCGCGGACAGTTGCTCGCCATATTCCTTCATCGACTTGTTGGTCGAGTGGATCAGCGCGTCCAGCTGGTTGCGCGAAGTCACCAGTTCCATCGCCTTCTTGTCCTCGTCGGCGTGGGCTTCGGCATCGGCCACCATGCGGTTGATCTCTTCCTCGCTCAGGCCCGAGCTGGCCTTGATGGTGATGTTGGCTTCCTTGTTGGTGGCCTTGTCCTTCGCGCTCACGTGCAGGATGCCGTTGGCGTCGATGTTGAAGGTCACTTCGATCTGCGGCATGCCGCGCGGTGCAGGCGGGATGTCGGCCAGGTTGAATTGTCCCAGGCTCTTGTTGCCGGAGGACATTTCGCGTTCGCCTTGCAGCACGTGGATGGTCACCGCGTTCTGGTTGTCTTCAGCCGTGGAGAACACCTGCGATGCCTTGGTCGGGATCGTGGTGTTCTTCTTGATGAGCTTGGTCATCACGCCGCCCATGGTCTCGATACCCAGAGACAGCGGAGTCACGTCCAGCAGCAGCACGTCTTTCACTTCGCCCTGCAGCACGCCGCCCTGGATCGCTGCACCAACTGCCACGGCTTCGTCCGGGTTCACGTCCTTGCGCGCTTCCTTGCCGAAGAATGCCTTCACTTTTTCCTGCACCATCGGCATGCGGGTCTGGCCGCCGACCAGGATTACGTCGGCGATGTCAGCATTGGACACGCCCGCATCCTTCATCGCGATCTTGCATGGCTCGATGGTGCGTGCGACCAGGTCTTCCACCAGGCTTTCCAGCTTGGCGCGGGTGATCTTCACGGCCAGGTGTTTCGGGCCCGTGGCATCGGCGGTGATGTAGGGCAGGTTCACTTCGGTCTGTTGTGCTGAAGACAGTTCGATCTTGGCTTTTTCCGCCGCGTCTTTCAGGCGCTGCAAGGCCAGCATGTCCTTCTTCAGGTCGACGCCGCTTTCCTTCTTGAATTCTTCCACCAGGAACTCGATTACGCGCATGTCGAAGTCTTCGCCGCCGAGGAAGGTGTCGCCGTTGGTGGACATCACTTCGAACTGGTGTTCGCCGTCGATTTCGGCGATGTCGATGATGGAGATGTCGAAGGTGCCGCCGCCCAAGTCATACACCGCGATCTTGCGGTCGCCTTCCTGTTTGTCCAGACCGAACGCCAGCGCTGCCGCAGTCGGCTCGTTGATGATGCGTTTCACTTCCAGGCCGGCGATGCGGCCCGCGTCCTTGGTGGCCTGGCGCTGCGAGTCGTTGAAATACGCGGGAACGGTGATGACGGCCTCGGTGACTGGCTCGCCCAGATAGTCCTCGGCGGTCTTCTTCATCTTGGCCAGCACTTGCGCGGAGATTTCCGGAGCGGAGATTTCCTTGTCGCGCACCTTCACCCAGGCGTCGCCGTTCTTGGCCTTGACGATGGAGTAGGGAACCATATTGATGTCTTTTTGCACCATCGGCTCTTCGAAGCGGCGGCCGATCAGGCGCTTCACACCGTACAGGGTGTTCTTGGGATTGGTCACGGCCTGGCGCTTGGCGGGCGCGCCCACCAGCACTTCACCATCTTCCATGTAGGCGATGATGGACGGGGTGGTGCGAGCGCCTTCGGCGTTCTCGATCACCTTGGTCTTGCCGTTTTCCATGATGGCCACGCAGGAGTTGGTCGTGCCCAGGTCGATACCGATGATTTTTCCCATGATGCTTTCCTTTCAGTTGAATACGTAAGTGTTAATTCTGTTGTTGCCTTGCCGCCTAACATCAGGGCGACATTGGATATTTCAAGTGCCTATTCTTTGGCTTTGGCTACCATGACCAAGGCGGGGCGCAGCACGCGGTCGTTCAGGCTGTAACCCTTTTGCATCACGTTGACCACGGTGTTGGCCGGCTGGTCGCTGTCGATCATGCCGATGGCCTGGTGCTTGTGCGGGTCCAGCTTCTCGCCGACCGGGTTGATTTCCTTGATGTTGAACTTGTCGAACACGCTGGAGAGCTGCTTCAGCGTCAGTTCCATGCCGCTCTTGAAGCTTTCTATATTTTCAGTTTGCACGGCCATGCCAGCTTCCAGGCTGTCCTTCACTGCCAGCATCTCGTTGGAAAAACGCTCCACGGCGAACTTCTGCGCCTTGCTCACGTCCTCGGCAGCGCGGCGGCGGATGTTCTCGCCTTCGGCCTTGGCATACATCCAGGCATCGTAGTGTTCCTGGGCCTTGAGCTCGGCTGCTTTCAGCATTTCCTCCAGGCTGGGCGTGGTATCTGCCGCGCCGGCACCGGCTTGCGGTTGCTCGTTCTGAGGGGTGTTCTCGTTTTGCTCCATGCGACTCTCCTGTTTTCGACTTGGGACTTATTGGGGCAGGGTTTCGGATTTCAAGGGCCAAGGCGGAAATTATTTTCCGGCGTGCGATAATGCGCGCCGCTAAGCCGTTTTCCTGACATGCTGAACTCCAAGAATTATCACTGGCGCATCGCCGGTTTCTATTTTTTCTATTACGCCTTCGTGGGGATGTTTGCGCCCTACTGGAGTCTGTATCTCAAGTCCATCCACTTCGACGTCATCGAGATTTCCATACTGATGTCGATCCAGCCGGTGATGCGCATGGTTGCCCCCGGCATCTGGGGCTGGCTGGCTGACCACACGGGCAAGCGGCTGATGGTTGTGCAGGCGGCAGCCGGGCTGAGTGTGCTGTTTTATCTGGGTGTGTTCGCCACCACCAGTTTCTGGGGCTTGTTTCTGGTGCTGGCTTTGATGAGCTTTTTCTGGAGCGCTTCGATGCCGCTGGTGGAGGCGACCACGCTCAGCTATCTGGGCAAGAACACCGAGAATTACGGACGCATCCGTTCCTGGGGATCCATCGGTTTTATTCTCACCGTGGTGGGGCTGGGTTTCGCCTTCGACTATATTGCCATCGCCTGGCTGTTGTGGGCGGGGCTGGTGTGCGAACTCGGCATCCTGATGTTTGCGCGCCAGTTGCCCAGCACTGATGTGCTGGCGCATCACACCGACCACCAGCCGATCCGCCAGATCGTGTTGCAGCCGCGCGTGCTGGCCTTGTTCGGCGCGTGCTTCCTGATGTCGGTCGCGCATGGTCCGTACTACACCTTCTATTCCATCTATCTGGTCGAGCACGGCTACTCCAAGAGCGCGGTAGGCGGGTTATGGGCGCTGGGGGTCATCTGCGAGATCGGCGTGTTCTTCCTGATGCCGGCGTTAGCCAACCGCTTCGGCTTTACCCGCATCCTGCTGGCCAGTTTTGGTGCTGCGGTACTGCGTTTCCTGCTGATAGGGTGGGCGGTGGACTGGGTGGTGCTGCTGTTGTTTGCCCAGATGCTGCACGCGCTTACCTTTGGCGCGTTTCATGCCAGTTCCCTGGGTCTTGTGCACCAGTTCTTTCAAGGCAAGCATCAATCCAGGGGGCAGGCGCTCTATGGAAGCGTTTCCTATGGTGCGGGCGGCATGCTGGGAGGTTTGGCGAGCGGCCCCATCTGGCAACACTGGGGCGCATCGGCGTTGTATTCATTCAGCGCGGGAATGGCGTTTCTGGGGCTGTTGCTGATGTGGTGGAAGCTGCGCAACGCGGCGCATGGTGTGTTGACTCAGGCCTGAGTTCCTAGCGGTAACGCTGTCTTGTCCACCACACGGCGCAAGACGAAGCTGCTGTGCACGCCGGTGACCCCTTCGATGCGGGTGATGCGGTTGAGCAATAGCTCCTGGTATGCATCCATGTCCTTTACCACCACCTTGAGCTGGTAGTCGGCATCCTGCCCGGTGATGAGCAGGCATTCCAGTACATCCGGAATCTCCAGTACTTTAGCCTCGAAGTTGCCCAACCGTTCGGGGGTATGCCGGTCCATCGAGATCAGGATCAGTGCCATCAGCGACAAACCAAGTTTTTTTGCGTCGAGCAGCGCCCGGTATCCGGTGATCAGTCCCGATTCTTCCAGTGCATGCAGACGCCGCAGGCAGGGCGACGGCGTGAGGCTGATGCGGTCGGCCAGATCCTGGTTGCTGATGCGCCCATCCTGTTGAAGGATCTCCAATATCTGCAGATCGTAGCGATCGAGTTGCATAAGATTCTGTTAAATTTCATTATGATGATAGATAGTTTTAATCATAACTGAAATTTACGCAATATTATTGCTGATAATCTTGGATTTTTGATGAAATACGCAAGCATCTGCCAGAGGGTTGCTCCTAAGATTCTGTTCATCGAGTCGTTGACCCGTCACTCAAGGAGCCCAAGCCATGTTGCAGCATCCCGAAACCAAATACAGGCCATTCCCGCCGATCGATCTTGCCGAACGTCAATGGCCTAACCGCACCATCACTCGTCCGCCGATCTGGATGAGTACCGATCTGCGCGATGGCAATCAGTCGCTGTTCGAGCCGATGAATGGCGAACGCAAGATGCGCATGTTCCGCATGTTGTGCGAGATCGGTTTCAAGGAGATCGAGGTCGCCTTTCCATCGGCCTCCGCCACCGATTTCAATTTTGTGCGCGAGCTTATCGAAGGTGGCCATATTCCCGAGGATGTCACCATCGAGGTGCTGACGCAGGCGCGCGAGCACCTGATCCGCCGCACCATGGAATCGCTCAAGGGGGCGCGACACGCCATCGTGCATGTGTACAACCCCATTTCGAAGACGTTTCGCGATGTCGTTTTCGGCATGAGCAAGGCGGAGGTCGTGGACATGGCGGTGTCGGCCGTGAAGCTGATCAAGCAATTGGCTGCCGAACAGCCGGAAACGCAATGGGTGCTCGAATACAGCCCGGAGACCTTCACTGCCGCCGAACTGGATTTCTCGCTCGAGATATGCGACGCCGTGACCGCAGCCTGGGGTGCGACGCCCCATAACAAGGTCATCCTCAATCTGCCGACCACCGTGGAAGTCGCCACGCCAAACGTGTATGCCGACCAGATCGAATGGATGCACCGCCATCTCGCACGGCGCGACAGCGTCATCCTCAGCCTGCACACGCATAATGACCGCGGTACTGCCGTCGCTTCCACCGAACTCGCTTTGATGGCGGGCGCCGACCGTGTCGAGGGTTGTCTTTTCGGTAACGGTGAACGTACCGGCAACGTGGACATCGTGACGCTGGCCATGAATCTCTACACGCAGGGGATAGCTCCCGGACTGGATTTTTCCGACATCAACGCTGTCGCGCGCACGGTCGAGTATTGCAACCAGTTGCCGATCCACCCGCGCCATCCTTATGTCGGCGACCTGGTGTTCACGGCCTTTTCCGGATCGCACCAGGATGCGATCAGGAAGGGTTTTGCCGCGCAGCAGCCTGGCGCGTTGTGGAACGTGCCCTACCTGCCGGTCGACCCGAAGGATGTCGGGCGCAGCTACGACTCGGTGATCCGTGTGAACAGCCAGTCCGGCAAGGGCGGCATCGCCTATCTGCTGGAGACGGAATACGGTGTCGTCATGCCGCGCCGCCTGCAGGTGGAGTTCTCGGGCGTGGTGCAGCAGCATGCCGACAGCCACGGCGGCGAGATCAGCGCGGCCGAGATCTGGCAGTTGTTCGCGGCGACCTATCTCGACACGGTTGAGCCGGTGCGTTACCGTGAACAC
The DNA here is from genome assembly GCF_000025705.1 of Sideroxydans lithotrophicus ES-1. Classification (NCBI taxonomy): domain Bacteria; kingdom Pseudomonadati; phylum Pseudomonadota; class Betaproteobacteria; order Nitrosomonadales; family Gallionellaceae; genus Sideroxydans; species Sideroxydans lithotrophicus. Next base: position 2,154,621 of record NC_013959.1, on the reverse strand, counting down.
CACCTGTTCGAACATGGCGCAGCACAGGGCATCCGCCTGAATGTGGAAATCCATGGCACTTCGCATTTGCTCGTGGGCGAAGGCAACGGCCCCATCGATGCTGCGGTTCACGCCTTGCAAGGTATCGGCATCAAGGTTCAGGTGCGCAGCTATGAAGAGCGTTCGATGGGTGCCAGCGGAGAGGCGGGAGATGCCCGAGCCTGCGCCTTCATGGAGATCGCCAGCCCGGAAAACAATGCCGATTGCTATGGCGTGGGCCTGGACGCGAACATCGTGACCGCCTCGATCAGGGCGCTGGTGAGCGGCGTCAATCGGGCCGGGCTGTCCCTCCGAGATGGCCTGCGGGCGGCGTAGTTCCCGGATGGGAATCAAGGTGTCTGGCCAAAATGGTTTCTTGATCGCAGGGCTTGATGAGCCTTGAATGGATCGCCGTTCCGCAAGTATCGCGGAGAGATAGGCGCGGTTTGGGATGGCGCGGCGGCTGTGGCATAATCGCTTGCTCAATCGAGGTGCAGCAATGAACGCAAAAACTTTATACGACAAACTCTGGGACAGTCATGTGGTGCGGCAGGAAGCCGATGGCACCGTGCTGTTGTACATCGATCGTCACTTGGTGCATGAAGTGACCAGCCCGCAGGCCTTCGAAGGCCTGAAACTGGCGCATCGCGGCTTGTGGCGTACGGACTCCATCCTGGCGGTGGCGGATCACAACGTGCCGACCACGAACCGTGCGGCGGGTATCGCCGATCCGGTCTCGCGTTTGCAGGTGGATACGCTCGATGCCAACTGTGCCGAGTTCAAGGTGACCGAATTCAAGATGAACGATGTGCGTCAGGGCATCGTGCACGTGATCGGCCCGGAGCAGGGCGCGACCTTGCCGGGCATGACGGTGGTATGCGGCGATTCGCATACCAGTACGCATGGTGCGTTCGCCGCGCTGGCTCACGGTATCGGCACCTCCGAGGTCGAGCATGTGATGGCGACACAATGCCTGATGGCCAAGAAATCGAGATCCATGCTGGTCAGAGTGGAAGGGGCGCTCGGCAACGGCGTGACCGCGAAAGACGTCGCGCTGGCAGTGATCGGCAAGATCGGCACGGCTGGCGGTACGGGTTACGCGATCGAATTCGCAGGCGCTGCGATCCGTGCCTTGAGCATGGAAGGCCGCATGACCTTGTGCAACATGGCCATCGAGGCGGGTGCACGTGCCGGGATGGTGGCAGCGGACGATACGACGTTCGCATACATCAAGGGGCGTCCGTTCGCGCCGCAGGGCGAGCAATGGGACAAGGCGGTAGCCTATTGGCGCACCTTGCACAGCGATGAGGGGGCGAAGTTCGACACGGTGGTGGAGCTGGATGCATCGCAGATCAGGCCGCAAGTGACCTGGGGAACTTCGCCCGAGATGGTGGTGTCGGTAGACGGGTGTGTGCCCGATCCGTCGGCTGTGCCTGATCCGGTCAAGCGCGGCGACTGGGAGCGCGCCTTGCAGTACATGGGGCTGAAGGCGAATACCCTCATCACCGATATTCGGGTCGACAAGGTGTTCATCGGCTCCTGCACCAACGCCCGTATCGAAGACATGCGTGCGGCAGCGGCTGTGATCAGGGGCGGCAAGGTCGCTCCGAATGTGAAGCTGGCAATGGTGGTGCCGGGTTCCGGCCTGGTGAAGCAGCAGGCAGAGCGCGAAGGTCTGGACAAGGTGTTCATCGCAGCAGGGTTCGAATGGCGCGATCCCGGCTGTTCGATGTGCCTGGCGATGAACGACGACAAGCTTGCTCCGGGCGAACGCTGTGCGGCGACTTCGAACCGCAATTTCGAGGGACGCCAGGGGCAGGGCGGGCGTACACATCTGGTCAGTCCGGAGATGGCGGCAGCCGCCGCGATCGCCGGGCATTTCGTGGATGTCAGTCGATAGGAGTGGTGACGTGAAAAAATCAATTGTGTTGATATCGTTGTTGCTGGGCGCATTTCTGATGCAGGGTGTATTGGCGCAGGAAGAGGAATCCAGGAAGGAAAGCACTTCCGAGCGCGTAGGCGACAGCGTGAAAAAAGGCGGCGAGGCGGCTGGTCGCGGTATTGAAAAGGGTGGCGAGGTGGTGGGTCATGGTCTCAAGAAAGGCGGCGAAGCCACCGTCAAGGGACTCAAGAAAGCTGGCGAATGGGTCGGCAAGGAGCTGGAAATTGGCGGGGAAAAATTACAGAAGGCGACCAAGTGATGCGTAAATTCACCTTGCTGGATGGATTGGTCGCTCCGTTGGACAGGGCCAACGTGGATACCGATGCGATCATTCCCAAGCAGTTCCTGAAATCGATCAAGCGTTCCGGTTTCGGCCCCAATGCGTTCGACGAATGGCGTTATCTCGACCATGGCGAGCCGGGCATGGACAACAGCAAGCGACCGCTCAACAAGGACTTCGTGCTGAACCAGCCGCGCTATCAGGGGGCGGAGATACTGCTGGCGCGCGAAAACTTCGGCTGTGGTTCCTCGCGCGAACATGCGCCGTGGGCGCTGGAGGACTATGGTTTCAGGGTTATCATAGCGCCGAGCTACGCCGATATTTTTTTCAACAACTGTTTCAAGAACGGTCTGTTGCCGATCAAACTCGATGCGGCGACAGTCGATGTGCTGTTCAAGGCAGTGGAAGCAGGCGCGGGTTACAAGCTGAAGGTCGACCTGGAACGGCAAGTCATCACTGCTCCGGACGGTGCCGCGTACAAGTTCGAAGTGGATTCTTTCCGCAAGCATTGTCTGTTGAACGGGCTGGACGACATCGGCCTGACCTTGCAGCATGTGGATGACATCAAGGAATTCGAAACGAAGCATCGTGCCGCACAGCCGTGGCTGTTTGCTTGATTTATTTAACCTGATTGGAAGAAGAGATGAAGATCGCAGTATTGCCGGGTGACGGTATCGGTCCGGAGATCGTGGCGCAAGCGGTGAAAGTGCTGGAAGCGTTGCGCAGTGACGGCTTGAAGATCGAGATGGAGCATGCGCACATCGGAGGGGCTGGTTACGATGCGGCAAAGGATCCGCTGCCGGAAGCGACGCTGGATCTGTCCAAGGCATCCGACGCGGTGTTGCTCGGAGCCGTGGGCGGTTACCAGTATGACAACTTGCCGCGTCCGATGCGTCCGGAACAAGGCCTGTTGCGCATCCGCAAGGGCCTTGGGCTGTTCGCCAACCTGCGTCCGGCGATGGTGTATCCGGAGCTGGTGAATGCCTCGACGCTGCGCTCGGATATCGTATCCGGCCTGGACATCATGATCCTGCGCGAACTGACCGGCGATATCTACTTTGGCCAGCCGCGCGGCATCCGCACACTGGAGAATGGCGAACGCCAGGGCTTCGACACCATGCACTACAGCGAATCGGAAGTGCGCCGAGTGGCGCATGTCGGTTTCCAGATCGCGATGAAGCGCAACAAAAAACTGTGCTCGGTAGACAAGGCCAATGTGCTGGATACCAGCATGTTCTGGCGCGAGATCGTCACCGAAGTGGCGAAGGAATATCCGCAAGTGGCGCTGTCACACATGTATGTGGACAATGCGGCGATGCAACTGGTGCGGGCACCCAAACAGTTCGACGTGATCCTGACCGGCAATATCTTCGGCGATATCCTGTCGGACGAGGCGTCGATGCTGACCGGATCCATCGGCATGTTGCCGTCTGCATCGCTGGACGAGAGCAACAAGGGCTTGTATGAGCCGTGCCACGGTTCCGCGCCGGATATCGCCGGCAAGGACATCGCCAATCCGCTGGCGACCATCCTGTCGGTGGCGATGATGATGCAATACAGTTTCGGACGTGCCGATATCGCGCAGCGCATCGAGGCGGCAGTGCGCAAGGTGCTGCAGCAAGGCCTGCGCACCGGCGATATCTACGAAGAAGGCAAGCAGAAGGTCGGCTGTGCCGCGATGGGCGATGCAGTGGTCGCCGCGCTTTGATTTGGAAGGCTAGGGAAGAGTCATGAAAGTAGGTTTGATCGGTTGGCGCGGAATGGTCGGGTCGGTGCTCATGCAGCGCATGCGTGAAGAAAAGGACTTCGATCTGATCGACGCGGTATTCTTTACCACCTCGAATGCTGGCGGCGAAGCGCCAGCTGAGGGTCGTGGCGTGCGCCTGAAAGATGCGCACGACTTGAACGAGCTGAAGGCGATGGATGCCATCATCTCCTGCCAGGGCGGCGATTACACCACCGAGATATTTCCCAGATTGCGTGCTGCTGGCTGGCAGGGTTACTGGATCGATGCAGCTTCCACGCTGCGTATGGAAAAGGATGCGGTCATCATCCTCGACCCGGTGAATCTCGACCTGATCAAGAGTTCGCTGGCGAGCGGCGGCAAGAATTTCATCGGTGGCAATTGCACCAACAGCATATTGCTGATGGGATTGGGGGGCTTGTTCCATGCGGGTCTGGTGGAGTGGGTTTCGTCCATGACCTATCAGGCTGCAAGCGGCGCGGGAGCCCAGAACATGCGCGAACTGCTCAACCAGATGGGGATGGCCTATGCGTCGGTTGCTGACCTGCTGGCCGACCCGAAGTCGGCCATTCTGGAGATCGATCGCCGTTTGGCGGATAAGCTGCGCTCGGCTGAAATGCCAACCGAGAATTTCGGCGCGCCGCTTGCGGGCAGTCTGATTCCATGGATCGACAAGCAACTCGATAACGGTCAGTCCAAGGAGGAATGGAAAGGGCAGGCCGAGGTCAACAAGATCCTGGGAACAACGCAACGCATTCCGGTGGATGGTCTTTGTGTGCGCATCGGTGCGATGCGCTGCCACAGCTTGGCGCTGACACTTAAATTGAAGAAGGATGTTCCGCTTGCCGAGATCGAGACGCACATCAAGGGTGGCAATCCCTGGGTCAAGTTCGTGCCGAACCAGCGCGAGATCTCCGTGCGCGAACTGACCCCGGTTGCCGTGACCGGCAAGCTGGATGTGGCGGTCGGACGTGTGCGCAAAATGGAGCTGGGGCCGGAGTATGTAAGCGCCTTCGTCTGTGGCGATCAATTGCTATGGGGTGCGGCAGAACCGTTGCGCCGCATGCTGCGCATCCTGTTAGGCAAGTAGTTCGACAAGGTAAATCCGGTTTTTAACTAGTGGTTAACGCATGAACTTAAGGGAAAAGTGAGCTTGCATCACTAACCCTATGATGTTAATCTGAATAACGTCTGGGAAAATAAAAGGGTGGCGGCGTGCTTAAATCAATTCTAAAAGCGTCAATTTTCATTGCCTGTCTGGCTGGGTCTGGCATCGCCAGTGCGGCAGGCTTGGGAGGCATCAATGTGACCTCGTCGCTGGGGCAACCCCTGAAGGCCGAGATCGCGGTGCTCGATATCGATAAAGCAGACAAATCAACCCTCAGGGCCAAACTGGCATCTGCCGATGCATACAAGAATGCAGGTATGGATTTTCCATATGGCATCCCCAAGCTCAAGTTCCAGATCGAGGATCATGCCAATGGTGACTCATTCATCAAGGTGACCTCTATCCAGCCGATCAACGACCCGTTCCTCACCTTGCTGGTCGAATTGAATTGGTCTTCCGGCAAGCTATTGCGGGAATACACCTTCCTGCTCGATCCGCCCGGCTACAAGCCCGAGCAACCCAAACCGGAAGAAGTGACGCCGATCGAGCCGGTCCTGGCTGCGCCAGTCGTTGAACCAGCCTCGGCACCAGTCGCCACTGCCGAAGAGGCGGCTTCCGAACCTGTTGCTGCCATGCCGCAGCCTGCATCGGCAGAGGCGCTTCCTGCCGTTGTGCCGACTGCCGAAAGTGCCGTTGTCGCAGCGCCAGTGGCAGAAAGCGCAGTGACTGCGGCGCCGGCAGCAGAGTCTGCACCAGCCGAAAGTGGGCTGACCGAGCAAGAGCTGTCCCAGGCGAGTGCGCCGGTTGCGGCAGCACCTGCCGAGGTCGCCCCTGTGAAGCAGGATGCGCTGAGCAAGGAAGAGGCGCTTGCCGAAGCGTCTCCAGTTGGTTCGTCCGAACATATCACCGTGCTGCGTGGCGACACGCTGAGCAAGATCGCTGCGCAGATCAAACCTGACAATGTCAGTCTGGAGCGTATGCTGGTTGCGCTGTATCGCGAAAACGCCGGAGTGTTCGACGGACATAACATGAACCGGATAAGGGCGGGGAAGATACTGAATATCCCGTCAAGCGATGCAGTCCAGAAGATGCCTCAGGCGGATGCGGTGGAGGAGATACGCGCACAGGCTGCCGATTGGAATGCGTACCGCCAGAAATTGTCGGCGGCTCGCACTGCAAAGGCAGAGAGCGAGGACAAGCAGGAAGCCGCTGGCAAGATCAGCACTGCTGTGACCGACAAGGCAACTTCCAGCAAGGAGCCAGCCAAAGAGGTATTGAAACTCTCCAAAGGCGAAGCCCCGAATGACAAAGCGGTCGGTGGCGGAAAATCCACGTCACAGGACAAAGTCATTGCCAAGGAAGAGGAATCCATAGCTCAAGGCAAGGCATTGAAGGATGCTCAGGAACGTACCGCGATTCTGGAAAAGAACGTCCAGGATATGAAGCGTCTGGCTGAGTTGAAGCAAGAAGCCGCAACAGCATCTGCACCTGCGGCTGCGGTCACAGTCAATGCTGCCTCGGCTACGCAGGCGGCCAGCAGTGTGGCGCCTGCAAAACCAAAGGTGGTTCACCCCAAGATTGCTATGCCTAAGGTCGTTGAACAACCTTCGCTGGTAGAGCAACTGATGAGCGAGCCGCTCTACCTTGCCGGTGGCGCGGCAGTATTACTGCTGCTGGGCGGATTGGGATTCATGGCTGTAAAGCGCGGCAAGCAGGGTGGTGGCAAGAAGAAAGCGCCGGCAAAGAAAAAAGACGAGGATGAGGGTAGTTCCACCGGACGCATGGCGGCGCCGATCGCCCCCTCTCCAGAAACAGGTGACTTCACAAATGCTGCAGCACAAGCGGCACCTGTTGCAAGCGCGGATTCTGAGGAAGTGGATCCCATTGGAGAAGCGGATCTGTTCCTGACGTTCGGTCGCGATGCGCAGGCCGAAGAAGTGCTGAAAGAGGCATTGAAAAAGAATCCGAACAACATGCCGGTCAAGCTCAAGCTGTTGTCCATCTATGCCAATCGCAAGGACACCAATTCTTTTTACAGCTACGCACGCGAGATAAAGGAATCGGGAGATGATGCCGCCTGGCAACAGGCTGCTGCGATGGGTCGGGAGGTCGATCCCAGCAATCCGTACTATGGCGGCGATTCCAGCGCCTCAGCTGCTGCCGGGGGAAAAGCTGAAGCTGCACCGGCGGCACCGGCCGTAGACTTCGATCTGGGCTTCGGCTCTCCAGCGCCGGCCGCTCCTGCATTCGCAAGTCAGAACACAGTAGTGCTGGAGGCGCAGCCAGTGCAAGAGAAGACAGCCATCATGTCGCAGGAAGAGTTGCAGCGTGCAGTTCAAGCTGCCCCGATGGATTTTGATATAACCGGCACCAATCCTGGTGTGCCGGCGCTCGGTTCTGCCCAGCAGGATTTGGCGGCGGTAACGACCATGGATGATCTGGTATTCGACGTGACCGCCACCCATCCCAAAGTACCTGCTTCTGCTCCTGTCGCTGCGGCTCCTGCAGAAGATGGCGGGCTGGCGTTTACACTCGACTTCCCGCTGGAGAGCACACCGGCAGCGGTCACTCCAGCCCGCAGCCTGGGCCTGGATGAGATCACCCTGAACCTGGATAAAACCGGGACATCTGTCTCGGCAGGTGCTACAGCACAGAAGGACGAGCGCTGGCAGGAAGTTGCCACCAAACTCGATCTGGCCAAGGCTTACCAGGAGATGGGCGATGCTGCCGGGGCACGCGAGATACTGGAAGAAGTCTTGCGCGATGGAGACGAACAGCAGCGAGATTCTGCGCAAGCATTGATGCAGCAACTGTAATTTATGCTGTTGCGAACCGAACGGCAGCCTGCGCGGCTGCCGTTTTTCATTTTACTGATATGAAATTGATTCCACATCCTGCCATGCAGATACTTGTCTGGGTGTTGCTTGCCTTGCTGGCGCAACATCTGCGGCCGATCGCCTTGCTGGCGGTTACCTTCATCCTGTTCGTGCTGGCTTTGAGTCTATGCGCGAAACAGATACTTGGCCTGGTGCGGCGCACGCGCTGGATATTGGTCTCCCTGCTGCTGATCTATGCTTACACGACACCGGGAACGGCGCTTTGGTTTCAGCTTGGCATCGTTTCTCCCACCCGGGAGGGTCTGCTGGATGGATCGTTGCAGCTGGGGCGCTTGCTGTGCGTGTTGTCAGGACTGGCCATTCTGTTGGAGTTGCTGCCACAGTCACAACTGATCGGCGGGCTATATACCCTTGCATATCCGCTGCGCTGGCTCGGATTGTCGCGCGAGCGTATCGCTGTAAGGCTGGCGTTGACGCTGGAGTATGCGGAATCCGCCATGCGCGATACGGCGAGTGATTGGCGTTCAACCATTCGTGCTGCCATGCAGTCTTCTGCAAGCGGCCCCGAGCATATCGAATTGAAGCTCCAGCCTTTCCGTGCCGTCGATATCTTGTTGTTACTGGCATGTGCGGCTGTGCTGACAGGAATCTGGCGATGAGGATAGCGCTTGGCATCGAATACGACGGCAGCGGCTACAACGGCTGGCAAAGCCAGCCGGACGTGCCCAATATTCAGGACACATTGCAAGCGGCGTTGAGCAGGATCGCAGGCGAAAATATCTCCATCATTGCCGCAGGAAGGACCGATACTGGCGTTCATGCACTGGAACAGGTTGTGCATTTCGATACCGGCATCGTCAGGCCGCTCGCCTCGTGGGTGCGGGGCACGAATGCCTTGTTGCCGAAAGATGTTGCCGTGCTGTGGGCGCATCCCGTTGCCGATGAGTTCCATGCGCGTTTCTCGGCACAGGCACGCAGCTATCAGTATGTGCTCATCAACCGGCCTTCGCGGAGCGCGGTCCATCACGGCAAGGTGGGCTGGTTCCACTTGCCGCTGGACGTGGAGGCGATGCGGATGGCAGCGCAAAACCTGCTGGGTGAACACGACTTCAGCGCCTTCCGTTCCTCACAGTGTCAGGCCAAGACCCCGGTGAAGACACTGGCGCAACTCGACATCGTGCAACAGGGCGATATCATCATTTTCAACCTGACGGCAAACGCCTTCCTCCACCACATGGTGCGCAATATCGTCGGTTGTCTGTTGTACGTTGGCAAGGGAAAGTACCCGCCGCAGTGGATGCATGAACTGCTACAGGGGCGCGAGCGCAAACTGGCAGCACCGACCTTTGCGCCGGATGGTTTGTATTTGTGCCATATCACTTACGATGCAAAATGGGGTTTGCCGCAAGGACGTGGTTGATCCGTGCTGGCGTTTGCGGGTAAGCGGATGCTTGCCGGTTAGCTGGTTGCTTTGAAGCGATCGCCATGCCGGTTATAAAACGCTTTGAGTACGAATGGCGGCAGCAGCGTAGTCAAAGCGATCACGATGATCGTCGCGGCATATACATCATCGACCAGGATGCCATTGGCTCGGCCCAGCTCGGCAAAAATCAAGCCGACTTCTCCACGCGGGACCATCGATATGCCGATGGCCCAGCGCACATGCATGGGCTCGCGCAGTAACAGTGCGCCAACGAGTTTTCCCGCTATGGCCACCAGCAGCAAGCTGGCCGAAAAGGCGTATACGAAAACAGAATTCCAGTTGACTTGCTGAAGATTGAGGGAGAGCCCGACCACCACGAAAAAGATCGGGGTGAACAAGTTGATGATCGGCAACATCTGTTTTTCCACTTGTTCGTTGAAGCTGGGGTTGCTGTGTAGTGCAAGGCCGAATGGAAGAAAGAACCTGCGCGACAAGGCCAGCCCGGCAGCGAATCCGCCCAGTAACTCCGGTGCGCCGATGGCATGGGCAAACCAGGCAAAGAACAACACCAGCGACACAATGGAGATTGGAATGAGACCGGGGAGGGCGCTGGCCTGGTCGAAATGCTGGATGAGCACCGACATCAGCTTGGCTGCAGCCGGAGCGATCAGGAAAAACGCCAGAACGAACAGCAGGACCTTGCCGCTTTCGGTAAAGTCGACGTTCCCGCTGACGGAGAATTCATAGAGCAATGCAAGCAATAGAATACCCAATATGTCATCTATGACCGCTGCGCCCAGGATGACTTGGGCTTCATGACTGTGCTGGCGATCCAGGTCGGCCAGCACGCGCAGAGTGATGCCGATGCTGGTGGCAGTAATGGTGCCGGCAACAAAGAGGGAGACGATCATGGCCAGACCGAATCCCCAGAAACATAGCGCGAATCCAAGGACGAAAGGCAGGATGAAGCCGGTGATGGCTACCACCACGGACCTGCTGCCGGCGCGTACCAGTTGCATGATGTCGGTTTCCAGCCCGACATCGAACAGCAGCAAGATGATGCCGATTTCGGCCAGCAGGCGGAACGTCTGCGTCGGCTCGATCCATCCAAGCAGGCTCGGCCCCAGTGCCACTCCGGCAAGCAACTCGCCGATAACCGAAGGAGATTTCAGGCGCACCGCCAGCTCTGCAAAGATGCGGGAGGCGATCAGGATGCCGAGAAGCTGGAGCAGAAATGTTTGGGAGTTCATCTGTATTATTGGTAGCTGTTTGCTCCATGGGAGATGCTGGCTATATTGATTGCTTACCTTGTCAGAAACGTATCCCGCCAATGGGTGGGAGTCAATATCTGTTCGAGTTTCCCTGGTATCAAAAGAGCAAGCCAGAGCATGTGGAATCCGGCATCTTGCCGGAATGCTTTACAATGCCGCCTCGGTAATTGAGCTAACCCCCTGACAATATGACCAGGATCAAGATTTGCGGCATCACCCGCGCAGAAGATGCGTTGGCGGTCGCGCGCAGCGGTGCTGATGCGATCGGATTCGTGTTCTATGATAAGAGCCCGCGTTACGTCACGCCGCAACAGGCCGCGAAGCTGGCACGTGCCGTGCCACCGTTCGTCACGCTGGTGGGTTTGTTTGTGAACTCTTCCGACGAATATGTGCGCGATGTGCTGGCGCAGGTGCCGCTGGATGTGTTGCAGTTCCATGGTGAGGAAACACCGGAGTTCTGCCGGCAGTTCGGCAGGCCTTACTTGAAGGCAATCCGGGTCAAGCCGGGGGTGGATTTGGTACAATGCGCGGCTTCTTACAGTGCTGCCCAAGGCTTGTTGCTGGATGCCTTTGTCGAAGGCACGCAAGGCGGCACCGGGGAGTCGTTCGACTGGTCGCTGATCCCGCGCGAACTTTCGCTGCCGCTGATCCTGTCCGGCGGTTTGCATGCGGGCAATGTGGCTGAAGCGATAAGAAAAATCCGGCCTTACGCGGTGGATGTGTCCAGTGGCGTGGAGGCGGCAAAGGGGATCAAGGACGCGGCGAAAGTCGCCGCGTTCATCAACGAGGTTAAGCAGATTGACTTACAACTTTCCTGATTCATCCGGCCATTTCGGCCAGTTCGGCGGCATCTACATGGCCGAGACGCTCATTCCGGCGGTGGAGGAGTTGCGCCAGCAGTACCTGCGCTTTCGCGACGATCCGGAATTCAAGGCTGAATTCGCTTATGAGCTGAAGCACTACGTCGGCCGCCCCAGCCCGATCTATCACGCCAAGCGCCTGTCGGACAGCCTGGGCGGTGCGCAGATCTACCTCAAGCGCGAAGACCTCAACCATACCGGCGCGCACAAGATCAACAACGCCATCGGTCAGGCCCTGCTGGCCAAGCGCATGGGCAAGAAACGCGTCATCGCCGAGACCGGCGCCGGCATGCATGGCGTGGCGACGGCGACGGTGGCCGCACGCTTTGGCATGGAATGCATCGTCTATATGGGCGCGGAAGACATTCAGCGCCAGGCGCCCAATGTGTTCCGCATGAAGCTGCTGGGTGCGAAAGTGGTGCCGGTGGAAAGCGGTTCCAGAACGCTCAAGGACGCCTGCAACGAAGCGATCCGCGATTGGGTCACCAATGTCGAAAGCACGTTCTACATCTTCGGCACCGCGGCGGGGCCGCACCCATATCCGATGATGGTGCGTGATTTCCAGTGCGTGATCGGCAACGAAGCCAAGGTGCAGATGCCGGAGATGATCGGGCGCCAGCCCGATACGGTGATCGCCTGCGTCGGCGGCGGTTCCAATGCCATCGGCATGTTCTATCCCTATATCGAAGTGCCGAACGTGCAGATCATCGGCGTGGAAGCAGGTGGTCACGGCATCGCCAGCGGGCAGCATGCCGCGCCGCTCACCGGCAATGCCAAGGTTGGCGTGCTGCACGGCAACAAGGTCTACCTGATGCAGGACGAGAACGGACAGATCATCGAGACGCACTCCATTTCCGCCGGACTGGACTATCCGGGCGTAGGTCCTGAGCATTGCCTGTTGAAGGACATCGGCCGTGCGCAATATGTCGCCATCAACGACGATGAAGCCATCGCTGCCTTCGATGCGCTGTGCCGTTTGGAAGGCATCATTCCCGCGCTGGAATCGAGCCATGCACTGGCGCACGCGATGAAGATCGCGCCAACCATGGGTAACGACAAGGTGCTGCTGGTGAACCTGTCCGGTCGCGGCGACAAGGACATGAACACCGTCGCCAAGCTGAAGGGGATCACGCTATGAGCCGCATCCAAGCGACCTTTGACAAGCTGAAGCAGCAACAGCGCAAGGCGCTGATCCCGTTCATCACGGCCGGCGACCCGTCGCAGCAGCTCACTGTGCCGCTGATGCACGGCTTGGTGGCTGCCGGTGCAGATGTGTTGGAACTCGGTGTGCCATTCTCCGATCCGATGGCGGACGGCCCGACCATTCAGCGCGCTTCCGAGCGTGCGCTCAGGAACGGCATGTCGCTGCGCGGCGTGCTGGGCATGGTGGCGGAGTTCCGCAAACAGGACACGACCACGCCGGTGGTGCTGATGGGCTATGGTAACCCGATCGAGGCCATGGGCTGGGAAACATTCGCGCAACGTTGCGCCGAAGTCGGCGTGGACGGTGTACTGACGGTGGATTTCCCCCCGGAAGAGAGCCACGAGGCGTTCGAGCATCTGCAGCGCCACAACATCGCCCCCATCTTCCTGCTGGCGCCGACCACCAACGAAGCGCGCATAGCCCAAGTCGCCAAGCTGGCGCGCGGTTATGTGTATTACGTCTCGCTCAAGGGCGTCACCGGTGCGGGCAATCTCGACCTGGCGGCCATCGAGCAGAAACTGCCGCAGCTGCGCAAGCACATCAAGCTGCCCATCGGCGTCGGTTTCGGTATCCGCGATGCAGCGACTGCCAGGGCTGTCGCGGGGTTATGCGACGGCGTGGTGGTGGGCAGCCGCATCGTGCAGGAAGTCGAGGATTCGACCGAACAAAATGTAGTCGCCAACGTGGGTAAATTGGTGAAAGAATTGCGTCAGGCGATCGATCAATAAAGAGGAGAGCACCATGAGCTGGTTCCAAAAACTGTTACCGCCCAAGATTAAACGCAGGGGCGAGGCCGAGGCCAAAAAGAGTGTGCCGGACGGCTTGTGGCACAAATGTCCATCGTGCCAGGCGGTGCTGTATCACGCCGATCTGGAAAAGAACCATAGCGTCTGTCCCAAGTGCAACCACCATCACCGCATCAGCGCCCGCACCCGTCTCGATTGGTTGCTGGACACCGAAGGTCGTTTCGAGATCGGCTCCGAAGTGCTGTCGGTCGATACGCTGAAATTCAAGGATCAGAAGAAATACAGCGACCGTCTGGTCGATGCGAAGAAGAAGACCGGCGAGGACGATGCCCTGATCGTGCTGCAGGGCAGCATCCATGCATTGCCGGTCGTTGCGGCTGCATTCGAGTTCGACTTCATGGGCGGCTCCATGGGCTCTGTCGTGGGTGAGCGTTTTGTGCGCGGCGTGCAGGTGGCGCTGGAACAGCAATGCCCTTACATCTGTTTTTCTGCCAGCGGCGGTGCGCGCATGCAGGAAGGCCTGCTGTCGCTGATGCAGATGGCCAAGACCAGCGCCGCGCTCACCCAGCTTTCCGAAGCCAGGCTGCCGTTCATCTCGGTGCTGACCGATCCGACCATGGGCGGCGTCTCGGCAAGTTTTGCCTTTCTCGGTGACGTGGTCATCGCCGAACCGGGGGCATTGATCGGTTTTGCCGGTGCGCGCGTGATCCAGCAGACCGTGCGCGAAACGCTGCCGGAAGGTTTTCAGCGTGCCGAGTTCCTGCTGGAACACGGTGCTATCGACATGATCGTCGATCGGCGCGAGATGCGTAAGCAACTCGCAACTCTGATCACCCTGCTGACCAAACAGTCAGCCGTGGCGGAGATCGAAGCGGCCTGACGCGATGCTGTACTACGCGCTCAAGGTCGCGGTGTCCGCAGTCGTCATTGTGGCGATCGCGGAGATCGCGAAACGCAACATCGGCATTGCTGCACTGCTGGCGGCGATCCCGCTGACCTCGGTGCTGGCGTTCATCTGGATGCATATCGAAGGCGGCGAGCCTGCCCGCATCGCCGAACTCTCCGGCCAGATCTTCTGGCTGGTCATCCCGTCCCTGATCCTGTTCGTGCTGCTGCCGTTGCTGCTCAGGCAGGGGCTGGGCTTCTGGCTGAGCCTGGCGCTCTCGCTTGCGGCAACCGTCGCCTGCTACCTCGCGCTGCTGCCCGTGTTGCGCAAGCTCGGGGTGCAGTTGTAATCCTCTCGACATCGAAATGCCAAGCACCCTGGCCGACTGGCTGTCCTACCTCGAATCCCTGCATCCCAAGACCATCGCGCTTGGCCTAGAGCGCGTGGAGCAGGTCAGACGGAAACTGAACCTGCAGCCGGCATTTCCCGTCATCATCGTTGGCGGCACCAACGGCAAAGGCTCGGTATGTGCGATGCTGGAATCCATCCTGCATGCTGCCGGATACAAGGTCGGCTGCTACACCTCGCCGCACCTGCTGGAATACAACGAACGCGTGCGCATCGCCAAGCAGCAGGCCAGCGATGCCGAGTTGTGTGCCTCGTTCGCCGAGATCGAGCAGGCGCGCGGCGATATTTCGTTGACCTATTTCGAATTCGGCACGCTGGCTGCCATGCAGTGCTTCATTTCTCACCAGGTCGATGTCGCCGTCCTCGAGGTCGGCCTGGGTGGCAGGCTGGATGCAGTGAACGTGTTCGATGCAGATGTGGCTGTGGTGGCCAGCGTGGATATCGACCATGTCGATTACCTGGGCGATACGCGCGAAAAGATCGCGTTTGAGAAGGCAGGGATATTCCGCCAGGGGCGGGTGGCGATCTGTGCGGATGGCGATGTGCCGCAGGCGTTGCGCCAGCACGCACAAGCGGTTGCGGCGGAGTTGTGGTGTATCGGTAGCGAGTTCGGCTTTCAACTCCCCTCCCCCGCAGGCGGGGGAGAGGGTGGTGGCGAAGCTCACGTTATCAACGTCGGACAGCCACTCTCCCTAGCCCTCTCCCGCTCGCGGGAGAGGGAACAGAAGCCGATGGGGCAATGGAATTTCTACAGCAAAGTGGGGACTCGCAGTTCATTGCCGTTCCCCGCCTTGCGCGGCGCATTCCAGTTGCACAACGCCAGCGCGGTGTTGGCGGTGCTGGATGCGCTGAAGGATAAGCTGCCGGTGAGCATGGAAGCTGTGCGGCGCGGTTTGGTGGAGGTGCAGCTTGCGGGGCGGTTTCAGTTCGTGCCGGGGTTGCCGCAGTTGATTCTGGACGTGGCGCACAACCCGCATGCGGCGCGGTCGCTGGCGCAGAATCTGGCGGCGCTGCCACCCGCCAAAACCTTCGCAGTGTTTGCCATGCTCAAGGACAAGGATATGACCGGGGTGGTGGAGGCGCTCGACGGGCAGATCGACGTCTGGCTGGTTGCGGGCATAACTGCTCCGCGCGGGGCAACAGCGGCAGAGCTGGTCCAGGTACTTCAGGATGTACAGGTTCGCGGCGAGATCCAACCCTGTGCATCCATCGCCGATGCGATGCATGAGGCCAGCAATCGGGCGGGCGAAAATGATAGAATCGCGGCCTTCGGATCATTCTATACAGTGGCGGAAGTGATGCGGGTGCGCGGCTTGCGCTACGGCTGAACTTACTGGTGCGACGCAATGGCAAAACAGACGACAGATGAAGAATTCAACTTGAAGCGGCAGACCCGGCGCCGCTTGATTGGCGCTGTTGCGCTGGTATTGCTGGTGGTCATTCTGCTGCCGGTGGTTTTCGACAGCGAACCGCCAGCAACCAAGGGAAATGACATCGAACTGCGGATACCCAACAAGGACAACGCAGGCGAGTTCCAGCCCAAGATCGACTTGCCCGAGCTGGACAAGATGGCTTCTGCTGTCGTGCCTGCTTCTTCAGTGGCGAGCGCGTCGGCTGTGACCGAGGCGCCAGTGACAGTGCTTACTCCTGCGCCTGCAGAAAAACCCGCCGCCTTGCAGCCAGCGACCAAACACAAGCCGGAAGTAAAAGCCAAGCCAGAGCCAAAGCCTGCTCCCAAGCCCAAAGCCGTGAGCAAGCCGGTAGCCAAGTCACAGCCGGTGCCGAAAACGGGCTGGGGGGTGCAGGTAGGTGCCTTTGCCAACGCAGATACCGCCAAAAGTCTGCAAGCGAAGTTGAGCAAAAAGGGGTTTCACGCTTATACCGAGAAGGCCGGCAATGTCGTAAGAGTGCGCGTTGGCAGTTATCCTACGCGCGAAGCAGCAGAGAAGGTGCAAAGCAGGCTGGAAGCACAGGGGACTCAGTCCAACGTGGTCAGTCTGGAATAAGGTTCGCGAGTGACGTCGTTCGATTTTGCGGTCATTGCGATCATGGTGCTGTCGGCGCTGGTGGGTTGGTGGCGCGGATTCATGTACGAGCTGTTCTCGCTGATCGGCTGGTTGGCGGCATATATAGTGGCGCGCACCTATTCTGCGCAGGTAACGCCTTATGTTCCTTTGGCGGTGGGCGCGGAAAACATCCGTTCGGCGGCGGCGTTTGCAGCCCTGTTCATCGTGACGCTGATCGTGGGGGCGCTGTTTGCATGGTTCCTGGCACGGTTGGCGAAATTCGCCGGTTTGAGCGGGATGGACGGGAAGTTTGGCGCCATCTTCGGCATGTTGCGCGGCGGCTTGGTGGTGATCGCGCTGGTATGGCTTGGTGGCCTGACCGACTTGCCGCAGTTGCCGTTCTGGCGCAATGCACTGTCGAGCAAGCCGTTGCAGCAGGCGGCGCTGTATGCCAGGGATTACCTGCCGGAAGACACGGCGAAGAAATAGTCAGATCAACTTACTTGAGAAGCAGATAGCGAATATGTGTGGGATTCTAGGTGTCGTTGCGCAAAGCCCCGTCAACCAGTTGCTGTATGACGGCTTGCAAGTATTGCAGCATCGCGGGCAGGATGCTGCGGGTATCGCCACGCTGGATCGCAACACCTTCCATTTGCACAAGGGCAATGGCCTGGCGCACGACGTGTTCCGCACCCGCAACATGCGTGCGCTGACCGGCAATGCGGGTATCGCCCATGTGCGCTATCCGACCGCTGGTTCCGCCGTCGATCACAACGAAGCGCAACCGTTCTATGTGAATTCGCCGTTCGGCCTGGTGCTGGGGCACAACGGCAACCTCACCAACACCGCGCAACTGCAGAAGGAATTGTTCCTCGAGGACATGCGCCATGTGAACACCAACTCCGATTCGGAAGTGCTGCTCAACGTGCTGGCGCATGAGTTGCAGGCCAATGCCACGAACTTCCGTCTCGACAAAAAAGGCATCTTTGCCGCCGTCTCGGCGGTGCATCGCCGTTGCCGCGGCGCCTATGCCGTGGTGGCGATGATCTCTGGTTACGGCCTGCTGGCGTTTCGCGACACGCACGGCATACGTCCGCTGGTGGTCGGCAGCAACCAGACTGACAAGGGGGTGGAATACCTGGTGGCCTCCGAAAGTGTGGCGCTGGATACACTGGGCTTCAAATACCTGCGCGACATCGAACCCGGCGAAGCGGTGTTCATCGATCTCGACGGCAATTTCCACCATCAGCAATGCGCCGAGCATCCTGCGCTGAATCCCTGCATCTTCGAGTATGTCTATTTCGCACGGCCCGATTCGGTGATCGATGGGATATCCGTGTATGAGACACGCTTGAACATGGGAGAGTACCTGGCAGACAAGCTCATGCGCGTTTGGCCGGATCACGACATCGACGTGGTCATCCCCATCCCCGATTCCAGCCGCCCCAGCGCGCTGCAATTGGCCAACCGTCTGGGCATCCCCTTCCGCGAGGGTTTTGTGAAGAACCGCTACATCGGCCGTACCTTCATCATGCCGGGACAGGCGATGCGCAAGAAATCGGTGCGCCAGAAGCTCAATGCCATCAGCGTCGAATTCAAGGGCAAAAACGTGCTGCTGGTGGACGATTCCATCGTGCGCGGCACCACCAGCCGCGAGATCGTGCAGATGGCGCGTGATGCTGGTGCGCGCAAGGTCTATTTCGCTTCCGCCGCACCCCCCGTCAAGTTCCCCAATGTGTACGGCATCGACATGCCCAGCCGCAAGGAACTCATCGCCACCGGGCGCACGGACGAAGAGATATGCCGCGAGATCAGCGCCGACCGTATCATCTATCAGGATCTGGAAGACCTGAAGGCTGCAGTGCAGAAATGCAATCCCGGGATCGCCAAGTTCGATTGCTCCTGTTTCGATGGCGAATACATCACCGGCGACATCACCGACGAATATCTGGACCGCGTCGAAGCGGCACGGGTCGGCGGCAAGGCGAACAAGCAGGTGGACGATGAGCAGATGGAGCTCGACCTGGCGATGTCCGTCAGCTCGATGTGATGCGTTGACAGTTCGCGGCGGGGGGTGTTACTTTCCGTCTGCGCCGATTTGAGGAACAGCTTGCGGGCGCATTACAAATACTGCTAAAGCGAGGGAAACCCGGTTTAGCGCTAAGCTTTCCGGGTTTTTTATTGGCGACGTTGTCGGCGTGGACAGGTCGCAAGGACGAAAAAATGACTGAATCATACCAACCAGAGACGCTGGCGTTACGTGCCGGTGGCGTGCAAAGCCAGTTCCACGAACACAGCGAGGCTTTGTTCCTCACTTCCAGTTTTACCTTCGACAGTGCGGAACAGGCCGCCAAGCGTTTCATTGGCGAAGAGCCGGGCAACATCTATTCGCGCTTCACCAACCCCACCGTCACCATGTTCGAAGAGCGCCTCGCCGCGTTGGAAGGCGCCGAGCAGTGCGTGGCGACATCGTCCGGCATGTCCGCCATCCTGTCGGCCTGCATGGGGTTGCTCAAGGCTGGCGATCATGTGGTTGCGTCGCAGAGCATCTTCGGTTCGACCGTGAACCTGTTCAACAACGTGCTGAAGAAATTCGGCGTGGAGACGACCTTCGTTTCCGCCACCGATGTCGCGCAATGGCAGGCGGCGGTGCGCCCCAGCACGAAACTGTTCTTCCTGGAGACGCCGTCCAACCCGCTGACCGAAATCTCCGACATCGCGGCGATCTCAGCCGTGGCGAAGGGTTGCGGCGCCTTGCTGGCAGTGGACAACTGTTTCTGTACTCCCATCCTGCAACGTCCGTTCGAATTCGGCGCCGACATCGTCATTCATTCCGCCACCAAATACATCGACGGCCAGGGCCGCGTGCTGGGTGGCGCAGTGCTGGGCAGCAAGAAACTGATGGAGCCGGTGTATGGATTTCTGCGCACCACCGGTCCGACCATGAGCGCGTTCAACGCCTGGATATTCCTGAAAGGCATCGAGACGCTCAAACTGCGCATGGAAGCGCACAGCGCCAATGCGCTGCAACTGGCGCATTGGCTGGAGAGCCAAGCCAACGTGGCGCGCGTGTTCTATCCCGGCCTGCCGTCGCATCCGCAGCATGCACTGGCGATGAAACAGCAAAAGACCGGCGGCGGCATCGTGGCGTTCGAAGTGAAGGGCGGCAAAGCAGCAGCCTGGCGCGTGATCGATAACACCAAGCTGTTGTCCATCACGGCGAATCTGGGCGACACCAAGACCACCATCACCCACCCGGCGACCACCACGCATGCGCGCATCTCGCCGGAAGCGCGCGCGGCTGCCGGCATCGGCGATGGCTTGATCCGCATCGCCGTGGGTCTGGAAGCAGTGGTCGACATCCAGAACGACCTGGCGCGCGGGTTATGAGTGCCAGACTGGCCAAACAGCTGGGATCGGTACTCAAGGCGCATGCCATGATGCTGGCGACAGCGGAATCCTGCACCGGCGGCGGCGTTGCACAGGCGGTGACCAGAATATCGGGCAGCTCGGCCTGGTTCGACCGGGGTTTCGTGACCTATTCCAACACTGCAAAAGAAGAGATGTTGGGCGTTGCGCCCGAAACGCTGGTGAAGCATGGGGCGGTGAGTGAGGCAACGGTGCGTGAAATGGCGCAAGGAGCGCTGCAATATAGCCGTGCGCAGGTGGCCCTGTCCGTGAGCGGGATCGCCGGACCAACCGGCGGTACGCCGGAGAAGCCGGTCGGTACCGTCTGGTTTGCCTGGGCGACCAGCGATACGGTGCGTACTGCCTGTCACCATCTGGCCGGGGATCGCGATGCGATAAGGGTGAAAGCGGTGCGAATCGCCCTGCAAGGAACGATCAACTTGTTGAATAACATAACAAAGCTTGCGTAACTCAGAAAGAGAACGAACGTTCTGTACAAGTCGGAATTGTTGTGCCACAATCCGCCCCATCGAATTTTCTGAAAGGGGAACAAAATGGATGACAACAAGAGCAAGGCACTCGCGGCGGCACTCAGCCAGATCGAAAAGCAGTTTGGCAAAGGCTCTATCATGCGGCTGGGCGAGAGCGAGGTCGGCAAGGACATCCAGGTCGTGTCGACCGGTTCGCTGGGTCTGGACATCGCGCTGGGCGTCGGCGGCCTGCCGCGCGGTCGCGTGATCGAGATCTACGGCCCGGAATCCTCCGGCAAGACCACGCTCACCCTGCAAGTCATCGCCGAGATGCAGAAGATGGGCGGTACCGCTGCTTTCATCGATGCCGAGCACGCGCTCGATCCGGGCTATGCCAAGAAGCTGGGCGTGAAGGTCGAAGACCTGCTGATCTCGCAGCCGGACAACGGCGAGCAGGCGCTGGAGATCGTCGACATGCTGGTGCGCTCCGGTTCGGTCGATGTGGTGGTGGTCGACTCCGTTGCCGCGCTGACGCCGAAGGCCGAGATCGAAGGTGAGATGGGTGATGCGCAGATGGGCCTGCATGCCCGCCTGATGTCGCAAGCGCTACGCAAGCTCACCGCGAATATCAATCGTTCCAATACCATGGTCATCTTCATCAACCAGATCCGCATGAAGATCGGCGTGATGTTCGGCAATCCCGAGACCACCACCGGTGGCAATGCGCTGAAGTTCTACGCTTCGGTGCGCATGGATATCCGCCGCACTGGTGCGATCAAGAAGGGCGACGAGGTCATCGGCAACGAGACCCGCGTCAAGGTGGTCAAGAACAAGGTTGCACCTCCGTTCAAGGAAGCCAACTTCGACATCCTGTATGGCGAAGGCATCTCGCGCGAGGGCGAGATCATCGAGCTGGGTGTGCTGCACAAGATCGTCGAGAAGTCCGGCGCATGGTATGCCTACAACGGCGAGAAGATCGGCCAGGGCAAGGATAATGCGCGCGAATTCCTGAAGAGCAACCCGGTGATCGCCGCCGAGATCGAGAACAGGGTGCGTGCGGCGGTCGGCGTCGCCGCCTTGGGCGTCAGTGAAGTCGCAGAAGAAGCCTGAACTCAGCCTGCGCGTCCGCGCCATGCGGTATCTGGCGCGGCGCGAACATAGCCGGGCCGAGCTGCACGCCAAGCTGCAGCCCTATGTGCAGGAAGGCGAAGACCTGGTTGCCGTGCTGGACGAGCTGGAAAAGCGCAACTGGCTCTCGGACATCCGCGCCGCCACACAGTGGGTGGATGCCAAACGCGGGCGCTTCGGCACCCAGCGTATCGCCCACGAACTGCGCCAGAAAGGCATCGCCGAGAACCTGATCGCCGATGCCATCCCCCAACTGAAAGAAACCGAACTGGACGCGGCGCGCGAGGTGTGGCAGAAGAAGTTCGGCGTTCTGCCTAAAGACGCCAAGGAAAAAGCCAGACAAGTGCGATTTCTGCAATCGCGCGGGTTTTCCATAGACGTGACCCTCAAAGTCCTGAAACTGTCCTCCGTCATGGAGGAGGGGGAAGGCTGACACGGCACGCCGTACAGGCACACCAAATGGTATGATGCGCGCCTTGTCCAGCCTGCCTGGAACGTGACTTTAAGAGCTCAGGGTGCATCGATGAAAAGCAGTGAAATCCGCCAGAAATTCCTGGATTATTTTGCCTCCAAAGGCCATACCGTCGTTTCTTCCAGTTCGCTGGTGCCGCACGAAGACCCGACGCTGCTGTTCACCAATGCGGGCATGAACCAGTTCAAGGACGTGTTCCTCGGTTTCGACAAGCGCCCCTATACCCGCGCCGCTTCGTCGCAGAAATGCGTGCGTGCCGGCGGCAAGCACAACGACCTGGAAAATGTCGGTTATACCGCGCGCCACCATACCTTCTTCGAGATGCTGGGCAACTTCAGCTTTGGCGACTACTTCAAGCGCGACGCGATCAAGTACGCCTGGGAACTGCTGACCGAGGTGTTCAAGCTGCCCAAGGACAAGCTCTACGTCACCGTGTATGCCGAGGACGACGAGGCCTACGACATCTGGACCAAGAAAGTCGGACTGGCTGCGGATCGCGTGATCCGCATCGGTGACAACAAGGGTGCGCGCTACGCGTCCGACAACTTCTGGATGATGGGAGACACCGGCCCCTGCGGTCCCTGTACCGAGATCTTCTACGACCACGGCGCACATATTCCCGGCGGCCTGCCCGGCACGCCGGAAGAAGACGGCGACCGCTATATCGAGATCTGGAACAACGTATTCATGCAGTTCAACCGCGACGAAGCGGGCGTGATGCATCCGTTGCCCAAGCCTTCCGTCGACACCGGCATGGGGCTGGAGCGCATCTCGGCAGTGTTGCAGCATGTACACGCCAATTACGAGATCGACCTGTTCCAGGCGCTGATCAAGGCGGCCGCACGCGAAACCAATCAGACCAACCTCGACCAGCCCAGCTTGCGTGTGCTGGCCGACCACATTCGCGCCTGCTCTTTCCTGATCGCCGATGGCGTCATCCCCGGCAACGAAGGTCGCGGCTATGTACTGCGCCGCATCATTAGGCGTGCCATCCGCCACGGCTACAAGCTTGGCGCGCGTGAAGCGTTCTTCTACAAGATGGTGCCCGATCTGGTGGAGCAGATGGGCAGCGCTTATCCGGAGCTAGTTGCCGAGCAGGTGCGTGTGAAGGGCATCCTCAAGCTGGAAGAGGAACGCTTCTTTGCCACCATCGAGCATGGCATGGCGATCCTCGAAGCCGACCTGGCCGAGATGGAGAAGGCGGGCGGTAAGGTATTCAACGGCGAGACCGCGTTCAAGCTGCACGACACTTACGGTTTCCCGCTCGACCTGACCGCCGACATCTGCCGCGAACGCGGCGTGAAGGTGGACGATGCCGCGTTCAATGCGGCGATGGCGCGCCAGAAGGAGCAGGCGCGCGCGGCGGGCAAGTTCAAGATGGCTGCGAACCTCGAATATTCCGGTCCGGCGACCACTTTCCATGGATATGAATCGCTGGAACACAAAGGCAACATCCTCGCTTTGTACAAGGATGGTGTCGAAGTGAACGAACTGAATGAAGGCGACCTGGGCGTGGTGGTGCTGGACGATACCCCGTTCTACGCCGAGTCCGGCGGACAGGTCGGCGACAGCGGTGAACTGCGCAGCGTGCATGGCATCTTCGCGGTGGAAGACACGCAGAAGATACAAGCCTCGGTGTTTGGTCACCACGGCGTGGTGAAGACCGGCAAGCTGAGCGTGGGCAACGGCGTCACCGCCAGGGTGGATGTGGCGGCGCGCAGCCGCACCATGCGCAATCACTCGGCGACGCACCTGATGCACAAGGCGCTGCGCGAAGTGCTGGGCACCCATGTGCAGCAAAAGGGTTCGCAGGTCGATGCGGACAAGACGCGCTTCGACTTCGTGCATACGCAGCCGATGAGCGATGCGGAGATCCGCAAGGTGGAAGCCATCGTGAACGCCGAAATATTGAGCAATGCCGAGTGCCAGTCGCGCGTGATGCCGATCGAGGAAGCACAGAAGACCGGCGCGATGATGCTGTTCGGCGAGAAATACGGCGATGTGGTGCGCGTGCTGAACATCGGTTCGTCCATCGAATTGTGCGGCGGTACGCACGTGAAGCGCACCGGCGATATCGGCCTGTTCAAGATCGTGGCCGAAAGCGGCGTGGCGGCTGGTGTGCGCCGTGTCGAGGCGGTGACCGGCGAAGGTGCGCTGGCGCTGGTGCAACAGCAGGAAGTGCAACTGCAGCAGGTGGCCGATGCCGTGAAGGCGCAGCCGCAGGAAGCCGCCGCTCGCATCACGCAAATCCTCGATAACGTGAAGTCGCTGGAGAAAGAGCTGGCGGCACTGAAGTCCAAACTCGCTTCCGCACAGGGCGACGAGCTGCTGGCTCAGGCGCAGGATGTCAGCGGCGTGAAAGTCCTCGCGGCCAAGCTGGATGGCGCCGATGCAGCAGTGCTGCGCGAGACGCTGGACAAGCTGAAAGACAAGCTCAAATCCGCTGCGGTCGTACTGGCCTCGGTAGCCGAAGGCAAGGTGAGCCTGATCGCGGGCGTGACTGCCGATGCGACAGCCAAGGTCAAGGCAGGCGAGTTGGTGAATTTTGTCGCGCAACAGGTCGGTGGCAAGGGCGGCGGCAGGCCGGACATGGCGCAAGCAGGCGGCACGCAACCGGAACACCTGGCGAAGGCACTGGCATCCGTTCCGGATTGGGTAAAGGCAAAGCTCTGATCGGAACAGGGCTCCAGGCACCCGATTGTTCGTTGTTTATTACAGGTTGCCAAAGCGCGCGCTGCTGGTGTAGGGTTCGGGCAGGGATGGAGATGAAGTGTGATGGTCCATGCGTACCAGATCGGCTGCTTCGTTTTCAGATGAATACAAGGTGAAGCGGACGATGCTCAGGCAAGCGAACGATACGATACTGCTGGTTGAAGACGGCGAGGCTGAGGTGCTGCTGATACAGCAGGCCGTGGCAAGCTGTCCGGACAAGTTGCATCTTGCAGTGGCACGGGATGCGACCGAGGCGCTGGCATGGTTGACCGATACCGTCGAACGCGGTTATGCGATGCCGCGCTTGATCCTGCTTGATTTGAAACTCCCAAAACTTGCCGGTCTGGCCGTGCTGAGAACATTGCGTATGGAGGCCCGGCTGCAGGATGTGCCTATTGTCGTTTTCTCCGAGCTTCACGATCCCGCGGATGTGGTGTTGAGTTACCAGATCGGTGCCAACAGCTTCGTGAAGAAACCGGTGAATCTGGTCGAATTCACCCGGCTTCTGAACGAACTGGCCGACCTTGGCTGGCTGAGTGGCAAGGGGCTGCAACACGCCCATCCCCAATCCATATCAGGATGAATCGAGCGGAAATACGGTTCAGAACGGAAGCGTCAGACTGCTTTCCGCATTCAGTAACACACGACGGAAGTCGTTCTGAATACGCTGCAGAGCAGCAACATTGTCCGCTTCGAAACGCAGCACGATCACCGGCGTAGTGTTTGAGGGGCGCATCAGCCCGAACCCGTCGGCATATTCCACGCGCAGTCCGTCGATAGTGATGATGTCTTTGGCATCGGGAAAGCGGGCTTCCTTTTGCAAGAGCGCGATCAGGCTGTGGTTCACGCCCTCGGCCGTATGGATATGCAGTTCTGGCGTGCAAACCGCGTCCGGCAGGGCATTCAGCGTGGCATTGGCGTCGGCGACCTTGCTCAATATCTCCAGCAAGCGCGCTCCCGCATACAGTCCGTCGTCGAAGCCATACCAGCGCTCCTTGAAGAACACGTGCCCGCTCATCTCGCCTGCGAGCAGCGCGCCGGTCTCCTTCATCTTGGCCTTGACCAGCGAATGGCCGGTCTTCCACAGGATCGGCTTGCCGCCGCGCTCGCGTATCCACGGGAACAGGTTGCGCGTGGATTTCACGTCGAAGATGATCTCGGCGCCCGCATTTCGGCTCAGCACATCGGCTGCGAACAGCATCAGCTGACGGTCTGGGAAGATGATCTTGCCGTCCTTGGTGACCACGCCGAGACGGTCGCCGTCGCCGTCGAATGCCAGTCCCAGTTCGCTGTCGTTGCCGCGCAGGGCGGCGATCAGGTCTTCCAGGTTGTGTGGATCGGAGGGGTCGGGGTGGTGGTTGGGGAAGTTGCCGTCCACCTCGCAGAACAGCTCGGTGACGCTACAGCCGATGCCGCGATAGAGTTTGGCGGCGAAATCCCCGGCCACGCCGTTGCCACAGTCCACCGTGATCTTCAGCGGACGCGTCAGCTTGATGTCGCCGATGATGCGCGCCAGATATTCCGGCGCGATATCGTATTGCGAATAGCCGCCGTTACCGTGCTCGAGATCGTTCGTTTCGATACGCTGGCGCAGTTTCTGGATGGTTTCACCGGACAGCGTTTCACCTGCCAGCACCATCTTGAGGCCGTTGTAATCAGGTGGATTGTGGCTGCCGGTGATCATCACCGCGCAATCGGTCTTGAGCTGGAAGGCGGCAAAGTAGGTCATCGGCGTGGCAACGCGACCTACGTCGATGACGTTGATGCCGCTCTTCTGGATGCCGCGGGCCAGCGACCTAGCGAATTCGGGACCCGACAGTCGGCCGTCGCGGCCGATGGCGATGCTGTGCTGATTGCGTGCGACCGCTTCCGAGCCGATGGCATGCCCGATGGATTCCACGATCTCATTGGTCAGCGACTTGCTGACGATGCCGCGTATGTCGTAGGCCTTGAATATCTCTTTGGGAAGGTTTGCCATGGTCATTTCCTGGAAAGGATCGGGATGTGCCGGGCCACCTCTTTGGGCGTCAGCTTGATCATGCAATTGAAATGGCCGAGCGGGCACTCGCGCTTGAAACAGGGACTGCACGGCAGGTCGAGCTTGAGCACCTGCGCCTTGTCCGACAGCGGCGGCGTGAACTGCGGGCTGCTGGAGCCGAAGATCGCCAGCAGCGGCTTGTTCAGTGCAGCAGCGATATGCATCAGGCCGGAATCGTTGCTGACCACCAGGTCGGCGCACGACATCAACGCGATGGCGTCGGCAAGATCGGTCGTGCCGCAAAGGTTGCGGCACGGCTCGTTGCCAAGCGCGATGATCTTGTCAGCGACTTCTTTGTCCTTGGGGGAGCCGATGAGCCAGACGGCATAGCCTTGGGTGCGCAGATGCTGGGCCAGTTCGGCATAATAATGTGCCGGCCAGCGCTTGGCCGGGCCGTATTCCGCGCCCGGGCAGAACACGGCGACCGGTTTGTCCTGCGACAGATCGAACCTGGCGAGTGTCTCAGCTCGTTGCGTATCGCTCACTTTCAGCATCGGCGACGGCAGGGGCCGTTCGATCTCGTTGCATGGTGCTTCAGCGAGTTGCGCGAAACGTTCCACCATCAGCGGCAGTTTCATCTTGTCCAGCTTGCGTGCGTCGTTGAGCAGGCCATAACGCGATTCGCCCACATAGCCAGTGCGCACCGGAATGTTTGCAAAGAACGGAACCAGTGCCGATTTCCAGGAATTGGGCAGCACGATGGCTTGGTCGTATCGCGCATCGCGCAACGCAATTCCCAGGCGGCGGCGTTGGAAAAAACCGAAATCGCCGTGCGGAAACGGATTGATGATGACATCATGGACTTCAGGCATCTGCCGCAGCAGTTTCTCCGTCCACGGCGGGGCCAGGACATCGATAAGCACGCCTGAATGCCGCTGCTGCAGGCGGTGCAGCATGGGCTGCATCAGCATGCAGTCGCCCACCCAGCTTGGGGCGATGATGAGGATCTTTCTCACGGGAAGTTGGCAGGAAGGGGAGGTTGCTCGCTCAATGATGCCCGTGCGGCAACTCGCCCTTGAACTTGTATAGCGTGCCGCAATAAGGGCAGCGAGCTTCGCCCAGTTTTTCCACCGGGATGGCGACGCGCGGATGCGCGCTCCACAGGCTGATCGCCGGGGTGGGGCAGAACAGGGGCAGCGCCTCTGCACTGACTTCGACGTAACGCTGCGAGATGTTCTCGTTAGGCATGCTTTCCCCTTGTATCAAATTGTTATACGTGTGCCAGCCAGTCGGCGTATTTCTTGTTCTTGCCGGCGACGATTTCAAAGAAAGCAGCCTGCAGCTTGGTCGTGATCGGGCCGCGCGAGCCGATACCGATGGTGCGGGTGTCCAGTTCGCGGATCGGGGTGACCTCGGCTGCGGTACCTGTGAAGAACGCCTCATCGCAACAATACACTTCGTCGCGCGTGATGCGTTTCTCGATCAGTTCCAGCCCCATGTCCTTGGCTAGCGTGATGATGGAGTCGCGTGTGATGCCTTCCAGGCAGGAGGTCAGGTCGGGGGTATACAGCTTGCCCTTCTTCACGATGAACAGGTTCTCTCCCGCGCCTTCGGCCACGTAGCCTTCCGGGTCGAGCAGCAGGGCCTCGTCGTAGCCGTCATGTGCCACTTCCTGATGCGCCAGGATGGAATTGGTATAGGAGCCGACCGATTTGGCGCGGCACATGTTGATGTTCACGTGATGGCGGGTGAAGCTGGAAGTCTTCACGCGGATGCCTTTGGCCATGCCCTCCTCGCCCAGATAGGCGCCCCAGGGCCAGGCCGCGATGGCGACGTGTACCGACAGGGTGGTGGCGGCGATGCCCATCGCTTCGGAACCGAAGAACACGATGGGGCGGATATAGCAGGATTCCAGCTTGTTGGCGCGGACGACTTCGCGTTGCGCTTCCATCAGGGTGGCCTTGTCATAGGGCATCTTCATCTTGAAGATGGAGGCCGAATTGAACAGGCGGTCGGTATGTTCCTGCAGGCGGAAGATGGCCGTGCCCTGCGTGGTCTTGTATGCCCGCACGCCTTCAAACACCCCCATGCCGTAATGCAGGGTATGGGTGAGCACGTGGGTGGTGGCTTCGCGCCAGGGTACGAGCTTGCCGTCGTACCAGATGAAGCCGTCGCGGTCGGACATGGACATGGTGATTTCCTTGAGTTTGTAATGTTGTTGCGAGGGCAGCGATTCTAGCTGTTTCTGTGCAGATTATGAAGGGTGCATCTGGATCGATCCCGGCTTGAGCGTGATCGTGTGTATTCCTTTTGTTGCCGTATCATGTAATCATTGCTTTTATATGGCAGCGGGGGGCATGGGCGGTATGGTGCAGCACATCGATTCGAAGGAAGTCAAGCCGGAAGTGATGGATACGCAGGAAGAGAAGCTGCGCAAGAGCCTGCTCATCTTCGCGGCCGCTTTCATGACGTTTGCTGTCATGCTGTGGCTGGCCATCTACTGGATGATGGGCCTGAACTTCTCCAGCAACGTCCCGCTCGGCTACCAGGCCGTCTCTGTAGCCTCCCTGATCTATTACATGCGGACCCGCAATTTCGAGGTCCTTCGCTTCGTGCAGCTCACCCTGTTCCTGTTCGCCCCTTTCATCATGCAATGGAGCATAGGCAGCTCGGTCACATCGAGCGGGGTGGCGCTCTGGGCCTTGCTGGCGCCGATCGGGGCGCTGGTGGTGTCCGGCTGGAAAGAGTCCATTCCCTGGTTCTTCGCTTACATCGTGCTCACTGCAGTGTCCGGTTTCTTCGATTTCTATCTGGGTTCAGGGACGGCGACCGGTATTCCGATGAACACCATCGGCGTGTTCTTTGCACTCAACTTTGCGGCGATGTCGTCCATCCTGTATTTTCTGGTGCGCTACTTCGTGGTAGAGACTGAAAAGATCAAGATCCAGCTGGACCAGCAGCACGCGTTGCTGGCGGAAGAGCAGAAGAAGTCGGAGCGGGTGCTGTTCAATGTATTGCCATCCAACATTGCCGAACGCCTGAAGAACAGCCAGGGGCTGATCGCCGACGGTTATGCCGATGTGACCGTGATGTTCGCCGATCTAGTGAACTTCACCCAGCTTACAGAACAGATGTCGCCGGAGCAGATGGTCGGTTTGCTCAATACTGTCTTCTCCGGTTTCGACGAGCTTTCCGAGAAATACGGTCTGGAGAAGATCAAGACCATCGGCGATGCCTACATGGTGGTGGGTGGCCTGTCGCGGGAACGGCCAGATTACGTGGAGGACATGGCCAACATGGCGATCGACATGCTGGATTTTGTTGCCAGGCATCCGGCGTTGGTCAAGCGCAACCTGGGTATCCATATCGGCATCGCTACCGGTCCGGTCGTGGCTGGCGTGATCGGCACCAAACGATTCATCTATGACCTGTGGGGCGATACGGTGAATATCGCCAGCCGGCTGACCGATGACGCGCGACAAGGGCACATCCTGACCGACAAGCTCACCTATAACCGGCTTCGCTTCGGCTACCTGTTCGAGCCGCCCAATGTGCTGAACGTCAAAGGCAAGGGGGAGATGACCTCATACCGCATGATCGGACGTGTCGCACATGCAGATGGGCCGGACACCGCGGGCAACGTCTACCACCTTCCTGCCGCAGGCGGAGCGCCGGCTTCTGCCTAGGTTCCGTCCAGCAGCGATTTCCACAACTCTGTTACGGGCGTAATGTCCATGAGGCCCCGCTCGATGCGGCAGGGCTCCTGATTGTTCAGGCGCATCTGATGCTGGATGCGGCGCAGCTCCCGGTACAACTCGCGCACCTGGCTGCTGAGTCCGCCATCGATCAGCTCCAGCTTCGCTGCCATGTCCAGAAGCGCCAGGTTGCCGCTGTTTGCCGTGAGCTCCGGGTGGACTGCGGCGTGAGCGAGCACGATGAATTGCACCATGAACTCGATGTCCACCATGCCGCCGCCGTCCTGTTTGATGTCGAACAGCGATGTTTTGTTGGGATGGCCGTCGTGCATCTTCCGGCGCATTTCGATGACATCTTGGCGTAGCCTGGCAATGTCGCGCGGCATGCGCAGAACTTCGTTGCGGATGCGCTCGAACTGCACGCCAACAGACTCATCTCCTGCGCAAAAGCGGGCCCGTGTCAGAGCCTGGTGTTCCCATACCCATGCATTGTTGCGCTGATACTCCTCGAATGCGGCGATCGAACTGACCAGCAATCCGCTCTCGCCGTTCGGTCGCAGGCGCAGATCGACTTCGTACAGGCGGCCGGAAGAGGTGTAGCTGGAAAGCATGGTGTTGATGCGTTGTGCCAGGCGGGCATAGACCTCGCCGGCATCGGGATGATCATCGTCATAGAGGAATACCAGGTCGAGGTCTGAGGCGTAACCCAGTTCGCGTCCGCCCAGCTTGCCATAGGCGATGATACCAAAGGCAGGCAATTCGCTATCCAGCGAGCTGGATGCGAAATTGTCACTGGCGAAGTGCGGCTGCTCGCGGTGTTTTTTGCGCGCATCGCGCCAGCACAGGCGCAGCACATGGCGGAGTAGCAGATCGGCGAGGTCGCTCAGGTGGTCGCTCAGTCTTTCCAGCGGCAAAAGGCCCTGCAGGTCCATTGCCAGCAGCTGGAAAGTCTGCGCCTGCTGGAACTGGCGCAGCGTGTCCATTTCCCGCTCGGTATCGCCGGCATGTGCGGCAAGTTGCGACGTCAGCCTCGCATCGAGTTCGGGCCAGTCCGGCGCGACATACAGTTCGCGTGTGTCCAGCAGTTCGTCGAGCAGGATGGGGTGCTGGGTCAGATAATCGCCCGCCCAGGCGCTGGCAGATAGCAGCCGGACCAGGCGCGGCAATGCCTGCGGATATTCGGCAAGGAAAGCCAGGTAGGCGGCGCGGCGTGCGATCGCTTCCAGCAAGACAAGTGTGCGATGCAACGCCTTGTCCGGATTGGAAGTCTCTGTGCAGAGTTCTGCCAGTCGTGGTACCAGCTTGTCCAGCCGTTGGCGGCTGAACTCCGGCAATTGCTGGTAGCGGCTGCCGTTGCGGAACTGCAGCAGATTTTCGGCGAGCAGGCCGCTCTCGCCATAACCGAGCGCAGCAAGCGCCCTATCGAATTCTCCTGTTGTGGCATCGTCTCGCCACCAGGTGTTGTCAACGCTTTCCTGCTTGGCCCCGAACACGGTCTCGAATTGCTGGCTGACGAACTCACGCAGTGGAAACAATGCGGCAAGCAAGGCGTCATAGTCGGCATATCCCATTGCTTCGGCGATGATGGATCGCTGTTCGACGTTTTCCGGCAGCTCCTGGGTCTGCTGGTCGTCGAGATATTGCAAACGGTGCTCGAGGTTGCGCAGGAAGACATAGCTGTTATCCAGTCGGGCTACCACATCTGCGGCAAGTTCCCCGTCATGCGCCAGTTGCTGTAATACCTGTTGTGTGGGGCGGATACGCAGGCGGGCATCGCGACCCCCGCGTATCAGCTGGAACACCTGTGCGATGAATTCGATCTCGCGGATGCCGCCGCGGCCGAGCTTGATGTTGTGATGCCGGTCGCGGCGGGCGACTTCGGCGCGAATCTGCGCATGCAGCTTGCGCATGGAATCGAACGAGCCGAAATCCAGGTATTTGCGGAATACGAACGGCTGCACGAGTTTTTCCAACTCGGCGGTATGCGGGCTGTTTTCCGGCGAAATGACGCGGGCCTTTATCCAGGCATAACGCTCCCATTCGCGTCCCTGCGATACCAGATATTCTTCCAGCGCGGCGAAGCTCATGGTCAGCGGGCCGCTGTCGCCGTAAGGACGCAGGCGCATATCGACGCGGAACACGTAACCATCGGCGGTCAGGTCGTTGATGAGGGCGATCGTTCTACGCCCGAGACGGTTGAAGAATTCGTGGTTGGACAAGCCGCGTGCGCCGCTGGTCTCCCCGTCTTCGGGATAGACGAAGATCAGGTCGATGTCCGAAGAGACGTTCAACTCGCCGCCGCCCAGCTTGCCCATGCCGATCACCAGCAGTTCCTGACGAGCTCCGTTCTCCTTGCCTATGGGGTGCCCGAATTGTTCGACCATGTTTTGCATGATGAGTGTTTGCGCACGGCGTACGGCCAGTTCGGCCAGGGTGGTCATGCTGCGCATCACTTCGCCGAGGTCGGCCAATCCGTTCAGGTCGCGGGTCAGTACATGCAGCATGACGCGTTTGCGCAGCTGGCGTAGCGCGCGTGACAGCTGCTCCTCGTTGTCGGCCGGAAGCTCGTCCGACCAGGAGTGCACCACCCCGGCGCTGCACGGGGTGAGAAGATGTGCACGCAACCAGCCCAGCAGTTCCGGCTCGGCATCCAGCAGCCGGGCGAGATAGCGGCTGCAATATCTGGCGTGCCGTACCAGTCCGTCGAAATCGGTTGCGGGGCGAGGGTTTTCGGTATTCATGCGGGGGGCTTCGGGTTAAAATATGCTCACTGTCCTTCTTCGTTGCATTATAGGTTCTCCATGCACTGCCGGTCTCATTTCTTCATGCTGTCATCCCGCACACAATGCTGAAAAACTCCCTTCTTCTGGCCTGGCGCGGAATGGGGACGTTGACCCGCATCGCGCTGGAAATCTCCTTGCTGTTGGCGATCGCCGGCGCGCTGGTGCTGCTGACCTTGCGTTATCGCATATTGCCGGACATCGAACGCTATCACGAACAGATCACCGCCGCGGCGAGCGTCGCCATCGGTCAACCGCTGCACATAGGAAGGATAGAGGCGGATTGGGATGGTTTGCGTCCGCGTCTGTTGTTGTCCGAGGTGCAGATACTGGATAAACAGGGCCATGTCGCGCTGAGTTTGCCGCGCCTGGAGAATACCGTGGCATGGACCAGCCTGTTCACGGCGGAACTGCGCTTTCAACGACTGGAGATCGACAGTCCCGACCTGTCGGTGCGGCGCGATGCGCAGGGGCACTGGTTCGTGGCTGGCATCCCCCTTGAAGGACAATCTGCCGAGGGGCCGGATAGCGCAGATTGGTTGCTGCACCAATCCAATGTGGTCATTCGCGACGGACGCATTACCTGGCAGGACGACTTGCGTGGCGCGCCGCTATTGGCACTGGAACATGTGGACCTGAGCATCGACAACCGGTTCGGGCGCCATCGTTTCGCGGTGCTTGCTTCGGCGCCGGAAAGGCTGGCTTCCCGACTGGATGTGCGCGGGAATTTCTACGGCGACAGTTTCACCGACATGAGCGACTGGCGCGGACAGCTCTACACCCAGCTCGACTATGCCGACGTGCTGGCATGGAAACCCTGGGTGTCGCTGCCGAACGCATTCAAGCATGGCAAGGGCGCGTTGCGGATGTGGCTGGGCTTCGAGCAGGGACAATTGAGCAGTGTGGATGCTGACGTCGCCCTGGCGGGAGTGCGGGCGCGACTGTCGGAAGAGTTGCCGCAGCTTGACCTGAAGGAAATGCGCGGGCGTATCGGCTGGCACCAGCTGGAGCGCGGCTTCGAGGTCAATACGCAACGGTTGGCACTGAAAATGCGCGATGGCTTCGAATTGAAGCCAACCGATTTCTACCTGCGCCTGATGTCGGGACCGGAAGGTTCGCAGCAGTCTTCCGGCGAGATACGGGCTAACGCCCTGAGACTGGGCGGATTCGTCAGGATGATGGACTACCTGCCGCTGAACAAGGAAATCAAGGAGCGCTGGATCGGGGCGCAGCCGCGCGGCCAGATCGACGATCTGCAGGCACAGTGGCAAGGCAGCATCGATAACATCACTCGCTACGAGATCAGGGCGCGCTTCGACGGATTGTCGATGCGGCGAGTCGGCGGGCTGCCCGGTTTTTCCGGTTTGAGCGGGGAGGTGGATGGCGCGGACAGTGGCGGTTTGCTCACGATCGACAGCCGCAAGCTCAGTCTGGATGTTCCGCAATTGTTCGCCGAGCCCGTAGAGTTCGACAAGCTTGCGGCCCGGCTCGGCTGGCAACGCAACGCGCAAGGATTGGAGATCAAGCTGAACAATGTTGTGCTGTCCAACGCCGACCTTGCCGGAACCATCTATGGCAGTTACCAGACTGAACGTGACGGTCCAGGATCAATCGACGCTACGGTCGATATGACGCGTGTCGCAGTGCAGCGCACCGGGCGCTATACCCCGCTACCGGCGGTGAACAAGGCGACGCACGACTGGTTGCAGGCGGCCTTGCAGGGGGGGCAGGCGGACAAGTTTCGCGTGCGGCTGCGCGGGGATCTGCGCGACTTTCCCTTTGTCGGGAACAAGCGCGGCATCTTCAAGCTGGAAGCGCGGGCCAAGGATGTGGAGATGGAGTTCGCCAAGGGCTGGCCGCGTATCGAGGATGCACAGACCGACCTGTTGATAGAAGGCAACAAGCTGGAAATCAAAGCAGCGACAGCCACGACGGCGGGCGCGCATCTGCAGAATATCAAAGTAAGCATTCCCGACTTGCTGGCGAACAACCTGCTGTTGCAAGTGCGCGGCGAAGCGGCAGATGCCACGCAGCGTTGCCTTGATTACATCGGCAAGAGCCCGGTGAACGGCTACCTCGATGGCTTCACCGAAGGGATCAAGGCGAGCGGCGACGGCAGGCTGGGGCTGCAACTCGACATTCCGCTGGACAGCGATGAGCCGGTCAAGGTGCGGGGTGACTACCATTTCGCCAACAACGACATCGATCTCGACAAGAATGTGCCGGTATTGCGAAAAGTGAATGGCGTGTTGCTGTTCACCGAATCGTCGGTGAATGCGGGCGACATTAGTGCGCAGATACTTGGCGGTGCAGCGCATCTGATGGTGGCGAGCCAGAACGGGGCCCTGATGACCAAGGCATATGGCAAGTTCGACCTGGACAATCTGAACGCAGTGACTCCGCAGCCGCTGTTACGCCGCGTGCATGGCGGGGCAGACTGGAATGCCGATATCCGCGTGCAGAACAAACAGGCCGATGTGACGCTGGATTCCGATCTGCAGGGGGTTACGTCGGACTTGCCGGAGCCTTTCAACAAGCGGGCCGGCGAACGCGTGCCATTCCATTTCGAGCAAAAGAGCATCGGCTCGCGGCAGGACATGCTGGGCTTGAGCGTCGGGACGCTGGTCGATGCCCGGTTGGCGCGCCAACTCGGCAAGGACGGGACATGGAACATCCGGCGCGGACGCATCGCACTCGGCGGCAGTGCGGCAAAAGGCGGCAGGGAAGGAATATGGGTGGTCGGCAGGTTGCCGCATGTGTCGATCGAGGGGTGGAGCGGTTTGGGGTTTGCCTCGAATGGCGGGGAGCTGCCCAACATTGCCGGCATCGATGTGACCGTGGATAAGTTGACCGGTTACGGCAATACGGTGAATGCGCTGGACATCAACGGCAGCGGACGCAACGGATTGCTCAGCCTGCGGCTGGCTTCGCGGGAATTGAATGGCGATGTGATCTGGCAGCCGCAGGGCAACGGCAAGTTGCTTGGACGCTTCAAGAACGCGATGCTGGGCGAAGGGCACTTCGATTCCGCACCGACCGTGCCGGAAGTTCTGGCGAGGAGCGGCCCGCCAGACAATTCCTCGTTCCCGGAAGTTGATGTGGCGGTAGATAAACTCGTCTACAAGGGACGTCACCTCGGCAAGCTGGAAATGAACATGAGCGAATCCGACGGGGATGTACTCCTGGATAATCTGCAACTGGTCAATCCGGATGGCGTGTTGAGCATGAGCGGCAAGTGGCAGGCCAAGCCCGAACAGACGCAGGTCAAGTTGCGTGTGGATATCAGCGATGCGGGCAAGATATTGTCGCGCTCGGGTTATCCGGAAAGTCTCAAGGACGGCAGCGGTTCTCTGCAAAGCGACCTGCACTGGGCGGGAGCGCCGGATACCTTTGCCTACTCCAAACTGAACGGCGAGATCCATTTGAACGTCGGCAAAGGACGCTTTCTCAAGGTCGATCCCGGTGCGGCCAAGCTGCTCGGCGTGCTGAGCCTGCAATCCATCCCGAAACGCATCACGCTGGACTTTACCGATGTGTTCAGCGGCGGATTCCAGTTCGACAGCATCACCGGCAATGCCCAAATTGTGAATGGTCTGTTGCTGACCAACGATATGAAACTTACGGGGGCGGCGGCAAAGGTTACCATGGCCGGGCAGGTCGATATAAACCACGAGACGCAGGATCTGAAGGTGCGCGTCCTGCCGACTATCGGCGATAACGTTTCATTGCTTTCATTTGCCGCCGGACCTGTGGTCGGCATGGGAGTGTTGCTGGCAAACAAATTATTGCGCGATCCGCTCGATAAGCTGGTGTCGTTTGAATACAATGTCAGCGGCAGTTGGGTGGATCCCAAGGTGGAAAAGGTCGGACAGCCCAAATCTCCGTAATGTCGAACCAATGATCAGCATCAAGCATGGCAAGGCCCGAATAACCAAAATTACTGAAAGTCGAATATGTCATCCCTCGATAGCACCCAGTCCAGAATCGCCGCGCAACTCAATGCCTTCAAGGTCGCCGCCATCCAGATGGCCTCCGGCCCCAAGGTCGAAGGCAACCTGAGCGAGGCGCGACGCCTGATCGCCAAGGCGGCGGAGCAGGGGGCGAAGCTGGTGGTGCTGCCCGAGTTCTTCGCCATCATGGGCATGAACGAACAGGACAAGGTCAAGGTGCGCGAGCTGCCGGGCCAGGGACCGATCCAGAGCTTTCTCAGCGAGATGGCGCGCAAGCACAAGATATGGCTGGTGGGTGGTTCCATTCCCTTGGCAGCCAATACGCCGGACAAGGTGCGCAACAGCCTGCTGGTGTTCGACGAGACCGGCGCGCAAGTCGCGCGTTACGACAAGATCCACCTGTTCAACCTGACGCTGGGCAACGAGAGCTACAACGAAGCGCAGACCATCGAACCGGGCGACAAGGTAGTGGTGGTCGACAGCCCGTTCGGGCGCATCGGTCTGGCAATCTGCTACGACTTGCGCTTTCCCGAGCTGTTTCGCGCCATGAAGGACGTGAACATCATCGTGCTGCCCTCGGCATTTACCGCAACCACCGGCAAGGTGCACTGGGAGCCGCTGGTGCGTGCCCGTGCCATCGAGAATCTGTCCTATGTCATCGCGGCAGCCCAAGGCGGTTACCATGTGAGCGGACGCGAGACGCACGGTCACAGCATGATCGTCGACCCCTGGGGGCGCGTCATGGATGAGTTGCAACGTGGTTCCGGTGTGGTCATCGCCGATGTGAATCCCTCATACCAGGCCAGCTTGCGCAGCAGCCTGCCTGCCCTGTCGCATCGTACGCTGTCATGCAACACATGAGTTCAACGATGCAACTGGCGCAACGTGCCTTGCTCACTGAGCATGGATTGGAGCCGCGCAATCTGGAACAGGTGTTCGGCAAGATGCTGGCACATCGTGTGGATTACGCCGACCTTTATTTCCAGTACAGTCGTGCCGAGAGCTGGGCGCTGGAGGAAGGCATCGTCAAATCCGGCAGCTTCAATATCGACCAGGGGGTCGGGGTGCGTGCGGTGAGTGGCGAGAAGACCGCCTTCGCCTACTCCGATGACATCACGCTGCATGCACTGGAAGATGCCGCATTGGCCACCCGCGCGATTGCACGCCAGGGCGGCAAGCAGACGGCTGCCCATATGCATGTCGGCAAGGCGCGGGCGCTTTACCTGCCGCACGATCCCATCGCGACCCTGAAAGCCGATGACAAGGTCGCGCTGCTGGAGAAACTGGAACGCATGGCGCGATCGCTCGATCCGCGCGTGACCCAGGTGATGGCCAACCTGGCCGGTGAATACGATGTGATCCTGGTGGCGCGCAACGACGGGCTGATGAGCGCGGACATCCGGCCGCTGGTACGCCTTTCGCTGCAAGTGATCGTCGAAAGCAACGGCCGCCGCGAACAGGGATCAGCTGGTGGCGGAGGGCGTTTCGGTTACGACTACTTCAGCGACGAGATACTGCAGCGCTATGCCAAAGAGGCGGTGCACCAGGCTGTCGTCAATCTGGATGCCCGTCCCGCACCGGCCGGCAACATGACCGTGGTGCTGGGCAGCGGCTGGCCGGGCATCCTGCTGCATGAGGCGGTAGGGCACGGTCTGGAAGGCGATTTCAACCGTAAAGGCAGTTCGGCATTTTCCGGCCGTATCGGGGAACGCGTAGCGGCCAAGGGAGTGACCGTGGTGGACGACGGCACCATCAAGGACCGGCGCGGCTCGCTCAACGTGGACGACGAGGGCAATCCGACGCAGCGCACCGTGCTGATCGAGGACGGCATCCTGCGCGGATACCTGCAGGACACCATGAACGCGCGCCTGATGGGGGTGCCGGTGACCGGCAACGCGCGGCGCGAATCGTTCGCGCATCTGCCTATCCCGCGCATGACCAACACCATGATGCTGAACGGCGACAAGACGCCTGAGGAGATCATCGCTTCGGTCAAGCACGGGCTGTATGCCGCCAACTTTGGCGGCGGGCAGGTGGACATCACCAGCGGCAAGTTCGTGTTCTCCACCACCGAAGCCTACATGATCGAGGACGGCAAGATCACCTACCCGGTCAAAGGTGCAACGCTGATCGGCAACGGCCCCGAGGCGCTGACGCGCGTCAGCATGATCGGCAACGACATGGCGCTCGACCCCGGTGTCGGCACCTGCGGCAAGGAAGGGCAAAGCGTTCCGGTCGGAGTCGGGCAGCCCACGATTCGAA
Organism: Sideroxydans lithotrophicus ES-1; assembly: GCF_000025705.1. NCBI lineage: Bacteria > Pseudomonadati > Pseudomonadota > Betaproteobacteria > Nitrosomonadales > Gallionellaceae > Sideroxydans > Sideroxydans lithotrophicus. Next base: position 2,115,033 of record NC_013959.1, on the reverse strand, counting down.
TCGACGGACTTACGGTGGGCGGTACGGCATAAGGCAGTTGCAGCTTTGCCGGTGTTTTAGCTGGGAGGTTCATATGAGCTTGGTGTGGCGGGAGCAGTTGAGCGTGGGCAACGATGTGATCGACTCCGATCACCGCTACCTGATTGATATCATCAATCGGGTCGGTCAGAGTCTGAGCACCAGGAACCGCAGAGAGCTGGTGGCCGGGCTGGACAGTCTTTCCCATTACTCGCAAGAGCATTTTGCCAGGGAGGAAAAGATCGCCCATGCTGCTGGTTATGAGCAGGTCCCGCATCTGGGCGAAACCCATCAGGCATTGCTCAACCAGCTCGATCAGGTAAGGCAAGAGGTCGGCGAGATGGTGCAGGTGTGGTCGTCCGAAACGGCCGAGCGCCTTACCCGCCTGTTGCGGAATTGGCTGATCGACCATGTCATCAAGGAGGATCTGCTGATGAAGCCCGTGCTGCAAAAACTCTCTCCGCTCTTTGACCCCAGATAAGCGGCAGGGCGATCAAGCCCCCGTTTCCTGATGTATTCCGGTTTGACCGGGGCCGTGGTGCCGCAGGCGAGTTACGGCTGCGGTATGGTTTTCCCTTTGTGGTGGCAGGCATCAACGGCATATCTCACGGTATAATCCGCGCCCTATGCAGATTCTACGCGGACTTCATTCATCAGGTACTCAGGCAGTGGCGGTCACCATCGGCAACTTCGATGGGGTACATCTCGGCCATCAGGCTTTATTGGGCGAATTGCGTGCGGCGGCCCAGGCGCGCGGCCTGCAAACGGCAGTGGTGATCTTCGAACCTCATCCGCGCGAATTCTTCACCCCGCAACAGGCACCGGCGCGGCTGACCAGCCTGCGCGAAAAGCTGGAACTGTTCCGTACGATGGGAGTGGATCGCGTGCATGTATGCCGTTTCGATGTGTTGTTTGCCAAACAGACGGCGGACGATTTCATCCATGCACTGTATGACAGCCTGCATGCCAGGTTCGTGCTGATCGGTGACGATTTCCGTTTCGGCAGTGGGCGTGCAGGCGATTTTGCCTTGATGCAGAAGATCGGTGCGCAACGCGGTTTCGAGGTCGCGGCAGTACACAGTGTGCTGCATGACGGCGTGCGCATTTCCAGCACAGCGATACGGGAAGCGCTGGCAGCCGGCCAGATACGCATGGCGCGGGACTATCTTGGCCGCCCCTACAGTATCAGCGGACGGGTGGTGCATGGCGATGGCATGGGGCGCAAACTGGGTTATCCGACTGCCAACATCCAGCTGAAGCACAATCTGCCGCCGCTCAAAGGCATCTATGTGGTGCTGGCACATGCGGAAGGACTGGGCGTGTTGCAGGGCGTGTCGAGTCTGGGAGTGCGCCCGACGCTGAAACAGGATGCGAAACCCGTTCTGGAAGTGCATCTGTTCGAGTTCGCGCAACAGATATACGGCAAGCATCTGCGCGTGGAATTTCTGCAGAAACTGCGCAACGAAGAGAAATACCCGAATCTGGAAGCGCTGACGCGGCAGATCGCGTTGGATGTCGAACATGCAAAGCAATGGTTCATTGATTATGAGTGAAGACAAGAAAAAATACCCGCTGAATCTCCCCGACACGGCTTTCCCCATGCGCGGCGACCTTGCCAAGCGCGAGCCGCTGATGCTGGCGCAATGGCAGGCGCAGCAGCGCTACCAGCGCATCCGCAAGGCTGCCGCCGGACGACCCAAATTCATCCTGCATGACGGTCCGCCCTATGCCAACGGCGATATCCATCTTGGCCACGCGGTGAACAAGATACTCAAGGACATCATCGTCAAATCGAAGACGCTGGCGGGCTTCGATGCGCCCTATGTGCCGGGCTGGGATTGCCACGGTCTGCCCATCGAGCTGCATGTGGAGAAGAAGCATGGCAAGGGCATCCCGCCGGCGCAGTTCCGCGAACTGTGCCGTCAATACGCTGCAGAGCAGGTGGCAAAACAGAAGAAGGATTTCATCCGCCTCGGCGTGCTGGGCGACTGGGACCATCCCTACCTGACCATGGATTTCAAGACCGAGGCCGACATCATCCGCGCCCTGGGCAAGATACTTGAGCGCGGTTATGTCTACCAGGGACGCAAGCCGGTGAACTGGTGCCTGGATTGCGGCTCCGCGCTGGCCGAGGCCGAGGTGGAATACGAAGACAAGGTATCGACCGCCATCGACGTCGGTTTCGAGGTGAAGGACAAGCATGCGGTGGAAAAAGCCTTCGGCGTGTCGCTGCCGGGCTCTGCCAAAGTGTATGCGGTGATCTGGACCACCACGCCATGGACCCTGCCCGCCAACCAGGCGGTGAGCGTGCATCCTGCCCTGGAATACGACCTGATCAAGACCGACAAGGGCTACCTGATCCTGGCGTTCGATCTGGCCGGCGATTGCCTGAAGCGCTACCAGCTCGGCGGCAACAACGACCGCGGCGACGGCCTCGCCGCCACCTGCTACGGTTCCGCACTGGAAGGCTTGCCGTTGCAACATCCGTTCTACGACCGCATCGTGCCCATCATCTGCGGAGAGCATGTCACGCTGGAGGCGGGTACCGGACTGGTGCACACCGCGCCGGCGCACGGCGTGGACGACTATGTGGTGGGGCAGAAATACAATCTGCCGAGCGACAATCCGGTGGGCGACGACGGCAAGTTCATCTCGACCACGCCCGCGGTCGGTGCCACGCCGCTGGCCGGCGTGTTCGTGTGGAAGGCCAACGACATCGTACTGCAAGCCATGGAAGCCAGCGGACACCTGCTGCACCAGGAGAAGGTCAAGCACAGCTATCCGCATTGCTGGCGCCACAAGACACCGATCATCTTCCGCGCCACACCACAGTGGTTCATCGGTATGGAGCAGGTATCTTCCTCTTCCGTCGGCGGAAAAGAGGACTTGATCCAGGCTACACGCCATTCTGAAACACATGCGCGGGAAAAAGCGGGGGTGGCGTTGCGCGACTTGGCGAACAAGGCCGTCGAGCAGACCGAATTCTTCCCTGCGTGGGGACGCGCGCGTCTGGAGGCCATGATCAGGAACCGCCCTGACTGGTGCGTGTCGCGCCAGCGCAGCTGGGGAGTGCCGATGCCGTTCTTCGTGCACAAGGAGACCATGGCACTGCACCCGCGCACGCCGGAACTGCTGGAGAAGGTCGCCAAACTGGTGGAACAGTCCGGTATCGAGGCATGGTTCTCGCTGAACAGCGCCGACCTACTGGGTGACGATGCGGCGCATTACCGCAAGCTGTCTGATACGCTGGACGTGTGGTTCGATTCCGGTGCGACGCATTTCGCCGTGCTGCGTAACCGCCCAGAGTTGGCCTATCCGGCTGACCTCTATCTGGAAGGTTCAGACCAGCATCGCGGCTGGTTCCAGTCCAGCCTGCTCACCGGCTGCGCCATCGACGGCCGCGCACCGTATCGCCAGTTGCTGACGCACGGCTTCACCGTGGACGAGAAGGGCTACAAGATGTCCAAGTCCAAGGGCAACGGCATCGAGCCGCAGGACATCTGCAACAAGCTCGGCGCGGACATCCTGCGCCTGTGGATCGCGTCGACCGACTATTCCGGCGAGATGTCGCTGTCGGAAGAGATCCTCAAGCGCGTGACCGACGGTTACCGTCGCATCCGCAACACCCTGCGCTTCCTGCTGGCCAATATCGCCGATTTCGACATGGCGCGCGATGCGATGCCGGTGGAGCAGTGGCTGGAGATCGACCGCTATGCACTGGCTTTGACTCAGCAGCTGCAGGATGCAGTGTGCGGTGATTACGATCGCTACGAGTTCCACTTGGCGGTGCAGAAGCTGCAAGGCTTCTGCTCGGAAGACTTGGGCGGCTTCTACCTCGATATCCTCAAGGACAGGCTTTATACCGCTGGCGAGAATTCAAAGGCGCGGCGCTCGGCGCAAAATGCGCTGTACCACATCGCCCATGCGCTGGCGCGACTGGTCTCGCCTATCCTGAGTTTCACCGGAGAAGAGGTATGGGCGACTTTGAATGGCAAGGATGATGTCAGTGTGTTTGAGCAGCTTTGGTATGAATTGCCGAATGTAGACGCGACTAGCCTGTTGGATAAATGGGCTTTGATTCGAGAATATCGTGGAGTTTTAACAAAGCAACTGGAGGGAGCTCGTGTTGCTGGATACATAGGTTCATCTTTGCAGGCTGAGGTTGATGTTAATGCATCGGGCAAAACATATGATGCATTGGCTTCACTAGGGGATGAATTGCGACTTGTTCTAATTGTTTCGCGAGCAACTTTAAAAGCATCAACAATTAGTCCAAACATGCAAGCCGAAATAGTGACACCGAGCGCACACGCCAAATGTGAGCGCTGCTGGCACTACCGCTCCGACGTCGGCAGCGATGCCAATCACCCCACGCTATGTGGCCGTTGCGTAAGCAACCTGTATGGTGAGGGCGAGGCGCGCCGCTATGCTTAGCCGCTGGTTGCTGGTCTCAATCGTGGTCATCGTGCTCGACCAGTTGAGCAAGGCGGCGGTCAGCAGCCATTTCGTCTATGGCGAGAGCATGGCCGTGCTGCCGTTCTTCAATCTGGTGCTGGCACACAACACGGGCGCGGCGTTCAGCTTTCTGAGTGAGGCGGGCGGGTCGCAGCGCTGGCTGTTCAGCGCCATCGCCATCGTCGCTTCGGTGTGGATATTCTGGTTGCTGCGCAAACATCATGCGCAAAAACTGTTTTGCTTTGCGCTGGCTTTCATACTCGGAGGTGCGCTGGGCAACCTGATCGACCGCATCGCCTACGGCTATGTGGTGGACTTCCTCGACTTCTATTGGGGTGGCTATCACTTTGCCGCATTCAATCTGGCCGACTCCGCCATCACCTGCGGTGCAGGCTTGCTGATCTGGGACAGCTTCAAAGGAAAAACACATGGAATTGCTGCTCGCTAATCCCCGCGGTTTCTGCGCCGGCGTGGACCGTGCCATCGAGATCGTAGAGCGTGCATTGGCGCTGCACGGCGCGCCGATCTATGTGCGGCATGAGGTGGTGCACAACAAGTTCGTGGTGGACAGCCTGATCGCCAAGGGCGCGATCTTCATCGAAGACCTGAAGGATGTTCCTTCCGGCAGTATCCTGATCTTCAGTGCGCACGGCGTGCCGCAATCGGTCCGGCGCGAAGCCGAAGCGCGCGGTCTGACCGTGTTCGATGCGACCTGCCCGCTGGTGACCAAGGTGCACATCGAGGTCTCGCGCATGCGCCAGCAGGGTAGGGAGATCGTGATGATCGGCCACAAGGGGCATCCAGAGGTGGAAGGCACGATGGGGCAGAGCAACGGTGGCATGTATCTGGTCGAAACACCGGCCGACGTGCAGACGCTGCAAGTGCAGGATGAGCAGAATCTTTCCTATGTGACGCAGACCACCCTGTCCGTGGACGATGCCAGCAGCATCATCGCCGCTTTGAAAACGCGCTTCCCGTTCATCACCGGTCCTAAAAAGGACGATATATGTTATGCCACGCAGAACCGCCAGGATTCGGTGAAATTGCTGGCCGGCCAATGCGACCTCGTCATCGTGGTCGGTTCGCCGAACAGTTCCAATTCCAACCGCCTGCGCGAAGTGGCACGCAACCTCAACGTCCCGGCCTATCTGGTCGATAACGCAAGCGAACTCAAGCCGGAATGGTTGCAAGGAAAACAGCGCGTGGGCATCACAGCGGGTGCATCAGCCCCGGAAGTGCTGGTGCAGGAGGTCATCGCGCGTTTGAAAGAACTGGGTGCGGCCAGCGTGCGCGAGATGGACGGTATCCGGGAGAACGTGGTATTCCCGTTACCGAAAGCGCTCAACCCAAACATTTAGTTTCGCATAAAGAACTGCGGCGCCCTGAGGGCGCCGCAGCATACTTCAACCATCTGAAAACTTTACTGCTGGATCAGTTCTCGCCAGGATTTACGGGTGGGAACTCCTGTGGCAGTCGTATTGTTGTTATTGCCCTTGTTGCTCCAGACAGAGCTTTCGTTAGGTGTGCCGCCGCCTGAACCCTGTGAGTAAGCCTTGTTAGTGCCATCCAGCAGTGTCGCAACCACCGGGCGCGTGGTCAGCTCGTTGCCGAGTTTTGTCGCGATGACCCCTGTGGGTGACGAGGAGACTGAACCGCCAGTCAGGTAATTCAATTGATACTGGAAGCTGTCGCCGCCCACGGAGCAGGAACTGGCATTGGGTACGTTGGAGTTGATGACCAATGTCTGATCGATGATCGCAGGGTCGACATTCACTCGCTCTCCCGCCAGCGGGAAGTCGAAGTACCAGCCTCCATTGCTGGAGAAACTTACGGCATTGTTGCTGGTGACGACCACGCTTTGGCCCGAGGTACAGATCGTCGCAGCAGTTCCTACAGGGCAGGTCGTCGAAGTTTGCGTCTGCTGCACGAATGTGCCCTGCGTTCTCGGGTTGCCAAAGATCGCGACACTGGGTGTCGTACCGGCCGGGTAAGTGTCCTTGATGGCATAGAAGGACTGTTGGCTGGTATCGCTCAGGTCCGTGGAGCCCAGGTAGCGACCTGTGCCTACAAAAATCACAACAGTGTTATTGACCAGGGACAATAACGGCTTGGTCGTGATCGGTTGTATGTTGCCGGCAGGGGAAGGACCTTGCAGCGTGGCCAACAGCTGAGCGTCATATCCTGCAGCACCAAGATCGCCGTTGATATCGAATCGCCACAGGTTGCCGAGCATGTCTCCGGCGTAGACTGCCGTGGCAGTTGCATCGACACCGGGAGAGACCAACGGAGCATCGAGTTTGCCGAGGCCGCTGGGCGTTGCCACGCTGCCAACGCCGGTGCCGATGATGCCCGTGCCGTTGACCGAGGTGACCAGTGTGCCGGTGTAGGCATCGACCACATACAGGTAACCTTGTCCATCGCCAGCGGTATTGTTATAACCCGAGGTGAACAACACCACCCATTCCCCGGTCTTCAATTTGACAACCTTGGGGTTGCCATAGGTGTATCCCATGTTGGCATCTGTGAACTGCCACAATGCGATGGGGTGGGCCGGATTGGTGATGTCCAGCGCATAGTAGCTTGTGCCGCCGCCATTCAGTCCACCTACCAGTATCGTTTTCCAGACGGCAGCAGTGTTGCTGGTGCAATTGCTTATGCAGATATCGGCAGTGACTGGCGAACCGTCCACGTAATATTGGTGCTGGAGAGGGTAATTCTTGTCGGCAAGCTTGTAGAGGTTGGGAATGACCGCAGTGGGAATGAAGGCCCACGCCTCGTCGCCGCCATTCACGTTGATGCCCCCGGTCGAGACGACATGACCTGTCGTGCTGCTCATCATGTCTGTTGCTGCATAGAATGCATGCAACATGCCGTCGTTGCCGCCGACATACACCATGGCTTGCCTGTCCGCCATGGCAGTGACGAAGTTGCTGGTGCCAGTCTTGTAACCGGGGTCACCATAGAACGGTGACAGGGCAGCTTTCACATAGTTGGATTCGGAGCTCACGATGTCACCCATCACATGGTTGCGCTGGCGATAGTATTTGCCAGTGAGGGTGTCGGTGGACGCACCCTCGTAGGTGCGGTCTCCCTTGAGGAAGGCCACCAGGTTGAGTCCCTCGATGCCTGACGTCACGGTGCTATTGGTGGTATCAAGGGCACCAAAGGTGGCTCCTGATGTGTATGCCGTATTGACTTGGTACCAGGTCGTGCCGTTCCGATATACATCGCCTGCCGTATAGAAGGTGCTGGGTGTCCAGCTAGCCAGGCAAGTGGCTCCGACCGCACACAGTTGGCTGAGCGATGCGATATGCGGCAGGATGAAATTGCTGTTCAGACCAGCTGTGGTCAGATTAGCCAGCGTGAAAGACGACAGTTTGTTGGTCGCACTTGCATCGAAGAAATAGATGTTGCGCGCGGCATTGGCATCCAGCAGAGCCTGCGCTGACCAGTCGATGGCAGGAAGGACTGCGCCGGTGGTGACATCCAGTTGCTGGCGTATCAGTTCGCCCGTCCATTGTTGCGAGACGAAGGTCGAACGGAACAGGAAGTTGTCACCCTGAGTCACGAACGCATTACTGGTCGTGGCTGCCGCTGCCGAGCCGGTGCGGGCGGATACGCCTGCCAGGGCTCTGGAAAGGGCGGTTGCCAGGTCGGAGGGGTTGGCAGCGCTGAAGTAGGTGCCGCGCCCGTCTACAGCGGCATGCCACAAGTCATCGATGTTATTGATGGAGTTGGAAGCCGGAACCGGCCAGTTGCAGCTTCCGCTGGCTTGCCAAGGACAGACGGTCGATCCGTTGGCGGTGTTGCCGCTCCTGACATCCCAGAAATCGCCGCCGCCGTTGGCGGCAGTCTCGGATTCGTAACTGGGGTCGAATACCATGTTTCCGCGTGCACCGAGACCAAGAGTAAATGTGGTCATGTGCTGATGCGCTGCAGCATCCAGGCCGCTCGACGGCACATTGTTGGCGCTGATGTCTGTGCCGTTCACCGCGCCCGGAGCGCCGGAAAGGTTGTTGCCCAGCGCGGTGGTGCGCAGATCGGTGATGTAGTAATACTCGGCGACGTCAGCCAGTGTGTTGAAAGTGCCCCCACTGTTTGATGAAGAGACGACAGGCGTACCCGCAGTCGGGCCTACCGTGCTGACTATGGTGGTGGTAGCTGTTCCCCCGGTGATGGAGGTTGTATACGGCGGCGTGTCCCATGTTCCCCAGCCGGTTGGAGTGGTCGTGGCCCATGACGTCGGATCCGGAACAGGAAGCGAGGCAGTGGCCGTGCATACGCTGTTCGGCGTACCTGCATTATCGGGGCCCACGGTAAAGGTGGGAACCGTGGAGGTATAACTCAGGTTGCCGGTGAAGTTGTACGTCAGCGTCGATGGCGTCAGTGCGCTGGTCGGGCCGACCACCCCGTTGATGGTGGTTTGGGTCGTTTGCTGGTCGGCGGTGTACTGGTCAACCGAGGTTGCCGTATAACCGGTTGCGGTTTCTACGATCGAGTGCGGTATGGTGGTGACGGTGGAACCGCCGACACCAGCTTTGCTCTGGCAGGCTCCCACGGAAGAACTGTAGCCGCTGCCGAATGCAGTGCGATCGCTGACGCAGCCGGTGTTGCCGGAAAAACTGTTGACCAGACTCCACGTCGTCCCGGTCGAGTCAGTGACGGATGACCCGGAAAAAGGATTGCTACTGCTTCTGCATATCCAGGCATTGGCGGCCAGTTGGTGGCAGCGCGAAGTGTTCGGATTGGTGCTGGCGATGCCTACGGCAATCGTTTTGCCGTTGTCAGTCAATGAGCTGACCGTATGGGATACCGTGATGCTTGGCGTTGTACACGCAGAACCTATCGATGTGACTGTATAAGTGAAGGTGTATGTGGTGGTTTGTCCCGTGGTGACGGTCTGCCTGGTCTGCACAGTCGTGTACGGTGTCACGGTCGTGGTGGAATAGTTAGCGCCGTCGTACATCGGCCTTGGCTCGAAATAATCCTGGTTGCCGATGGCATTGCCGGACAGATCGGTTGGGGTAGGGCCGTTCCAGAAACCATCGGTTGTCAGGATGGTGAAGTTCTGCTGACAGGAGAACTGGACTGGATCCGGCACGCTGCTGGTTAGCGCATTGTTCGAGTTAGTTGAGGGCAACTTGTGCGCGTACATGCGGCCGACATCAGCAAGCGCCTGGCGCAGGGGGGTACTGTTGTTCGCCCTGGTGGCATACAGCTTGGCATACCAGGCGGCTTTCTGTGTCGCGTCGAAGGTGTTTAGAGCCAGGAGATCCGAACCGGTATTGTTGTTGATGGTGGCAAAGCCGACGCGGAACGTGGTGCCCAGCGAACTGAATGCCTGACCGGTTGCCGTCTTCATCATCAGTATGCGCGTGTGGTAATAGCTCCACCAGTTGGCGAAATTGGTGCGTTCATCCGTCGCCCCGGGACCGGAAGTCGAGGTCACAAGCACCTTGGTGAATACGCCGGAACCTGTTGTGGTCGAGAATGCTGTTGTGGTGGAACTCATTGTACCGGTGCTGACACTGACGCTTGGCGTGGTGCCAACATCTGCAGGTGATATGCCTGCTATGGTCACTTTGCTGCTTGAGCTGGTGGCAGTGTATCCCGTACCGGAAGCATTGATTGCACTGGCGACGTTGCTCGCCATGGTGCTGCTGCTGCTGGTCGTGGAGTTTACCGCGATGGTCGTCCCGTTCACGGTGACGCTGGTAACAGTGGTGCTGGAAGTACCACTGAAGGTAATGGTGGCGGTAGTTACCTTGCTGTTGCATTCCAGGTAAAACTGGCTGCTTGAGTTGTAATAATCCTTCAGTTTTTCGGTGGTTTGCGTACCGGTATATTTGTAATAAAAAGCCGGTTGCACCGGGTCGCCGCCGGGATCCCTGAAACTGGTGCTCAGGTCGGTCGAACCCCCGGTGGTGTTATAACCATCGTTCCAGGCCGAAGTGAAGCTGGAGTTCGCATACGAGGCACCGGTCGAATCGACGGGCGACGTGTAGGTGATGGTATGGTCATAAAACATGCCGTTGCACTGCGGACTGGCGGCGCCATAGGTGCCGGCATTGAAATTGCCAGCGTTATCAGGCATGTAATCCCAGGCCATACTGCCCGAGTCGTCCATCATGAGGAATATGTTGGGCAGAACGGATGAGGTTGGCGAAGTGATCAACGGCGCCGTTGCAAGATCCGTGGTCGCACTATATGCATTGAGCATGGTCCCGAAGAGGAGGGCAGTGCCGGCGAATCTGATTGAGCGGGTGAAAGTCTTCATGATGACTCCTTCTGAAAAGTTACAGCGCGATCATGGCCTGGACGTAGCTGACGCTGTTGCGCGGGCCTACGACCCTGGTGGTGATCCGGTAGTAATGCAAATTCGAGGTTTGCGTGGACGAGCTGAAATCTCGAGATGTACTTCCTATATCCTGGCCTTGCGGGGTCGTCGTCGTGGTGGTCGAGGTGGCGATGGTGCAATTGACTTGTTGCGGGCTGCCACACATGGCTTCGATGACGAATGCCCCGCTGTAACCTGTTGGCAGGGTGGTCAGCGACACCACGCCGGGGCCGCCTACCATGGCAGTCCAGTAGCTTTCCCAGGTGGTGTTGGCTGTGGGCGGCTCCAGCAGTGGCTGGTGGTAGGACTTGTAGCCGTTTGCACATGGGTTGGTGGGAGTCGAGCCGTCGCATTGCAAGTTCGGGACGTTGTTGTAAAGGTATGCAATCGCCGTTTCCGTGCCCGTATCCGCAGCATTCAATGAAGATTGCTGGAACGCCAGGTTGCCGGAAACCAGGTTGGTCGTATCCACTGAGCGCATCAAGGCGATGGCGGCCAGCGTCATGGCTACCAGCATGATGAGCGTGATCAGCAGCACCACGCCTTTTTGCCTGGAGCGACCGTTGAGTTCGCGTGATTGAAGGGTGGGAGTTAACATCCGGGTGCTCCTGTCCACAATGAATTTCGTATCGGTATCAGGCTTTCAAAAGTCTTGTAGCGATAGTTTTGCCATGTAAACCCGGGATCAAACGAAGTCCCCGTCAAATCGATCGCGCCAGTGCCTGACCATGCCGGCACAGGTGCAGAGACACCAGTGACCGCTATTTTTTCCAGCTGGTGGTTCCTGGTGACCAGGGCGAGCCGGACGCTTTGGCCCGCATTGCATTCTGCCCTCATGCTGACCACATCGCCGGCGATCGATATCCAGTTGGCAGGGAGGGAGCAATCGCTGGTGACATAGTCGCATTGCCTCAGGTTGCCTCCGCTGACTGCATAGGCCAGGACGTTGATCGTGTTGCCGGCAGCGGCGACACCCGAAGCGGATTCCGGTGCGCAGGCATCGTTGCCATAAGCGACCATGAGGGTGTCGGTATTGGTGTCCCTGACGCCGGATATGGCCAGGGGAGCATAGTTGATCATCACCGGGCTCAGGGTGGCCCCGTTCCACGACAGAGTGGGCGCAGCAACGGCTGCGGACGTCGCCGAAGCAAAACAATACCCTGCCTGCTGCACGTTCTGCTGGATGCCATACATTGCGATGGCGCCGGCGTTCAATGCATCGTCGCCACCGCTGGTCGTTCGCTTCTGCCCCTCGAACAGGGAGAACATCTGCATCATGATGATGATGCCCAGCATGCCGATGACCATGGCAACCATGATCTCCACCAGGGTGAAGCCCCGTGCATGATGGTGATTGCGGACTGTAATGTGGGCAGAAAACACAGTGGCTCCTAGTTGGTTATCTGGGTGAGGGTGCTGTACTGGTGGCCGGTTGCAGTGCCTGTGTTTTCACCCGGCACGGTCCAGAAGACATTGATGGTGACGGCATTGCTGGGCGTGGAAGCTGCAGCGGTAAATGGAACTATGGTGACTGTAGGTGCGGAAGCGCCTGTAGTAGGCAGGGTCGCGGCAACCGTATTCGCCCAGGCAGTATACGAAGCACCGCCGGTCTGGTAAGCGGTGGCAAAATTCGGGGCGGAGTGCGCCAGCCACATCTCTCCGATCAGCCGGTTGGCCAGCAAATTGGCATCGGAACGGTATTTCGAATCGCTGGCCAGCTTGATCGAATTGGCCTGCAAGGCGACGATGGCAAGGATGCCGATCGAGAAGATCAGGATGGCGATCAGCGCTTCCAGCAGCATCACGCCGCGTTGTCTGAAAGCTGGAAGATTGTGCTGTGTCTTCATGATCAGCATCCTTGGGGTGTATTGGGGGTAAGCGCAGGGTCGCACATGCGCACCTGCCCGCCGGACGACACCACGATACGCAAGCAGCGCAGCTTGCCGGTGGTTGAATAGCTGATTGCAGGCGGATAACCACAACCCGCATTCGCCGCCGGGCAGTAACAGGATGCGCCGCTGAGATTGGCGCTGACATCGATATTTACGGCCACGGAAGGGTTTGGCGTGGCGCCCCCAACAAGCAGATCTGTCGAGCTCACTTGCCGTCCCAGACCGTTGAAGGCGATGGTGGCTTGGCCGGCGTTGACCGAAGCGTTAGTCGATCCGCCTTGCAATATCTGACTTTGCACCCTTTCCACTCCGGCGTTCGCGACGGTATTGCAAACATTGGTATTGGCGGCAGCCGAAGAGACGACCACGTCCCAGGACGAATCATTGCTTGCGCAGGTGACGAATTGCGCTGTGGTGTTGCGGTGCACGGCCTCGTTCTTGGCGATGGCCAAACCGTTCAACATCGACTCGGTGGCTGAGCGTATCTTTGTGTTCTGTATCCAGTCGGAGAAATTGGGTGCGGCGGCGGCGAACAGGATGAACACGATCGCCAGCGCGACCATGATCTCGACCAGGGTCATGCCCTTCGAATTGTGTCTGTTGATTAACACTGGCCCCCCGCTTTGGTTATCCAGCAGGACTGTTGTGGACTTTGCCAGTTGGCAGGGGCCGGCGCGGCGATGGTGGAGGTCTGGGCGTTGGCCTGGTCCACGGTATAAGTGAATCCGGCCATGGTGTTCTTGCCGATCGCCTGCAAAGTATAAGTGGTGGCGCCAGGCGTCGCGGGGCAGGAGACATCGAAATTGTTGCCGGTGTTGTTGCAGTTGCAGGTCGCATAGGAGCGATTGTCCTGGAAGCATTGCTCCATCTGCACGCGCATGGTCGAGAGGGTTGAAGTCGCCTCGGGAATCTTGCTTCTGACGACGTAATCCTGATAGGCGGGGAAAGCCACCGATGCTAGTATGGCGATGATGGCTACAACGACCATCAACTCGATCAAGGTAAATCCTTTGTGCAATTTCATTTTGCTCTCCCAAATTTTGTAATGCGAAAGTTAGAACAGAACATGTCAATACGGTTAGTCAAAACCGATGAGAGGCAATTTTGCCAGACCAGCGGCATGGAAGGGTGATTTTGGGTACTGAATTCATGGTGATAGGGGCCGGCGCGCTGGGGCTGGCGACGGCGGAAGCTCTGTTGCGGCAGGGTGGCGGCGTGACCGTGCTGGAACGCGGTCCGGTCGGGCGGGAGTCTTCGTGGGCGGGCGGCGGGATATTGTCGCCGCTGTGCCCCTGGGACTATCCGGACGAAGTGAACCGGCTGGCATTGCGCGGCATGGGCCTGTTCGGCGACTACGCCGAGGCTTTGCATCGGGCGACGGGCATCGATCCCGAATATCAGCGCAGCGGCATGCTGGTGATGCCGCCATTCGACATGCTGGCTGCGCTGCGATGGTGTGCCACGCACGGGATGAAGGCTGAACGAAACGACGATGGGCTGTTGTTGCCGGACATCGCCCAGGCGCGCAATCCGCGTCTGATGCAAAGCCTGCGTGCCCGTGTCGAACAGCTTGGTGGACGCATCGTGGAACAATGCGCAGTCGAACAGATCGTTGAGAAAGCGGGGAAGGTCACGCATCTGGCAACGACTCAGGGCGATTTCAGCGCGGATGCCTACGTCGTGACCGCAGGCGCATGGAGCAAAGTGCTGTTGGGTGCACATGCCCTGCACGCCGACATCAAGCCGATACGCGGACAGATGCTGCTGTTCAAATTCGACGCGCCACCGCTACCGCATATCGTGTTGCAAGGAGACATCTATCTGATTCCGCGCCGTGACGGCCATCTGTTGCTGGGCAGTACGCGCGAGGATGTGGGTTTCGACAAGAGCACCACCGAAGAGGCGCACGCGATGCTGTTGCAACGCGGGGCTGTGTTGTTGCCAGCCTTGCGTGAAATGCCTGTCATCAAACATTGGGCAGGGTTGCGTCCTGGTTCTCCCGGCAACATCCCGACCATCGGGCGGCATCCGCACCTGCCCAACCTTTTTATCAACAGCGGTCATTACCGCTACGGCGTAACCATGACACCGGCCAGCGTGGAAGTGCTGATGAATACGATCAACGGCACACCACAGCCGTTCGATGTTTCACCCTATCTGTGGCGTTAAGCGTTGCCGCTTCTTCGCATGTCCGCTTATAATCCGCGCCGGAACGCCGATGTAGCTCAGTTGGTAGAGCAACGCACTCGTAACGCGTAGGTCACCAGTTCGATCCCGGTCATCGGCACCACTCTTCCAGCTTCATCACGGCAGCGAACGGTCAGGAGCGTCAATGACTTTCCCGCAACTCGGCAGCATCCCGTCAAAATACAAGAAGCTCACCATCGCAGTCGTTGCCGTCACCGCATTGGCGGTCGGTATCGGTTATTTCACACGCAGCAAGCCTATCCCGGTGCTACTGCAAACAGTCGAGCGCGGCACTGTGGAGGCCTCGGTGAGCAATACCCGCGCCGGTACGGTGAATGCCTGCCGCCGAGCCAAGATGTCGCCCGCGGCCGGAGGCCAGATATCCAAGCTGCAGGTGAAGAAAGGTCAGCGCGTGAAGAAGGGACAGGTGCTGCTCGAGCTCTGGGACAATGACCTGCATGCCCAGGAGCGGCTGGCGCAAGAGCAGCTCAAGGTTTCGCAATCCCGTGTGAATGAAGTGTGCACGCTGGCCGATGCGGCACAGCGCGATGCTGTGCGTTCGCAGGAATTGCGCAACAAGGGATTCATCTCGGCGCAGCAACTCGACCGCGCGCTCACCGATGCATCGTCGAAGCAGTCGGCCTGCAATTCCGCCAAGGGCGATATCGATCAGAGCAAGTCGCGCATCGCGCTTGCCCGTGCCACGCTGGACCGCATGGTGTTGCGTGCGCCGTTCGACGGCGTGGTGGCGGATATCAGCGGCGAGCTGGGCGAATATGCCACGCCGTCGCCGCCCGGGATCCCGACCCTGCCGGCCATCGATCTGATCGACGACAGTTGCATGTATGTGAGTGCGCCGATCGACGAAGTGGACGCCAGCAAACTCAAGATCGGGCAGCGCAGCCGCATCACGCTGGATGCGATCAAGGGGCGCGTATTCGGCGGCAAGGTGCGGCGCATCGCGCCATACGTGCTCGACTTGGAAAAACAGGCGCGCACGGTCGAGGTCGAAGTGGAATTCGACAAGCTCAACGAGAAGAACAACCTGCTCGTGGGCTACAGTGCCGACGTCGAGATCATCTACGATGTGCGCAATCAGGTGTTGCGCATCCCCACGCAGACCTTGCTGGAAGGCAATCGCGTGCTGCGCTACGGCAACGACGGCGTACTGGAAGAACGCAAGGTGACGACGGGTCTGTCCAACTGGGAATACGCCGAAGTGACTTCCGGCCTGGAAGAGGGTGATCGGGTCGTGTCTTCACTGGATCGCCCGGGCGTGAAAGCCGGGGTGCGTGCCGTTCCAGAACAGGCCAAGCCGGCGAAATGATCGAACTGCAAAACGTCTGCCGCACCTTCATCGTCGGCGACCAGCAAGTCGCCGCATTGCGCGACATCAACCTGCGCCTCGATGCGGGTGAATACATTTCCATCATGGGGCCGTCCGGTTCGGGTAAATCCACCATGCTCAACATGCTTGGCCTGCTTGACCGGCCGACATCCGGCACCTACCTGCTGGATGGCGGCAACGTCAGCGACCTGAACGACGAGCAGCAGGCACGCGTACGCCGCGAAAAGATCGGCTTCGTGTTCCAGTCCTTCCACCTTGTCCCTCGACTAACCGCAGCACAGAACGTCGAATTGCCGATGATCCTCGCGGGTATTCCGTCCGAAGAGCGCAGAGCGCGCGTGCAAGTGCTGATGCAAAACTATGGATTGTCAGAACGCGCCGATCACCGACCAGATCAGCTTTCCGGCGGCCAGCGCCAGCGTGTGGCCATCGCCCGCGCCACCGTGATGAACCCCACGGTGCTGCTGGCCGATGAACCGACCGGCAATCTGGATCGGAGTACCGGCTGGGAAGTTTTGAAATTGCTGGAAGGTTTGATGGAGCAGGGCATCACGCTGGTGGTGGTGACGCACGATGCCGAGATCGGTGCAAGATCCAGGCGCCAGATACACATGCTGGATGGCCGCATCGTTTCCGATGTACAACACGCAAAATGAAACTCGCCGACACCCTGCAATTCGCCTCTGGCAGCCTGCGCGGCAGCCCGACGCGCACGCTGTTGATGATGCTGGCGATGTCCATCGGCGTGGCGGCAGTGGTGGTGCTCACTGCGCTGGGCGAAGGGGCGCGCCGGTATGTGGTCGACCAGTTCTCCTCGCTCGGCACCAATCTCGTCATCGTGTTGCCCGGGCGCACCGAAACCTCAGGCGTCGGCCCGGGCCTGATGTCCGGGCAGACGCCGCGCGATATCACGCTGGACGATGCCGAGGCGCTGTTGCGCAGCCGAGCGATCAGGCGCATCGCGCCGTTGACCGTCGGTTCCGCCACGTTGTCGCGCGGTGCGCTGAACCGCGAAGTGGTGGTGCTCGGTTCCACGTCCAACTTGCTGGAAGTGCGCCATATGAGCATCGGCATCGGCAAGTTTTTGCCGGCGGGCGATATTCATGAAAGCTCCTCGGTGTGCGTACTCGGCAAGCAGATGAAACAGGAGTTGTTTGGCAACGAGCAAGCCGTTGGGCAATGGGTGCGGCTGGGTGATCGGCGCTTCCGGGTCATCGGCGTATTGGCTTCGCAGGGAGAATCCATGGGCATGCGTACGGATGAGCTGGTCATCGTACCGGTTGCCTCCGCTCACCAATTATTCAATACGTCGGGGCTGTTCCGTATCCTCATCGAAGCCAAGAACCGCGATTCCATCGAACAGGCCAAGCACGATGCCGAGCAGATCATGTTCCAGCGCCACAGCGGGGAAAAGGATGTGACTGTCATCACGCAGGACGCCGTGCTCGCCACCTTCGACCGTATCCTCACCGCGCTGACCATGGCCGTGGGAGGCATCGCCGCGATCAGCCTGGCCGTGGCGGGGGTGTTGATCATGAACGTGATGCTCATCGCGGTGGCGCAGCGCGTCAAGGAGATCGGCCTGCTCAAGGCGCTGGGCGCGCCGGGCAAACAGATACGCATGCTGTTCTTTGCCGAGGCGGCACTACTTTCGACCGCCGGCAGTGTCGTCGGACTGGTGCTCGGTTATGCGGGCAGTATCGTCATTGGGCAGATATATCCCAGTCTGCCGGTCAGTCCGCCGTGGTGGGCGGTGCTTGCGGCCTGCGGCACGGCACTGGGCACAGGCATCCTGTTCAGCGTGTGGCCGGCACGGCGTGCGGCACGGCTCGACCCGGTAGCAGCACTCGCGGGCAAGTGAGCTATGGGTATTTCTAAAAGTTCAAAGTTCTAAGCAAGACAAGGCGCGAGCAAAAAATTGCGACGCGGCAAATTATGAAATATGTAAGGAGTAATTTTTTGTGAGCAACGCAGTATTGCGACGAAATTTGGATTTTTAGAGGCACCCCATATGTTCTTGCGCGACCTGATCACCCTTACTTCCTCCAGCTTCCTAACCTATCGGATGCGCAGCTTCCTCACCGGGCTCGGCATCGCCATCGGTATCGCCGCGGTGATCCTGCTCACTTCCATCGGCGAAGGGCTGCACCAGTTCATGCTGTCCGAATTTTCGCAATTCGGCACCAACATCATCAGCGTGCAACCAGGCAAGACCCAGACGCAGGGGGGCAACGTCGGCATCTTCGGCTCGGTCAGGCCGTTGACGCTGGAAGATGCCGATGCCTTGCGACGCCTGCCCTATGTGGAACATATCGTTCCCAGTCTGGTGGGTAATGCCGAGGTGAAATTCCAGGGCAGAACCCGGCGCACCATGGTACTGGGGGAGGGGCGCGATTTTGGCCATGCGTTCACGATGAAGGTGCAGAGCGGCAGTTTCTGGGTCGATGCAGACAACGAACAGGCGCGCGCACTGGCCGTGATCGGAGCGAAGATCGAGCAGGAGCTTTTTGCCGGAACGAACCCGCTTGGGCAATATTTGCGCATCGGCGGGCAGCGCTACCGCGTGGTTGGTGTGATGGAGTCGAAAGGGCAGATACTGGGCATGGACATGGACGATACGGTGTTCATCCCGGCCGCACGGGCGATGGAGCTGTTCAATCGCCCTGGGTTGATGGAGGTCAACGTCAGTTATCGCGCCGATGTCGATGCCAACACGGTCATCCGCATCCTCACCGAACGCCTGAAAGAGCGGCATGGACGCGAGGATTTCACCATCATCTCGCAAGAACAGGCGCTGGAAGTGCTGAGTTCGGTGCTGAACATACTCACTTTCGCCGTCGGTGCGCTGGGCGGGATTTCGCTGTTGGTCGGCGCGGTCGGCATCCTCACCATCATGACCATGGCCGTCACTGAACGCACCGCCGAGATCGGCCTGCTACGTGCGTTGGGGGCGCGCAAAAATCAGGTGCTGACGTTGTTCCTGGGCGAAGCCATGCTGCTGTCCGCGATGGGAGGTGTGCTGGGGCTGCTCATCGGCATCGGCATTGCGCAGGGGCTGCACTGGCTGTTTCCTGCTTTGCCGGTGCATACACCGTGGCCGTTTGCAGTGCTGGCCGAACTGACTGCGGTCAGCATCGGCCTGATGGCCGGTGTGGTACCGGCCATGCGCGCGGCGAGGCTCGATCCGGTGGAGGCATTGCATGCGGAATGAATCATGCGACATCTTCTGCAACGTCATCGACAACTACGGTGACATCGGCGTGTGCTGGCGCCTGGCGCGGCAGCTGGCGAACGAGTGCGAAGTGAATGTGCGGCTGTGGGTGGATGATCTGGCCAGTTTTCAGCGTCTTTGTCCCGATGCGGATGCGGCGCTGGATATGCAGCGCCGCCGCGGGGTGGAGGTGCGTCGCTGGCCTGCCGAATTCCCTGCAGTAGAACCGGCCGGTCTGGTGATCGAGGCTTTCGCCTGTCGCTTGCCGCAGTCTTATGTGGCGAGGATGGCGGCGAGAGAGGTCAAACCGGTTTGGCTGAATCTGGAATACCTGTCAGCCGAGGACTGGGTGGAGGGCTGCCACAAGTTGCCGTCGCCGCATCCGACCCTGCCGCTGACCAAATATTTCTTCTTCCCCGGTTTCACCGCCAGAACCGGCGGATTGCTGCTGGAACGCGACCTGCTGGCGCAGCGGGATGTTTTCCAGTCCGACATGGTGGTGCAGCGGCGCTACTGGAATGGCCTGGGGGTGCCGGAGCGTGTGGCGGGCGAGGTGCGGGTGTCCTTGTTCAGCTACGAGAACGAGGCGATGGCCAGTTTGCTGAGTGCCTGGGAGCGGGGTGAGCAGCCGGTGACCTGTCTGCTGCCGGTCGGGCGTTCCTTGCCGCAGGTGGCCGGGTATTTCGGACAGGGTGAGGGCAAGGCGGGCGATGTCTGGCAGCGCGGCAACCTGCGCGTGCATGTGCTGCCTTTCGTCGAGCAGGAGCGCTACGACGAGCTGTTGTGGGCGTGCGACGTCAATTTTGTGCGCGGCGAGGATTCCTGCGTACGAACGCAATGGGCGGCCAAGCCGTTCATATGGCACATATACCCGCAGCACGACGGGGTGCATCTGGCGAAGCTGAACGCCTTGCTGAAGCGCTATACGGCGGGGTTGCCGCCAGAAACCACACATTCAATACGGGATTTGTGGCTAGCCTGGAATGGCGGGCAGGATATCGCCGCAGCATGGACTCACTTTCTGGCACACCACGGGGCGCTGGTCCGGCACGGAAAGGCATGGGCGGGTCGGCTGGCGGGCAATAATCTTGCATTGAATTTGCTGGATTTTTACCGCCAAAGTGAATAGAATCCGCGCCTTGAATTTTGAGGGGCAGTAAACATGAAAACAGCACAAGAACTTCGCGCCGGTAACGTGATCAATGTTGGCGGCGATCCGATGGTGATCCTGAAGGCCGAATACAGCCGTTCCGGCCGTAACGGTTCCGTGGTCAAGATGAAGATGAAGAACCTGTTGACCGAAACCGCCAAAGAGACGGTTTATGCAGCAGACGACAAGTTCGACCAGATCATTCTCGACAAGAAAGAATGCACCTACAGCTATTTCGCCGATCCGATGTACGTATTCATGGACACCGAATACAACCAGTACGAAGTGGAAAAGGACAACGTCGGCGACGTGGTGAACTACCTGGCCGACGGCATGGAAGACATCTGCGAAGTGGTGTTCTATGACGGCAAGGCAATCTCGGTCGAGTTGCCCAACACCATCGTGCGCGAGATCGAGTACACCGAGCCTGCCGTGCGCGGCGACACTTCCGGCAAGGTGATGAAGCCTGCTCGCCTGAAGGGTTCCGGTTTCGAGTTGCCCGTGGCCGCGTTCATCGAGATCGGCGACAAGATCGAGATCGACACTCGCACCAACGAGTACAAGAAGCGCGCGAACTAAGCCTGCTTCTGCGATGCAATAAAAAAGAGCCGCTGCAAAGCGGCTCTTTTGTTTTGTGGCAACGCTGTTACAGCTTTTCGACGCTGTATACCGCCACCAGCTTGTGCGTCTCGCCCGGTGCGAGCACCACGACGTTTTCCAGCGCATTGCCGCTCTCCACGCACACCATGCCGCGATGGCCATCTTCGCCGAAGTCGCCCATCTTGTCGGCTTTCTCGGTCCACGGGTTCCACACCACGGTGGACATGCTGCCTTGCTTGGCGATGCGGATGGCGCGTTTCATGCCCTTGTCCTCGATCACGCAATCCGCTGCGGTGTTGATGTACACGCGATCCACTTCGCTTTCGATGACGATGCCGTCCTTCTGGGTGAAACGCGCGAAGTCCTGCACCTTGTCCAGGTAGGCGCAGTTCTCCAGGCCGCGGATGGTCATCTTGGCGACATCGCTGATCTGGAAGTAGGTATGCAACGCTTCGCCGAGTTCGAATGCCGCCGTACCCGTATTGACGGTAACCAGTTCCACTCGCAATGATTTGCCCACAGTCACTTCCAGTTGCACCGAGGATGAGTGGGGCCATTGTGCGCCGGTGGCATCGCTCTCGACCAGGCCGAAGCGCAGGAAAGTCGAGCCATCGCTCAGCGCCATGGTTTCCAGCACTTCCCAAGGCACGGTGCGCGCATAGCCGTGACCGGGCAGCTTGCTGTCGCTCTTGTGCGGGCCGAACCATGGCCAGCAGATCGGCACGCCGCCGCGGATGGATTTGCCTGGTACGAATTTGGCCAGCGGCGACAGCCAGATCACCGGCTCCTCGCCGCGCGGCTGGAAGGTGGCGATATGCGCGCCCTGCAATGCGATGTTGGCGAGGGCGTGCTGGTTGGCGACTTCGGCGACGATCATGCCGGCGGCGATCTCCTTGAATTGCACGTGGTTGCCGATGGCGTAGCGCTGGTTGAGTTCAGCTTGGTTCATGGATGTTCCTTTGGGTTTGATGAATGGGTATTGATCAGTCGGCAGGCGGGGCGGTCTTGAGCACTTCTTCCAGGGTGGTGAGTCCGGCTGCCACCTTTTGCGCGCCAGAGATGCGCAGCGGCTTCATGCCTTCGCGGTTTGCCTGGTCGCGCAATGCCGTGATGTCCGTGTCGGGGCTGATGATCTTGCGCAGTGCCGGCGACATCAGCAATATCTCGTAGATGCCGACGCGGCCGGAATAACCGGTCTTGCGGCATTCCAGGCAACCTTGCGGAGTCTGCAACTGGGCTGGACGTGCGGCTTTCCAGGGGGCGACCAGATGATCCCACACATCGTTATCGCTTTCCGGCATGGGGATCGGTTTCTTGCAATGCGGGCACAGCGTGCGCACCAGGCGTTGCGCCATGATGCCTAGCAATGTGGCATTGATCATATAGTACGGCACCCCGAGGTCGAGCAGGCGGGTGATGGCGGAAGGCGCATCGTTGGTGTGCAAGGTGGAGAGCACCAGGTGACCGGTCAGCGCAGCTTGGATCGCCATTTCGGCGGTCTCCAGGTCGCGTATCTCGCCTACCATGATGATGTCCGGATCTTGCCGCATCAGCGCACGCACGCCCTCGGCAAAAGTCAGGTCCAGCCCCTGCTGTATCTGCATCTGGTTGAATGCCGGCTCCACCATTTCGATGGGGTCTTCCAGCGTGCAGACGTTTACTTCCGGGGTCGCCAGATGTTTGAGCGTCGAATATAACGTGGTGGTCTTGCCTGAGCCGGTAGGGCCGGTGACGAGGATGATGCCGTTGGGCTGCGAGGTCATCAATTGCCAGCGCGCGCGATCGTCTTCGGAAAAACCGAGCTCAGAAAAGTCGCGCAGCAGCACTTCAGGATCGAACACGCGCATCACCAGCTTTTCGCCGAAAGCGGTGGGCAGGGTGGAAAGGCGCAGCTCGATCTCCTGGCCGTCCTCGGTTCGCGTCTTGATGCGGCCATCCTGCGGGCGGCGCTTCTCCATCAAGTCCATGCGTCCCAGCAACTTGATGCGGCTGGTCATCGCGTTGACCACCGACATCGGCAGTTGATGCACCTGGTGCAGCACGCCGTCGATACGGAAACGCACGATGCCGACCTCGCGGCGCGGTTCGATATGGATATCCGATGCGCGCTGATCGAAAGCGTATTGCCACAGCCAGTCCACGATGTGGACGATGTGCTGGTCATTGGCGTCGAACTGTTTGTTGGTCTTGCCCAGTTCCACCAGTTGCTCGAATGAAGCAGGGCTTGAGGAGCCGGTGGAGGCCTTGGTCGCGCTCTTTACCGAGCGTGCCAGATTGTAGAACTCGACCAGATAGCGATTGATATCGGTTGGGGAAGAAATGACACGGCGGATACGCTTGCGCGAGGTGTGCTTGAGCGTCTCTTCCCATGCGCGCAGGAATGGCTCGGAGGTGGCAACGACAAGATCGCCACCGTCGATACGCAGCGGCATGATGGCAAAACGGTTCGCGTATTCGATCGACATCAGATCGGTCAGATCGGTGAAATCGATCTTCAGCGGGTCGATATGGAAATATTCCATGCCGACATGCTTTGCCAGCCATTCGGTCAGTGGTTCCAGCGTCAGGATGCGGAAAGGGGAAACTAGCGACTTCCAGCGCTTCTCCGCGATGACCACCAGCGGATGCGAGTCTTGTCGATGGAGGCGGCGTTCGGCGATGAGCGCATCAGCTTCGGCTTTGCCGACCATGCCGTCCGCGACCAGCATGCCCAGCACTTCGGCAAGTTTCAGCTTGTGTTCTGCGACTTCTTGAGCTGCCATATTCGTACCTTGATCGAGGTTTGGCGGACTATACCGGTATCGGGCGGTGGGTTCAATCAACCATATTCAGGTTGTGTACCAATTCTGTGGGCAATCGAAAAATGCCCGGCGTCGATGTGATGGGAAGCATTAAATTGCACTCGGAATCAGCGATATCGTTGCTTCATAATCCTTGCGTCATCGATTTTGCAAAAAAAATGAAGATTGATGAATATTATTGAATTACATCATTCTTTTATGGAATATCAGCTTGAGCAGAAAGGAGCCCGTCATCGGCCTCTTCCATTGCCTTCCTTAGCGAGCTCAGTTCCTGATGGAGTTGGATAGCCTTGGCCTTGTCGCGACGCAACCTGTACTTCCTCGATTCCTTGATCAGGAATAAACCTCCGCCAAGGCCAACGATGACAACCCCCGGTATGATCAGATATTCGAAATTCATTTTGCAGTTCCTTCCTCCAACTTGAGCCTGTATGGGATCCGGCCCTTCATCAATAGAAAATACACGGCACGCCTGACTTCTTGCCGTCCTTCAATTGTAGAACTGTAATCAGACAATACAAAACGAATATGTCACAAAGCCAATAAAAACGCCGTCACTCGGACGGCGTTGGACCCCATTGGGGTATTGTTGGTGGAGGCGGCGGGAATTGAACCCGCGTCCGCAAGCCCTCTACAGGCAGTTCTACATACTTAGTCTGGTTATTTGATTTTATCCTGCAGACGCCAACCGACAGGCTGCTACAGGACGAGTCACCTTGATTTTAGCTTCGTGCAAAGTAACCCTGCACGACACGATTCCGTGTAAATGACCTCACTCATCTCAACCTTGCGGTATCGAGCCCCTCCACGGACAGCAGGGTGTGAGGTCCAGCCTTAGGCGGCTAGAGCGTACTTTTCGTCGTTTGCGACTATTGGTTTTCCAGCTGATTTACGAGGTGGCGGGTCCTCGGTATGCCCTACGCTGCTTTGTAACCCACGTCGAAGCCAGGTCGCCCCCGGTTCAGTTTGCTACTAGCGGGAACATTATAACAGCATTACTTCGGCTTGTTAGTCAGCAGCGAGCGGGCGAAGTGGCGATCGGCCTTGGTGGCGTGCGAGGCAAACCAGTCGAGCAATAGCAGTTCAGTGCGGAAGGCAAGGTAGCGAGGGTCTTCCATATGGTTGCCGGCCTTCTTTTCCAGCTCGGTAAAGTTTTCGATGAAGCGTTTGTGTTCCTGGGCATGGCCTTCCGCAAAGGGATAATTGTGTTCCCGCATCAGTTTTTCTTCGATGGGGAACAGATGCTGGGCATGCTGGGTGAGGAAGGGGAAGATGTCGGCAAAATCGCCGCATTCGTTCTGGTCTATCCGCGCGGTGAGGATGTTGATGCGTTCCATCAGCAAGCGGTGCGCATCGTCGACTTTGGCCAATCCGGTGTGTTCCTCTTTCCACATCAGGCCGTTCTGCAATTCGCCCGTGCCGAAGTGCTGTCCGGTGGCCTGAAATTCATAACAGCGTTCCAGGTAGATGAGCGCAGGGTAATCGTTGGGTGAGATATCGATGCACTGTTTGAGCAAGGGAATGGATTTGGCGACGTCTTTCAGGTGGTAATAGGCGACTGCCTTTTCAAACATCGCCAGAGTGTCGCGTTTGCTGTTGCGCAGCTCTTCGGGGTCGTTGTCGAATATCTCGTAGATGGAAAGCGGCTGAGATTTTCCCTTCACGCGGATGCGGTCGAGGAAGCGGATGTCGTATTTCTTTGGATCAGCCAGATCGTACAGGGTGTTCTGGCTGATGATCAGCGGCGCATGGTAGGTCTTGGTGGCTTCTTCCAGGCGAGCGGTCAGGTTCACCGCATCCCCGATCACCGTGCTGTCCATGCGGTTGATGCCGCCCACCGTGCCGATCATCACCACGCCGGTGTTGAGGCCGATGCCGATGTTGACCGGCGCATAGCCGGCGCGTTCGCGCCCGGCATTGTAATAAGCCAGACGTTCCAGCATCGCGATAGCGCCGCTTACGGCATCGTCCGCACCATGTTCGAACAGCGCCATGATGGTGTCGCCGATGTACTTGTCGATGATGCCGCGATGGCGGCTGATGACCGGCTCCATCTGGCTGAGGTAGGAGTTGATGAATTCGAAATTCTCGCTGGGCGTCATCGACTCCGACAGCGGAGTGAAGTCTCGTATATCCGAGAACATGATGGTCATCTTGCGCTCAACCTGGTCGCCGAGCTTCACATCCACGATGCTTTTGGCTTCGAGCAGATTGAGCAGTTGGTGCGGAACCAGGCGGCCATATGCCGCCTCGGTCTGTTGCAGCAAGGACAGCGCCTGTTGGTGCGCGATGATGACCTTGTGCAAAATCTCCTGGATGCTGTCCTGCGTCGGATTGGTGGGGATTTCCTCCCCGCTGCGTCCTTCGTTCATTCTCCTCCGCCCAACATTCTCATTATGGCGGGCATCATACCGCTGTTCAGCTCTGGATGTAACGCAGCAATGCGAACGGGGTCGGCACTCTGGCGGCGGCTGGCCAGGTGGCCAAATCGGCCGCAGGATCGATATAGCCATATGCCGCGATGATGCCCATCATGCCTGCGGCCTGCGCAGCTTCCATGTCGCGCAAGTCATCGCCCAGATAAAGGCAGCTCTCGGGAGAGACGCCCATCAGTTCGGCGGCATGCAATAACGGCATCGGGTGGGGTTTGGAGCGTGCGCAGGTATCGCCGCTGACCAGACAGGCCGCGCGCTTGGCGTAGCCGAGTTTCTCCATCAGCGGTACGGTGTAGCGATGCGGTTTGTTGGTGACGATGCCCCAGGGCAACTCGTGCCGTTCCAGCTCGGCGATCAGTGCAGCCATGCCGGGGAATAACTTGGTGCGATCGCAAATATGGGCCTCGTAATGTTGCAAGAACGCATCGCGCGCCTCGTCGTAATTCTGTGTACCCGGTTCCACGCCCATGCCCAGCTTCAGCAGGCCGCGCGAACCGTGCGAAGCCTGGGGGCGGATGGCCTCTATGGGCAGTGGTGGAAGGTCGTGCAGTGCGCGCACATGGTTGACTGCCGCACCCAGGTCGGGCGCAGTATCGGCAAACGTGCCGTCGAGATCGAAGAGGACGGCTTCAACCACGTTGGCAAGCCATCAGGTAATTGACGCCGGTGTCGCGACCGAGCGAATAGCTTTTATTCAACGGGTTGTAGCTCATGCCGGTGATGTCGGAGACGTTCAGGCCGGCATTGCGGCACCATTGTGCCAATTCCGACGGCTTGATGAATTTGGCGAAATCATGGGTGCCGCGTGGCAGCAGGTTGAGCACATATTCCGCGCCGAGGATGGCGAACAGGTAGGATTTTGGATTGCGGTTGAGCGTGGAAAAAAATACGTGGCCGCCGGGTTTCACCAGCTGGGCACAGGCGGCGACCACGGCTGCAGGGTCTGGGACATGTTCCAGCATCTCCATGCAGGTCACCACGTCGTAATGTGCCGGGGTTTCTGCTGCCAGTACTTCCACTGCCACCTTGCGATATTCAACTTTGTTGCCGCTTTCCAGCAGGTGTAACCTGGCGACCTGCAGCGATTTGTCGGCCAGGTCGATGCCGGTGACGGTAGCCCCCGTTCCGGCCATGCTTTCAGCCAGAATACCCCCGCCGCACCCAACGTCCAGCACGGTCTTGCCCGATAGCCCTGCAATACGATCGATATAGTCCAGACGCAGCGGGTTGATTTCATGCAGCGGCTTGAATTCGCTGTTCGGGTCCCACCACTTGTGGGCGAGTTGGGAGAATTTTTCCAATTCGATGGGGTCGGCGTTGGACATGGTTTTGGCCTCGTTTGAATGTGGGGCGACTTTAACAAAACTCCCCGCCAATAGCCAAACAAACAAGGCGGTCCGACGGGAAGTGGGCGGAGGGACGAGTCGTTACCGCTTCGGCAGCCGATTGCGGGAGCGACCGCCGGCAGCCCTTCCCGCACCGTCGGCTCCGCCGCACCGTGTCAGGGCTGCTGTGTTAGAATGCGGACTTCGTTTTTTTGCCGTTATGTCTCATTCAATTAGGTCGCTCATGGAACAACAATTCGCCAAAGAAACCCTCCCCGTCAGCCTTGAAGAAGAGATGCGCAAGTCCTACCTGGACTATGCGATGAGCGTGATCGTAGGACGTGCTTTACCGGATGTGCGCGATGGCCTGAAGCCGGTACACCGGCGCGTATTGTTTGCGATGCACGAGCTCTCCAACGACTGGAACCGCGCCTACAAGAAATCGGCGCGTATCGTCGGTGATGTGATCGGTAAGTACCACCCCCACGGCGATACCGCGGTGTACGACACCATCGTGCGCATGGCGCAGGATTTCTCGTTGCGCTACACGCTGGTGGACGGCCAGGGCAACTTCGGCTCGGTGGACGGCGACAATGCGGCGGCGATGCGTTATACCGAGATCCGCATGGCCAAGATCGCGCACGAGCTGCTGGCCGACCTGGACAAGGAAACGGTGGATTTCGGGCCGAACTACGACGGTTCCGAGCACGAGCCGCTGGTGTTCCCGGCGCGTTTTCCCAATCTGCTGGTGAACGGTTCCTCCGGTATCGCCGTGGGTATGGCGACCAACATCCCGCCGCACAACATGACCGAGGTGGTGGATGCCTGTCTGGCGCTGCTGAAGAATCCGGACATGGATATCGAACAGCTGATCGAGCTGGTGCCCGCACCGGACTTTCCGACTGCTGGCTTCATTTACGGCCTGGCCGGGGTGAAGGAAGGTTACCGCACCGGCCGCGGCCGCGTGGTGATGCGTGCCCGCACCCACTTCGAGGACATCGGCAAGGGTGATCGCCAGGCCATCATCATCGACGAACTGCCGTATCAGGTGAACAAGGCCAACCTGCTGATGAAGATCGGCGAGATGGTGCGCGAGAAGCGCATCGAAGGCGTCTCCGAGATCCGTGACGAGTCGGACAAGTCCGGCATGCGTGCGGTGATCGAGCTGAAGCGCGGCGAGAACGCCGACGTGATCCTGAATCAGCTGTACAAAGATACCCAGATGCAGGACAGCTTCGGCATCAACATGGTCGCGATCGTCGACGGCCAGCCCAAGCTGTGCAACCTGAAGGATGTCATCGAGGCATTCCTGCGCCACCGCCGCGAAGTCGTCACTCGCCGCACCATATT
The DNA here is from genome assembly GCF_000025705.1 of Sideroxydans lithotrophicus ES-1. Lineage (NCBI taxonomy): Bacteria > Pseudomonadati > Pseudomonadota > Betaproteobacteria > Nitrosomonadales > Gallionellaceae > Sideroxydans > Sideroxydans lithotrophicus. The sequence continues at coordinate 2,085,924 of NC_013959.1, read as the reverse complement.
CGAACTGCGCAAGGCGCGCGAACGCGGCCACATCCTGGAAGGTCTGGCCGTGGCGCTGTCCAACGTGGACGAGATCATTGCGCTGATCAAGGCGGCGCCGACGCCGCCGGATGCCAAGCGTGAACTGATGGCGCGCGGCTGGCGCTCATCTCTGGTGGAAGACATGCTGTCCCGCGTCGACGAGGCGTCGCGTCCGGAAGGGCTGGCCCCCGAGTTCGGTCTGGTGAAAGGAACCGGTTATTTCCTTTCCGATGCGCAGGCGCAAGCTATCCTCGAACTGCGTTTGCAGCGCCTGACCGGGCTGGAGCAGGACAAGATCGTCGGCGAATACCGCGAAGTGATGGACAAGATCACCGACCTGCTGGACATCCTGGCCAAACCGGCGCGCGTGACCCAGATCATCGGCGACGAGCTGATCACCATCCGCTCGCAGTTCGGCGACAAGCGCCGCAGCGAGATCGTCACGCATACGCAAGACATGAGCATGGAAGACCTGATCGCGCCGGAAGACGTGGTGGTCACCATGTCCCATGGCGGTTACATGAAGGCGCAGAAGCTGGACGAGTACCGCGCGCAGAAGCGCGGCGGGCGCGGCAAGCAGGCCACCGCGACCAAGGAAGACGATTTCATCGACAACCTGTTCATCGCCAACACGCACGACTACATCCTGTGTTTCTCCAATCGCGGTCGTGTGTACTGGCTCAAGGTCTATGACGTGCCGCAAGGCACCCGCATCTCGCGCGGCAAGCCTATCGTGAACCTGTTGCCGCTGGAGGCGGGGGAGAAGATCAACGCCATCCTGCCGGTGAAGCAGTTCGCCGAGGATCAGTTCATCTTCTTTGCGACCAGCGAGGGTACGGTGAAGAAGACACCGCTGTCCGACTTCGCCAATCCGCGCAAGGCCGGCATCATCGCCATCAGCCTGGACGAGGGCGACTTCCTCATCGGCGTGGCGATCACCGACGGCAAGCACGACGTGATGCTGTTCTCGGATGAAGGCAGGGCAGTGCGTTTCGACGAGGACGATGTGCGCGGCATGGGCCGTACGGCACGGGGTGTGCGCGGCATGAATCTGGCCAAGGGCGGCAAGGTCATCGCCTTGCTGGTGGCCGAGAATGAAGAGCAGTCGGTGCTGACGGCGACCGAGAACGGTTACGGTAAACGCACGCCGATCTCGGAATACACCCGCCATGGCCGCGGCACGCAGGGCATGATCGCGATCCAGACTTCCGAGCGCAACGGCAAGGTGGTTGCTGCGACGCTGGTCAAGCCTGAAGACGAGATCATGCTGATCGGCACCAGCGGCGTGCTGATCCGTACCCGCGTCAACGAGATCCGCGAGATGGGCCGAGCGACCCAGGGGGTGACCTTGATGAATGTGGGTGAAGGCGAAAAATTGGCCGGATTGAGCCGCATTGCCGAGACGGAAGAAGAATCTGAGTAAACAACTGAGCTAGGAGAAAACGGCATGGCGATCTATAACTTCAGCGCGGGACCGGCGGTGTTGCCGAGGGAAGTGTTGCAGCAGGCACAGGCGGAACTCATCGACTGGCACGGCAGCGGCATGTCGGTGATGGAAATGTCGCATCGCGGCAAGGAGTACATGGGCATCCATGCCCAGGCAGAGGCAGACCTGCGTGAGCTGATGGCCATTCCCGCCAACTACAAGGTGCTGTTCCTGCAAGGCGGGGCGCATCTGCAATTCTCGATGATCCCGTTCAACCTGTTGCGCGGCAAATCTTCCGCCGATTATGCGAACACCGGCGAATGGTCGAAGAAGGCCATCGGCGAGGCGAAGAAGTTCTGTAATGTGAACGTGGCAGCGAGCAACACCGACAGGAACTGCACCTATGTGCCGGCCTTCGATACCTGGAAGCTGGATAAGGACGCGGCTTATGTGCACTACACGCCGAACGAGACCATCGGCGGAGTCGAGTTCAACTGGATTCCAAATACGGGCGATGTGCCGCTGGTGGCGGACATGTCTTCCAATATCCTGTCGCGTCCGGTAGACGTATGGAAGTTCGGGCTGATCTATGCCGGCGCACAGAAAAACATCGGGCCGGCTGGTTTGACGCTGGTGATCGTGCGCGAAGACCTGGTCGGGCATGCCGATCCGCGCCTGCCGACCATGCTGGACTACAAGACGCATGCCGATAACGAATCCATGTACAACACGCCGCCCACCTTTGCCATCTACATGGCAGGGCTGGTGTTCCAGTGGCTGAAGAAGAACGGCGGCATCGGTGCGATGGAACGCGCCAATATCGCCAAAGCCGATCTGTTGTATGCTGCCATCGACGCGAGCAACGGCTTCTACAACTGCCCGGTGAACAAGGCAGACCGCTCGCGCATGAACGTGCCGTTCACCTTGAAAGACGCCAATCTGGATGGCGACTTCCTGAAACAGGCGGATGCGCGCGGCTTGCTGCAGCTGAAAGGGCACCGCTCGGTCGGGGGCATGCGCGCCTCGATCTATAACGCCATGCCGCTGGAGGGTGTGCAGGCTCTGGTGGGCTTCATGAACGAGTTCGCCAGCAAGCATGGCTAAGACTTTCCGTGTCCTCACGCTGAACAAGATCTCGCAGGCGGGGCTGAAGCGCCTCCCTGCGGAACGTTATCAGGTGGGAGACAAGATCGCGCAGCCGGATGCGATCCTCGTGCGCTCGCACAACATGCTGGAGATGGATATCCCTTCCAGTGTGGTGGCGATCGCACGCGCCGGGGCCGGGACGAACAACGTACCGGTGCAAAAGATGAGTGCACGTGGCGTGCCGGTGTTCAATGCGCCGGGTGCGAACGCCAATGCAGTGAAGGAACTGGTCATCACCGGGATGCTGCTGGCCTCGCGCAATATTGTGCCGGCGTTGAGGTTTACTGCGGGACTGATGGGTGACGATGCGACCATGCGCAAGCAGGTCGAGGACGGGAAGAAAGAATACGCCGGAACCGAGTTGCTGGGACGCACACTGGGCATCGTCGGTTTGGGGGCGATCGGCCGACTGGTGGCGGATGCGGCAATCGGTCTCGGCATGAGGGTGGTCGGTTACGATCCGGAGATCACGGTGGATGCGGCGTGGAGCCTGCCCTCGCAAGTGAAGAAGGCGCATAGTATCGAGGAGTTGCTCAGGCACAGCGACTTCGTCACGCTGCATGTGCCGTTGCTGGATGCGACGCGCAACCTGATCGACGACAAGCGCGTGGCCGCGATGAAACAGGGGGCGGTGCTGCTGAACTTTTCGCGCGAGGGCATTGTCAGCGAGGACGCAGTCATCGCTGGCCTGACAGAAAAACATTTGCGTTGCTATGTGTGCGATTTTCCCAGCAGCAAGTCGCTGTCCAACGACAGGATCATCGCATTGCCGCATCTGGGGGCTTCCACCGAAGAAGCGGAAGAGAATTGTGCGGTGATGGTGACAGAGCAACTGCGCGAATATCTGGAACATGGCAATATCACCAACACGGTGAATTTCCCCAATGTCTCCATGTCGCGCGAATCGGCGTTCCGCGTGGCCATAGCCAACAGTAATGTGCCGAACATGCTGGGGCAGATTTCCACTGCACTGGCGAAAGCGAGCATCAATATCCATAACATGACGAACAAGTCGCGCGGCGAGATGGCCTACACCCTGGTGGATACCGATACCGCGCTGCCTGAAACCCTGATCGCGCAGGTCGCCGCCATTCCCGGTGTGCTGATGGTGCGTGCGTTGCCGCTGGAGGCGGATGAATGAGCGATGAATTGAAAAAATACCGCGAGCAGATCGACCGTATCGACGACGAGTTGCTCAAGCTGATCAATCAGCGCGCCGGATTGGCGCAGCAGATCGGACACGTCAAAGGCAACGGTGCGGTGCTGCGTCCCGAGCGCGAGGCGCAGGTGCTCCAACGCATGGCACGGGCGAATGCCGGTCCGTTGTCCAACCAGGGGGTGACGACATTGTTCACCGAGATCATGTCGCAATGCCGCGCGCTGGAAGCGCCGCTGCGCGTGGCCTATCTGGGGCCGCACGGTACTTTCAGCGAGGCGGCTGTATTCCAGCGTTTCGGCCAGGCGACCGAGGGTGTTCCGGTCGACTCCATCGACGGCGTATTCGATGCTGTTGAAGGCGGCATGGCAAACTATGGCTTGGTGCCGGTGGAGAATTCCACCGAAGGCGCGATCGGACGCACGCTCGACCTGCTGTTGAACAGCAATCTCAATATCTGCGGCGAGGTGTTGCTGCAAGTGCACCAATGCGTACTGTCGAACGAGAACGACCTGTCGCTTATCCGCAAGGTCTATTCGCATCCGCAATCGTTCGGCCAATGCCAGGGGTGGCTGAATGCGCATCTGCCGCACTCCGAGCGCATCACTGCATCCAGCAATGCCGATGCAGCGCGATTGGCCGCGGAAGAATCTTTCGCTGCCGCGGTTGCCGGCGAGCAGGCTGGCGAGCATTTCAAGCTGAAGGTGCTGGCCCGGAACATCGAGGACGATGCGCGCAATACCACGCGTTTCCTTGTCATCGGCAAGCAGGATGTGGCTCCATCCGGCAAGGACAAGACTTCGCTGGCGATGTCTGCCGCGAACCGTCCCGGTGCGATGCATGATCTGCTGACTCCGTTTGCGCAAAACGGAGTTTCGATGACCAAGATGGAATCCCGTCCTTCGCGCACCGGACTGTGGGAATACGTGTTCTATGTGGACATCGAAGGTCACCAGTCCGATGCCAAGGTTGCGGCTTCGCTGGCGCAACTCAAGCAGATCGCTTCCTTCGTCAAGGTGCTGGGTTCGTACCCGGTCGCTGTCTAATCGTTTCAAATAGCAAGGTATCAAATGAATTACTGTGATCTGGCACCAACCTATATTCGCGCCATCGCGCCATATCAGCCCGGGAAGCCTATCTCCGAGCTGGAGCGAGAGCTCGGCATCACCGGCATCGTCAAGCTGGCTTCGAACGAGAATCCGCTGGGTGCAAGTCCGGCTGCGGTCGCCGCGATGCAGAATGCGATCAAGACCATCGCCCTTTACCCCGATGGCAACGGCTTCGAACTGAAGGATGCATTGGTGAAGCGCTACGGTGTGGCGCATGCCAATGTGACTTTGGGCAATGGCTCCAACGATCTGCTTGAGCTCGCTGCACGTGCTTTCCTGGCGCCCGGCGACAAGGTGGTGTACTCGGCACATGCATTCGCCGTCTATGCGCTGGCCACTCAGGCCGTAGGTGCGACGGGCATCAGCGTGCCAGCCGCCAAAGGTTATGGACATGACCTGCCTGCGATGTTGAAGGCAGCCAAAGGCAACAAGGTCAAGATCGTTTTCATCGCCAACCCGAACAATCCGACGGGTACGTTCCTGAGTGCAGACGAGCTATTGGCGTTCATGCGCGGACTGCCGGCAGAGATATTGGTGGTATTGGACGAGGCCTATAACGAATACCTGCCGGAAGACATGCGCTATGACAGCGTAAGCTGGCTGAAGGAATTCCCCAATCTCATCATCTCGCGTACCTTCTCAAAAGCTTACGGTCTGGCCGGTTTGCGCGTCGGCTACGCTTTGGCACATGAGCAGGTGACGGACATGATGAATCGCGTGCGCCAGCCGTTCAATGTGAACAGCGTGGCGCAGGCGGCAGCGGTGGCGGCCCTGCGCGATGTGTCCTTCGTCAAACGGACCTTCGAACTGAACCGGCGCGGCATGCAGCAGATCACCGAAGGCTTGACCCGGTTGGGTTTGGAATACATTCCGTCGTTCGGCAACTTCGTGGCGTTCCGCATCGGCAATGCCACGGCGATGTACCGACGCTTGCTCGAACTGGGTGTGATCGTGCGCCCGATAGCAAACTACGATATGCCGGACTGGTTGCGCGTCAGCATCGGTCTGGAAAGCGAGAACGCAAAATTTTTGGCTGCACTGGAAAAAAGCATCAGTCAGCAAGCTACTGGAGAAAACAAATGATTATCGTAATGGGCAGGGAAGTCACTGACGAACAGATCGGGGCTGTGGTCAAGAAGCTGGAGGCGGCCGGTCTGAAGGCCAACATCTCGCGCGGTATCGAACGCACCGTGATCGGCGCGATCGGCGACGAGCGCCAATTGAGCGAGGAGATGTTCACGCCTCTGCCTGGCGTGGAATCGGCGATGCATATCGCCAAGCAGTACAAGATCGTCTCGCGCGAGTCGCACAAGCAGAACACCATCATCGACATCGCCGGCGTTCCGCTGGGCGGGAATCAGGTCCAGATCATCGGCGGACCATGCTCGGTGGAGACGCAGGAGCAGATGGATCTGTCGGCGAAATTCGTGAAAGAGGCCGGTTGCCGTCTGATGCGTGGCGGTGCGTTCAAGCCGCGTACCAGTCCATATGCCTTTCAGGGACACGGCGTGGAGGGGCTGGATATATTCCGCAAGGCGGCGGACAAATTCAAGCTGCCCATCGTCACCGAGCTGATGGATGCCCGCCAGCTGGATGCCTTCATCGAGTACGACGTCGACGTGATCCAGATCGGCACGCGCAACATGCAGAACTTCGATCTGCTCAAGGAGGTCGGACGCATCAACAAGCCCGTCATTCTCAAGCGCGGCATGTCGGCTACCATCAGCGAATGGCTGATGGCGGCGGAATACATCGCTGCAGGCGGCAACCACAACATCATCTTCTGCGAGCGTGGCATACGCACATTCGAGACTGCCTACCGTAATGTGCTGGATGTGACGGCCATCCCGGTGCTCAAGAAAGAAACCCATCTGCCGGTGATCGTCGATCCGTCGCACGCAGGCGGCAAGGCATGGATGGTGCCGGCGTTGTCGCAGGCAGCCATCGCCGCAGGCGCAGACGGACTGCTGATCGAGATGCATCCCAGCCCGTGTGACGCATGGTGTGATGCCGACCAGGCACTGACCCCGGACGAATTGAAAAAGCTGATGGGCACGCTGGGTGCGATCGCCGGAGCGATCGGACGGACCCTGTAAGTCATGCAACCCGCCTTTCGCAAAGTCGTCATCTTCGGCGTCGGGCTGATCGGCGGGTCGTTTGCATTGGCGTTGCGCAAGGCAGGAGCGGTAGGCGAGGTGGTCGGCTTCGGGCGTAGCGCCACTACGCTGCAACAGGCCAAACAGTTCGGCATAATCGACCGCATGGGTGAAGATGTGGCGCATGAGGTGGCGGACGCCAGTCTGGTGCTGCTGGCTACTCCCGTGGCGCAGATGGCAGACATCTTTATGCGCATTGCGCCGCATCTTGGCGCACATACGCTGGTTACTGATGGCGGCAGCACCAAGAGTGACGTGGTCGTCGCGGCGCGCACCAATCTGAAGGACAGGATCGCTCATTTCGTTCCTGCCCACCCTATTGCAGGGGCAGAGCAGAGCGGACCCGCTGCTGCGCTTGAAGAGCTGTATCAAGGCAAGAAAGTGGTGCTCACTCCGTTGCCGGAAAATTCGAAGGAAGCAGTGGCGCGAGTGCGCAAGGCTTGGGAGTTGTGTGGTGCGATGGTCAGCGAGCTGACTTCTCAACAGCACGACGAGGTGTTCGCCGCTGTGAGCCATCTTCCGCACCTGCTGTCGTTCGCGCTGGTGCATGACCTGGCGCAACGCGACAACCGCGACCAGTTGCTTTCGTTCGCCGCCAGCGGTTTCCGCGATTTCACCCGCATCGCAGCCAGTAGCCCGGAGATGTGGCGCGACATCAGTCTGGCCAATCGCGAGGCCTTGCTGCAGGAAGTAAAACGCTATGCAGACGAGCTTTATGTCGTCTATCAGGCTCTGCAAAACAACGATGCCGCCAAGCTGGAAGAAATATTCAGCCTGGCGCGCGAAGTGCGCAGTGCCTGGACTCAACAATAACTACATTTCTTTTCGTATGTCACAGCAAGAATTCCTTGAGCTTCCTCCCTTGATGTCGGCGCGCGGTACCGTGCGCCTGCCCGGCTCCAAGAGCATCTCCAATCGCGTGTTGTTGCTGGCGGCGCTGGCACAGGGCGCGACCACGGTGCGCGACCTGCTGCACTCAGACGATACCGAGCGCATGCTGGATGCGTTGCGTACCTTGGGAGTAGAGGTGGAGCAGCTGGGGGATAACGCCTATCGCATCACGGGCTGCGGCGGCAATTTCCCGAACAAGAATGCCAAGCTGTTCCTTGGCAATGCGGGCACGGCATTCCGTCCATTGACCGCTGCACTGGCTTTGTCCGGCGGAAGTTATGAATTATCCGGTGTGCCGCGCATGCACGAGCGTCCCATCGGTGATCTGGTGGATGCGCTGAGGCAACTAGGGGCCGATATCCGCTATCTGGGCAATGAAGGTTTTCCTCCATTGCAGATATCTCCTGCCAAGTTGGCAGGAGATACGGTACAGGTGCGTGGCGACGTTTCCAGCCAGTTCCTCACTGGATTGTTGATGGCGCTGCCGTTGCTGAATCGCACTGTCAAAGTCGAGGTGCTGGGCGAACTGATTTCCCAACCTTATATCGCAATTACTCTCACGATGATGGCGCGCTTTCTCGTAGTCGTAGAGCGAGAAGATTGGCACAGTTTTACCGTAAGGGCAGGTAGTTGCTACGTTCCACCGAATGAAATTTATGTTGAAGGCGATGCCTCGTCAGCCTCATATTTCTTGGCTGCGGGAGCCATTGGCAAAGGTCCGGTACGAGTAGAGGGCGTAGGATCAAACAGTGTTCAGGGCGATGTTCACTTTGCACATGAATTGAAGAAGATGGGAGCCGAAGTTGAGTGGGGTGATAACTCATTAGTGGCCAAAGGTCCGGCCAGCGGAAAACTCAAAGCCGTCGACCTTGACTGTAACCACATCCCCGATGCAGCGATGACACTAGCCGTTGCGGCTCTGTTCGCCGACGGCACAACCACGCTGCGCAATATCGCCAGTTGGCGCGTTAAAGAGACCGACCGCATCGCGGCGATGGCGACCGAACTGCGCAAGGTCGGGGCGACAGTCGAAGAGGGCGCGGATTTCATTCGCATCACGCCGCCTGCACAGATCAAACATGCTGCCATCGACACCTATGACGATCACCGCATGGCGATGTGCTTTTCGCTGGCCGCCTTCGGTGGTGCGGGCGTGCGCATCAACGACCCGAAGTGTGTGGCCAAGACCTTTCCTGAGTATTTCATCGAATTCGCCAAGGTGACACAGGCCGTGCCGGTCATTGCCATCGATGGTCCCTCCGCCTCCGGCAAGGGTACGGTGGCGCAACGCGTGGCGACGGCGCTGGGCATGCATTACCTCGATAGCGGTGCCTTGTATCGTCTGCTGGGGCTGGCGGCGCAAAAACGCGGCATCGCCCTGGAGGCGGAAGACAAGTTGGCGGAACTGGCAGGGCGGGTGGATATCCGCTTCAAGGGTGAGGATATTTGGCTGGATGGAGTCAAGGTGGGCGACGAGTTGCGTACCGAGGAAGCGGGTTCGGCAGCCTCGAAGATTGCGGCTTTACCCAAGGTGCGCGCGGCTTTGCTGGATAAACAAAGGGCTTTCCGCCAAGCCCCGGGGCTGGTGGCGGACGGGCGCGACATGGCATCGGTCGTTTTCCCGGATTCGGTGCTGAAGATATTCCTGACCGCCAGCGCCGAGGCGCGCGCGGAACGCCGATATAAACAGTTGAAAGAAAAAGGGATGAGTGCTAATATCGCCGCCCTTTTGCAAGATATACGGGCGCGCGACGAGCGAGATACTCAACGTAGCGTGGCTCCTTTGCAACAGGCGCAAGGTGCGAGCTTGCTGGATACGACCTTTCTGAACATTGAGCAGGCAGTTCAGGAAGTGCTAAGCCGCTACCAGGCAGTGAAGTAATAACACGCGCAGCGTTTCGTTTGCGTCCTCGCCCTCTGGGAGAGGATTGAGGTGAGGGAAACGGGCATGCTGTTAAATACGGGAGATTCTTAGGCCCGTTAGGAGTCCAAATAGAGCCTTTCTGTTTGGGTTGATTAACTAACCCCCGCTCACACCGGGATTGTCCTCAAGGTATACCGAAATGACTGCAGTCGCTGAAATGGAAAATTTTGCATCAATGTTTGAAGAAAGCCTGAACCGCAAGGAAATGCGTGCAGGCGAGTTGATCACTGCCCAGGTTGTTCGTGTCGAACAGAACGTGGTGGTCGTGAATGCCGGACTGAAGTCCGAAAGTTTTATTCCCGTTGAAGAATTCAAGGACGCAACGGGCGCTATCGAAGTCAAGGCCGGTGATTTCGTCACCGTCGCCATCGAATCCCTGGAAAACGGCTACGGCGAAACGCGCTTGTCGCGTGAGAAGGCCAAGCGTCTGGCTGCCTGGATCGATCTGGAACAGGCAATGGAAGAAGGCCGTATCGTTGAAGGTTATGTCAGCGGCAAGGTCAAGGGCGGTCTGACTGCCATGGTGAACGGCATCCGCGCATTCCTGCCCGGTTCGCTGGTGGATACACGTCCGGTCAAGGACACCACGCCGTATGAAAACAAGACCATGGAGCTCAAGGTCATCAAGCTGGATCGCAAGCGCAACAACGTGGTGGTTTCCCGCCGCGCTGTGCTGGAGGCATCGCAAGGTGCCGATCGCGAGTCCCTGCTGGAAAACCTGAAGGAAGGCGCGATCGTCAAGGGTATCGTCAAGAACATCACCGACTACGGTGCGTTCGTTGACCTGGGTGGTATCGACGGCCTGCTGCACATCACCGATCTGGCATGGCGTCGCGTGAAGCACCCATCCGAAGTTCTAACCGTTGGCGACGAAGTCGAAGCCAAGATCCTGAAATTCGATCAAGAGAAGAATCGCGTTTCCCTGGGCATCAAGCAAATGGGCGACGATCCGTGGAATGGTCTGGCACGTCGCTACCCGCAAGGCACACGCCTGTTCGGCAAGGTGACCAACCTGACCGACTACGGTGCATTCGTGGAGATCGAGCAGGGTATCGAAGGTCTGGTACACGTGTCCGAAATGGACTGGACCAACAAGAACGTACATCCTTCCAAGGTTGTCGCGCTGGGCGACGAAGTGGAAGTCATGATCCTCGAGATCGACGAGCAACGCCGCCGTATCTCCCTGGGCATGAAGCAGTGCAAGTCCAATCCTTGGGACGACTTCGCGCTGAATCACAAGAAGGGCGACAAGGTTAAGGGCGCGATCAAGTCCATCACCGACTTCGGCGTGTTCATCGGTCTGGATGGCGGTATCGACGGTCTGGTGCACCTGTCCGACCTGTCCTGGTCCATCCCCGGCGAAGAAGCAGTACGCAACTACAAGAAGGGTGACGAACTGGAAGCTCTGGTTCTGGCCATCGATGTCGAGCGTGAACGCATCTCGCTGGGCGTGAAGCAACTGGAAGGTGATCCGTTCGGCGGCTATGTCACCGGACACGACAAAGGTGCAGTGGTGACTGGCGTGGTCAAGTCGCTGGATGCCAAGGGCGCAGTGATCGGTCTGGATGGCGATGTGGAAGCCTACCTGAAGGCATCCGAAGTTTCCGCTGACCGCGTGGAAGACATCCGCAACCACCTGAAGGAAGGTGACACCGTCAAGGCTGTCATCATCAACGTGGACCGCAAGAATCGCGGCATCAACCTGTCGATCAAGGCGCTGGACAAGGCCGACACGGCAGCGGCGATGCAGAAGTTCGCAGCAGAGAACACCAGCACTGCCGGCACCACCAATCTGGGTGCGCTACTGAAGGCGAAACTGGATTCCAGCAAGGCTGACTCGCAATAAGGAGGAACGATGACCCGTTCTGATCTTATCGCCAAGCTTGCGGACCGTTACACACAGCTACTCGGCAAGGATGCCGAGTTGGCTGTGAAGGTGATCTTGGACAGCATGTCGGCGACACTTTCGCACGGCGGGCGTATCGAGATCCGCGGTTTTGGCAGTTTTGCACTGAACTACAGGCCGCCGCGGCTGGGGCGCAATCCCAAGTCCGGCGACAAGGTGCAAGTGCCTGCCAAGTATGTGCCGCACTTCAAGGCTGGTAAGGAGCTGCGCGAGCGGGTGGATTATCCTTCTGCCTGATACATTTTTGATGTGATCCGATTGGCGGCCTGTCGCAAGATGTGCCGCCAATTTTTTATCTGTTCATGCTATCGTTGCGCACCGATTTACAAGCGATAAAGTCATCATGCGATATCTGATCTGGTCACTGCGCGCTGCCCTGTTCCTTTTGTTGTTGGGCTTTGCGATGAAGAACGACCAACCCGTCGTGCTGCGATATTTCTTCGGCTACGAATGGCAGACGTCCCTTGTTGTCGTGTTGCTATGCTTTTTCACGCTGGGTGTCGCCATCGGCCTGCTGGCCATGCTGACTACTTTGCTCCGTCAGCGCCGGGAATATTCGGCCGTCAAACGCGAGCTGCAATTGAAAAACAAGTTGTCGGAGATCGATGACCGGCATCCGCCAATTCAACCCTTCTGAGATATTGCGCTAATGGATTTCGAACCGTGGATGTTGCTGGTCTTTCCCTTTTTTTTGGTATGGGGTGGCTGGCGGCGCGTATCGATATAAAGGAGTTGATCACCGAGTCCAGCGCCTTGCCGCGCTCCTATTTTCAGGGACTGAACTTCCTGCTTAACGAACAGCAGGATCAAGCTATCGAAGCCTTCATCGAAGTGGTCAAGGTCGATCCGCAAACGGTCGAGTTGCACTTCGCGCTGGGCAGCCTGTTCCGGCGGCGCGGTGAAGTGGACCGTGCCATCCGCATGCATCTCAATCTGGTGGAGCGAACCGATCTGGAAGAGGACAAGCGGCATCAGGCACTGTTCGAGCTGGCTCAGGATTATCTTAAAGCAGGTATTCTGGACAGGGCAGAAGCCGCTTTTCTGGAACTGCATGGCACGCCCTACGAGAAGGAGTCTCTGGATTTTCTGCTTGAGATATATCAGAAGGAAAAAGACTGGCTCAAAGCGATCGACATCGGGCAACGCCTTACTGCATTGACCGGGGAGCCGCACGGCAAGGAAGCTGCTTTCTTCTTTTGCGAACTGGCAGCGGGCGAACTCGCCGCCAAGCAGACAGAGGCGGCAGTAGTGCATTTGGAACAGGCGCTCAATGTCAATCCGCAGAGCGTGCGCGCCAGCATCATGCTGGGCGACATCGAATTGTCTGCAGGTGGCGCCCAACGTGCCATCGAGGTTTGGAAACATGTTGAACAGCAGGATGCGCAATATTTGCCGCTAGTGGCCGAACGCGTGCTGCAGGCCTGCCGCCAGTGCGGCGATGAAGCCAGGGGTGTGACATTGCTGCAAACCTGGCTGCAAAAATACCCTTCACTCGATCTGATGAACGTGCTGTTCAGCGTGCTGGTGCAGCGTGATGGGGCGGAAGCGGCTTACGTCATGGTACGCAACGAGCTGAAGCGCAATCCAACGCTGCTGGGCCTGGATAAATTGCTGGAAGCGCGACTGCTGGATATCGCCGGCGAACGCCGCGCAGACCTCGAGCTGGTGAAAGACCTGATCTTTCAGCGTACACGCGGACTGGCGATGTATCGCTGCAAGCATTGCGGTTTCAAGGCGCGGCAGTTCTATTGGCATTGCCCGGCTTGCCACAGTTGGGAGAGCTACTCTCCGAAACGCAGCGAAGAGAATGGAGTGGCGATATGAACGATGATTCTAAAATCAACCCAAGAATCATCGTCGCACTCGATTATCCGCAAGCCGCACCGGCGCTGGCTTTGGCGCAACGGCTGGAACCCGCGTTGTGCCGCCTGAAAGTCGGCAAGGAGTTGTTTACTGCTGCGGGACCGCAACTGGTCGAGCAATTGCAGCAGCGCGGTTTCGAAATCTTTCTCGATCTCAAATTCCACGACATCCCGAACACCACGGCGCAAGCCTGCAAAGCCGCCGCAGCAATGGGGGTATGGATGGTGAACGTGCACGCGTTGGGCGGCAAACGCATGATGGAAGCAGCGCGCGAAGCGCTGGCGAACGTCGGGCAACGACCGATGCTGATCGCGGTGACGGTACTGACCAGTATGGCGCAGGAAGATCTGCACGGCATCGGCATCAATGCCAGCCCGGCGCAGATGGTCCCGCTACTGGCCGGGTTGGCAAATGATAGCGGCCTGGACGGAGTGGTGTGTTCTGCGCAGGAAGCATTCGTGCTGCGCCAGCAGTTGGGCCGCGATTTCTGTCTGGTCACGCCCGGCATCCGTCCGGCGAACGCATCGGCAGACGATCAGGCGCGCATCATGACGCCGCGTGCCGCGCTGGAGAACGGCGCGAATTATCTGGTCATCGGGCGTCCGATCACCCAGGCTTCCGATCCTTTACTGGCATTGCAGGATATTTTGAAAGAGACAGGAGACATGGCATGAAGCTGCCATCATTCGATAAGGCACGGGTTCTTGTGGTCGGCGATGTGATGCTGGATCGCTACTGGTTCGGAGATGTGACGCGCATCTCGCCAGAGGCGCCGGTGCCGGTATTGAAAGTCAGCAAAGTGGAGGAGCGCCCGGGTGGCGCAGCCAACGTCGCTCGCAACATCACATCATTGGGGGCGCACTGCACACTGTTGTCGGTGGTCGGAGTGGACGAGGCGGGAGATTGCCTGCAACGTTTGCTGACCGAACAGGGTGGTGTGGAAGCCATGCTGCATCGCGATGACAGCATCTCTACCATCGTCAAGCTGCGCGCCATCGCTCGCCACCAACAGCTATTACGCATCGATTTCGAGACGCCGCCCAGCCATGAAGTGCTGAATGCCAAGCTGGCGGACTTCCATGCCAAGCTGCCATTCGCCGATGTGGTGATCCTGTCTGACTATGGCAAGGGTGGACTTGCCCATATCGCCGAAATGATCAAAGCGGCACGCTCGGCAGGCAAACCTGTGCTAGTCGATCCAAAAGGCGACGACTATGCACGTTATCAGGGGGCGACCCTGCTGACGCCGAATCGCAGCGAGTTCCGCGATGTGGCAGGCAGCTGGAAGAACGAGGACGAGTTGACTGCTAAGGCCCAAAAATTGCGCGCAGAGTTGAAGCTGGAAGCCTTGCTGGTCACGCGCAGCGAGGAAGGGATGTCGCTGTTCCGTGAACAGGACGTATTGCACGAACCGACACATGCGCGCGAGGTGTTCGATGTGAGCGGAGCGGGTGATACCGTCATCGCTACACTGGCTGTGATGCTGGCGAGTGGGGCAGGTATGGCAGATGCTGTCCGCATTGCCAACCGCGCGGCGGGTGTCGTGGTTGGGAAACTGGGCACGGCAGTCGTGTCGCGCGAAGAGATACTTGAAGATATGGGGAGCTGATATGTATTACGTTGTGACGGGCGCCGCTGGTTTTATCGGGTCGAATCTGGTCAAGGCGCTGAACGAGCGCGGCGAGACCAACATCATCGCCGTCGATAATTTGGGGAATAATGCCGACAAGTTCAGGAATCTCACCGATTGCGAGATCGCCGACTATATCGACAAGGAGGATTTCGTCGGGCTGCTGCAGGATGGATCCTTTGATGGCATCCTTGAGGCAGTGCTGCATGAGGGCGCCTGTTCGGACACCATGGAGACCAACGGTCGCTACATGATGGAGAACAACTACCGCTATTCTCTGGAGATATTGAACCATTGCCAGAACGAGGATGTACCATTCCTGTACGCTTCTTCAGCTTCCGTATATGGCGGTGGAGGGGTGTTCAAGGAGAGCCGCGAGTTCGAGTCGCCGCTCAATGTCTATGCCTACTCCAAGTTTCTGTTCGACCAGGTGGTACGTCGTCGCTGGGCTGGCCGCACATCGCAGATCGCGGGTTTTCGCTATTTCAATGTGTACGGGCCGCGCGAACAGCATAAAGGGCGCATGGCTTCGGTGGCCTATCACTTCTTCAACCAGTACCGTGCTGACGGCTACGTGAAGCTGTTCGAAGGCTGCGACGGATATGCGAACGGCGGACAATTGCGCGATTTCGTCTCGGTGGAAGATGTGGTCAAGGTCAATATGCACTTCCTGGATCATCGCGGCAAATCCGGCATCTTCAATCTGGGTACGGGCAGCGCACAAAGCTTCAACGATGTGGCCATGGCGACCATCAACACCCTGCGCGCAGCCAATAGTGAAGGTGCTTTGACGCTGGAGCAGATGCATCAGCAGCAACTCATACGATATATCCCTTTCCCGGAACAGCTGAAGGGAAAGTATCAAAGCTACACGCAGGCCGATATGACTGCCCTGCGCGAGGTCGGTTACGAGCAGCCGTTCCTGACCGTTGAGCAAGGCACAGCACGCTATGTAAATCATTTGCTGAAACGGTCAACTTAATGATTGCTACTGCGTTTCTTCTGTGCGACATCTGTCGTTCATAGAAAAGGAGAAAAGCATGAAGAAGTTATTGTCGGTGCTGGCTATGTTCTTTGCATTTACCGGCATGGCGTTTGCAGCGGTCAATCTGAATACGGCGAGCAAGGATGAGCTGGATGCAGTCAAGGGTATCGGTCCTGCAAAGGCGCAGGCCATCATCGACTACCGCACCAAGAATGGCCCGTTTGCAAGTGTGGAAGATCTGAAGCATGTCAAAGGTTTCGGCGACAAGACCGTGGCTAAGATGCGTTCCGAGCTGTCTGTGAGCGGTGCGAGCACCACAGGCAAGGAAGAGAAGCCCGCCAAGGCTGACAAGAGGAAGAGCAAGGATGACAAGAAGGCTGATACAAAGGCCGAGAAGGCAAGCCAGGAGCCGGTAGCCAAGGATGGCGCAAAGGCAGACAAGAAAGCCGCCAGAGCAGCAAAGAAGGCCAAGAAGAAAGCCGACAAGGAAGCCAGGCAATCTACTGACAAGAAATAAGTTTCAAGCCGGAATTCCCCAATAAGCCCGCCTGGTTTTGAATCAGGTGGGCTTATTGCTTTTCAATACTATGAGTTGACTGTAGTCCTTGCTGCGAGACGGTTTCCCTTTCGGTTCGAGACTGGCTTTAATCTTTGTCGGCCTCGATCGGGGAAAAGAGTTTGACCTCGTCGCTGACCATGGGAACGAACTTGGCCATGCCGAACTGGGTGCGAGAGATGGTTGCGGAGATGTTCGCACCGCAGTGCATCTTTCGGGTCAGCGGAAACGGTGCGCAATGGAAGTTATCGACCTGCAAGGAAAGCGGACGGGTCGTGCCAAGCAAAGTGAACTTGCCTTCCGCTCCGACAACTTTATCGCCGTCGAAGATCAGTTTGTCGGAAATGAAGTGAATGGTCGGATATTGCACGACATTAAAGAACTCCTCGCCCTTCATGTGTTCATCCCACTTGGCGAAACCCATGTCGAGCGAGGCAGCGTCAATGGTGATATCTACGCTCCCTTGCTTGGCAGCGATATCGAGGGTTATCTTGCCGCTCGATTTGTTGAAGCGCCCGCGCTGTGTCGAATAACCCAGGTGATTCACTTCAAACATGGGCCAGGTATGTGTCGGATCGATGGTGTAGTTATCCATTGAATAAGCAGGAATGGAGAGTAACGCACCAAGAAGGATTGGCAGTGATTTACTCATGGCAGTTCTCCTTGAATGTTATCAATTCCAGATGCGGGAAAAGGATTGTATCCTTATGCCCCCTTGTTGAGGAATGGAACCATACGCTTAAGGATGTCATCGCGTTCGATGAAGTGATGCTTGAGCGCAGCAGCGACGTGGGCAATCACCAAGCCGAGCATGGTGTAATTGAGCACTTCATGCACTTCCTGCAGCAGATCGCCCAGTTCCTTGTTCTTGCCAACCATGTCCGGGAAAGGCAGTACCCCAAACAAGACGACCGGGAAACCTTTGGCGGAACTCATCAGCCAGCCGGTGATGGGAATGATGAAAATCAGCAAGTAAAGTGCATGGTGCATGGCATGAGCGGCGAGTTTCTCCCATTTCACCATGCTATCCGGCATGGCTGGAGGACGGTGCGTGACACGCCAATATATGCGGACTAAAGCGAGCATCAGCACGATCATTCCCGCCCATTTGTGGTAGGCATACAAGCGCAATTTCAGAGGCGACAGGTGCAGGCCGGTCATGTATAGCGCTAACGGAAAAGTGGCGAAGATCAGCAGGGCGATCAGCCAGTGCAGGGTGACAGCAGTATGCGTGTAACGATCGGCCATTTCAGTCACCTCGAGTTATTTTGCTTATCCTAGTGATGTGCTCGACCAAATGTCAATCATAGTTTTGGTTTAGGCGATGATTCCCCATGGCTGGCAAGGTGATGCAACTTTTTGCGCTACGGACATTCAAAAATGGCTGAGTGTAGAGACTCTTGGGCTTGAAAAACCGTGGGTTTGCCCGCATCTGGCAGTCCACGGCAAGAGTGTTACACTGCGCGCCGCGTAAATTCGTACCTTTGGAGAGTTAAGCAATGAAACGTATATTTTTGTTCGTTCTGACCAATATTGCGGTCTTGCTGGTCATCAACATCGTGTTGCGCCTGTTGGGTGTGGATCGGGTGCTGGATCAAAGTGGTGCGATCAACTTCAATGCGCTGTTGGTGATGTCGGCAGTGATCGGTTTTTCCGGCTCCATCATTTCGCTGCTGATGTCCAAATGGATGGCCAAGATGTCGGTTGGCGCCCAGGTGATCGAAAACCCGCAGGATCCGACCGAGCGCTGGCTGGTTGAAACCGTGCGCCGTCAGGCACTGGCTGCGGGTATCGGCATGCCGGAAGTGGCGATCTATGATGCGCCGGACGTGAATGCCTTTGCCACCGGCTGGAACCGGAATAGCGCGCTCGTTGCCGTGAGCACTGGCCTGTTGCACAGCATGAGCCGCGATGAAGCCGAAGCAGTACTGGGCCATGAGATCAGCCACGTCGCCAACGGCGATATGGTGACGCTGGCGCTGATCCAGGGGGTGGTCAACACCTTTGTGGTCTTTTTTGCCAAGATCGTCGGTATCCTGGTGGATCGTGTGCTGCTCAAGAACGACCCGCGCAACGGCCCCGGTGTCGGCGCCTTCGTGGCTGAGATCGCCGCCCAGATCGTACTGGGTATCCTTGCCAGCATGATCGTCATGTGGTTTTCGCGTCAACGTGAATTCCGTGCCGATGCAGGCGGCGCGAATCTGGCCGGAAGGCAAAAGATGATTGCCGCTCTGGAGCGCCTGAAGCTGAACCATGAGCAGGCCGCGATGCCACAGAACATGGCGGCGATGGCAATCTCCAGTCAAGGCGGGTTTTCCAGGCTGTTCATGACCCATCCACCACTGGATGAACGGATCGAGGCGTTGCGTAGCGGGTTGTGACCGAACGGGAATTCGGCGGAATGAAAACGGCGGGGAATACCCGCCGTTTTCTTATTCATCATCATCGAACTTTTGTCGCGGCGGGTCGCCGTCGTAGACCAGGCTTTGCCGGTGCATCAGATAGGCATCCCGTATGAAGCTGTAACGATCGATGATCGCGCTATCCAGCACTTTCTCCTGTTCCAGCAGACCGGCTCTGGTATCCACACCTTCAACGGCCCAGGCGGTATTGCGCGTTGGAACATGCTTGGTGTTGCTGATGACACTGGAGAAGCCATCTACATAGCGTCCCGTTCCATCGCGGATCGTGCTCGGTCCCAGTATCGGCAACATCAGATACGGGCCGGTAGGTACTCCCCAGTACCCTAAAGTCTGGCCGAAATCCTCATTATGCTTTTCCAGGCGGTCAGTGATGTTAAACAGGCCGAACACACCAAACGTGCTGTTGAAGATCACGCGGCTGGCATCGCTGATAGCCTGCTTGAATTTCAGTTGCAGCAGATCGTTGGCGGTGACCACCACATCGTCCAGATTGGAGAAGAAGTTGTTGACCATGGTCTTTGCAGGAACTGGCATCACTGCGCTATAACCTTTTGCTACCGGTTTGACAACAGCCCGATCAAGCGCGTCATTGAATACGAAAACACCGCGATTGAACGACTCGAACGGGTCTTTCTGCTGTCCATAATTGCTAAGACTGACGGAACTGCAACCTGTCAGCAACAGGCTTGCAAGCAGCATGAAGATTCGCATCTGGGGCATGTAAAGTTGGACGGAACTTAAGAATAGCCGTGATTATAGGGGGAAAGCATGGCTTGTTGCATCCATCTTGTTGCAATCCGTGCAAAGCGATTAGTATGTGCATCTATGGATATTTCCCCCACCTCAAACAGGCGCCGAACTTCATTGCGTATCGGTGCCTTGTTCCTTACTCTGGCCATTGTTGAGTTGTCCTGGCTGCACGCGCTCTCCCCGCTGGAACATCGTTTGTCCGATTGGTTCGTGCGCCAACAGGCACAAAGCCTGAAACCGGATGCAGACATCGTCATCGTGGATATTGACGATTCCAGCCTTGCGCGCATGCAGGAAAGTGCCGGCAGCTGGCCGTGGCCGCGTTCAGTGCATGGTGAAATGGTAAGAGGCATTGCACGGCAGCATCCCAAAGCCATCGTGTTCGATATCCTGTTCAGCGAGCGTGATGAATTCCGTCCGGATAGCGATCGCGAATTCAATCGATCCCTGCAAGGCGTGAGCAACGTTTATTTTCCGATGGTCAGGCGCGATGCGGAGATGGACCGGCAGGGGGCGCCTGCCTCCCAGGTGGCGGATTTGCTGGGTTTGCAGCGCACCGACCATGCCGATGAAGATGCGCACATTGCCATATTGCCACCCTTGGCAGTCGATCCGGCTCACTGGCGTACAGGTACGATCAACTTTGTGCAGGATTCCGACGGGGTGGGGCGGCGTTACCAGTTGTATAACGATGCTCATGGCTGGCTGATTCCATCGTTACCGGCCAGGGTGGCCAAGGATTTGGGTTATGCCGTACCGCAGCAACCGGACTTGATACTGGCTTGGCGCGGAGCTCCAGGCTCTTTTCAGCATGTTTCGTATGCCGACCTGTATGAGGACTTCAATCGTGAACATCCCCAGCGTGCGGCTGACGAGCTGAAAGGCAAGATTGTCATCATCGGGACTGCAGCTACCGGGTTGCATGATGTGCGGGTAACACCGATGGCAAGTCTGTATCCCGGGATGGAGATACTGGCGACAGCGATAGATGACCTGAAGAATGGTCGCATGATGCGCCAGGCCGATGAAGGCTTTGCTGTCGGGATCTCCCTGTTGATGCTGGGGCTGTTGAGCATCGCTTTCATGCGGGGTGTGAACGCACTCAAAGTCGGCCTGGTTTTGCTGGCGGTCACGCTGTTGCTGTTGTTGGGGTCGTATTGGGCAGTCGCGCAGTTGCTGCTGCTTCCTGTGTTGTCTCCATTGCTGCTGGCATGGAGCTGCTACTTCGTTTTTGCACTGCAAGAATACTTGCGCGAACGCAAGTCGCGCGAGCAGGCGGTGCAGATGTTCAGCCGCTTCGTCAATCCACACGTGGTACAGGAACTGGTGGCGCACGGCGGTTTGAGTCGCGCAGGTGAAAGCCGCCAGATCACCATCCTGTTCTCCGACATTCGCGGCTTCACCACGCTATCGGAAAAACGCACACCGCAGCAGGTGGTAGACCTGTTGAACCGCTATTTCACTTTGCAGGTCGAAGTAGTCTTCCGGCATGGAGGATCGCTGGATAAATTCATCGGTGACTGCATCATGGCGTTCTGGGGCGCGCCGCTGGATGACCCGGATCATGCGCGCCATGCCGTGGAAGCGGCGCTGGAGATGGGGCGGGTGTTGCAGCGCTTCAAGCATGAGTTGGGCGAGGAAGATGCTGCTTTTGATGTCGGTATCGGTATCCATACCGGACCCGCGGTGGTGGGTTTGATCGGGTCCGATCAGCGCCGCGAATATACCGCCATTGGCGATACCGTTAATCTGGGCAGCCGCATCGAAGGACTGACCAAAGGGGTATCGCGGATCCTGGTGTCGCGCGAGACCAAAGACGCATGTGGCGATGCGTTCGAGTTCAAATCATTTGGGTCGTTCAAAGTCAAAGGGCGCGAGCAGGAGGTGGAATTGTTCGCACCAGTCGAAAAAGGAGGCAAGCAGGAATGAAACACATCATCGCAATTTGTTTACTGTTCGGCTTGGTGCCGACAGTCTGGGCAGCGGAATATGCTTACACCATACGTCCTACCGAACTCAAAGCCAAACCATATAGCGATGCGCAGACGCTGACATCGTTGCCGCCACGCAGCAGAGTCGAGGTTCTGGGACGGCGTGCAAGCTGGACGGAAGTCAAATCACCCTCATTCACCGGCTGGGTGAAGATGTTGAGCCTGCGTCTGGAAGCGAACGGGCAAGGCAAGCGCGGCGACAACGGACTGATGGCCTTGTTCAACGTTGCTTCCACCGGCAGGAGCAACAGTACGGTGACCACCGGCATACGTGGTCTCTCGGAGGAGCAACTGAAAAACACCAAACCCAACCCGCAGGCATTGCAGGCAGGGAAACGTTATGTGGTGAGCCGTCAGGAGGCGCAACGCTTTGCTGCGGAAGGCAAGCTGCACGCGCAGAGCGTCGGTTATCTGAACGGAGGCCAATGATGAAAACGAATCAAGCGATAGCCATGTTGTGCTTGCTGGGTAGCATGCTTCCAGCCGCCGCCTTTGATTTCGGCAGTATTGACTGGAAAAAAGCGGCGGAAGCCGTTCAGAAAGTCCAGAAGGCCAACGCAGACATCAACGAGCCGCAGGAGATCTCTTTGGGAGAGGGCATTGCCAGCAACTTGCTGGGTGCTGCGCCACTGCTCGATAACCCCCCAGTACAGGAATATGTGAATCGTGTTGGACGCTGGCTCACCCTGCAAACGGAACGCCCCGATCTACCGTGGCAGTTTGGTGTACTCGACGACAACGATGTGAATGCATTCTCTGCGCCTGGTGGCTATGTATTCATCACCAAAGGGCTTTTGGCCCAGATGAACAGCGAGGCCGAGTTGGCTGGCGTGTTGGCACATGAGATATCACACGTGTTGCGCAAACATCATCTGCAGGCCATCAAGAAGGGGGCTCGTACCGAGTTGCTGGCAGATTTGGCGAACGATGCGATCAGGAGCAATGGTGGGGATCCCAGATTCTCCAAACTGGTCAGTGCGGGCACAGAGGTGTATGCGCGTGGTCTGGACAAGCAAGACGAGTTCGAGGCCGATCGTATGGGCGTGGTGATCGCTGCTCGTGCAGGATACGATCCTTATGGCCTGCCTGCGGTGTTGCAGACCCTGCAATCGATCAATCCAAGCGACTCCAGTGTGGCACTGATGTTCAAGACGCACCCAGCTTTGGCGGATCGCCTTAGCCTGCTTGACCAGGAGATGACTGGGCACTTTGCCAATCAGGAGAATCAACCCGATCTTGCGCCACGATTTTTTAAAGCCATGGGGATAAGCAGGAAGTAGCGGAATCAGGGCTTGTTCTGCAAATTATTATAATTATCAATAGCATGTGATTAACGATTGGCCTTGGGATAGGAATCGGAGCATTGACCTTCTTGGGATAAGGCTAATTCTCCCTTGCCAGCCACGCCAATATCTACAACAATCCGTGTCGGTACTTCACCCATAACAACAAGGAGTCATTACTCATGAACCGCAAAGAACTCATCGACGCATTGGCAGAAAAGACTGGGAGCAGCAAGGCTGACGCAGATCGCAATATCGCTGCATTGATCGACATCGTTACCGCAACACTCAAGAAAGGCGATAACGTAGCTCTGGTTGGTTTCGGGACATTTGAAGTGCGCAAGCGTGCTGCACGAACTGGTCGCAACCCGGCAACAGGTGCTGAACTTAAGATCAAAGCATCCAAAGTTCCTGCATTCAAGGCTGGTGCAACGCTGAAGGCAACAGTTAACGGAACAAAGAAGTAATTGATCATAAATGGCTTTCAGGCGTCACCGACAGGCGGCAACGCTCAAGGGACGAGCGGTAGAACTAAAGTCTGAATCTCCAGTCATATCGTTGCCCAGATAGTTAAGGGCGGGTTTAGCGTTAGATTTCTAACGGTGACTTTAGATAAAGGAGATTCAGAATGAGCGACAAAACAAACAGCAATTACATTCCAGAAGATGCAAAGTTTAATCTGGCATTTGGTTGGCTTGCTGCTGCTGCAGCATCGATTGCCGCGTGGGCTGGCCTTGCTTAAAGTCTGATCTTCAAGACTGGTTTTCATTCAAGGGGCGGTGAGAACCGCCTCTTATCATTTTGAAATCGATTCCTTCAGGCGATAATTATGAACGAAATACTGCAATACCTGAAAACGCGTGGTGAGCATCTCGATTCTGAAATAGCTAAAGCTACAGGAATCCCGCTTTCCAAGACGCGGGTATATCTATCTGAACTGACTGCCAAGGGTCAGGTGATGTCATGCCTTTCTATCAGGTTTGAAAAGGGCAAGAAGATAGAGGGGATAAAATGCCGGATATCTGGCTACATTCCTCCCGCAACTCCAGGCCGGAAATCAAAGGCACAATTGAAGCTATCGTAATTTGATCTCCCATTTGGGCGGAACAGGTGGCATAGCGATCTCGGCCGCCTCTGCTCCGGTTGCCCAAAGTGTCCCATGCGATGGTCGATTTGGAGAACTCGATCCAGTTGATCAACGTATCTTGCCGTAAATGACCAATTCGTCGTGTTTGCATTAAAATAAAATCCTGAAACGAAACGGGGTCGCGCAAGAACTCGAGAGGGGCCATTGAGAAACGTACTTGCAATATTGGCGTCACTGATGGTTTGCAATTTCGCGTATTCGGCGGAGCTGTTTGGTACCGTTGACGCCCTTTCCGGCAAGGCCTATATCGCAGATCAGTCAGGCAAGACCACAGTTGTTTCTGTCGGTTTGAAGATATTCGAAGGTCAGACGATAAACTCCGGGTCCGAAGGCGAAGTTCATCTTGTAACAGAAGATGGTGGCATCATCGCGATCAGGCCGAATAGCGTATTTCGCGTGGACGAATACAAGGCTGAGGGCGATTCATCTGACAAGATATTCATGTCGCTGCTCAAAGGCTCGATTCGCTCCATCACCGGCTGGATAGGGAAATTCAATACTTCTGCCTATCGATTGACTACGCCTACTGCCACGATCGGCATCCGGGGTACCGACCATGAGACCACCGTGATTGATAAGGGAGATGGCGATGAGCCAGGTACCTATGACAATGTCAACGAAGGGGCGACTGTGCTGCGAACGGCGCAAGGCGAAGCCGAAGTTACGCCGGGGAAGTATGCATTTGCTCCTAAAGGCAGAGTGATCGCTCCTTTCTTCCTTGCCCGGCGTCCGCACTTCTTCGCAGTTCGCAGACTCCGGATCGAAGAGCGCATTCAGCGACGTAAAGAAATATTGCATGGCCGCCTCAATCAGATGCGCGAAGATCGCATCAGGAAATTCAGGTCTCTGCATAGGGAGCGGCTCAGTCACATCGTGAACCAGCGCAGGAGTGTGTCAGGACATGGTCAAGGGCAGGTAGCAGGAAGACGCAATGACCAGCATCGGCTGGAGCAGTCGCGGTCGTCACAGGTGCGCCGAATGGAGTTTGAGCGCAGGCGTGGGCAGAATCTGGAAATGTTCAAAGCCAGTTCAGATCGACGCAGAAAGTTCAATCGGGGAAAATCTGGCAGTTCCGAAGAAAGGCATGACAGGTTTGAGCGCGGCCATCGCGCGAACTGAATCGGAATTACATGTGCACTGTGACGTGGTCATCTGAATTTTGAACAATAAAAAAGCCGGCTATTGCCGGCTTTTTTATTGTTCGTCCTAGACTTATTTGTCCAGGCCCAATACAAACTCGACCAACTCCTTGATCTCGCCTTGCTTCTTGCCGGCTGGATCGTTGGGGATCATGGCTGCAGAACCCCAGTTACCATGGCCACCCTTGGAAACCTTCATCATCAAGCCTTCAACCAGGGGATATTCCTTGGCATTGGCGGCAGCCGAGCCAGTGTTGGAATATTTATATGTTTTTGCGCCCTTGTATTTTTTGGACACATCCATCCATGCCGGGCCGACCACCTTATGGTCGATTGCGTGGCAAGCGGTACAGCCGTTCTTCTTGGCCAAAGCTGGCATCTCGGTTGCCATTGCGCTACCTGCAACCATCAATCCTGCTGCTACTGTCATGCTGACGATAACTGATTTCATGATTTCCCTTTTAGTTTAGTTGAAGTGCGGATGAATTATTTCTGTCCTTTTATCGCAAGGATACAGAGAGGGCATTAGAGATTTCGGTTAGCCCACTGGAAACATGCTACCAGCGGCTCCGTAAAGGCATCGCCAATATAGCGTAAAGAAAATGTGATGCTATAAAAAACAGTGTAGAGGGGCCTGTATTAGGCCTTTTATCAATATTGATAATTGCATAGACAAAATGCAAGGCGGAAAACAATCAGTGATGATAATGAGGATTTAAACAAGGGATAGTCAGCTTCGATTGAAAAAATGCACACAGGCTTCACCACATGCGCCTAACCTGCATTGTCCTAATTTTCGATTCAAATTCGCACTGCATCAAAACAGTACTGGCAATACACTTTGTTGCACCGGCACGAATGGCCAGCAACGAAATTGATCACTCAGATCAAACCAGCAAAAAAGAAATCAATAACAAATCGACTGCAAGTGCGCCAAGCTCAGTATAGAAATTTCCATCATCTGCGAGCCATGTTTTGCCGTGGCTGGATTTTAAGGTCGTGTCCATGATGATTACCTCCTGTACGCATTACTGTTACGAAAAGTGGCAATCAGAACTCGCCATGCGACTACTACTTTCTGTGTTGAGCGATAGCTGATGTGAAAATACACTGCCATAACCAAGAAATAAAGTCAAGTATTACCCCGTGAAGACAGCGCTGGATAACGCACCTTAGCCAGGTCAACCATATGAATATTAATCATGTTATTTGAATGCGCCTGATCAATTGAAAATACATATGCAACGAAAGTGCATGCGATCTGAATTGGAATACGCGGCGATGTTTGATTTGCAGTTTTGACCAGAGCAGGGGCTTCCAGAAAAACTGATGGCTACCTTGAACTTTCAGGAGAAGCACAAGTCCGAACCCGGCTGGATTGAGAGAAGTATGTTTTGTGATGCTGTTATTTCCGACAGCCTTGAAGTGGGCGCAGCGAACTATAAACGGGAAAGAATCAAAGTTCGCACATTCGCTCCGGAAGCGAAACCGGATACATTCTAAAGGGAAGTCATTTTGCCAAACAATTTCGAAGATCTATACGCTCAACACAAAAAACAAACCGAACAGTCATTAAAAAAACTAGCCGTGGGTCTTGCAGCTTTATTTATATTGATCATTGTTTCTTCTTTTTTTGTCTGATCATTTATGCGATTCGATTCGTTCACCAGACTGCCTGGCTGGTCAGTGCATGCAAGCTGCATTATCAAACCCGGAATTGCGACAACAAGCTGATCTGCTGATTCAGATATTCCGTTGTGGGTTCAGCGTGTCGGGGGCGTCAGATCGGTGTTGCGGAAAATGAATTCGTCGCGTTTGCGGTCGGCGAAATAGTGTTCCAGAGTGTAGCGTATCGGGCGGAAGGCGAGCGTGTCCCATGGTATCTCGTTTTCGCCGAACAGTTCCACTTCAAGACTTTCCACGCCAGGTGAAAAATCCAGATCGAGCAGCGTTGCCCGATAAAGCAGTTGTACCTGATTGATGTAAGGCAGGTTGTACATCGCATAGAGATCAAGTATCTCGATGCGGGCATTGGCTTCTTCCAGCGTTTCGCGAGCGGCTGCCTGTGCCGTTGTTTCGCCATTCTCCATAAACCCCGCAGGGAGTGTCCACAGTCCATGACGCGGTTCAATGGCGCGGCGGCAAAGCAAGATACGCCCATCTTGCCACTCGGGGATCGCGCCGACGATGAGTTTGGGATTCTGATAATGGATGGTGTTGCAGACGGTGCAGACGTGACGCTCGCGGTGGTCATCCTGTGGCAGCGACAACGCGACGGGGGCGCCGCATTCCGGACAGAACTTCACGGCATCAGTCCCAGAATTCCCACCACGGCGAGCTGTTCCGTGGTGTTTCCTTGATGGCGGGCTGGTTGCCGTCTTTGGCGACATTAAGGGAAAGTACACGCTGCGTGTCGTCGCGCAGGACTTCCATCCCCATCGCATCGTAGGCCTGTACCAGTATCTGCAGGGCTTCGCGAGTTTGCGGAGTATTCGGGAAGTCGATCAATACACTCTTGGCACGATTGGCGGCAGCGACATAGGCTCCGCGCCGCAGGTAATAGCTGGCGATATGTATTTCCGAACTGGCCAGTGAATTGAGCAGGTATTGCATGCGCAGTTTGGCGTCTGGTGCGTATTTGCTGTCGGGAAAGCGCGTGACCAGTTCCTTGAACGAATTGAATGATTCACGCAATGCCGAAGGATCCCGTTCCGATGGGTCCTGCTTGAACATGGTGCCGAAAAGGCTGTTGATGTTCTCGTTGAAGTTGATGAGCCCCTTGAGATAGAGCACGTAATCCAGATGCGTGCTCATGGGGTACATCTTTGCGAAATGGTCCAGTGCGGCTATCGCCGGTGCCGGTTCGCTGTGCTTATAGTAGGCGTAGGCGATTTCCATCTGCGCCTGCTGCGCATAACGCCCATACGGATATCGTGACTGCAGCGTCTCGAATTGTTTGACCGCCTTTTCGTAATTTTCATCCTGCATCGAGGCTTGCGCTTTCGCGTACAACTCGTCCGCAGTCAGGTTCTGCCCCTCTTTTGAGGGGTCGGAGCTGCAAGCAACTAACGTGAGCAGGAGGAAAACGGCTAAACTATGGCGCATGATAGAACCCGAAGAAGATTTATCCGATTATAGCAAAGACGAAGAGTCTGCCGACCTGCTTGAGATGCAGGTGCCCATGGAACACGGCGGACTGCGTCTCGATCAGGCCCTCGTCAAGCTGTTTCCCGAATATTCACGCAGCCGCCTGCAGGACTGGGTCGAGCAAGGCCTGGTCACGGTCAACGGCAAGGCAGGCAGCGTCAAGCAGAAGGTATGGGGCGGCGAGCACATCAGTGTATCGCCGCAGATACATCCTTCCGAACAGCCCTACCATGCCGAGGACATTCCCCTCGACATCGTCTACGAAGACGATGCCATGCTCATCATCAACAAACCGGTCGGCCTGGTGGTGCATCCGGGCAGCGGCAACTGGCAAGGCACGTTGCTCAACGCATTGCTGCATCATGCTCCGCAACTCGCCGATGTGCCGCGCGCTGGCATCGTGCACAGGCTGGACAAGGACACCAGCGGCCTGATGGTGGTGGCCAAGTCGCTTGTTGCGCAGACCGCGCTGGTGCGTCAGATGCAGGCGCGCAGCGTCAAGCGCGAATACCTCGCGCTGGTCTGGGGCGAACTGGACCGCGACTACACCATCAACGTCCCTATCGGCCGTCATCCCTCGCAGCGCGTGAAGATGGCCACGACCGAGAGCGGCAAGGAAGCCATCACCCACGTCGGCATCGAGGAGCGCTTCCCCTACTGCACGCTGGTACGCTGCCGGCTGGAGACCGGACGCACCCACCAGATACGCGTGCACATGACCCACATCGGCCACCCGTTGATAGGCGATGCGGTCTATCAGCGCGGCACCCAGAAATGCTCGCCGCAATTGCGTGAACTGTTGAATGGTTTCCCGCGCCAGGCGCTGCATGCCACGCAACTGGCATTGAACCATCCGGTTACCGGCGAGCGCATGGAGTTCCATTCCCCGTTGCCGGAGGATATGGAAGAATTGCTGGAGCAGATCGACGAGGCGAGCGATGCAATTGAGTGAAACCTTCATCCATCCCGACTGGCCCGCGCCGGCAGGTGTGAAGGCGTTGCAGACCACGCGCAGTGGCGGCATCAGCGCCGCCCCCTATGACTCGCTCAATCTGGGCCTGCATGTCGGCGACGACCCCGTGCGGGTGAATCGCAATCGCCAGGCACTTGCACCGTTCATGCCGAGCGAACCGGTGTGGTTGGAGCAGGTGCACGGCACGATCGTGGCGGATGCCGATGCGGCGGCATGCCGTGTGCATGCGGATGCCTGCATCGCAAGACAGCGCGGCTCAGTGTGTGTGGTGATGACGGCGGATTGCCTGCCGGTGCTGCTGTGCGATGAGGCGGGCACCGTGGTCGGTGCGGTGCATGCAGGCTGGAAGGGGCTCGCGGCTGGCGTGATCGAGGCGACGGTCAAGGCGATGGGGAGGGCGCCACAAGAGTTGATGGCCTGGTTCGGACCGGCGATCGGCCCACATGCATTCGAAGTGGGGCCCGAAGTGCGCGCGACTTTCATGGCGCATGATGCCAAGGCGCAGGAGGCGTTCATCCCGCTTGGAACTGAAGGCAAATATCG
This sequence comes from Sideroxydans lithotrophicus ES-1, assembly GCF_000025705.1. Classification (NCBI taxonomy): domain Bacteria; kingdom Pseudomonadati; phylum Pseudomonadota; class Betaproteobacteria; order Nitrosomonadales; family Gallionellaceae; genus Sideroxydans; species Sideroxydans lithotrophicus. Next base: position 2,055,759 of record NC_013959.1, on the reverse strand, counting down.
CGCCGACATCTACCTGCTGGCGCGCCAACGGCTCGAAGCACTCGGCATCAGTCGCATCTTCGGCGGCACGTTCTGTACGTATCACCAGAAAGACAAATTCTTCTCTTACCGTCGCGATGGCGTGACCGGGCGCATGGGTACGTTCATCTGGCTGGCATGATGCCGTTACGATCAAGATCGACTGAATAGACATACATGAAAAAGACCCTGCAGGAACTCACTCCCACCCAGCGCAAGATCGTCCTCGCTTCCTGTTTCGGCACCTTTCTCGAATGGTACGACTTCCTCACTTTCGCCACGCTGGCGACCTATTTCAGCGTGCTGTTCTTCCCGCCGGACAATCCCACTGCGGCGCTGCTGATGAGCCTGGGTACTTTCGGCGTCGGCATGGTGGTGCGGCCATTGGGTTCGGCATTGTTCGGATCGCTGGCAGACAAATTCGGGCGACGTCCCATCTTTATCGCCACCATCTCGCTGATGGGCGCGACCACCTTTCTGGTCGGGCTGTTGCCGACCTACGCGCAGATCGGCTTCGCGGCACCCTTGCTGCTGCTGTTGTTGCGCCTGCTGCAAGGCTTCGCGGTGGGCGGCGAGATCGGCGGCGTGGCGGTGTATCTCACCGAGCATGCGCCGCACGGCAAGCGTGGCGTCTACACCAGCGTGCTGCAATTGATGGGGCCGCTGGGCATCCTGGTGTCCACCTTTCAGATCGTTCTGCTGCACCAGTTCCTGTCGGATCCCTCGTTCAATAGCTGGGGCTGGCGCATCCCGTTCCTGTTCTCTGCCTTGCTGCTGTTCATCTCCATCAAGACGCGCATGAGTCTGGAAGAATCGCCGGTGTTCCGCGAGTTGCAGGCGGCGGGTGCGGTTTCCAAAGCGCCTCTGCGCGAATGCCTGAGCGACCGCCGCACGCTGGGGCGGATGGCGCTGCTGTTCTTCTGCATCTCGGCCGGCGGATCGTTGCTGTTCTTCTCCTCGCAGGTCTATGCCAACGTGTTCCTGAAAAGCGTGGTGCGGCTGGATGCGCAACTCGCCAGCACGCTGGTGATGACCAGCACCCTGCTGCTGTTCCCGCTCACCATCGTGTGTGGCTGGCTGTCGGACAAGATCGGACGCAGACCCGTTCTGCTGGCCGGGCTGATCCTCGGTGCGGCAACCATCCTGCCCGTGTTCAAGGCGCTGCAGCATTACGGCAACCCGGCGCAGGAACGCTTCAATCGCGAAGTTCCGGTCGTGCTGTATGGCACCGATTGCCATTACGGCCCGTTCCGCAAGGTGTCCAACGATTGCGAACGCAACCAGGAATTCCTTACCAAGAATGGCGTCTCCTATACCGTGAAGCAACTCGCGGTGCAAAACACCGTGGTGAGCATTGGCGGCAATAGCGAGGTATATGGCTACCAGCCGGCAGCTTTGGGTGAGGCATTGAAGAACAAAGGCTGGGTGGATAAAGCGGACCGCACCCAAGTGAACAGTTACATGCTGTTCCTGCTGCTGGTCGTGCCGGTCATCGCTGTGGCACTCATCACCGGGCCGCAGACGGCGGTGCTGGCGGAATTGTTCACCGCGCGCACGCGCTATACCGCGGCCGCGGTGCCGCATAACCTCAGCGCCGGCTGGATCGGCGGCCTGTCGCCGTTCATGGTCACCTTCCTTTCGGTGCAGGCGGGCGACGCGCTGGCGGGGCTGTGGTACCCGGTAGGCATGCTGATCCTGGCTTCGCTGGTCGGATTGCTGTTCCTGCCGGAGACCAGCAAGGTCGATCTGCGGCATTAACCCCGCGGAAATATCCTGGATCCCGTGTTTTGGGCGGATCGCTTAAATTCCCTCAAGTTTTTCCCCATGATGTCGTCATAGAGATGCTGGCTTCATTTGGCACAAGTGGGGAGCTATTCTGGAGAATTGGATGAGAAACTGGTACAACTCGCTCAGCATACGCTGGAAGCTGCAGATCGGCTTCTTCATGGTGACGATGGTCACTACCGTCTACAACCGTATGCTTGCCTCGCATGAACTGGGCAAGATGGTCGAGATCGCGCGTGCAGGTCAGGTCAGCCAGGAAGTCATCCGGCAGCTCGAAGCGAATCATGGCGCCTACATCTTCAATTCGTTCTGGGAATCGGGGCTGGAGTTCATGCTCCAGTTCTTCATCATCGCCTTCGTGGCCAACCTGTTCGTCAAACCGATCCAGGCACTTTGCCACGCATTGAAGGCGGTCGAAGCGGGCGACCTGACCAGGGAAGTGGAGCACCGTTCGCGCGACGAGATCGGCGAGCTGGAAAAGAGCTTCAACGACGTCCTTTCCAAGCTCAACCACATCATGCGCGAGGTCGACGAGAGCGGCAAGGAAATGGAGCAGTCGGCGTTCCAGATCGCCAAGATCTCGCACGAGATCGCCGAAGTGGGGCGCAAGGAACAGAGCCGTTCGGATGAGGTGAACGACGCGACCCGTCAGCTGCACCAGATATCGGAAAGTGTGCAGGAGCAGGCGACGAAAGCGACCCTGCGAGCGCGGGAGACCGAAGCCAAGGCGCGCGAGGGCATCGACACCGTCAAGAAAAGCATCTCCGAAATGGAAGACACGGTGCAGCAAGTGAATCTGGCTGCCGTCAAGATCGCCGAACTGGAGAAGTCGGCAACGCAGATACACGACATCATCACCACGATCCAGGATATCGCCGGGCAGACCAACCTGCTGGCGCTCAACGCCGCGATCGAAGCGGCGCGGGCCGGCGAACAGGGGCGCGGCTTTGCGGTGGTGGCGGACGAGGTGCGCAAGTTGGCGGAACGCACGACGCTGTCTGCGGATGAGATATCGCAGATCATCGGGCGCCTTGGAGGACAGGTGCACGAAGTGACCGATTCGATGAACGTGGTGGTGGGGAAGGTCCACGACAACCAGAAACTGGCCGGCGAGACCGCCACGGTGATCGAGCGCATCTCGGTGGATATCGAGGAGACTGCCAGCGCGAACAGCGGCATCTCCGAGGCCAGCGGCAAACAGATAGGCAATGTGGATGTGCTGCGCATGACCCTGGAGGAGCTCTTCGCGACCCTGCATGAGAGCTCGGAGAAGGTGGAAACGACGGCGATCATCGGCGACGGACTGCACAAGGTCACCGGCAAGCTCAACCAGTTGATGACTGGGTTCAACTTCGATCATGTTCAGCCCGTGCCCATCGAACATCACGAAAAACGCGCCGCCCCGCGCGCGGCGAACCGGCTGTTGGTGCATGTGACACAAGGGGACACATCGATGGAATGTTGCAGCCTTGATTTCAGCATGACCGGCATCCGATTGCAGATGAACAAGGCGCTGGAACGCAATCGGCCGATCGAGATGAAACTGTATCTGCCGCAGGAAGACCTCAGGCAATACCAGAGCCAGCAACCGGTCAAACTGCGGGGGCGGATCAATTGGCAGCGCGTCGAGGAAGACAAGCACATCTGCGGCGTGGCCTTCGAGCAGGTGCCCGACGACGTGTCCAGGCGCATGCGTGAAAGCTTCAAGTACTACAACAAGCAGCCAGAGTTCGGCGCCAGACATTGATACTGGGTATAATCCGCGCCCTGTCCTAATTCTGGTCTTCTAGCATGAGTATCTTGGCGTGGATCGTCACCACCAGCCTGCTGGGCGGCATCTTGAGCGTGCTGGCGGCAGCATTGTTCGTGCTTACGGCCCGGGCCCAATATCTGGGCGGGCTGGTGAGCTTCGCCATCGGTGCGTTGCTCGCGGCGGTGTTCCTGGACATCCTGCCCGAGGCGATCAAATTGACCACCAATGTGAGCGCAGTCAGCGCCACGGTGCTGCTCGGTATCCTGCTGTTCTTCACGCTGGAGAAGGTGCTGATCTGGCGCCATTGCCACCATGAGCATTGCGAGGCGCACGAGCCGCATGAGCACGGCGAGCACGATCATGGGCGCAGCGGTGCCATGGTCATCGTCGGCGATACCTTCCACAACTTCATCGACGGCATCATCATCGCCGCATCCTTCATGGTCGACGTGCATCTTGGCATCGTCACTTCGCTGGCCATCATTGCGCACGAGATCCCGCAGGAAGTCGGCGACTTCGCCGTCCTGCTGCATTCCGGCTACACCAAGAAGCGGGCCTTCCAGCTCAACCTGATTTCCAGTTTCGCCACGCTGGTCGGCGGTGTGCTGGGCTATGTCGCTCTGCAGGACATGCAATCGCTGGTGCCGACACTGCTGGCATTGGCTGCAGCGAGCCTGATCTATATCGCCGTGGCCGATCTTATCCCCGGCCTGCACAAACGCACCCACATCCGCGACACCGTGCAGCAAGTGCTGCTGATCGCGGCGGGCATCGCCACTGTGGCGATGGCAAACTATTTGATCGAAGGTTGATTCGATGACATCCAGCAAAACAGCACCGCAGATCGGTTTCGTCTCGCTTGGTTGCCCCAAGGCGACGGTCGATTCCGAACACATCCTCACGCGCATGCGCGCCGAAGGCTACATCATCACGCCGAGTTACGAAGACGCCGATCTGGTGGTTGTGAATACCTGCGGCTTCATCGACAGCGCCGTGGCGGAATCGCTGGAAGCCATCGGCGAAGCATTGCAGGAGAACGGAAAAGTCATCGTCACCGGCTGCCTTGGTGCCAAAGGCGATATCGTAATGCAGACGCACCCCAAGGTGCTCGCCGTCACCGGCCCGCATGAGACGGATGCCGTGATGAACGCAGTGCACCAGCACCTGCCCAGATTGCACGACCCCTATGTCGACCTGGTGCCGCCGCAGGGCGTGCGCCTCACACCGCAGCATTTCGCCTACCTGAAGATATCCGAGGGCTGCAACCACCGCTGCACCTTCTGCATCATCCCCAGCCTGCGCGGCGACCTGGTGAGCCGTCCGGTCGGCGATGTGATGCTGGAAGCGGAGAAACTGGTCGAGTCCGGCGTCAGGGAGCTGCTGGTCATCTCGCAGGACACCTCGGCCTACGGCGTGGATGTGAAATACCGCACCGGCTTCTGGGGCGGCAAGCCGCTCAAGACGCGCATGACCGATCTGGCGGAAGCGCTCGGCAGCCTCGGCGTGTGGGTGCGCCTGCATTACGTCTACCCGTATCCGAGCGTGGACGACGTCATCCCGCTGATGGCCGAGGGCAAGATACTGCCGTACCTCGACATCCCGTTCCAGCACGCCAACGAGCGGATACTGAAACTGATGAAGCGTCCGGCCAGCAGCGAGAACGTGCTCAAGCGCATCCAGCAATGGCGCAGCATCTGCCCTGACATCGTGCTGCGCAGCACCTTCATCGTCGGTTTTCCGGGCGAAACGGAAGAAGAGTTCGAGGAACTGCTCGATTTCATCGAAGAAGCGCAGCTCGATCGCGTTGGCGCATTCAAGTATTCGCCGGTGGAAGGTGCCGCTTCGAACGAACTGCCGGATCATGTCGACCCCGACGAGCAGGAAGACCGCCTGGCGCGCCTGATGTACCTGCAGGAAGAGATCAGTGCAGGGAAGCTGGCGAAGAAAGTCGGCCAGACCATGACCGTGCTGGTGGACGATGTGGATGATGACGGCTCTGTTGCACGCAGTGCTGCCGACGCACCGGAGATCGACGGCCTGGTGTACATCGACGACGAACAACTGGAAGTCGGCGAGTTCGTCACCGTGAAGATCATCGACTCCGACGAGCACGATCTATGGGCGGAAGTGGTCAAGAAGTGAGCGGGGGCAATCCCTGTCAAACCTGCGGCGCCTGCTGCGCCCACTATCGCGTTTCGCTCTATTGGGGCGAATCCACCGAAGCGCCGGGCGGTATCGTACCTGCCGAACTGACCGAGCAAGTGAACCAGCAGATGCTGTGCATGAAAGGGACCAATAGCTATCCGGTACGCTGTGTCGCATTGCGCGGCGAGGTCGGCAAACAGGTCTCGTGCGCCATCTACGAACAACGTCCCACGACTTGCCGCGAGTTCAACGAATACGAACTGGACGGCTCGCCCAACATGCGTTGCTTCAAGCTGCGCGGCATCATTCCGCCTGCTACAATTGATTCATGACGATCTATGCTTTCCTCGCTGTAGGGCTGGGCGCCGCTGTCGGCGCCTGGTTGCGCTGGGGCTTGGGCCTGTGGCTCAATCCGGCGCTGCCCGAGCTTCCGCCGGGCACGCTTGTCGCCAATCTCGTCGGCGGCTACCTGATCGGACTGGCCATCGCCTTCTTCATCCAGCACCCAGGCCTGTCGCCGGAATGGCGCCTGTTCATCATCACCGGATTCCTTGGCGGGCTCACGACCTTTTCGACGTTCTCGGCAGAGACCGTCACGCTGTTGATGCGCGGGCAATATGCCTGGGGCACGGCGATCATTGCGCTGCACCTCGGCGGTTCGCTGCTGATGACGGTGCTGGGGATGTATACGTTCAAACTGGTACAGCAATAGGGGGGCAACATGCAGACAGTCGTGCTCAGATTCTACGTTTCCGAGAAGCAACATCACCAGGGCGAACTGCTGTACGAATGGCTGTTGCGTCTGGGGCAACGTCTGGAACTGCCGGGCGGATCGGCCTTCCGCGCCATCGCCGGATTCGGCAAGCACGGCAGACTGCATGAAGAGACTTTCTTCGAACTGGCGGGAGAACTTGCCGTAGCAGTCGAATTCATCATCGATGAACAGAGTGCAGAACGGCTGCTTGCCGCGGTCGGCGCGGAAAAGATCAAATTGAACTACGTGAGTTACACCGTCGAATCCGGCACCACCCGGATCTAGTTACTTCTTGCCCTTGCCGGTCAGCAGGGCCTCGATCTCGGCCTCGGCGGCGATCCAGTAATCCATCGAACCTTTGACGAAACCATTCTTCTCGGCGATGAAATAGGCCGCGTCCTGGACCATTCTGTAGCGTTGTTCAGGTGTCGGTGCAGTCTTTGGCGTGGTGGCTTTGGCGCTTGCGGCAGGTTTCGTCGCGACTGCAGGCTTGCTGGTTGCCGTTGTCGGCTTTTTGGCGGTTGTCGCCGTCTTGGTGGTCACCTTCTTGGCCGCTGTTTTGCCGGTGGCTGCTGCGGTCGTCTTTTTGGCAACGGGTTTGGTGACGGAGGTTTTTGTTGCGGTGGTGGATTTTGCAGTTGCCATGTTCGCTACCTTTCAAAAATTAAGTTCATTAGAATTTGCGAAATGAAACTTGTAATTTGATGTATCCCCCGCCGCCAATTCTAAACACAAATGCCCGGTGGTTTGTGATTAATTTGTGTCAAAGCAAGAACACGCCGCCCGGACAGGTCTGCGCTTCCTCGATGCGCGCCAGGGTCGGCAACAGGTTCAAGCCGGTCTCCGCCTTCAATCTTTCCGCATGCTCCTTGAGGTCGTCCAACTCGATGCGGACGGGCTCGCCTGTCGCAGCCAGTGCGATCACATTGCCGCTTTCACAGGAAGGGAAGGCCAGCGCACGCGCCTCGAACGCTTCGCGCAGGCGCCCCAGGCTGGCCGCATAGCCGCGACTGCGGCCCAGCAGATTCACGGCCAGGATGCCGTTGTCATTCAAGCGCGCACGGCACATCTGGTAGAACGGCAGCGTGTCCAGCTCACCCGGTCGCGCATCCTCGTCGAAGCCATCGACCATGATCAGATCGTAGTTCTTGTCGTTCCCGGCGATGAACTTCGCGCCGTCGGCGATCACGATATTCAGCCTTTTCGGGTCGTCCGGCAGCTTGAAGAACTGTCGGGCCGCTGCCACCACGCGCGGTTCTATCTCCACCACCGTCAATTTGGACAGGGGAAAGTTGCGGTACAGGAACTTGGTGATCGACGCCGCTCCCAGGCCGATGAGCAGGACATTGCGCGGAAAACGCGAATCGTCGCGCATGAGCAGGCTCGCCATCATCTCCCTGGTGTAGTCGAGCTCCAGATGCCAGGGGCGCGCGATGCGCATCGCACCCTGGATCCAGAGCGAACCGAAATGCAGATAGCGGATGCCCGCCTCCTCGCTGATATCGATGGGGTGGCTCATTGTGCTTTATTGGAGATGGGGTGGAATAGGGAAGGAAAGAGCCTTGCACCGGCAAAGCGCACCAGCGCGAGCAATAGTTCAACGAACAGCAGCATGGCAAGGGCGGCACATGCGCCGAACACCAATGCATCCTGGTCCAGCGGCACGGCATAGCTGTATAGTCCCAGCGCTTCGTCGATCATCTCGTGGTCACCGTGCAGCAGCACTTGCAGCGCTTTCATCGGCAGACTGGTCTTCAGCGCGGCCAGATCGGCCTCGAAACGCAGCTTGCGCTGCACCATCTTCTCGATGGCCGCACCTTCGTCCTGGAACGCCTTCACTTCACTGTTGCGATGCAGTTCGATGAGCTTGTGCATGTCACCGCTGAAGTACTTGTTGGCGATCTCCTGGAACGGCTGCAGATTGACGCTCACCTCGCGCAGGTGGGCATCGATGCGCTTCTGGTACTGGTCGATGAAATTCGGTACCTGCAGCCCGATCAACAGGGCGATGCAGGCGACGACGATCATCAGGTAACGGTATAGGAAGGCCGGCATCTGGTCACTTGGGTGCCATACGGTTGAGCAGCCAGCGCGCCCATTCGATCACTTCGGTCGCGCTCATGCCGAGCGTGGCCTGCTGCTTGGCCAGTTCATCGCCGGCAGCGCCATGCAGGTGCACAGCAAGCAGCATGGCTTCGTCCGCATTCAGCCCCTGTGCGATGAATGCGGCGATCATGCCGGCCAGCACGTCACCCATGCCGGCGCTGCTCATGCCGGGATTGCCGGTCTGGTTGAGGTGCAGCTTGCCGTCGCGGGTGGCGCACAGGCTGCCTGCGCCTTTCAGCACCACGCTGCCACCCAGGCGTTTGGCCAGTTCGCGCGCGGCTGCGTTGCGGTCGCGCTGGATATCTTCCGCCTTGCAGGCCAGCAGATGTGCGGCTTCGCCGGGATGCGGGGTGAATACGGCGGGAGCCTTGCGGGTATGCAGCATGCCGCGCAGGTCGGGGCGCTGGGCGATGATGTTCAGCGCATCGGCATCCAGCACCAGCGGTACGTCGAGCAGCAGTGCGTCGTACAGCAGTTTCTGCGCGGCCAGGCTGCGTCCCAGGCCGCAGCCGATCAGCAACACAGAAGGACTGGAATTGCTTTTCACGTTTGCCCCCTCTCCCTTCGGGGGAGGGTTGGGGTGGGGGATGCTTTGCAATGCTTCATGTGCTGGATAGAGCATCAGTTCCGGTACCCGCATGTCCACCATAGGCATCTTGTCCGCCAGCAGGCCGATATGCACGCAGCCTGCGCCCATTTTCAGCGCGGCGCGGCCGGCCAGGATCGCAGCCCCCACCATGCCGTTGCTGCCACCGATCGCGGTGACGGTGCCGAACATGCCTTTATGACTGTCCTTCGGACGCGGTTTGAGGAAGGCGGCGACCTTTTTTTGCGTTATGGGCGTGGGGCGTGTCGCTGTCATGTTGTTTTCCCTGAGTTTAGTGAGGTCGGCTGCATTATAATTGCATCCTGTTTTCAACGCCTTTTATCCATGCCATGTTTCGCACTTCGATAGGTAAAGCCGCTCTTTCTTCTTTCCGCCTCGACAAACTGCGCACTGCGCTGAACGCCACCAAGTCGGGCGTCACTCTCGAAGATACGCGCCACTGTTATTTCACCGAACTGTCCGTCGATCTCACCCCGGCTGATGTTGACCTACTGGATCGCTTGCTTGGCCTGGACAAAAGCGCCGGCGAACCCGAACTGGAGGGTAAGGTGCAGAGTCTGCTGGTGGTGCCGCGCCTCGGTACCATCTCGCCGTGGTCATCCAAGGCCACCGACATCGCCCGCCATTGCGCACTGCCGCAAGTGAAGCGCATCGAGCGCGGCGTGCTGTATTACCTCAAGAGCAAGAGCGGCAAACCACTGACAGATGCGGAAAAAAAGGCCGTGCTGCCGCTGCTGCACGACCGCATGACCGAATCGGTCGTCACCGACATCGACGGCATCGAAGACAGGATATTCAGGCACGGTACGCCGCAGCCGCTCTCCAGCGTGGACATCCTTGCGGGCGGCAAAGCCGCACTGGAGACCGCCAACCGCGAGCTGGGGCTGGCACTGTCCGCCGACGAGATCGACTATCTGGTGGCGAATTTCACCAAGCTGAAACGCAATCCCACCGACGTCGAACTGATGATGTTCGCGCAGGCCAATTCCGAACACTGCCGCCACAAGATATTCAACGCCGACTGGGTCATCGACGATGAGAAGCAGCCCAATTCGCTGTTCGGCATGATCCGCAACACGCACAACCTGCACCCGGAAGGCACGATCATCGCGTATTCCGACAACTCTTCCGTCATCGAGGGTGCCGAGATCGAACGTTTCTATCCGCGCACCGACGGCGGCTATGCCTTCGGCAAGGAACTCACCCACACCCTGATGAAGGTGGAGACGCACAACCACCCGACCGCCATCGCGCCGTTCGCCGGTGCGGCGACCGGCTCAGGCGGCGAGATCCGCGACGAAGGTGCGACCGGTACAGGTTCCAAACCCAAGGCGGGCCTGACCGGGTTCTCGGTCTCCAACCTGCATATTCCCGGCTTCGAACAGCCGTGGGAAGCGGATCCCGTTGGCAAGCCGGGACGCATCGCATCGCCGCTGCAGATCATGATCGACGGCCCGCTCGGCGGCGCGGCGTTCAACAACGAATTCGGCCGCCCCAACCTGGCTGGCTATTTCCGCACCTTCGAAGAGCAGGTGAACGGCGAAGTGCGCGGCTACCACAAGCCCATCATGCTGGCCGGCGGCGTCGGCAACATCAGCGCCACGCATACCCGCAAGCACAACCTGCCGGAAGGCGCGGTGCTGATCCAGCTGGGCGGTCCCGGCATGCTGATCGGTCTGGGCGGCGGTGCGGCATCCAGCATGGATACCGGCGCCAATGCCGAGAACCTCGACTTCGATTCCGTGCAGCGCGGCAACCCCGAGATGCAGCGTCGCGCGCAGGAAGTCATCGACCGCTGCTGGCAGATGGGCAGCAACAACCCCGTCCTCTCCATCCACGACGTGGGCGCGGGCGGCGTCTCCAACGCGCTGCCGGAACTGGTGCATGGCGGCGGCAAGGGCGCGTTCTTCGAGTTGCGTTCCATTCCTTCCGAAGAGCGCGGCATGTCGCCGATGCAGATATGGAGCAACGAAGCGCAGGAGCGCTACGTGCTGGCGATCCCGCTGGAGCGCGTGCTGGAATTCCAGGCGCTGTGCGAACGTGAGCGATGCCCGTTCGCCGTGCTGGGCCGGGCCATCAGCGAAGACAGCCTGGTGGTGCATGACGAAGAGTTCGACAACTATGCCGTGGATATGCCGCTCTCCGTGCTGCTGGGCAAACCGCCGAAGATGACGCGCAAGGTGCAGCGCGAGCAAGTGCAGCTGCCGAAGTTCGACACCGGCAACATCGTGCTGAAGGAAGCCGTCGAGCGCGTACTGCGCATGCCCTCGGTGGCGGACAAGACCTTCCTCATCTCCATCGGCGACCGCACCGTCGGCGGCATGACCGCGCGCGACCAGATGGTCGGCCCGTGGCAAGTGCCGGTGGCGGATGTAGCCGTCACGCTGATGGGCTTCAACACCAACCGCGCCGAAGCCTTCGCGCTCGGCGAGCGCACGCCCATCGCCGTGCTCAACGCCCCGGCCTCCGGCCGCATGGCCATCGGCGAGGCGATCACCAACATCGCCGCGGCGCAGATCGACAAGATCGGCGACATCAAACTCTCCGCCAACTGGATGGCCGCCGCCGGACATCACGGCGAAGATGCCGCCCTGTATGACACCGTCGAGGCGGTGGGCATGGAACTGTGCCCGCAGCTCGGCATCAGCATCCCGGTGGGCAAGGACTCGATGTCAATGAAGACGACGTGGAAAGAGGGCGAGCAGAACAAGGCCGTCACCGCGCCGCTGTCGCTCATCGTCACCGCCTTCGCCCCCTGTCCGGATGCGCGCAAGACTCTCACCCCGCAACTGGCAGCCGACACCGACACCGTGGTGCTGCTGTTCGATCTGGGCTGCGGCCGCAACCGCCTGGGCGGTTCGGCACTGGCACAAGCGTACAAGCAGGTCGGCGATGTGGCACCGGACGTCGACGATGCGAAGCAGCTGAAGGCCTTCTTCGACCTCATCCAGCGCTTCAACCGTGCAGGCAAACTGCTGGCCTACCATGACCGTTCCGACGGCGGCATGCTGGCGGCGTTGTGCGAGATGACTTTCGCTTCGCACATCGGCATGGATATCCGGCTCGACGAATGCAGGGGCGGCGACCTCGACATCCTGTTCAACGAAGAGCTCGGCGCGCTGGTGCAAGTGCGCCGCGACGACCTGGCCGACATCTTCGTGCAGTGCGACGAGGCTGGACTTTCCAGCGTGCATGAAGTGGCGCGTCTCAATACCAGCGGCAGCATCACCATCATGCGCGGCAAGACGCAGCTGTACAGCGAGAACGCGATCACCCTGCGCCGCATATGGTCGGAGACCACTTACCAGTTGCAAAAGCTGCGCGACAACCCGGTCTGCGCGCAGCAGGAATATGACCGCACGCTGGATGCGAGGGATACAGGGCTGCATGTGAAACTGACCTATGATCTCAACGAGAACGTCGCTCCGGCATTGCTGACCTCGCGCCCGAAGATGGTCATCCTGCGCGAGCAGGGTGTCAACGGCCAGGTCGAGATGGCCGCCGCATTCGATCGCGCCGGCTTTGCCGCGGTGGATGTGCACATGAGCGACATCATCAGCGGACGCGTGAAACTGGCCGATTTCAAAGGCGTTGCTGCTTGTGGCGGATTCTCCTACGGCGACGTGCTGGGGGCGGGCGAGGGCTGGGCCAAGTCCATCCTGTTCAACCCGCGCGCGCGCGAAGAGTTCGAAGGATTCTTCAAACGGAGCGATACGTTTGCGCTGGGCGTGTGCAACGGCTGCCAGATGATGAGCAACCTGCACGAGATCATCCCCGGCGCCGAGAACTGGGCGCATTTTGCGCGCAACCAGTCGGAACAGTTCGAGGCGCGCTTCGTCATGGTGGAAGTGCAGCAGTCGCCTTCCATCCTGTTCGACGGCATGGCCGGCAGCCGCATGCCCATCGTCGTCGCGCATGGCGAAGGCTATGCCGATTTCGGCAGCGTCAAAAAACAGAAAGCCGCACTGGTCACACTGCGCTATGTCGACCACCACGGCAAGGCGACCGAGACTTATCCGCTCAATCCCAATGGCTCGCCGCACGGCATCACCGGACTCACCACCCCGGACGGGCGCTTCAGCATCATGATGCCGCATCCGGAGCGCGTGTTCCGTGCCGTGCAGAACTCCTGGTATCCGCGCGAGTGGCAGGAGAACGGCGCATGGCTGCGCATGTTCCAGAACGCACGGAAATGGGTGGGGTAGGGATAGTTGGAGGCGAACGGGAAAAGGCGACCGATGGTCGCCTTTTTATTCAGCCACGATGCAGCAGTTTCTCGAATTGTTCTACAGGAACGGGTTTGCTGAACAGATATCCCTGAAAGTGATTGCAGCCCTTTCGCAGGAGGAGCTGCCGTTGTTCTTCCGTCTCTACACCTTCGGCGATGACACCCATCTGCATGCTTTGAGCCATGGCGATGATGGTGCTCACGATAGCCATGTCGCTGCTGTCGGAAGTGATCTCCTGCATGAACGACTGATCTATCTTGAGCTGATCGAGCGGCAGACGTTTGAGGTATTGCAGGGAAGAATAACCGGTACCGAAGTCGTCCAGCGAAAAGCCGACCCCGGTCTTTTTCAATGCGGACATCCGCTTGATCGTGGTGTCGACATTCTCCAGCAGGATGCTTTCAGTGAGCTCCAGCTTCAGCAGGGCAGGGTCGATGCCATAGTGATCCACGGCAGCCTGTACCTGATCCACGAAATCGGGCTGGTGGAATTGCTTGGCACTCACGTTGATGGATAGGACCAGGTTGCGGGTGAGTGGATCCTTCTCCCATGCCTTGAGCTGGGTGCAAGCGGTTTCGAGCACCCACCAGCCGATGGGGACGATCAAGCCTGTTTCTTCCGCCATCGGTATGAATTCTGCGGGCGCCATCAGGCCATGCTCGGGGTGCATCCAGCGCAACAGTGCCTCGGCTCCCAGCGGGCGGTGCGTTTCATCGACCTGGATCTGGTAATAAAGCTGGAACTGGTCTTTTTCGATCGCCTTGCGCAATTCCAGTTCGAGTGCCAGGCGGGCGCTGAGCGATTGCTGCATGCGCGGATCGAAGAAGCGCATGGTGTTGCGCCCGGCCTTCTTTGCCTGATACATGGCGATGTCGGCCTGTTTCAGCAGTTCGTCGATCGAATTATGGTTGTCGTTGAACAGGGTCGCACCGATGCTCGGGCTGTTGTCGTAGGTGTGTATGCCAAGCTGGTAAGGCACGTTGAGGGAGGCGAGGATCTTGCTGCCGACAGATTCGGTCTGTTCCGCTGCATCAAGGATGTTGTCGCTCAGGTCTTCCAGCATCACGACGAACTCGTCGCCTCCGATGCGGGCAACGGTGTCGCCTTCGCGCACACAACTGCTCAGCCGTATGGCGACCTTTTCCAGCAGCAGATCGCCGATGTCATGGCCGAGCGTGTCATTGAGATTCTTGAAATTATCCAGGTCGATGAAAAGTATCGCACCACTCTTGCCGGACCGGCCGCAGGAAGCCAGTGCCTGTTGCAGGCGATCCTGCAGCAACCGCCGGTTGGGCAGCCGGGTGAGCGGATCGAAGAAAGCCAGATTCCTGATCTCTTCTTCGGATGCCTTGCTTGCGGTGATATCCATCAGGGTCGCGACATAATTCACCACGTTCCCCCCGGCGTCCTTGACCGCGGTGATGGTAAGGTGCTCAGGGTAGACATCTCCGTTCTTGCGCCGATTCCATATTTCGCCCTCCCACTCGCCGGTACGTTTGATCCTTTCCCACATCTCCTTGTAGAAATAGGCATCGTGCCGGCCCGAGTTGAGGATGCGCGGATTCTTGCCGATGACTTCATCAGCGGTGTAACCAGTGATCCGCGTGAAGGCCTGGTTCACGCGCAGAATGGCCCCGACGGCATCGGTGACCAGCATGCCTTCCTGCGACTCGAACGCAGTGGCCGCGATGCGCAACTGCTGTTTGGCGTGCATGCTGGCTGTGACATCGCGGGTGATGCCGAGCAGTAGCGAGATATTGCCATTCGCATCGGGCATCGGAGTGGCATGGGTTTCCAGGTGATGCAAAGTGCCCTTGAGCCCGGTGATCTTGAACTCCAGAACAGCGCTTTCTCCATTCATCACGCGGCGATGCAATGCTAAAAAAGCAGCCTGATCCTCCGGGGCGACATAGTCGATCAGTTTTTTCTGTCGTGCTTCCTCCAGGGTAGCTGCTTCCAGCATCGCCAGGCCTGCCTGATTCATTTCCACCAGTTCCCCATTGCGATCCACGACCTTGATGCATTCCGGCTCGGTTTCGAAGATGGTGCGCAAGCGCTTCTCGCTCTCTTGCAGGTCGTTACTCGTTGCCTGCAATCGCTGTGCGTGCCGCACGATCAATTTCTGCTGCGAACTCAGGCGTTGCAACAGCAGGATGGCTCCGAGCGTCAACAGCCAGAGCAGGGCCGTTGCGATACCGGCTTGCCAGCGGTTCTTGTGAATGATCGCATCGACCGGCTTCAGCAAGGCTGTTTCGCTCAGCCCCAGCACAACGACGACCGGGGCATCGCTGAGGCGGCGCCATTGGAACAAGCGGACCACGTTGTCGAAATAGGCCTTGGACTTGAACAGCCCGCCAGATGGCGCATCGGGACCGAGAAACGGACGTGGCCCTACCGCTTTGCCAAGCGCGATCTCGTTGTCCACGTTACGCGCAAGGTATTCCCCGCTTTGCCGGAAGATCGCTATCGAGTCTTCTCGCCCCAACGACAACTCGCGCAATGTCTTGTGCAGATACTCAGGCGACAGCGAGAGGACGATGACACCTGCAAACCGGCCGTGGCGCAGGAGCGGCCTGGTGAACTGGATGGACCATTGCCTGGAGACCCTGCCCAACACGGGAGCGCTGACAAACAGCTGCGTCTTATCGCTCCCCAAATGTGCCTTGAAGTGTTCGCGGTCACCCAGGTATACCCGTTCCTTCATGCCGAGGTTGGAGTAGGCGAGATAACCTTGGGCATCGATCACGGCGATCTGCAGCAGCGATTGTTCCGGAAAACGTTCTTCAACTTCGTCCACCTGCTTGCGGAACTCGCTCAATTTGCCATCGATATAGGTTTCGCCGAGTTCTTGCGCGGCGAAATCGACATAGCGGATCAGTATCGCGACCTGCTGGGCGACTGAGTCGTTCAGTTGCCGGGCACGCAATTCTGCCTGGGCGAGTGTTTCGGATCGGAGCTGGTCGCCTGCCTTGGATAATTGCCACCAATAGAATCCTGTGGCCACCAGCGACAACAGGGTAACCAGCATTGCGATCTTTCTGACACGTATCGGGGCGATCATGTTTTTTTAATTAGGCTGTTGACATGACGATGAGGTCAGCTTCATCACCAAACGTCGCATACAACTCCTCCGACCAAATTCTGGCATAACTCTATGGTGAACGGAGACGATTTCTTTACATTAATTTAACTTTCACCCACTCGGCATATAGGTATTGCTGTTGCAATGGTTGGCAGCGGATCGGGGGAAATCAGAGGCGGAAAAAAGGCGACCGGATGGTCGCCTTCTAAAATTTGCGCAGCAGAGTGAGGTGTAACCGGAATCTGCCTGCGGCAGGGGCTCAGGTCAGAAGTTGTACACGCCGCCGACCGAGAACAACGCCATGCCGATGTCGCCAGTGGTTCCCGCTTGCGGCACACCGTTGGCGATGACCGGCCCCACCTGGGTCTTGCCATAGTCCTGGTACTGGACGCGCAGGCCCCAGTGCCGGTTGAAGTTGTATTGACCGCCGAAGCCTATCATTGCGTGGGACTTCGATGCACTGGCAGAAGCGGTAGTGCCGAACGACCAATACGTGTAATCGATCCTGGTATTCGCCACTCCCGCTTTGAGGAACATGCTGAAACGATCGTTGATAGGGAAGGTCCCGACAGCAGCCAATTGTGCAGCGGAAGATTTCAACGTCTCTTTTGAGTAAAAACCGTAAGTGGTGATGGTCGAATCGCCGGTGTTGGTGAACCCGGCTTCCAAGCCGAAATAGTTATTGAAGTTGTAACCGCCGCCCAAGGTGATGGCGCCACCCGCGTTGAAGTCGATACCCCAGGCTGAAAGGATATGCGAATTGCTGTAACCCATTGCGCCACCGTCAACCGCTACGTAAAAGCCTTCTGCCATTGCCGAAGAGGTCATGGCGAACAGAGCCAGTGCCACTGCCGATGATTTTGCTTTCAGTTTCATGATAACTCCCGAAGTGATTATTAAAATGAAACGCCGTGCCAGACATGTTGCGTCGAGGAATCCGTGTGGTACATATCTGGACAAAACCTGTATCAACCGCCAGCCCTGAAAGCAACATATGACTTTACCGGCCGAATGTCCATATGCCTTTGGGGCAGATACTCGACCATGCAAGTCTCGTATTGGCTAGGACACCAGTCTATTTCTGGCTTGTCTGGACTTGCGGCCATTTGTTATGGCATGCCTCAATCGAGCGTTAAGACTGAGTTAAATTCGAACTTAATTTGGTGTGCGGAGTTATATGAAATATTTCTGCAACAATTCGATGCAAGAATGCCGCCTCCACTTCCAACACAAGGACAACTCGGAATGAAAATGAACTTGAAAGCACTTTCCAAAGCACTGGGCGTATGCGCACTGGTTATCAGCGCAAGCGCAATGGCAGATGACGTAACTGGCGCAGGCAGCACGGCGATCTACCCGGTTCTGTCGCAATGGGCTAACACCTACAAGGACAAGACCGGCAATTCGATCAACTACCAGTCCATCGGCTCCGGTGGCGGCATCAAGATGATCAAGGAAAAGACTGTCAATTTCGGCGACAGCGACATGCCATTGACACCTGATCAGCTCAAGGAAGCCAATCTGGTGCAATTCCCCGTCGTGATCATCGGCATCACCCCGATCGTGAACGTGCCTGGCGTGAAGCCCGGCGAAATGATCCTGGACGGCAAGGTCCTGGCTGACATCTACATGGGCAAGATCACCAAGTGGAACGACAAGGCTATCACAGCCCTGAATCCGAAACTGCACCTGCCTGACCTGGACATCACCGTTGTGCATCGCGCTGACGGTTCCGGTACCACTTTCTACTTCACCGACTACCTGTCCAAGGTCAGCCAGGAATGGAAGGACAAAGTGGGTTCCAATACTTCCGTGCAATGGCCAGCAGGCATGGGCGGCAAGGGCAGCGAAGGCGTTGCATCCTATGTTGCTCAGGTCAAGGGTTCCATCGGCTATGACGAATACGCTTACGCGATGCAGACGCACCTGACCTGGACACGCATGGTCAACAGCGCAGGCAAGATCGTTTCTCCAGCACCCAAGCACTTCCAGGCAGCATCGGCCAAGACAGACTTCGCTCACGCCAGCGACTTCTACACCATCATGACCAATGCACCGGGTGCGGAAAGCTGGCCTCTGACAGCCACGACCTACTTCCTGCTGCGCACTGACTCTGCCAAAGAGGACAATGCGAAGGTGGTCAAGTTTGCAAAATGGTTCCTGCACAACGGCCAAGAGCAGGCTGCCAAGCTTGACTACGTGCCGCTGCCGGAAGCCACTATCAAGCTGATCGAAAGCTACACCAAGACCAAGCTGGGCGTTTAATCCGCAGCAGCAGATTTGTTGCCAGCAGTAATGAAAAGGGCCGCGTTGCGGCCCTTTTTTATTCCAGTTGCGAAATCGGTTCGGCATTCGAATTATTCGGCACCGGTATGCTGCATCGCCAATGCAGAGTCTTTGCGACACACAGTTCATGGGCTTTTGTTTGACTTGCAAATTGCTCGACAAACATGCTGCTTAAGCGTAGAAATAACCTTGCATTTGCATCGGGCAATAAAGATCGGCCTGATGAGTTGGCTAACCAATAATCAGAACAAGATTGGGGGGCATCATGAAAACGATTGCACAGATACTTGCCGAAAAGACCAAACCTCTAACCACCGTATCCCCCGACGACACAGTACATTATGCGCTGGTGCTGATGCGCGAACGGGATATCGGCGCCGTCATGGTCGTTGAGCAGGGCAAATTGATTGGCGTCTTTACCGAACGCGACTGTCTGCACAAGGTCTCGTCGCTATGCCTGAATCCGAAAGAAGTCCTGGTGAGAGAGGTGATGTCCACGAAAGTGCGCTATGTGACGACGGCAATGGGGGTTTCCCAATGTCTGGCGTTGATGACTGAGAGGTTCTTCCGCCACTTGCCGGTACTGGACGACCAGAAGAACATTCTGGGTATCGTCTCGATCGGAGACCTGGTCAAGGCAAGGCTTTCCGACCAGGATTTCATCATCGAGCAGATGGAACGCTACATCACTTCCTGAAAGACGGCAGGGAGCCTTTGTCGGCTTGACCCGACGTTCTTCGGTCTTTGGCGAAAAGGTGTTGTGATATCGACCGCTCCCGCATGTGGAGGTCAGATCACCGTGAGTCCCAGTGAGCACCAGTCCTGCATGCCGCCGCGATACCATTTCAATTTGCTTGCCGGGTAACCCAAAGAAAGCAGGGTGCGGATATAGTTCGGTGTCTGCCCGCACCAAGGGCCATTGCAAAAGACGGCGAGCGTGCAAGCGTTGCTGAAGTCGTAAGCCCCGGCAGTCTCCTTCACGCCGAACGATTCGATCAGCGTCCTTTTCAGGCCGGGCAGGTCGGTGGCTTCTCCAGCCATGTTCTGCGCATAAGGGATGTTGGCTGCACCGGGAATGGTGCCTTTCGCATACCAGTCCGGCGTGCGCGAATCGACGACCATGAGATTGCGTTCGCCCTCGCGTATGCGCTTCAGGCAGTCCAGCACTTCAAGTTCGCCCAGTGTCTCCACTCCCGGCGCCAGCTGCATCGGCTGGATGCAGTAGGGCGGGCACTTGCGTGCAGTAGGGGCATAGTCGGCCCGAATGATTGCGGCAGGGTTCTGTTCGCGCTGGATGGTGACGGGTTTGCCAAGATGGAGTGCTTCCACCGTCGGCATGCCGATGCAAATGTTGTAATCGGTCATGTTGGATAATCAGATTGGAAAAACGTGCAGGCTGCGATTGTACCGGAGTCGATGCTGATGCCATCAGTGCGCAATCTACTTGGGGATGACGTCGTTGGTCGATCCATTGGAGAACAACTTGTCGATGTCAAAATATTCCCTGGTCACGTCCTTCTCTGCGTGGATATCATTATTGCTGCACCAAACTTTCCAGGCGATCGTACCTCCGCGAGAGTGGCCGGGCGCGCCCAATAACTTGTATATCGAGCCGCTGTGAGTGGTGATAGTCATGGATTCCCGATCGAACTCTTTGATGCTGGTGGATACACGGGCAGTGTCATTCGTTATGTCATGCCCATAGACATGGCGCTTGACCGCTCCCCTGTGCGATAAAGTTTCCATCACTCGCCAGCGGCGGAGCGATGGGCTTTTGTAACTATCCGGAATATCCTTGGCTGGTTTCATGGGCATCAACGCTTTATTTTTGACCAAACAGATCATCCAGCGGATTTTTTCCCGCAGATGTGCCGCCTGAAACTTTCTTCACGGTGAATTCCTCTTCGATATTGTCGCGATAAAAACTCCAGGCCGCACCGGAGCTGCTGAGCCGACGCCAAATGTCTTCACCAACGCCGCTGTATTGCAGCGTGTCGCCGTTGTCGAGTTGCACCTGCAGGATGCGCGCTCTCGTGTCGTAGCCGATGGCGCGCAGCTTGCCGGAATTGATCTTCTTTATTTCCATATCTATTGGGCGCAGGTTGGTTCCATCATTTCAACCTCACGACATTGCCGTTTACCGAGTAGGGTGAGCATCCGGCATCCAATGCAGCCAGTCTTTGATCGACGAATTGCTGCGAATTGCCGGAGATGTTCATCACGCGTCCATCGTCGTAAATCACAAAAGCCTTTGGGTTGGGTTTGGGCTGGTATGCGATATAGGTGCTGCGCTGGGTAGCGGGAACGGGCAAGGGAACGTTATCGACATTGCTGTCGCCTGAATCTGTTGATTGTCGTTGGCTGGTGGCTTGTATGGTTCGAACCGCGCCGGATGAGTTGCCTGCCGGACATGGTTGTTCCGAATAGTCGAAGCCTTCAGGTGTCTTGCACTTGAAAATGTCTGCCTGTGCTGTTGCGGCTATCAGTGCAAGAATGCTCGACAACAATATTCGCTGCATTGCTCTCCCTTTTGAACATGTGTTGGTGTCGACATCCTTCCGCTCGTGCGGGTGTCGACTTGCGCCAGCCTCCTGTTCCGGGAATTCCGCCGTGAGCCTCGCACCGTGCTTGCGGTGCGATGTGCGTGTGCGGGATCTGCAAGTGGGACGAACTTTATTTGAGTTGGTCGGGGGGTGTCAATGAAGTTGACTGCGGAATTTGTGCTTGCCAGACAGGCGTTAAATTTTGGTTAACAAGCCGGGTTGTTTTGTCAGAAATTGTAGATGCCGATGTAATGGGTGGTTTCCTGTTGCGCATTCTTGACCGCGGTTATGGTCAGCCAGAATGGGTGGAGGATGCGCCCCTCCTTGGTTGCGATGCGGATCTCGCCGCTCCAGGCGCCTTCCTGCAATAGCTGGTGCCACATCCGTTCATAGAATTTCTTGTTGTGCAGCCCGGATTTGAAGATGCGGGGATTCTTGCCGACGATCTCATCAATGTTATATCCGGTCCTTTCCAGGAACTTCTGGTTGGCTCGGATGATGTTTGCACTGGCATCGGTGATGATGGTCGGGTCCTTGATCTCGAACGCGACAGCGGCGATGCGCAATTCGGCCTCGGTTTTTTCGCGCTCGGCGATGTTCCTGGTCAGGGGGCGAAAAATGAGGAAGTAGAAGATGGGGAACAGCAGCAGCGAAAGCAGTGTGGCATCCACCAGGGTATCTGCCATTTTGGACATATGCGTGAACGAAAGCAGAATATCCATCACAACCATTTCGATGAAAAATACCGAGCCGATCAATATGGTCAGCAGCCTTCGCACCGATCGGTAGTTTTCCTGCTTTTGTTTCTCTTGTATCGCTGTTAACAGATTCGACATGGTTTACGAACTCTATTGGAGTTGGCTGGATGGTGTCAACGGAGTCTTGATGTCTGTGCGTTACCGCACGCTATGGGTCAGTATTCGTAGCTGATGAAAAAGCCGTAGTGCGAGCCGTCGTATGGTGCGGTGTTTGGCGGGACGGAAATGGTGGCTGTGGTGGAGTAGGCCGCGATCGTGTAGTGTTCTTTTACGTAGCGCAGGTTGATCCATCCGTAGGGCGTCACTTCGTAGCCGATCTCGACGATGCTGCCCCTTGCGTTTGCAAAGGCGATCCTTTCCGTCACGCCGTTGAGGACGGAAATCGCCCTTGCCGCATAGACATAGCGCATGCCTGCACCGATGCGAAAACGATCCATGCCGTTGAAATACACCAGCGCTTCGAGCGGGTTGCGCCGGAACGAGGCATTGTCGTTGCCGTTGTAGTCGGAGTTGACGTGGTAGTTGATGGTCAGTTCGGCGGAGAACGGAATGGCATCCCACCGATAGAGCGCGCCCAAGCCTGCCTGATACAGTCCGCCAGCGCTGATCTCCCGGAACGTTCCATCCGCACGGGTGACTTTGGAGATGACGTCTCCGCCAACTGTGATGCCCAGACGTTCTACCGCATGGAAGCCTGGTTTGTTGCGGACGGGGTGGCTTTGGAAGCCGGACTCGTTCCAGGAATCGAAGTCGTCGGCGTACACGCCATGAAACGGCAAGGCAAGCAGGACGAGAGCTGCAATCAGGCATCTGCCGGTATGGCTTACGTTCAACCTGAAGTCTCCCTGGTTTGATTGCTTGCGGTTTGTACGGGTGAGGGCAGTCCAGGCGATTGGCGATCGCCTTTAATGAATGCCCTTGAGGGGGCGGAGTTTTCTGTTAAAGACTGTGTGGAACGAACCAGCTACGACCAAGGCATGGACAGGCATATATCGGCGATTACAAACGAAAGTGCTGCCAGCCAGCTAAGCTCAATGTTGAATTCAAGCTCATCCATGTCTTGCTCTTCATATGATGATCCTAAGCTCATGATAGCGACCTCCCGTAGTCGAACTTTCTGACTGATGGTGATAGTCCTGCCGCCACTGGCTCCTGTTCGGAAAGTTCAGGAATGCAAACAAGAACCCGGCCTGATAATACGCCAATCGGCTGCGTCGAGGTATACCTGCGAAGGAGTAATTCACCTACCTGTACTCAGATAAGGACTGCACATGGGCAATACCGGGTCGCGGCTAGCCGCATCTACCGCGCGGATAAGTGGCTGTCAGCTTGTGGCAGATGAACTCTGGCCCAGCGATGACTCGAATTCCCTGATCGACACCGGTTTGCCAAACAGGTAACCCTGGCAGGCATGGCAGCCGCGCAAATCAAGGAACTCAAGTTGCGCTTCGGTCTCGACCCCTTCCGCGATCACGTCCAGGCCTAACGTGCCGGCCATCGCGATGATGGTCTGCACGATGGCGGCATCGTTGGGGTCGGTGGCGATGTCCCTGACAAAGGAGCGATCGATCTTGATCTGGTTCAGCGGCAATATCTTGAGGTATTGCAGGGATGAATAGCCGGTGCCGAAATCGTCCAGCGATAACTGGACACCGGTTGCCTTCAGTGCGTTCATGGTGGCAACGGTTTTCTCCGTGTCATCCAGTAGCAGGCTTTCGGTCAGTTCCAGCTTGAACAGGTTCGGGTCGATGGCATTTCGCTGCACCGCCGCGCGCACTTGGGCAACGAAATCGGACTGATGGAATTGGCGGGCGCTGATGTTCACCGCCAGCACAAGGTGTCGTGTCTTTTCATCGCGCGCCCACGCATGGAGCTGGGCGCAGGCCGTCTCGATCACCCAAAGGCCTATGGGCAGGATCAGTCCGGTTTCTTCAGCCAGCGGAATGAATTGTGCGGGTGCTACCAGACCGCGCGTGGGATGGTTCCAGCGGATCAATGCCTCGGCTCCCAATGCGCGGCTCGCGCAGTCTACCTGGATCTGGTAGTGCAACTCGAATTGCTGGTGTTCGAGTGCCTTGTGCAATTCTGCTTCGAGTTCAGCCCGGGCATTGATGGCATCCTGCATCTTGTGGTCGAAGAAACGCAGTGTGTTGCGGTCGGCTTTCTTGGCCTGATACATGGCAATGTCCGCCTGTTTCAGGAGTTCCTCGGCCTCCTGATGGTCGCCGCTGAAGAGGGTGGCGCCGATGCTGCCGGAGCTGCGGAAAGTATGGTTGTCCAGGTGATACGGCTGGCTCAGGGCGGCAAGTATCTTTTCGCCTACCACTTCGGTCTGTTCTGCCGCCTCGATGGCCTGTCCGCTCAGCTCCTCCAGCATCACCACGAATTCGTCGCCGCCGATCCGTGCCACGGTGTCGCCTTCGCGCATGCAACTGGTCAACCGCTCGGCAGCCTGTTGCAGCAGCATGTCTCCCATGGCGTGGCCCAGCGTGTCGTTGAGGGTCTTGAAGTTGTCCAGGTCGATGAACAGCAATGCGCCCTTCTTGCCGTTGCGGGCAGTGGAGATCAGCGATTGCTGCAGCCGGTCCAGCAGCAGTTGCCTGTTGGGCAGGTGGGTGAGCGGGTCGTGGAATGCCAGGCGCCGGATCTGTTCCTCCGCTGCCTTGCGCTCGGTGATGTCGACGTGCGAGCCGACGTAATGGGTGACGCAGCCGTCGTTTCCCCTGACCGCCGAGATGGTGAGCCATTTTGGATAGGTCTCGCCATTCTTGCGCCGGTCCCAGATCTCTCCCTTCCAGCTTCCGGTGCGATTAATACTGTCCCACATCGCGCGATAGAACTCCTTGTCATGGCGCCCGGACTTGAATATGCGCGGCGTTTTCCCCACGACTTCCTCTGTCGTATATCCGGTGCATTTACAGAATGCATTGTTGACACGCAGGATCACGCTATTGGCATCGGTGATCATCAGGCTTTCCTGCGATTCGAAGGCGGTCGCGGCAATACGAAGATCAGTTTCAAATCGTTTGCGCTCGCTGATGTCGCGACCGATGCCCTGCACGCCGACCGGCACCCCGTTGCGGTAGGTGAGGGTGGTGACGAGTTCCAGCGGTATTTGCCGTCCGTCCTTGCTGGTGATCTCCAGTTCGTAGCGAGTCACCTGTTTTTCGGCAGCGAGTTTCGCGGCAGTCATGCGGCGCGCCAGTTCGAGATTTTCCGGCGTCAGAATCTTGCTGATCGGGGCATTGATCAATTCGTTGCGGCCATATCCGGTTACCGTCAGCAGCGACTCGCTGACCGCGGTAAATGCGCCATTGAGATCGGTGCCGTAAGCAAGATCGCCCGCGTTCTCGAACAATCTGCGGTATTTTTCTTCGCTCTCGCGCAACGCCTGTTCATACATGTTCCGTTCCGAGATGTCCCGGAACGAGACGAGGAATCGGTTCGATTCGTGTATGAAATTGATCGCCACGTCGACCTCGAACAAATGTCCTTTCTTGTGGCGATGCCGCGATTCAAAACGGTCGTGGCCCTGGGCGAGCAGTCTTTCCATGCGTGCCTTCACTGCTTCTTCGTCATCCTGCGCATCGAGTTCGGAGACATGCCTGTTCACGAGCTCGTCGGCGGAGTAGCCGGCCATCCTGGCATAGACCTGATTGACTTCCAGCAGTCTGCCTTTGAGGTCGACTACCCAGTAGCCGTCGCCGGAATCTTCTATCAGGCGCTTGTATCGTTCCGATTCTGGCACGCGATCACCTGAAGAGTAATGATTGGCAAGATTTCATATGGTTTCCGGCACGAATGCGCGCTTGATGTCCGCAAGATAATCGGAAGGGGCGGGATCGCCGGCCCATCATTTTTTTGCGGCTTCCTGGCATTGGTATTCCCCATGCAAGCCTTGCGCGGCATCCAGCTGCAAGGCTCCCGAGACCCTGTTGAAAGTGCCATTCGAGCCATTCATGGATTTTATTTCTGCAGCCCCTGTGCGGCATGCTTCCTGATGCGCAGTAAAGGTGACGAGGGTGGCGCTTTCCGCGCAGATTTCGTAGCTGTATGTCGAAAAGATATCGGAACCGGAGATCTTCAGGCGGCGACCGTCGAAATGGAGCGAGGGGAATTCGCGGGAAGCAACCATGCCGTTGTCGCCCTTTCCTGCGCAGTCATATTCCTTGCCGTATGCAGTGCCGGTGAAACCTGAAAGCAGGCCGACGGCAGCAAGCATCAGGAACAGCGTTCCATGCCGGATGTCCAGGTCGTTGTTGGCGCGGATAATGAAGGTCTTTATCATTGCACTCCTGCTCCTTTGGACAACTTTCGCCTTGATCGCCGCGTCTGCCGGCGGTGATCATGCGCCCAGTGTTTTGTTGCGCAGGACAAAGAATATTCTGTAGCGCACTCGCAAGCCACATCAACGCAGCTATTGCGTGGCTGACAGGCTGGAAGAACGGTGTCTGAACTCAGGCGAGCCGAGTTGCATAGAGAAAAGGCGACCGGATGATCGCCTTTCTTGCGCATACTCCGATTAATTTAGCGAACCTTCTGCAGCCTTGCATCAACGGTGCAGGACCAGTTTCCCTTGTCGTTCTGCTTGCATTCGCAAGGCATGTACTTTGCCACTTGTTCGTTGTAGGTTCTTTTCGACAACACGTCTTCCTTGGCGGCTGCACAAGCCTCGGCTTCGCTGCCGCCCTTTTTCTCGCCATTTCCGTTGGTTCCGGTCACTGCCCGGTCTGCCAATGCATTTGTCGAAGCGAATACCAGTGCTGCCAACAAGATGTATTTTTCCATGTTTCAACTCCCCTAAAGTTCGTACATTGATATATCGATAATCACTCACTGCATCTGCGAGCCTGGACTGTGAAATCCGGCCTGCTGCTTCCTCAGCAAACTGCTTTTATTTTGTGCAATCCTAGCAATTACTTCGTCAAGAAAGCGTCAAGAAAACGCTGGCTAGCGTGAAATCCTTTTATGTCAATTCAAGTGGATGGGGAAAGGAATCAGCAGTGGCGCGTGGCATGAAGAACACGCGGTGGAGAGAATTCTGTTTTTTTGCGGGCTGCACCCTGTTGTTTGTTTGCAACAACTCATTGGGTACAGGGTTCTGCTAGACTGATCAGCATGAATGAGCGTGCTATAAAACGTCTGCTGGCCATCGTCGCGGTGAGTCTTGTCGCCATCTGGCTGTTCAAGTCGATGATGTCCAGGACCATCATCAGCCTGAACAAAGTCGCCGTGGAAAAGAAGCAAGCCGCCGCCAAGCAGTCCGCCGAACGGCAGGCGGCAATCCCTGTTTCCGATGCCGCAACGACCTTCGATGAGCCTGCAGTTTCCGCTGCGGGGGAAGGCGCTACGCTGGAACCGTCTGCTGCACCGGTTGCGGGTGAGGTGCGATAGATCAGACCGCGATCAGGGTGCTAATCGGTTTTGTTGATTGCATCGATCTTTCGGTTGTACTCGAGGGCGGCCTGATTGCAGCGTTTGATGGCGTCGCGCAATGCGTCTGCCGCGTTGCTGCATTCCCGCAAGGCTTGACGATCCTCCTGCATGATGCCGACCAGTGCGGCATAGGTGGTGTCGCTGGTGACCGGACCGGGCGTTGCGCATCTGCCTGCCAGCAGTTCCGGGCTCACATCGCAGTTGAGTGCATGGGGGACGACCGGCACGGTTTGGCATCCGGTAACGAACAGGCCGGACAGCAGAATCGGTGCAAGCTTCAAGCGCAACCCTTTCACTGTTGTCTCCCCGTCGCATCCGTTTCATTCAGTGCTTCGAATACGTCATGTGGAACCTGCTCTTGCAGGCACGCGCTGGCGTCGATCTCACGGCGCAGGCCTTCCCGCCCTTTGCGCAGATGTTCGATCTCGGCAGCGAGTCTTGTCTTGTCCGCTGCAGACGCATGTTGGTGTTGGGCGACGAGTGCTTTCAGTTTGCTGTCAGATTCGGCGAGCTGCACGCTCGAATGTCTGATCGTGCCATCCAGATCGTTTCTGTAATGCTGCCATGCGGCCATTCTGGATGCATTTTCCCTGCGCATCGTTTCGAGTTCACGATGATGTTTGTCGTTGATGCCGTCCAGTTCGTTCTTGAGGCTGGCGAGGGTGGCTTCGCGCTCGGCATCGAGCATCTTGCCGGTTTCGATGGCCTTGTTCAGCGCTTCGCGCGCATTCCTGCCCCGGTAGTCGCCAATCAGATATCCGGCCAGCAGGCCGGAAACAAGTACCAGCAGCAATATGAGGTTTCTCATTCGATCACTCCGGGCAGCAGATGCAGGAGTGATGAACTGTATTGAGTTGACCGGACAGTGTCAATTCTCGTGGTAGGGTTATTTTGCCCTGCGAAACACCAAGGCAGCCTTGCGACCGCCCTGGTTGTTTTCGCACTATATTCGCTAGCTCAGGCTATCGTGTTGATCACTGTTCCGACTATCTGTCCCGTACTTGATGGATTTGCCGGGGAGGTCGGTATCTGGGTGGGAGGCTGATTGTTGAGCGAAACCGCCTTGGGCAAGACGGTATAGACATCGCTCGATGAAGCCTGTGAGGTAAGGAATGAAGCTGTCGATTGCGCACTCAAACTGATCTGGGCAGCAGCGGCTTGTGCCTGGTTGGCTTGTCCCTCAAGCGCTCGTGCGTCTGCTTCTGCGTGGTCGGCCGCCGCTCTTGCATCCCTGGCTTGAGCTTGCAGCGATTGGGCTGCCTGAGTGGCTTGATCTGCTGCACGGCGCGTCTGTTGCACCTGGCTTTGCTGCCACAGGGAAGTGGAGCTGGAAATAGATGCTGGGATTGCCATGGCTTTACCCGCCTTCCTTTGCTTTCTCTCGATAAAGCATACGCCTCTATGCAAACGGATTCAATATGTTGCGGATGGTCGGAGCAGGAATAACCACTTGTGGAAAGAAGCTACTGTGCCCGTATCGCGCTACCGTCCTGTTACACTTTGCGCACCTAAAACGAAGGAGCATCCAGACCATGAAAGTTTTGTTAGCGATATACATGATGTTCACTGCTGCATTCGCTCTGGCGGCAGACATGCCCGCAACCCACCCGCCGGTGACCGGAGTTTTGCAAGGCAAGGTGCTTGAGATAAAGAACGTCGAAACTTATACCTACCTGCGTCTCAAGACCCAGGACGGCGACATTTGGGCCGCGATCAACAAGACGCCAGTCAAGAAAGGTGCCACAGTCACAATAGAGAATGCGATCGTCATGAAAGATTTCAGGAGCAAGACGCTGAACAAGACTTTCCCGACGATCGTGTTCGGTAATCTGGCGGGCAGCGCGGGTGCCATGTCGCCGAGCGCACCTGCGGCATCGGCTGCATCTGTGGAATCTGGCGAGCCGGACACCTCGAATGAGCGGGTCATGGGTTCTTCGTACCCGTTACTGCCCTCCAGGCAGCTGGATTCGATCAACGAGGCACCGGTACCCAAGGCTACTGGCTCGAACGCCTATACTGTCGGGGAGGTCATGAGCAAGGGAGCAGAACTCAAGGACAAGACGGTGCAAATTCGCGGCCGGGTCGTCAAATACAATCCGGATATCATGGGCAGGAACTGGGTGCATCTGCGTGATGGTTCCGGCTCGGCGACGGACTATACGAACGATATCCTCGTGACGACTTCAGACCAGACCAAACTCGGGGAGATCGTGACAGCAAAAGGCGTCGTTCACACCAACAAGGACTTCGGCGCTGGCTATGCCTACAAAGTACTCATCGAAGAGGCAACGCTGCAATAAAGGATGGAGATGGAGCGGCCCACGTCCGGATGCAGGGAACCTGTATGACTTGAAGCTCCCACCGGGACAGCAAGAGACGGCCGCAAGGCCGTTTTTTGTTGGTGGATCGGTGGCTGCCGGGTAGCAATTTCCGCTATGCACAGCCTGCAGCTCTGGCTGCAAGGGCAAGGGAGAGACAGTTTTCTATCGCATGATCGGGCGCCGCCAGAGCTGATTCTGTCCGGAGCGTGAAAACTGTATGCCAATTCAGGCAGTTCATCGAATGCCGAAGCGGGGCGCGGTTGCATGTAGCCCGGATTGTTCTGACCGGTGGAGATTCAAACGGTCGTGCTGTTATCATGATGCCCATAAGGGGTGAGCCTCATGGCCGATATGTACATTTTATGGCAGCAAAAAGAATAGGTCGTTTCAATATCGTTCGCGAACTTGGCAGGGGAGCGCAGGGCGCGGTCTATCTCGCCCAGGATCCTCAATTGGAACGCCAGGTCGCCATCAAGACGCTGCGTCCCGGAGCGACTCAAACTGAAAGGTTGTTGCGCGAGGCGCGTATCGTCAGCAAATTGCAGCATGCCAACATCGTGCCTTTGTACGATGCCGGCGAGTACGAAGGGCAGCCCTATCTGGTCTGTGCCTATGTCGAAGGCGGCACGCTGGAGAAGATGCTGCAACAGGGAGCGCTCCCTTCGGTCAAGTCCGCAGAGATCGCCTGCTTTTTGCTGGATTCCCTCGAATATGCGCACCAGCAGGGTGTGATGCACCTCGATATAAAACCCGGCAATATCATGATCGGTCACCGCGGCCAGCCGATGCTGATGGATTTCGGTATTGCCAGGCTGATGCAGGAGCAGGTCGAGAATCGCGAGGAGGTGATCGGTTCACCGCGATACATGTCCCCGGAATGCATCTCCAATGAGGCGATGAATGCAAGCTCCGACCTATATTCGCTGGGCATGGTGCTGTACGAGATGGTCGCCGGTATCCCGGCATTCGATGGCGACAACGTGTTCCAGATCATGAACCGGGTCGCGCATGAACCTGTGGCGGCACCTTCGATTCACAATCCGGAACTGGATGAGAAACTGGAAGCGATCATTCTGAAGTCCGTCGGGAAGCGCAAGGAAGAACGCTACCCGGATGCGGCGGCCATGCGTTCCGCGCTTAAGGAATATCTGGGGGGGATCGGCGATGCCGTGGCGAACGATGCACACAGCACGCTGGATTTCCTGTTGCGGCGCATGCGCAGCAAGAGCGATTTTCCGGCACTGTCCAGCATCATCACGGAGATCAATCAGATCGTCGCTTCGGAATCGGACA
The DNA here is from genome assembly GCF_000025705.1 of Sideroxydans lithotrophicus ES-1. Lineage (NCBI taxonomy): Bacteria > Pseudomonadati > Pseudomonadota > Betaproteobacteria > Nitrosomonadales > Gallionellaceae > Sideroxydans > Sideroxydans lithotrophicus. The sequence continues at coordinate 2,024,643 of NC_013959.1, read as the reverse complement.
GTGCGAACAAACTGGCTCGCGTGATCCTGCAAGACTTTGCGCTGACCAACAAGCTGCTGCGACTGGTCAATACGGTCTCGTATGGCCAATTTGGCGGCAACATCAGCACGATCTCGAAAGCAGTCGTGATCATGGGTTTCGAAACGGTACGCAACATCGCGATGTCGCTGATCATGCTCGAATTCATGCAGAACAAATCGTTGGCCCATCAGCTCAAGGATGAGGTGGTCGCTGCGTTCTTCTCGGGCGTGGTGGCGACGCAACTGGCCGTGGGGCGCAACATCCGCGACTCTGAGGAGTTGATGATCTGCGCGATGTTCCAGAATCTCGGAAGGATGCTGGTGACCTACTATTTCTTCGAGGAAAGCCAGGAGATCGCCAAACTCGTCGAGCAGGGGCAGAACGAGGACCAGGCCGCGATCAAGGTGCTGGGGCTGACCTATAACCAGATCGGGATAGGGGTCGCCAAGAGTTGGAGCTTCCCGAAGAGGTTGCTGGACGGTATGGAAAAACTACCGCTGGGCGAACCGGTGAAGAGGCCCAAGACTGAGGCCGAACACATGAAAGCCACGGTCAGCATGGCGAACGAATTATGCGAGATCGCAGCAAATGCCCCCCAAGAGAAATCCCAGGCCCTGAACCGGCTACGCCTGCGCTACCAGGATGCAGTCGAAGTCTCTGAACGAAAGCTGAATGAAGCGCTGGAAAGCGGCATGAAGGAACTGTCGCGCCGGGCGATGACCCTCGAGATCAATACTTCGCGCAGCCCGCTGGTGAAAAAGGTGCGTCAATGGAGCGGGCTTCCCGTTGAGCAGCAGCCCGCCGCGAGCTGCGAACCGGCGGAAGGAATGAACGGCGTACATGGCATCGAATCGGCACTGGATTCCAATACGCAGGAAGATGCATCGATCAGGCCGGACCCCGAGACCGTCATGGGTGCGGGCATCCAGGATGTGACCAATTCGCTGGTGGAAGATTTCAATCTCAACGATTTGTTATTGATGGTGCTGGAAACGATTTATCGCGGGCTTGGTTTCAAGCGGGCCGTGATTTGCATCCGGGACAACAAGCAGAATGCCATGGTGGCACGCATGGGGCTTGGGGAGGGGGTCGATGGCATGATCCCGCGTTTTCGTTTCAATTTGACGTTCGAGCCTGACGTATTCCATCTTGCCGCCGACAAGGGCGTCGATATCGTGATCGAGGATCTGCGGGCAGAGAGCATGGCAAACAAGATTCCCCGCTGGTACCGGGAATTGAGCGATGCCCAGAGTTTCATCCTGTTGCCCATCGTCATCAACAAGAAGACGCTGGGCCTCTTCTATGCCGACATGCAGCAGGCCAATGGCCTTAAACTTTCCGAACGCCAGCTGTCGCTGTTGCGCACCCTGCGCAACCAGGCTGTTTTAGCCATCAAGCAGAAGATGTAGTTGGCTTGGATCTGTGCGTCTTCCTGTACCGGACCGGGAGGGCAAAGAGCGATCTGGCCTGTATAATGCGCGCCGTTTTTGGCGGCTGAGTTCCGCATAATTTCTTCTGGAGTCATCTTGTTCAAGCTTATCGGCATCGTGGTTGGTTACTTCCTGTTCGGGTTCTGGGGCGGGTTGTCAGGCTTCTTCATCGGTTCGTTCTTCGATCGTATGCGGGCGTACGGTACCGGCGGGATGAACCCGCTGCATAATGCACTGCGTCAGGCGGTGTTCCTGGAGACGGTGTTCATCTCCATGGGCAAGCTGGCCAAGGCCGATGGGCACGTCTCGCAGGACGAGATAGACCATGTCGAGCAATTCATGCAGAAGCTGGGCATGTCCGCGGAGCATCGCCTGCGTGCGATCGCATTATTCAAGCAGGGGGCCGATGCGGCGTTCGATATCACGCCGACCTATGCAAGGTTCATGTCCGTGTGCGGCCATACCAGGAATCTGAAGGATGTGCTGCTGGTCTATCTCATCGTGATGGCCTTGGCGGACGGACATTTCCATCCGGCCGAAGAGGCGTTGCTGATAGATATCGCAGCCCGTCTCGGCTATGACCAGGCGTCATTCAGGCAGATGATGGACATGGTGCTGAACCAGGGACGTTTCGCCGGACAGCAAGTCGATCACGCGGCAGCTCTGGACGATGCCTACAAGGCGTTGGGTGTGAGCAAGGACAGCACCGACGCAGAGATCAAACGTGCCTATCGCAAGCTGATGAGCCAATATCATCCGGACAAGCTGATCGGGCAGGGCATGCCGGAAGACATGGTTGCCATGGCGACCGAGCAGGCCAAAGAAATCCAGGTGGCCTACGATCTGATCAAGAAGAGCCGGAATATCTGAACTGTTGGGCGAATTCACGGCAGGACGACGTTATGCCATCAGATCCGGTTCGGTCTACCTGCGCGCAAATGACACGGATTCGTTCAGCGATGTGACGTCGACCTGCAGATTTCCGAATTTGTTCAGTTTGATCTCTGCAGGTTGCGGCGTCCTGTCCGCCATCATGTAGATGCCCGCGCCGGTCTCCGGGTTGAAGATCATTTTGATGTCACCGACCTGTCCCGTTTCCTTTGCCTTGCCGCCCCTCGGCGTGCTGTCAAAGAAAGCGACCATCTGGGCGCCCGATCTGTACAGCTTCAGATCATAGTGTTCGTTGTACCAGATTCCTGACAGCGGATTGGTACCGGTCTCCTTGTAATCCTGGCGTTTCTTTTCCCACAGCGGGGAGACATGATTCACGTTCTTCAGGTAGAGACCGCTTTGGGCATAGCGGTCGATATATACCGGGATCATCGTCGTTCTCGTTCCGTAGCTGTTCAGGGTACCGTAGAAAGGGCCGGTCGCGGCGGTGCCAGTGACGTATGAAGTGTCAGTCGTCGGCGTGACCATGGGCACAAAGGAGGTCCGTGTCTCCTTGAACTGCGAAGCGGAGATAAACACATCGGCACCTATCGATTTGGCAAACTCGATGGACGCCCGGGGATCTTCATATGGCCCGGTGAATTCGGACTTGCCGATGATGAGGAAGTCGCCGTACAGCAGGTCGTATATGTCGCGGATATTGACATTGCGGTATTCAAAGACCAAGACATTCGAGGTCTTGGGGAACCTGGTGGGGGCGGATTGTTCGTAAGTCGCCTGATGCTGTAATGCGGCACAGCCAGTCAGCAAAGCAAATGTCAGCAAGATGAACAGTTTTTTCATTTTCACTTCTCCTTGCAGTCGATATTCACATGCCATGCGAATAAGTTTGGGCTATTGCGAAGGCTTAGAGCGGGCACACCAGACAAATATCCCGAATTTTTGAAATAAACATGGTTGCATGCATTCCGATTTATACCCGCAATACCTTTTTCCAGATAGTGTTCATCGCCGAATTGACTTATCCGAACTAACCGAATATATAAGCCGCATACAAGCAGGTAAAAAATCATTTCGGCGAGGGGATGTATGTGGCTGGCACATTGATTCCAGAGGGATAAAGTGCAATACATCGTTAAATCTGCAGGCTTGGCCCTTGCCTATCTTGCCGCCGCCAAGGTCGGTTTGGTATTTGGCACGCTGAGCAGCAGTGCCACAATATTCTGGCCTCCGGGAGGCATTGCACTGGCAGCGTTGCTGCTGGGCGGTCTCCGTTATCTCCCGGCCGTGTTCGTTGGTGCCTACCTCACCACCGTGATGGTGGATGCCCCGGTGATATTTGCCATCGGATTCTCGGTTGGCAACACGCTGAAAAGCTACATCGGGTATTTCCTGCTCAGGCGTTTCGGCAATGCCGATCTTGCATTGTGCCGCCTGCGCGATCTTTTCATTCTTATCCTGCTCGGTGCGCTGATCCCGCCAGTTGCCAGTGCCGTCCTCGGCACACTCTCGCTATGGGCGTCCGACATGGTCACGCCGGACATCGTGCCGGACGCGATGTGGCAATGGTGGCGAGCCGATGTGCTGGGGATCGCATTTGTCACGCCGATCATCCTGGTGTTCGTGAATAAAAAATCGAGTTTCTTCAAGGTTCGCGGGGCATGGGAGATGGGCGCCCTGTGGGCGATTTCATTTGCAGTCGGACAAAGTGTCTTTCTGGGGTGGCAACCTCTGGGTATCATGCTCAATGAAGAACTTGGGCTTACCTGGCTGTTCCCGCTGTTGATCTGGGCTGGTCTGCGCACCGGCAGGCGGAACACCGGGCTGCTCCAGCTGATGTTCATGTCCCAGGTCCTGGCTGGCGCCTATCTGCAGAAAGGATATTTCTCGGATGATTTCACCCGCTACGGCATGGCCAATTTCTGGCTGTTTGCGATGTTGCTGGCAGTCGCAGGCATGGCTCTGGCGATCCTGGCTACGGCGCAACGCAAGGCGATGCATCAGATCGCCTTGAATGCCAAGGTGTCGGAGGTCAGTAACGACGGCATCGTCATCGTGGATGAAGATAACTACATCCAGGACATCAACCCGGCCTTCACCACACTGACCGGATATACACGCGAAGATGCGATCGGCAGGAATCCGCGTTTCTTGTCCGCAGGCAAGCAGAGCCATGAATTCTATGCGGACATGTGGAAGTCGTTGCTCGAAGTTGGCCATTGGGAAGGCGAGATATGGAACCGGCGCAAGGATGGCGAAATCTACCTGGAAAAGCTTTCCATCTATACGCTGAAGGATGCGCAAGGCAAGGTAGTCAACCGCGTCGGCGTCTTTTCCGACATCACGCAAAGCCGGGTCGAACAGGAGACCGTGGCACATCATGCGCAGCACGATTTCCTGACCGGCCTTCCCAACCGCTTGCTGTTCCGCGATCGTTTCAACCAGCAATTGGCATTGGCTAAGCGGTACTCAAAGAAGTTCGCGGTCATGTATATCGACCTCGATCGGTTCAAACCGGTGAACGACACGCTGGGACATCAGGTCGGCGACCTGCTGCTGATGGCTGTCGCAGACAGGCTGAAATCGCAGGTCAGGGAGATCGACACGGTGTCCCGGTTCGGCGGGGACGAGTTCGCGATCCTGGTTTCGGAGGTCGTGACGCAGAGAGATGTGACGGCTCTGGCCGAGAAGATACTGGCGGCATTGAAAGCGCCTTTTGTCCTTGAGAACCATACGGTCAACATCTCGGGCAGTCTGGGCATCGCGATCTATCCGGACGATGGCATGGACATGGAAACGATATTGAGCAATGCCGATACCGCCATGTACAAGGCGAAGCACAAGGGAGCAAACACCTACTGCAGATAAGGAATATGTTCGGACCTAAACCACATTTCCGTGTCTCCTACTGGCAATGCTCGTCTGGCGGAATCATCAAAAAATGTTATGCTGCTAACTATTATCCTGCTAACTATAATGCTAATCTGTCATCTGTTAAGAATTAAGAATCCGGCCGGAGATTTTCGATGAAAAAAAGAACAAATTCCCTGACTGCCATGACCGTCCTTGCGGCCATGTTCGCACTTTCCGCTTGCGACTCAAAAGGGGGGGGCGGGCAGGCAGCCGCCGGCAATGCCCCTCCTCCGATGGAGGTAGATGTAGTGACGGTTGCCGCGGGTTCCGTGGTGCTGACCCAGGATCTGCCTGGACGCCTCGAGGCATACAAGAGCGCACAGGTACGCGCGCGGGTCGAAGGTATCGTCGAAAAGCGGCTGTTCACCGAAGGCAGCGACGTGAAGGCGGGCGCTACCTTGTTCCGGATCGATGCGCGCAATTACCGTACTGCGTACGAATCAGCCAAGTCCGACTTGAGTGTGGCACGCCAGACAGTCGAGCGCTACAAGCCGTTGCTCGAAGCCAAGGCGGTCAGCCAGCAGGATTTCGACCTGGCCGAGGCCAAGCTCAAGCAGGCTGAAGCAGCCATGTCGCGGGCACAACTCGATTTCGATAACACCAGTGTGCCCGCACCTATCGCCGGGCGCATAGGGCGGGCGCAGGTGACCGAAGGGGCTCTGGTCGGACGCGGTGAAGCCACCTTGCTTGCTACCATCGAGCAGATCGATCCCATCTATGCCAATTTCACCCAGCCGGGAACCGAGGTGCAGCGGCTGCAGCAGCTGATCAAGTCCGGCAAGATGAAGCCCGCCGAGTCGGCGAAGGTGGAGCTGATGCTGGAAGATGGCAGCGTCTATCCGCATTCCGGCAAGCTGCTGTTCTCCAACCTTGCTGTCGATGCCAGCACGGGCAGCGTTTCGATTCGTGCGGAATTTCCGAATTCCGGACACGAACTGCTGCCCGGCATGTTCGTGCGCATCCGTTTTCCCGAGGGTAGCGTCGACAACACCATTCTGGTGCCGCAGCGCGCGGTACAAATGAATCCTCAAGGCCAGTTCGTGATGGTGGTGGATGCTGAAAACAAAGTCGCAGTCCGACCGGTCAAGGCGGGCGACATGTCTGGTGAAAACTTCATCATCGAAGAAGGTTTGAAGCCCGGCGACCAGGTGATCGTCAATGGCTTGCAGAAGGTTCGCCCCGGTTCGCCGGTGAAAGCAGTCGAGTGGAATCCGGAAGGAAATCCACCGGCGGATGCTCCCGCAGTTCCTGAAAAGAAATAGAGGGGCAACATGCTTCCAAGATTCTTCATCGACCGCCCCATTTTCGCCTGGGTCATCGCCCTCATCATTCTGCTGAGCGGCATTTTGGCATTGCGCAACCTGCCGGTCGCATCGTATCCGTCGGTGGCACCTCCCGCATTGGCGATCACGCTCAGTTATCCCGGCGCTTCGGCGCAGGTGGTTGAGCAGACTGCAGTTGCACTGGTCGAGCAGGAGCTGAACGGTATCGAGCACCTGCTCTATATGGACTCGTCTTCCGAGCAGGGACGCGGCACCATCACGCTGACTTTCGAGGCCGACACCGATCTCGACGTGGCTTCGGTCGAAACACAGAACCGCGTCAAGCGCGCCGAAGCGCGCCTGCCGGACGAAGTGCGCCGGGCGGGCATCACCGTGGCAAAGTCGGCGCGCAATTACCTGATGTTCATCGCACTCATCTCGCCGGACAAAAGCCGCGACAACGTCGCACTCGGCAGCTATATGGCAGCCAACATACTGGAGAATATCCAGCGTGTGCCTGGCGTAGGCGAGGCGGTATTGTTCGGTACCGAATATTCCATGCGGCTGTGGCTGAAGCCGGAAAGACTGCAGGCATACAACCTTTCCCCGGGCGATGTCAGCGCGGCGGTGCGTGCCCAGAATACCCAGTTGGCGACAGGTGAGCTCGGCGACTTGCCTGCCGAACCGCGCCAGCAGCTGAATGCGGTAATCGTCACCAAGAGCCGCTTGTCGACGCCGGAAGAGTTCGGCAACATCATCGTGCGCGCCAATCCTGACGGTTCCACCGTGCGCGTCAAGGATGTCGCCAGGGTAGAACTGGGTGCGCAGGACTATTCCATTGCGGCACGCATCGACGGGCAACCGGCTTCGGCGATTGCGATCCGACTGTCTCCTTCGGCCAATGCGCTGGATACCGCCAAGGCGGTAAAGGACAAGATGACGGAACTGGCCAAATATTTCCCCAAAGGGATAGATTGGCTGGTTCCCTACGACACCTCGAAGTTCGTCGAGATCTCGATCCACGAAGTGGTGAAGACGCTCGGGGAGGCAATGGTACTGGTGTTCATCGTCATTTACCTGTTCCTGGGTAACCTGCGTGCGACCTTCATCCCCGCCATCGTTGTGCCGGTGGCTCTGGTCGGCGGTCTGGTGGGATTGTATGCTGTCGGCTATTCGATCAATACCCTGACGCTGTTTGCCATGGTGCTGGCGGTCGGTATCGTGGTTGACGATGCCATCGTGGTGGTGGAGAACGTCGAGCGCATCATGACTGAGGAAGGGCTCTCGCCGCGCGATGCCACGCGCAAGGCCATGGGGCAGATATTCGGCGCCATCATCGCGATCACGCTGGTGTTGTGTGCCGTGTTTGTTCCGATGACTTTCTTCGGCGGTTCCGTCGGCGCGATCTATCGGCAGTTCGCAGTCACCCTGATCCTGACCATCCTGTTCTCGGTGCTCATGGCATTGACCCTGACGCCAGCGTTATGTGCGGTACTGCTGAAGAACGATGCAGGGCATGAGATGGTGCCGACGAAAGGCTTTCTTGGCTGGTTCAATCGTTTCTTCGCCAGGACGTCTCAACGCTACAGATCCGGCGTGGATGGTGTATTGAAGCGCACCGGTCGCTATATGTTGCTCTACGCGGCTCTGCTTGGGGGGCTGGGATGGTTGTTCATGCATCTGCCGAGCAGTTTCCTGCCGGAAGAGGATCAGGGCTATTTCATCAACATGATCCAGCTGCCGCCGGGTGCCACGCGGGAGCGCTCGCAGGAAGTGCTCAAGCAGGTGGAGCAGTTCTATCTCAAGCAGCCGGAGGTGGAACATGTCATCGGCGTGCTTGGTTTCTCTTTCTTCGGGCGTGGGCAGAATGCCGCACTCGCTTTCGTCCGGCTCAAGGACTGGGATAAACGGCCCAATCCGAACAGTTCTGCACCGGCGCTTGTGAAACGCGCCAACATGATGCTGTTCCGCATCAAGCAGGCATTCATCTTTGCCGTCAACGTGCCGCCGATACCCGAGCTGGCAGCCGTAGGCGGGTTCGATTTCCGCTTGCAGGACCGCTCCGGCCAGGGGCGTGCCAAATTGCTCGAAGCGCGCAATATGGCGCTGGGTATGGCCAGCAAGAGCCCGGTACTGGTGGGTGTGCGGCCGGAAGGGCAGGAGCCGGGGCCGCAACTGCTGATCGATATCGATCGTTTGAAGGCGCGCGCGTTAGGCATAGACATCGCCAATCTGAACGATACCTTGCAGTCTGTGCTGGGTGTGGCCTACATCAACGACTTCGTGCGTCAGGGGCGCATATTGCGCGTGCAGATGCAGGCCGAAGCGCGCACACGTTCGACGCCGCAGGAGATTTTGCAGATCCCGGTAAGGAATCTGCAGGGTGGGATGGTGACGCTGTCCGAATTTGCCAAGGCGCGCTGGATCGTGGATCTGCCGAAGCTGGACCGCTATAACGGCCTGCCTGCGATGAAGATCGCCGGCAGCGCTGCACCTGGTCGCAGCAGTGGCGAAGCGATGGCGGCGATGGAGGAGATCGCCGCCAAGTTGCCGCCAGGCTTTGGTTTTGAATGGTCCGGCACATCCAGGGAAGAGCGTCTTTCCGGCAATCAGGCGCCTTTCCTTTTCGGGCTGTCGGTCGTGGCCGTGTTCCTGTGCCTGGCGGCGTTATATGAAAGCTGGTCGATCCCGGTTGCAGTCATTCTCGTTGTGCCCATCGGTATCCTGGGGGCACTGTCTGCCGTTTATATGCGCGGCTTGACCAACGATGTCTATTTCAAGGTCGGCCTGATCGTCATCATCGGTCTTGCGGCGAAGAATGCGATCCTGATCATCCAGTTCGCACTCGATCTCCAGCGCAGAGGGCATGATCTGCTGGAGGCCACGCTGGAAGCGAGCCGCCTGAGATTCCGGCCTATCCTGATGACTTCCATCGCGTTTGTGCTGGGCGTGATGCCGCTGGTCATCTCTACGGGAGCGGGGGCGAACGGACGCCATGCCATTGGTACCGGAGTCATGGGCGGCATGATCTCCGCGACCGTATTGGCGGTGTTCTTCGTGCCGGTGTTCTTTGTCGTCATCCGCCGTCTCTTCCCGGGTAATCCGGGCCATCTTGCAGAGGACAAGCGTGAGGATGAGGGAGGCAAACATGAGTAGGGCTGTGCGAACGATGAAAAGAAGCGGGGTGTTTTTGACGGCCTGTGTGTTGGCTGCCTGTGCCAGCGGGCCGGACTACAAGCGTCCGGACATGGTGCTGCCGGAAAGCTGGCCGGCCAAACAAGCCGGGCAGAATGACCAGGATGAAAAGGCTGCCGTGAAAACGAGCAGTGCGAGCGAGCAATGGTGGCATCTGTATGCAGACACCACTCTCGACCAGCTGGAAGATGAAGCGCTGGCGCACAATTCGGATATCCAGGTTGCGGCAGCACGGGTGCTGGAGATGCAGGCGCAAGCGGGCATCACGGGAGCGGATCAATATCCAACGGTCAGCGCCCATGTGCTGCAGAGCCGAACAGAGAACACGCTGGCCGGTGCTTTCCCGCGTCCGGCGACTTTACCGCGCACCCAGAATCTGTCGCACGCATCGCTGGACGCGAGCTATGAACTGGATCTGTGGGGCAAACTCAGGCGTGCCAGCGAGGCGGCGCGCGCAGATCTGCTGTCAGCCGAATCGGCCAGGGATACGGTGCGCCTGACGCTGACCACGCAAGTGGCCCAGCAGTATTTTTCCCTGGTCTCGCTGGACGCGCAGGAAGTGGCATTGCAGCGCCTGCTGGCAAGTCGGCAGGAAAGGATAGGACTCAACAGGAAGCAGCTCGAAGTCGGAGTGATCTCCGAATACGACCTGCACCAGGCTGAAGCCGATGTCGCTGCCGTGCAATCGCAGCTCAGCTCGCTCGATCTGGCCCGCAACAAACAGGAAACCGCACTGACCCTGCTGTTGGGGCGTTCGCCGCGTGACGTGATGTCTTCCAGCGTGCAACGGGGCAGCCCGTTGCTGCCGGCGACCACGGTGCCCGACGGCCTGCCTTCCGACCTGCTGTTGCGCAGACCCGACCTGAAAGATGCCGAGCAGCGTCTTGTGTCGCTGAATGCGCGCATCGGCGTGGCGCGGGCCCAATATTTTCCTTCGATCTCCCTGACATCATATGTGGGCGGAGAAAGCGTCGCATTCTCCGATCTGTTCACGGGACCGGCGCGGATATTCCAGTTCGCTGCCAATGTCACCCAGCCTATCTTCAATGCCGGCCGCCTGGGCTACCTGGTGGATGCGGCTGAAGCGCGCCGTGACCAGGCGCTGATCCAGTACAAACAGGCGGTCGCCAACGCATTCGGCGATGTGCGCAATGCCCTGGCCGCGCAGGATTCCGCGCGGCAGGTGCTGAGTTACGAAACCGCACGCAGCGAGGCATTGGAGTCGGCTTACAAACAGGCCGAGCTGCGTTACAAAGCGGGTATCGCAAGCCGGCTGGAGTTGCTGGATGTGGAGCGCAACTATCTGCAAGCCCAGTTGAACCGTCTCGATGCAGAACGCGCGCAGCGCAGTGCGGTTGCCGATCTGTTCAAGGCGTTGGGCGGAGGATGGCAAAAACAGGACGTTGCCAAGGCGCCGTGAAGCTCATCAGGTATTCGGACAGACCCAGTTTCAGTCCGAAAAGTGCAGCGTACGGATCTGGCGATCTGCCGGTTCAGATGTAGAAAGAGTTTTGTGTATCAAGTGATATAAAAAAGGCGACCATCCGGTCGCCTTTTTGCTGGAGCGGGGATATTGCTTATTCGACCTTTGCCTTGCTGCGCATATCTTCGATCTCCTTCTGGATGGCCTGTTGCTGCAGGCGCTTTTCCAGATTGGGTTTCATTTCTTCGAAGGTAGGCACTTTCAGTTCGCGAGTGTCTTCCAGTTTGATGATGTGCCAGCCGTATTGGGTCTGGACCGGGGCGCTTACCTCGCCTTTTTTCAGCTTGGCCACTGCTTCAGCGAACGGCTGCACAAAGTTGGAAGGAACGGCCCAACCCAGATCGCCGCCATTGTTTTTGGAGCCGGGATCCTTGCTTTGTGCCTTGGCGATCTTGGCGAATTTGGCGCCTTTCTTCAATTGGCCTGCGATCTTCTTGGCTTCGTCTTCAGTGCCGACCAGGATATGCGAGAGTTTGTATTCCTTGTTGCCAACGCGCGCCTTCAGGGCTTCGTATTCTTTCTGCAGCACATCGTCGCCAATGGGGTGGCTCTTTGCATAGTCCTGAACGAAAGCGCCGGCCAGCACGGATTGTCTGGCCAGTTCCAGTTGCTGCGCTACATCGGGTTGTTTGTCCAGGCCATTCTTGACGGCTGCCTGCGAAATGACTTCAAGGTTGATGAGGTCGTCGCGGATCACCTTGCGAAACTCCGGGCTGTCCGGTTGGCCTTGCTGTGCAGCCACCTTGATTCGTATGTCTACGCGCGCTTGCGGGATGGAGACTCCGTTGACTATTGCTGCGGCTTTTTCATCGGCAGCCTGCGCGACTGCGGCGATAGCCAGCAATGCGGACAACAGGGCGAATCTGGAAAATTTCAGCATGTTTCTTTCCTTTGTGAGTTGAAGTTTGGATGGTGTTCAAAATTATCCAGGGTGCAATATAGCATGCCTGATGCCTAGCCCGGGAAGACCTTCTTGAAAGGCCTGACCGCGACATGCATATAGACTCCGGCGGCCTTGTACGGGTCGGCAACTGCCCATGATTCGGCAGCTTCGAGCGAGGCGAATTCCGCGACGATGAGGCTGCCGGTGAAACCTGCCAATCCGGGATCGGCAGCATCCACAGCGGGGAAGGGGCCGGCCAGCAACAGACGGCCTTCATCCTGCAAAGTCTGCAAGCGCGCAAGGTGTGCCGGTCGTGCCGCCAGGCGTTTTTCCAGGCTATCGGGGACATCCTGACCAAAGATGGCGTAAAGCATGGAAAGTTCCTTATGAATTTGTTCCGGACTTATTTATTGAAGATGAATATCTGGTTATTCATCTTTGTTCTTGTCCGCTTCGACGTATTTTGACAGCATCGCTGCCTGCCCAAGGATGAACAGGAAGATCAGCCCGGTTACGCCGAACAGTTTGAAATTGACCCATATGTTGGTCGAAAAATTGAATGCGACATACAGGTTTATCGCTCCAAGTACCGCAAAGAATGCGCCCCAGGCAAGATTGAGGTTCGCCCAGGCAGAGTCGGGCAGGGGCAGCTTGTCCTGCAGCATGGTGCGCATCAGGTTTTTCTTGAACAGGAGTGGCGAGAGCAGGAGGGCGCTGGAGAAGACCCAATACAAGACGGTCGGCTTCCACTTGATGAATGTTTCGTCGTGCAGCAACAGTGTTGCACCGCCGAAAACCGTGATGATGCCAAGACTGACCCATAGCATGGTATCGACCTTGCCATGCCGGTATTTGACCCAGCCCACCTGGGCAAAGGTCGCCAGGATGGATGCAGCCGTGGCTGTGAATACGCCGGCGAATTTGAAGGTGACAAAAAACAGTATGACTGGGAACAGGTCAAAAAGTAATTTCATGGAGACTCACTCGTTTCAAGCCCTGCTGCGGGCTACGATGTTCATTATTATTTTCTATCCAGCGCAAGCGACGCCGAATTGATGCAATAACGCAGGCCGGTCGGATCGGGGCCGTCTTCAAATACGTGGCCGAGATGGGCATCGCAGGATGCACAGCAAACCTCGATGCGGTCCATGCCGGTCGGATCGTCCTCCCGGTATTCTACCGCGTCTTCGCTGATCGGCTGCCAAAAGCTTGGCCAGCCTGTGCCAGATTCGTATTTTGTTTCCGAATCGAATAGCGGCTGACCGCAGCAGACGCAGCGGTAGACGCCGATGTCATGACAATCCCAGTATTCGCCGGTGAAGGCTGGTTCGGTTCCGCATTCGCGACAGACCTCGTATTGCTCCGGGGTCAGCTCTTCGCGCCATTCATCTTCGGTTTTCTCGTGGTTGTCCATGATCAGCCTGCCAGTGCGGTTTGCACGCTGGGTCGCGTGCGGAGCCGGTCGAACCACGCTGCCAGGTTCGGATGTGCGCTACGCCAGTCGCGTTCGGGTTGGCGCAGGTCGAGATAGGCCAGTGCGCTCACCAGTGCAAGGTCGGCCAGCGAGATGCCATTGCCTTCGCACCATTCGCGTTGTCCGAGCTGGGCCGAGATATGTTCCAGCGCACGGGCGATGGCACCGTTGTGCAGGTCGATGTTGCCCTGTTCCTGTTTCTCAGCCGGACGGATGCGCTCCATGCGCACGACGATGGCGGAATCCATGATGCCGTCCGCCAGTGCCTCGCCGCGCCGGACGCGCATCCGCGCCAATGCATCGCCGCGCGGGATCAGGATGGGGGTGTCGTTGAGTGTGTCGGCATATTCGGCAATCACGGTGGAATCGAATATGCAGCTGCCGTCGTCGAGGATCAATGCGGGGATGCGTCCCAGTGGATTGAACCGTGTGACCTGGCTGTTTGGCTCGCTGGGCGGGTCGATCACGAACGTGTGCGGGATGTTCTTCTCCAGCAGCACCAGGCGCGCCTTGCGCACGTAGGGGCTGGTGGTCGAACCGATCAGTTTCACAGCACTTCGCCCGCGTGATCCGCCAGACGCGAACGCTCGCCGCGTTGCAGCGTGACGTGGCCGCTATGCGCCCAGCCCTTGAATCGATCCACCACGTAAGTCAGGCCGGAGCTGCCTTCGGTGAGGTAGGGCGTATCGATCTGTGCGATGTTGCCCATGCATACCACCTTGGTACCGGGGCCGGCACGGGTGATCAGTGTCTTCATCTGCTTGGGCGTCAGGTTCTGCGCCTCGTCGATGATCAGGTACTTGTTGAGGAAGGTGCGGCCACGCATGAAGTTGAGCGACTTGATCTTGATGCGTGAGCGGATCAGGTCGCGCGTCGCGGCGCGTCCCCATTCGCCGCCTTCTTCGTCGGACTTGTTCAGCACGTCGAGGTTGTCGTCCAGCGCTCCCATCCATGGCGACATCTTTTCTTCTTCGGTTCCCGGCAGGAAGCCGATGTCTTCGCCTACCGATACGGTGACGCGCGTCATGATGATCTCGGAATAGAGCTTGTGCTCCAGCGTCTGCATCAAGCCGGCAGCCAGCGTGAGCAGGGTCTTGCCGGTACCGGCCTGGCCCAGCAGCGTGACGAAATCGATCTCGGGATTCATCAGCAGGTTGAGCACGAAGTTCTGCTCGCGGTTGCGCGCGGTGATGCCCCAGATGGCATTCTTGCTGTGGGTATAGTCGGTGAGTGTGCGCAGCGTTGCGCTGTTGTCCTCCTGTGCCGCGACCACGGCAAAGAAAGGATTGTTCGCATCGTCCTGATACACGAACTCGTTCACCAGCAGGTCGCGGCAATCGGGGCCTTTGATGTTGTAGAAGGTGTGGGCACCCTGGGTGCCGGATACCATATCCTTGCCGTTCTTCTCCCAGAAATCCGGATGTAATTCGCGCACGCCGGTGTAGAGCAAGTCGGTGTCTTCCAGCACCTTGTCGTTGAAGTAATCCTGTGCCGACAGGCCAAGCGCGCGCGCCTTGATGCGCATGTTGATGTCTTTACTGACCAGCGCGACCTGGCGTTTCGGGAACGTCTTATGCAGATAGGCGACCACCCCGAGGATGGCATTGTCGGCTTTGCCGCTGGCCAGATTTTCCGGCAGATGGCTGGTGATGAACTCGGTCTGCAGGAACAGCCTGCCGGTCGAGTTCTTGTTACCCAGGGCACTCAGCGGCACGCCTTCCTCGATCTGGGCTTCGCTTTCGCTGATCAGATTGTCGACGAAGCGGCTGGCCTGACGGGCATTGCGGGCAACTTCGGTCATGCCCTTTTTGTTGTTGTCCAGCTCCTCCAGCACGAACATTGGCAAATAGACGTCGTGTTCCTCGAAACGGAACAGGCTGGTCGGGTCATGCATCAGCACGTTGGTGTCCAGCACGAATAGTTTGGTGTCTTTGTCCGTCGTTGCTTTACGTGCGTTCATGTCGTCCTTTACATAGTTTGAACAAAGTCGAGTACTTCCTGAGCGTGGCCGTCCGCCTTGAGACCGCGCCATTCCTTGCGGATGATGCCTTTCGAGTCAAGCACGAAGGTGCTGCGTTCGATGCCGCGCACCTGTTTGCCGTACATCATTTTCTGCTTCATCACCCCGAACAGGTTGCATGCCGCTTCATCTTCATCTGCGAGCAGCGCAAACGGCAAGGTGAATTTGGTTTTGAAATTCTCATGCGACCTGATGCTGTCGCGCGAGATGCCGACGATCTCGCTACCCGCTGTCCGGAATTCCGCATACAGGTCGCGAAATTGTTGCGCTTCGGTGGTGCAGCCCGGCGTATTGTCCTTGGGATAGAAATAGATCACCAAGGATTTGCTGCGGATGGGGTGGAGCGTGAATTCAGCACCGCCAGTGGCGGGCAGGGTGAAATCGGCTACAGCTTGTTTTGGCATCTATGGCTCCGGTTACTGGCCGCCATTGTTGTCAAAATCGGGCAGTTAGGCAAGAGCAAGTTGGAGCTTGTTCAGGCCGCGTACCAGTACGCTGCGAAATAATGGCAGGTGGTGCCCGTGATCACGAACAAGTGCCAGATGAAGTGGGCAAAGCGCAGGCGTGAATCGGCGACGAAGAAAATCGTGCCTGCCGTGTAAGCCAGACCGCCGGCGACCAGCCAGGAAATGCCGGAGAGGGGCAGCCTTGTAAATAGCGGATCTGCAGCGATGATGATGAGCCAACCCATCAGCAGGTAAAGGATCGTGGAGATGATGGGGTGGGTCATGCGCCGCAGCATCTTCAATGCCACCCCGGTCAGCGCGAATCCCCAGATCAATGCCAGCAGTGTCCAGCCCCATGCACCGTACAGCACGCCCAGTGTGAACGGTGTGTAGGTGCCTGCGATGAGCAGATAGACAGCGGAATGGTCGATGATGCGAAAGATGTGCTTGAGCCTGCCGGGAGGGAACGAGTGGTAGAGGGTGGAGGACAGATAAAGCACGATCATGGTGGCGGCGAAGATGCTCACGCCAACGATGTATCCGGCTTGTCTGCTTTCTACTGCATGCAGGACGATGAACGGCGCCGCCACGATGGATGCGATCAATCCCGCTCCATGGCTGATGCTGTTGGCGATCTCTTCTCCGCGTGTTTGCGCGCGGCCATGCGTGATCTGCGATTGGTTTATGGTGCTGGCCATGGGTGATCGCATGAGGAAGTACCGTGACTGGGCGTGGGGATTCTGTGCTCAGCCATATCGTTTGGCAATCCATTTTTTGCCCGTACAATGCGGGTCATGAATCCATCGAACCAGATGCCATCCCAGCCTGACATGCCAACAAGCGAAGCGGATGCAGTCTTCATGCGGGCAGCGCTAGATCTGGCCCGCCAGGCGGCGCAGGCAGGCGAAGTCCCTGTCGGCGCAGTGGTGGTGAGGGACGGCCTGATCATCGGACACGGCTGCAATGCGCCCATTTCCAGGCATGACCCTTCCGCACATGCGGAGATCGCGGCGCTTCGCGATGCGGCGCAACATATCGGTAATTATCGTCTGGTAGATTGTGAATTATTCGTTACGCTCGAGCCCTGTGTGATGTGCGTCGGTGCGATGTTCCATGCCCGCATCGCCCGCGTGGTGTTCGGCGCACAGGATCCGAAAACGGGTGCGGCAGGCAGTGTGTTCAACCTGTTCAACGAAACGCGCCTGAACCATCATGCGCGCATCCACGGCGGGGTTCTGGCAGAGGAATGCGGCAAGGTGCTGAGCGATTTTTTTGCCATGCGGCGGGCGCAGCAGAAGGCACAATGAAGATCGCCATCCACATTCCGGAGCAGACTTTGGAGCTGTTCGATGACGACGGCAAGCCGTTGCGTCGCTATAGGGTTTCAACAGGTGCGAACGGGGTGGGCGAGGAGAACGGCAGTTTCTGCACTCCGCGCGGCAAGCACGTCATTCGTGCCAGGATCGGTGCGGGACAGCCGGAGAACACGGTATTCGTGAAGCGGCGGCCGACGGGGGAGATATATACGCCGGAACTGGGGCGGCAACAGCCCGGACGCGACTGGATACTGACGCGTATCCTGTGGCTGTCCGGTTGCGAAAGCGGTTACAACCGCAGTGGGTCATGCGATACCATGCGCCGCTATATCTACATCCATGGCACACCGGATGGCACCGCGCTGGGCAAACCCGGTTCCCACGGTTGCATACGCATGCGAAATGCAGATATGGTTGAGCTGTTCGAGTTGGTGAAGACGGGTACTGAGGTCGAAATCGCGGCATGAGGCAGTCCTGATAACAACAAGGCTTTTCCCCGCAAGGATGAAGGGGGAAGCCGGGAGACGAGTTATGACTACACCTTTCACGGTCAGCCTGGTTTGCTGGCATGACGGAGAACCGTTGCTGCGTGCCATACGCGAGGCGGTGTTCATGCGTGAGCAGAACGTTCCGGCAGAGCTGGAATGGGACGGCAAGGACGAGGAGTGCCGCCATGCCTTGGCATTGAGCCTGAATGGCGACGCCATCGGGTGCGGACGCATCCAGCCGAACGGGCACATCGGACGCATCGCGGTGTTGCCTCAATGGCGCAGGCAGAAGGTAGGCACGGCGATCATGGAAGCGCTGCTCGACGAGGCGCGTGCGCGCGGCTATAAACAGGTGGATGTAGACGCACAGACCTTCGCTATTCCGTTCTATCGCAATTTCGATTTTGTCGAGCACGGCAAGGAATTCATGGATGCCGGATTGCCGCACAAGAAGATGAAATTGAAACTACTTCCCCTCTAGATATTCTGCGTCGCTGAAATTCAGCACTGCCTGCGGCTGGAACACGGTGAAGGCAGTGATCAGCATGCCGGTGACGAAACCCTCGGTGAGCATGAGGATGGGGGTGGCAACGAGGTAATAATGCTGTATCTGCTCCCAGCTATAGCGGCTCAACAGCAGCAGCAACAGTGTGGTCACCAATACGTTCAGCACGATGGACAGCATGCTGCAGAAGAATCCGTTCCATAACACGAACAGGAACAGGTTCTTCGGCAGGTGGCGTTTGCTGAAGCGCAGCAGCCAATCGCTGAACAGCACGGGGATGGCGATCATAAGCAGGCCGTTGATGCCGAGGGTGACAAGCGCCATGTCTGTACGCAGCCAGGTGGCGAGCATCACCAGCGTGATCGAGACAGTGGCGACCTGCCAGCCGAACATCAGCAGGAACAATGTCGATCCCAGGATGTGGAAGTTGAAGCCAGGGCGGATGCCGGCGTTGAATTGCCAGAAAACGAAGGCGCCAAACAGCAGGCCTGTCAGTGCATGCACCATGATGCTGTTATCCAGCAAGTTGCGCCAAGATGCCTCACGCACGGCGCGATACAGCAAAAAACCGAATACGAAATTAGCCAGCCACAACCAGTCGTTTGCGAACAGTTGCGCAGGCAGGTTCACGGCAATGGGTAAGGCAGCGGTTCGAACTGCAAACGCGCACCGGTGAGGGCGCCGAGGTGCACCGGATAGGCATCGTGGCTGGCGATCTGCACCACGGCCAGCAGATCGTATCCTCCGCCCGGCGCGGTTTGCGCATTGACCACTGTGCCGCAAGCCTGGCCTTCCATTTCGGTACTGAACAGTTCATCGCCCGGTTGCGGCAGCGCGTCGCTGAACACATGCGCCAGGTACATGCGGCGCTTGTTTTTGCCGAGATACTGCATGCGCGCCACGATCTCCTGTCCGGGATAGCAGCCTTTCTTGAAATTCACTGCGCCGATGAGGTCGAGATTGGTCATTTGCGGCACGAATGCTTCCTGGGTCTGCGGCAGGATGACCGGGATGCCGGCACGGATGTTGAGCCAGTCCCAGCAGGGCGAGCCGACCGGGCGTGCCGCACCGCTCAGCTTCTTCCACAAGTCAGCTGCGTGGCCGGGTGCGACATTGATCTGGAAGCGCTGCTCACCCAACCGGATGACAGTGAAATGAGACTGCTGTGTATCGAAATGAGCGGTTGAAGCCACAGCCATTACAACTTCGGGGGGAGGACCGACCAGCTCTTTCACCAATGCGTTGGCGTTCGGCCCGGAAAGTCCCAGCGAAACGAAGGCATCACCAGCGTTCTCGACTTTTGCCTTTGTTCGCAACACGTACATCGAGAGCTTCTTCTGGATGGGCGCCACCAGTTCGCGCGGCAATTGCAGGAAGTGATCGTTACCTCCCCGCCAGATCAGGAAGGTCGCCAGCACGCGTCCCTTCGCGGTGTTGAAGCTGCTGAATTGTGCCGCTGCTGGCGTGACGGCGTTCACATCACTGCTGAGCAGGTTCTGCAGGAAATTTTGCGCTTCTTCGCCATGAACCCGGATGGTGCCGAACTGCGACAGGTCGCACAGCATGGTGTTGTCGCGCGCGGCCACGCGTTCTGCCGGGGCGTCGCCGAAATGCTGCACCACGCCGTCATGTATCTGCGCACCTTGCGTCGTCAGGAATGTCTGCCATTCTTGGTTCATTGTGGTTTCCGGAAGTTATCGTTGGATAGTGGAGCAATCTTACCGCGAAGCGCTGTCTTTCGGCTAAACTCTTGCGCCATGAAATCCCTGCTTACCGCCCTGTTATGTCTGTTGCTTGCCGCATGCGACGGTGGTCTCTGGAACAATCCCTATCCGGCTTCGGACGACGGCAGATCCGTTTTTTATACCGCATTCACCGAACGGCCCAAGCATCTTGACCCGGCACAGGCCTACAGCGAAAACGAGTATGAGTTTCTGGCGCTCGTTTATGCGCCGCCGCTGCAGTACCACTACCTGAAGCGGCCGTATCAACTGGTGCCGCTGGCTGCAAGTGCTATGCCAACCATTACTTACCAGGACAAGAACCACCATGTCCTGCCCAAGGATGCTGTGCCAGGCAGCATCGCCTACAGCGTGTACGAGATACACATCAAACCCGGCATGCGCTACCAGCCGCATCCGGCCTTCGCCCCGGAAAACCACAAGCTGTCGGTCGACGACATGGCGCATATCCATGCCATGGGCGATTTTCCGAAGACCGGCACGCGCGTGGTCACGGCGGCGGATTACGCGTACCAGATCAAACGACTCGTGCACCCGCTATTGCATACGCCGATCGCCGGCGTGATGACCCAGTACATCGTCGGCCTCAAGGAGTATGCGCAAAAACTGCAGGCAGCGGCGGCCGCGCACCCGGATGCATACCTCGACCTGAACCAGTATTCGCTGCCGGGCGTGCAAGTGGTGGACGCGACGACCTATCGCATCATCATCAAAGGCAAATACCCGCAGTTCGCTTATTGGCTGGCGATGCCGTTCTTCGCGCCCATGCCGCAGGAAGCAGAACGCTTCTACGCACTGCCGGGCATGAAGGAGCGCAACTTTTCACTGGACTGGTGGCCGGTCGGCAGCGGTCCTTATTACCTGTCGGAAAACGATCCGAACCGGCGCATGGTGCTTACGCGCAATCCGTATTACGACAGCGAGACCTATCCGGTGGAGGGCGAACCGGGCGATGCCCAGGCTGGCCTGCTGGCAGACGCAGGCAAGCGGTTGCCGTTGATCGACAAGATCGTGTTCTCGCTGGAAAAGGAAACCATCCCCTACTGGAACAAATTCCTGCAGGGCTATTACGATGCTTCCGGCATCAGCTCGGACAGTTTCGACCAGGCGGTGCGGATCAGCGTCAGCGGCGAAACCAATGTCAGCGATGCAATGAAAGATAAAGGCATCACTCTTTCAACATCGGTCGCGACCTCGACGTTCTACACTGGCTTCAACTGGCTCGATCCAGTGGTGGGCGGCAGCGGGGAACGAGCGCGCAAGCTACGCCAGGCGATTTCCATCGTGGTGGACTTCGAGGAGTTCGTTTCCATCTTCGCCAACGGCCGTGGCATTCCGGCGCAGTCGCCGTTGCCACCTGGTATCTTCGGTTACCGTGACGGCAAAGCCGGCATCAACCCATATGTTTACGACTGGGTGGACGGCGCCCCCAAACGCAAGCCTGTTTCGGAAGCGCAGCATCTTCTGGCCGAAGCGGGCTATCCCGGCGGGGTGGATGCACAAACCCACCAGCCGCTGGTGATCCACCTCGACACCACCGCTGCTGGTGGTCGGCGACAAGTCGCGTCTGGACTGGATACGCAAGCAATTCGACAAGCTTGGCATCCAGCTCGACGTGCGCAGCACGGACTACAACCGCTTTCAGGACAAGATACGCCACGGCGATGCACAGATGTTCTACTACGGCTGGAACGCCGACTATCCCGACCCGGAGAATTTCTTCTTCCTGCTGCATGGATCCGAAGGCAAGGTAAAGTTCGGCGGCGAGAATGCGAGCAACTACAGCAACCCCGAATTTGACCGCCTGTTCGGCCAGATGAAGAACATGGACAACGGTCCGGCTCGGCAGGCGATCATCGACAAGATGGTCGAGATCCTGCGCCACGACTCGCCCTGGCTATGGGGCTACCATCCCAAGAACTATGTGCTGCAGCACCAGTGGCTGCACAACGTCAAATCCAACATCATGGCGCTCAACAAGCTCAAGTACTGGCGCGTAGATGCCGGACTTCGCGACCGGATGCGGCGCGAATGGAACCAGCCGGTGCTGTGGCCGATGTGGCTGGGTGGTCTGTTGTTGCTGCTGTTCGGCGTTTGGATGTGGCGCACGTTGCGGAAACGGGATAACGCCCATTGATCGACAGTGTAAAGCCTAAGCAGCCTGAGTCGCCTGTTGCAGGACTTTGGTAAAGGTATCCACCGGTTGCGCTCCCGAGACGCCGATCTTCTCGTCAATCACGAAAAACGGCACACCTTTGATGCCGAATTCTTCCGCACGGGCTTCATCTGCCCGAACCCTGTCTGAATATTCGCTGCTTTCCAGCAATGCCAAGGCATCTGTCTCTGCGATACCGAACTCCGGTGCAAGATGCGCCAGTGCCGCACGATCCCCGACGGGCAGGGATTCCGAAAAATATGCGTGCATGATGCGCTCGGTGGCGCGGTCGCCCAGCTGACGCGAAGCGGCGAAGTGCAGCAGGCGGTGTGCGTCGAAGGTATTGCCGGGCCTTGCGGCGGCCAGACGATATTCCAGTCCGGCTTCTTTTGCGACCGAGGTGACGCGCTCGTTCATCGCCGCGGCTTCTTCCAGGCTGACACGGTATTTCTTCGCCAGGTATTCTTGCAGCGTGCCTTCACGCTGGTGCGGTGCATCGGGGTCGAGTTCGAAGCTGCGCCAGATCACGTTCACCTTGTCCCCATGTACGAATCCGGCGAGTGCCTGTTCAAAGTGGCGCTTGCCGATGTAGCACCAGGGGCAGATGACGTCAGACCATATTTCAACTTGCATTGTGATATTCCTTGTCGTTGTCGAGGCTCAGGCCAGAAGTTTGAATGCGTGTGACCATTCGTTGCGCAGGAAGCCGGGGATGCACCAGAGCATACACAACGGCTCGATGGCGCGGGCGGCTTCCATGCTGCCCATGTCCGCCGTGTCCCAGCCGAAATGGTCGAGGATGCCACGCACTGTTTTCTTGGCTGCTTCGTTGTTACCGCAGATGAACATGGTGGGTTTGCCGTCTTTGAACTGCGGGTCGACCATGAAGGCATTGCCAACGGAATTGAACGCTTTGACGAAATGTGCGCCGCTGAATTCCTTTTGCAGGCGTTCCATCTGCGATTCATCCAGGCTGGTATAGAACTTCAGCACGCCATTGACCGGCGGCGCGTCTGCGATGGGGTTGGTGGCGTCGATGACGGGCTTGCCCGCAAGGTTTGCCGCACCGGCAAGGCGCAGCACATCTGCCGCTGCCGAACCTTTGACCGCCAGCACGGCCAGTTCGCCGAAGCGGGCCGCATCGGCGAAACTGGCGAGTTTCGCTTTGGGATTCCTGGCCGCCCAGTCAGCGAGTTTCGCGGGAGTGCGCGTACCCAATGCAACGTCGTGGCCGTGCTTGATGAAGCCGCCAGCCAAAGCCTTGGCGACGTCTCCCGACCCGAGGATTCCGATTTTCATGATGTTCTCCTTGTCTGAAATGTGTTGAATGACATCAGGCAGAACAGGGACAACGGCACCGGTCCTGCCGCTGAAGAGCTGCCATTCTCTGCCTCGTCCCGGTGTTTGGCAATCTGCCGTTTCCCGTACAATAGCGCCCAGCCATGATTGCCTACCTCGTCCGCCGCATCCTGTACGCAGTGCCCATCCTGATCGGGGTGAACCTGCTCACCTTCGCACTGTTCTTCGTGGTGAACACGCCGGACGACATGGCGCGCATGCAGCTTGGCATCAAGCGCGTGACGCCGGAGGCCATCGCCAAATGGGAACATCAGCATGGCTATGACAAGCCCCTGATGGTCAATGGTTCCGCGCCCGGTATCGGGAAGTTGACCGACACCATCTTCTGGCACAAGTCGGTCAGCATGTTCGTGTTCGATTTCGGCTATTCCGACGATGGACGCAATATCAGCCGCGAGATTTCCATGCGCATGTGGCCCAGCCTGGCCATCGCGCTGCCGACCTTCCTCATCGGGATGGTCGTGTATGTCAGCTTCGCTCTGATCATGACGCTGTTCCGGGCCACCGCGCTGGATACGGCGGGCGTGTCGCTGTGCGTGTTCCTGATGTCCATCTCCGGCCTGTTCTACATCATCGGCGGGCAGTTCCTGGTGAGCAAGTTGTGGCACCTGGTGCCGGTCTCCGGTTATGCCGGCGGGCTGGACAGTTTCAAGTTCGTGGTGCTGCCCATCGTCATCGGTGTGGCCGGCGGGGTTGGCTCCAGCAGCCGCTGGTACCGGACCATCTTCCTTGAGGAGATCGGCAAGGACTACGTGCGCACGGCCCGTGCCAAGGGGGTGTCCGAACTGCGCGTGCTGTTCACGCATATACTGAAGAACGCGATGATCCCCATCCTGACAGGCGTGGTGGTGGTCATTCCGCTGCTGTTCATGGGCAGCCTGTTGACCGAGTCGTTCTTCGGCATCCCCGGCTTGGGCAGCTACACGATCGACGCGATCAATTCGCAGGACTTCAGTGTGGTGCGCGCGATGGTGTTCCTCGGTTCGGTGCTGTACATCGTGGGACTGATCCTGACCGATGTCTCCTACACGATGGTCGATCCGCGGGTGAGGCTGCAATGAGTTTCATGCCGGTATTTTTGTGGAGCGACAGGCTGGTGTTCCTGCTGATCGCGGCCGGCTTCGCCAGCGCCTGGTATATACGGCGGCATGAACATCTGCTGCTGCCCTGGCGGCGCGTGGGCAGGAGCCGCATTGCGATGGTGTCGCTGGTGGTGCTGTCGTTCTTCCTGGTGGTCGGACTGCTGGATACGCTCCATTTTCGCGTTGCATTGCCGCAAACGAACGGCGGCGAAAGGGTGTATTCGCCGGAAGTGCTGAGCGTGTTCGACAAGCTGGTCGAACCGCTGCGCACGCATACCGAGAAGACCTATTCCGAGCCTTTCGCTTTGACGCTGTATGCAAAGGAGAGCGTAACGGATGAGCAGGGCAATATTCTGCGCGAATATCCGAGACTGAAATACGGGGGTGCACACCTGTCCGATATTTCAATGCGTGATGCCGACGTGGCCAAACGGGCATTGCTTGGAATGCTCTCAGGATCGCTGGTTGGCGCATTGATGGTGCTGCTGGCCAGGAGTTGGACCAGCCAACGTGCAGTGTTCGTTTCCATCTTCGTCGTGGCTGCGCTCGTCGGCGCGATCGCCAATCTCGCTGCCGTCTATCATGTGCTGGGTACAGACAAGGTCGGGCAGGATGTACTGTATCTTTCGCTGAAGAGCATCCGCACCGGGCTCATCATCGGCACAGTGACTACGCTGGTGACGCTGCCGCTGGCTTTATTCCTGGGGGTCGCCGCCGGATATTTTCGCGGCTGGGTGGATGACGTCATCCAGTATACCTACACCGTGCTGAGCTCCATTCCCAGCGTGCTGCTGATCGCGGCGGCAGTGCTGATGATGCAGGTGACGATCGATCAACACCCGGAGTGGTTTGGAACGACTGCCTCGCGTGCCGACCTGAGGCTGGTGTTCCTGTGCCTGATACTGGGTATGACGAGCTGGACCGGACTATGCCGGCTGTTGCGCGGCGAGACGCTGAAACTGCGCGAGATGGAATACATCCAGGCAGCGCAATCGTTTGGTGTTTCTTCGATGCGCATCCTGGTGCGCCACATCATGCCCAATGTGATGCATATCGTGCTGATCTCGCTGGTACTGGATTTCTCCGCACTGGTGCTGGCCGAGGCGGTGCTGTCCTATGTTGGTGTCGGCGTCGATCCCACCATGATCAGCTTCGGTACCATGATCAATGCGGCGCGGTTGGAGATGGGGCGTGAACCGGTGGTGTGGTGGGCATTGGCATCTGCTTTCGGTTTCATGCTGGTGCTGGTGCTGGCAGCGAACCTGTTTGCCGACGCCGTGCGCGATGCGTTCGATCCCAGACTGAACCGCACGGAGGGCAACCCATGACGCAACTCAGGGTCGAGAACCTCGTCGTGCGTCTGCATGGGGGAGCCAATATCGTTGATGATGTTTCGTTTGATATCGCTGCCGGGGAGACCTTTGCCCTGCTGGGCGAGTCCGGTTGCGGCAAGTCCATGACAGCACTCTCGTTGATGCGCTTGTTGCCGGACGGCGTGGTGAACGGGGGCGGTGCCGTACACATGGATGGCACCGCGCTGTTCGACTTGCCTGAGCGCGCGATGCGCGATTTTCGCGGCGGCAAGATGGCGATGATCTTTCAGGAGCCGGGATTGAGCCTGAATCCGGTGATGACAGTGGGCCAGCAGATCGCCGAGGTGTTAGCGCTGCACCGGGATTTGAAGGGTTCCGGAGCGCGAGAGCGCTGTATCGAGTTGCTCGATCAGGTCGGCATTCCGGATGCGGCGCGACGGCTGGATGAATATCCGTTCCAGCTTTCGGGCGGCATGAAGCAGCGCGTGATGATCGCAATGGCTCTGGCGGGAAGTCCCCAACTGCTTGTCGCCGACGAACCTACCACTGCGCTGGATGTGACGATACAGGCCCAGGTGCTGCAACTGCTGCGCGAAACGCAATCTCGAACGGGCATGGCGATGCTGCTCATCACGCATGATCTCGGAGTGGTGGCTGAGAATGCGCATCGAGTCGGTGTGATGTATGCCGGGCAAATCGTGGAGCAGGCTACACGCACGCAGTTGTTCGCCCAGCCGTTGCATCCCTATACGCAGAAATTGTTTGCTGCTTTGCCGAGTGCGGCACATGCCGGACGAGCTTTAAACGCCATTCCAGGCAACGTGCCGGCTTTGGGCAGCATCAAGCAGGGATGCCGTTTCGCTGCGCGTTGTGACCGGGCCTGGTCCATGTGTCGAGAGCAGACACCTGGCTGGACCTTGGTCGAAGGGCAGGGTGTGAGGTGTCATCTGTACGGCAGGGATGGAATAGAGCAAAGGGCACTGAAAGATCGGAAAGGCGGAGAGGATAGGCATGCGACCGGAGTCGTCCCAGTGCCTAATTCTCATCCTGGCCCCCTGTTGCAGGTTGAAGGACTGCAAGTTCATTTCCCCATCCGCAAAGGCATTTTGCAGCGCGTGGTCGGGCAGGTGAAGGCGG
The DNA here is from genome assembly GCF_000025705.1 of Sideroxydans lithotrophicus ES-1. Classification (NCBI taxonomy): domain Bacteria; kingdom Pseudomonadati; phylum Pseudomonadota; class Betaproteobacteria; order Nitrosomonadales; family Gallionellaceae; genus Sideroxydans; species Sideroxydans lithotrophicus. The sequence goes on along the minus strand of NC_013959.1, from coordinate 1,997,528 downwards.
TTGACGGCGTATCACTCACAATACCGCAACAGCATACTTTGGCGCTGGTGGGGGAATCCGGATGCGGCAAGACTACGTTGGGCAAAGCGTTGCTGCAACTTATCGCACCTACACAAGGCAGCATCCGGTTCGATGGTCGCGAGTTGATCGGTTCGAGCGCATATCGTGCTGCGATGCAGATGGTGTTTCAGGATCCCTATGCTTCGCTCGATCCAAAGATGCGGGTGGCGGAGATACTCGAGGAGGGCATGAGCGCGCTGAACATTGGCGGCGGTAGCAGCGAACGGCAGGCGCATATCGACGGCTTGCTGGACAAGTGCGGCCTGTCCCGGGACAGCAAATGGCGCTATCCGCACGAGTTTTCCGGCGGGCAACGGCAGCGCATCGCCATAGCACGCGCTTTGGCAGTGTCTCCCCAACTGTTGGTCTGCGACGAGCCTACCAGCGCACTGGATGTATCGGTGCAGGCGCAGATATTGAATCTGCTCAAATCACTACAACAGGAGTTGGGGCTGAGCTATCTTTTCATTACGCATAATCTAGCCGTGGTGGAGTATCTCGCCCAGGAAGTTTGTGTGATGTATCTGGGGCGCATCGTCGAGCGCGGTACGACAGAAGAGGTCATTCGCTCCCCCAAACATCCCTATACGCAGGCTTTGCTTTCTGCCGTGCCGCGTATGGATGACAGCGGCAGAAAGTACGTCAGGCTTGAGGGAGATATGCCTTCATCCGCTAATCCACCGCAGGGCTGCCATTTCGCACCGCGTTGCCCGCAGGCAATGAGTGCCTGCATGATCTATCCCGAAGCTCGCCGATGTTCGAATACGCATAGTTTGAGTTGCCATCTGTATCCCGATCCGACGTGACACCGGTTGACGTACCCGATTAATAGGACTAAAAAGAACCAAGGATGACGCAGAATCCAGATCTGCGGTGTGTCGGCTGTAACTCTTTGTAATCTTTCTTAAAAGGAGAGAATCATGAGCGCGAGATCAGTGAGTGCAGGAAATGGCATCAGCAACGAAAAACTCATGCATGACATGCGTGCAGTGGTAACTGATGCCGAGGAACTTTTGCGAGCGACCGCTGGGCAGGCAGGTGAAAAGGTGGCGGCAGCACGTGAGCGTATCCAGGCAAATATCGCTGTAGCCAAGGATAAGCTTATCGACGCAGAACATGCGATGGCCGAGAAAACCAAGCAGGCGGCCAAAGCAACCGACGAATATGTGCATGAGAATCCATGGAAAGCTGTGGGAATCGCAGCTGGTGTTGGTCTGGTTGTAGGGATGCTCATCTCGCGCGGACGTTGAAATGCCGGAGGCTCCCGGTTTGCTGGGATCGATCAAGAGGTTGCTGGCTACCCTGAGCGAGGTGGCGGCGACACGGCTTGAGCTGTTGTCGAACGAGTGGCAGGAGGAGCGTTTGCGATTGCTGCAATTGCTTCTGTTTGCATTGTTTGCCGTATTCAGTTTATGCATGGCTGTGCTGCTGCTGGTTTTCTTTCTGGTCGTGTTGTTCTGGGATGAGCATCGCCTGACGGTACTTGCTGTCTTGAGTGTCGGTTTTTTTATAACCGGGGGCGTGCTGATCCTCATGCTGCAAAGCAAATTACGCAGCGGATCGAAATTGTTCTCTGCCAGTTTGGCCGAGTTGCAAAAGGACAGGGAAGTGCTGGGGGATCATCATGAATGACCGCATGCTCGCATTGAGACTGCGCCGCGGTGAGTTGGTGGCCAGAATCGATGTGCAGCGGGGGCAACTGACCGAGATTGCTTCAACTTGGGAAGGAAGGCTGGCTGCAGCCGATCGGGGGATTGCGATAGTGCGTTTTTTCCGCGCTCATCCTCTGTTGCTTGCAGGCTTGTCTGCATTGATCGTAGTGCGCAGGCGAGGTGTTGCCGGACTGATCAGAAGTGCGTTATTGGTGTGGAAAGGCTATCGCCTTTTTACTGGCTACCGGCAAAAGCTGTAAGTCAGTGATGCGCGGCCTGCTTCTTCCCTACTCGATCCGCGCAACTTGCGAAGTCAGTCTGACGCCAAAGCCGGATGTCTTGTGTAGGCGAACTTCATGTTGCTCGCACTGCTGGCGGAGTTGCGTTTCCTTGATTTCACCTTGACCGCAACCAGGTGACGCTTGCGGTAGGCTCGATGATGGTCGGCAAGCACGATGTTGAAGTGTTGTCCGACACGAAGATGAGTGCTGCCACGATTCGACTCTCGCAATTGAGCCTGGCTCACATGGAAACGGCGCGCGATGGTGGAGATCGTATCACCCCTGCGAACGGTGTAACGGACGGCCCCATACATTTCGGCGATAGCAGACGGCTGCATGTTGAATGCTGCAAATTGGGCGGAAGGCTCGTCATCCCCGATGGGAACCAGCAGGGTCTGTCCGTTGCTTTCTTGTGCATATTTGGACAAACCGTTGGCCGAACGCAACTCGGCCAGGGTCAGGCCAAAATGTTCAGCGATGTGCTGGAAGCTCTCACCTTTCTTGCTTTCATAGGGCTGCCACGAGACCAGGCGCTGATTGGTCTTGGCCAAATTGGTGCGGAAGGTCTCGACCTTGTCCACGGGGAGCAACAGCACGTTATTGTTATTGTCAGGCTCCTGCAAAATAACCGGTCGGCTGTGGCCGGGATTGAGTGCCATGAACTCATCCATCGAGATACCTGCCAGTTCGGCAGCGACCTTGACATCGATGTGTTTGGTGGTGGCGACGGTGGCGAAATAGGGTTCATCCGGAATCTTGCTGAGTACCAGCCCATAATGCGCCGGGTCGTTCACGATGTTCTTGATGGCAAGAAGCTTGGGAACATAGTTGCGCGTCTCGCGAGGCATCCTGAGGTGGGCGTAATCGGTCGGTTTGTGGTGCCTGCGGTTGTAGGCTTGCGCCCGAATTACGCCGTTCTCTCCCCAATTGTAGGCGGCCAAGGCGAGTTCCCAGTCGCCAAATTGATCATGCAGCTTTTGCAGATAATCCAGCGCGCCATTGGTTGCGCCGATGATGTCGCGTCGTTCATCGTGCCACCAGTTCTGCTCCATGCCGAAGTGTTTGCCTGTAGACGGGATGAATTGCCAGATGCCGGCAGCACTCGCGATTGAATTGGCAGTCGGATTGAATGCGCTCTCGATGATCGGCAACAGCGCTATTTCGGACGGCATGCCGCGGCGGTCCACTTCTTCCATGATATAGAACAGGTAGCGCTGTGCACGTTCGCTCATGCGCAAGACATAGTCCGGATGGCTGGCGTACCACTTTTCATGTCGCTTGATCAGCGGGCTTTTCAGGTCTTTCATGGCGAAGCCGCTGCGGATGCGTTCCCACAGGTCACCTGAAGGGGATTCGGGCGCGACGATCATCGCCTCGCGTATGGGAGCTGGTGACTGCGTCTCTGGGTCATTAATAGGTTGGGTAGCATTCGCCTGAGGCGTAGCAGTCTGAGGCGTAGCAGCCTGAGGCGTAGCAGCCTGAGGCGTAGCAGCCTGAGGCGTAGCAGCCTGAGGCGTAGCAGCCTGAGGCGTAGCAGCCTGAGGCGTAGCAGCCTGAGGCGTAGCAGCCTGAGGCGTAGCAGCCTGAGGCAAAGTCTGGATTGCGGTCTGCACAGACAGATCTGGGCTATTCATCGCGACAGCCGTATCTGCCTGAGATGCCATGACAACGGTACAGCCGAGCACGGCGGTTATGATCAGCAGAAGCGGTTTTTTGAAAGGCACTATGCGGCACCAGATGGTTGAAAGCTGCCGCGATGGTAGCGGAGGAGGTTGGATGAGTCAATACAATTAAGGGGTTGCGTAATGACACTGCAGAACTGTATTAAGCAATTTTCCAGCATCCGAGCGTCCGTATTATATTTTTCCAAGGATGGTTGGATCTGGATGCTGGCCATAGCAAACAACATGGCGCCGAAGCGCCATGTTTAGCTTGCCCCGAAATTCATCCCTGATTACTTGATGACTTCCTTCAGTTGCTCAAGGATGGCGGGATTTTCCAGAGTCGAAACATCCTGGGTGATCTCTTCGCCTTTGGCGACGGCACGCAGCAACCGGCGCATGATCTTGCCTGACCGTGTCTTGGGCAGATTTTCGCCGAAACGGATCTCGTCAGGCTTGGCGATCGGGCCGATCTCCTTGCCGACCCAGTTGCGCAGTTCTTCTGCCAGTTTTTTTGCGGCAGCAGCATCGGCCGGGCGCGAACCCTTCAAGACCACGAAAGCGACCACTGCTTCGCCTTTGATCTCGTGCGGCTTGCCGACCACGGCAGCTTCCGCAACCAGCGGGTTGGAGACCAGGGCAGACTCGATTTCCATGGTGCCCAGACGGTGGCCGGAGACGTTCAGCACGTCGTCGATACGTCCCATGATCCAGAAGTAGCCGTCTTCATCGCGGTGGGCAGAATCTCCCGCGAGGTAGGCGCCATGCATCTCTTCCGGGAAGTAGCCTTTCTTGTAGCGTTCCGGATCGCCCCAGATGGTGCGGATCTGCGACGGGAAAGGCTTTTTGATGACGAGGAAACCGCCATGCTGGTCATGGACTTCATCGCCTGCTTCATTGACGATGGTGGCCATGATGCCGGGCAGCGGCAGGGTACAGGTGCCGGGTTTGATCGGCATTGCACCGGGCAGCGGGGCGATCATGTGGCAGCCGGTCTCGGTTTGCCACCAGGTATCGACGATAGGGCAGCGCGATTGGCCAACAACGGTGTAGTACCACATCCAAGCTTCCGGATTGATCGGTTCGCCGACTGTGCCGAGCAGTCGCAAGGATGACAGGTCGTATTGTTTCGGCAAATCTCCACCCAGTTTGATCAGAGAGCGAATGGCGGTGGGCGCGGTGTAGAAGGTCGTGACCTTGTGATCCTGGATCATTTTCCAGAAGCGACCGGCATCGGGATAGGTCGGCACGCCTTCAAAGATGACCTGTGTCGCACCCATGGCCAAAGGGCCATAAGCAACGTAGCTGTGACCGGTGATCCAGCCCACGTCGGCAGTGCACCAGAAGATGTCTGAAGGCTTGTAATCGAATACCCATTGCAATGAAACCATGGTACCCAGCAGGTAACCAGCGGTGGAGTGTTGCACGCCCTTGGGTTTGCCGGTTGAGCCGGAGGTGTACAGGATGAACAGCGGATGTTCGGCCCCCACCCATTCAGGTTCGCAGGCCGAGGGTTGCGAATTGAACAGGTCGTGCCACCACACATTGGTGTTGTCGTCCCATTGCACTTCACCGCCGGTGCGGCGATAGACGATGACGGTGTGCACCGCTTTGCATCCGCCCAGGCTGAGCGCTTCATCCACTGCGGGTTTCAGTGCCATGGCCTTGCCGCCGCGAAACTGGCCGTCGGCCGTGATGACTGCCACTGCCTGTGCGTCGGTGATGCGTTCATGCAAGCTCTTGGATGAAAAACCGCCGAATACGACCGAGTGGATCGCGCCGATACGGGCACAGGCCTGCATGGCGACGACCGCCTCCACACTCATGGGCATGTAAACGATCACCCGGTCGCCCTTTTTGATGCCGCGCGATTTCAGGCCATTGGCGAACTGGCAGACGCGGCCATGCAACTCGCGGTAGCTGACCTTGGTGACCTTGCCGTCGTCGGCTTCGAATATGATGGCGTTCTTTTCCGGTTGTGTCGCCAGATGCCGATCCAGGCAATTGTATGAAACGTTCAATTCGCCGTCTTCGAACCATTTGTAAAAAGGGGCCTTGCTCTCGTCCAGTGTCCTGGTGAAAGGTTTGTGCCAGAGGATGGTTTCGCGTGCCAGATTTGCCCAGAACCCTGCATAGTCTTTTGCTGCCGCATCGCACATCGCGCGATAACTGGCCATGCCGGATACATTGGCTTGTTTGACGAAATCGTCTGTAGGGTTGAACACGCGTGTTTCGTGCAGGACGGACTGGATATTGGACATCGTTAACTCCCCAAGTAGTGATTGATTGCTAAAAACCAGCGATCTGTTTCAAATCGAAGCCCCATTGGGCTGGGTCTTCGGCGCTGGCGATGCTTTCCCGGGATCTGCTCAAGTCTATCATTTCCGGCATGATCGGCTCATTGGACTTGGTCGAGAAGAAGGCTTTGACGATAGGCATCAGCAGGCTTTTTTCAGTTTGCTCGATGACTATAGCCAATCTTCCTGACTTGAGTCTTACTAAGGTGCCGGAGGGGTAGATACCGATGGTTTTGACGAAGGCCTGGAACACTCTTTCGTCGAAGTGACCGTTTCGCCATTCCGCCATCTTGCGGATCGTTTCGGCGGGTTCCCAGCCATTCTTGTAGCAACGGTTGGAGGTGAGTGCGTCATATACGTCGCATACGGCACCCATACGGGCGAACAGGGTGAGCAGGTCGCCGGAGATTCGCTCCGGATAGCCCGTGCCGTCAACGCGCTCATGGTGGTGCAGGCAGACATCCAGCGCAACGTCGTTCGCGCCTTCGGCGACGTTCAGTATTTCCCAGCCCCTGCGCGGGTGTGTTTTGATGATTTCAAATTCTTCGTCGGTCAGCTTGCCGGGCTTGTTGAGCACTTCGTTCGGGATCAACGCCTTGCCGACATCGTGCATGAGTCCGGCGATGCCGGCATCCTTCAGGTCGCGTCCGTCGAGTCCCAGTTGCTTGCCCAGTGCGATCATCAGGCCGCAAACGGCGACCGAGTGCATATAGGTATAGTCGTCGACATTCTTGAGCCGTGCCAGGTTGAGGAAGGCTTCCGGATTGCGTGCGATGGAGTTGCTGATCTCATCCACCAGTGGTTCGGCTTCGCTGACGCTGATGGCTTTGCCCATGCGTGCTTCATTGAACATGGAGGTGACGGCTGCCTTGCCTTTGGACAGTATGGCGCGTGCGCGCTGGACCTCGTTCTGGACCGGGACGCGTTGCACCACTCTGTTTTCAGTGGCGACTTTCTTGAGTTCGGCCTCGACCTTTTTCTGCTCTTCTTCCCTGGAGGGGGAGAGCACTTCGCCTTCCACATCCAGGCCCTTTTCGGTATCGATCCATACCTCCTGTATGCCGCAGGTTTTCAGGGTTTTCAGGTCCTCATCGGTCGAGAGCAGAAAAGCCTTTTTCCAGAACGGATGCTCCATCCAACTGCCGCATATCTCATTGATGAACATGCCGGAACGAACGGAGCGTACATGTATCTTCTTCAGCATCGCAGATCGGGGAATTATAGGTAAGTTATGGCTGGGAATTGTAACCCAGCAAAACGGGGATTCAACCGAATCGTAGTTTAAGCAGCAGAACCGTTCCGGCCAATAGCAAGGTGATACCGTTCGCAATGATGATGGGCCAGGCATCGAGCAGGATGCCATATGCCAGCCAGAGTGCCACTCCCAAGGTGAAGAATGCATACATGAGCAGCGAGATGTCCTGCGTGTGTCTGCTGCGCAACACACGCCATACTTGCGGAATGAACGAGCAGGTGGTGAGCGTGGCCGCGATACTGCCTATCCATTCTTGGGCGGACATCAGTGCGCTCCGGCGTGGTCGGTATCCGATTTCCAGAGTTGATGGGCATCGAGCTGCAGCCGATAGCGCGCTTCATTGGCGTCCAGACGCATCAGGTTTTCGGAAAGCGTGGATTCGAGCGCCAGCCGGCGAGCGGTGAGTGTCTCGGACAGGCTGCTCTCGCCCAGGCTGTAGGCACGCGCTACCAGGTCTGCGTTCTGACGGATGCTGGCAGCGGCCTCACTGGCCTGCTGCCAGATCTGGTAACTGTTGATCGCCTGCGTGTAGGCAGCGTAGATATCGCCCTCAAGCCGGCGCCGCACGGCATTCTCGCGGTCGCCGGCGATCTGGGCCTGATATTCGGCATTCTCTGCATTGGCACTTCGCAAGCCGAATGAAATAGGGATGGAAAGAATGACTCCCGTTACTCTTTCGTTACCCCCCATTTCGTTCGAATAGCGTATGCCGAGAGTGGGATCCGGTATGCGGTCGGCGCGACTGCGTTGTGCCAGCATTTGCTGGATGCGGCGTTCCGAACGCACCATTTCCAGTTCATGGTTGTCTCCGATTATGGTTTGCTTCCAATATTCGAGATTCTCCGGGATGGGTTGCGGTACCGATGTAGATAGCTGAACCGGCAACGTGATCGACGGGAATTGCCGTGCCAATTCGTTGCCAGCCAGTTCGGCGCGCATCTTGGCTTGTTGCAACGATACGGTCGCTTGGGCAACGGCGGCATTGGCCTGGCTAAGTTCCATGCGCGGGGCATCTCCTGCCTTCAGGCGCTTGTCCGTAGTCAACGCCTGCTGTGTGAGGTTTTCTACTTGTTGCTGCCACTGTGTCACCTGCATCTCTTCCCGTTGCCAGTTGAACCACAGGTGTAGCAGCGTGCGTCCAGCTTCATGGCGCGCATCTCCCAGGGCAAAATTTGCACGTGCCACGACTTCTTCGCCTATATCGCTATCGATGAATACCTTGTTGATGAGACGCAGCGGGCGTTCCAGAGTGACATCCCATTCTTTGAGCTTCTGGCCCGTGTTGGCGATCTGGCGTTGCGAAGAGCCGGCACGTAGATTGAATTCGTAATTGCCGCTATCCCATTTGCGCTGATTGACTTCTTCGATCCTGACCCCGGTTTCGGCGTTCATCACGTTGATGTGGCTGCTCAAAGCTGTATCCACCTGGCCATGCGGAGGCAGGTCGGGGTAGTCGGTCTCTGCGGCATATGTCGTGACGGCATAGAGGGAGAGTGCCAAGGCGATGATGTGTAATTTACTCATTCCATCCTTCCGAATTCAATAACGGGCGTGATCCAGTAGGCGATTTCCGGATTGCATTCTTCATGTTTGAGGTGATTGACTAGCGCGCGCGCATCTTCCAGGTTCATGACGGCCTGGATCGACACGCGCTGCGAACGCCCGCGCACCTGTTCGATCATGCTGGGCAGTATTTCTTTTTGACTGCCCCCTTCGGCCTTGAACATGATGAAGCCGTGTACCCACTCCGGGTGTTCCAGCAGGTGACCGACCAGTCTTTCTTCCAGCGAGCGGTGGCAGGCTATCGTCAGGCAGCAATTCATTTCTTTCATAGTGCTTTCCTCTGCGGCTCAAGGCCGAAGCGACGGTACAGTATCGGCAGCATAAACAGGGTCAGGGTGGTGGAGCTAATCAGCCCCCCCATCACGACGATGGCCAGTGGTTTCTGGATCTCGGAGCCTGGTCCATGTGCGAACAATACCGGCAGCAAACTGTAGGCGGTGATGTTGGCAGTCATCAGCACTGGACGCAACCGCCGCTTAGCCCCTTCCATGATGACCTGGGTGATGTCCATGCCTTCGGCGTGCAACTGATTGAAGTAGGACACCATCACTACGCCATTCAACACTGCGATACCGAGCAATGCGATGAATCCGACCGATGCCGGAACGGACATGTATTCGCCGCTGACCCACAGGGCAAAAACACCGCCCATGAGTGCGAACGGGATGTTGGTGAGTACCAGTACCGATTGTCGTACCGAGCCGAAGGTGGCGAACAGCAGCATGAAGATCAAGCCCAGCGCAACCGGGATGACGATGGCCAGACGTGCTGCTGCGCGCTGCTGGTTCTCGAATTGCCCGCCCCAGGTGATGCTGTAGCCTTCGGGCATCTTGATTTGCGCTGCGATGGCGGCTTTGGCTTCATCCACGAAGCCGACCAGATCGCGGTCGCGAACGTTGGTCTGGATCACCACCATGCGTTTTCCGTTCTCCCTGTTCACGTTCACGGGGCCGTCGGCGCGTTCGAGTCTGGCAACCACGGATAGCGGTACGCTTTGTCCGTTGGTGAGCGGCAATGTGAGCGCTGAGAACAATGCAGGAGATTGTTGTACTTCGGAATCGCCACGTACCAGCAGTGGCGTACGCCGACCTTCTTCGACCACCATGCCGAGTTGGCGGCCTTCCACCTGTGTTCGCAGCGTATTGCTGATGTCGTCCACGCTCAAGCCCAATCGTCCGGCAGCAAGACGGTCGATGATCACGCGATAATACTGAACGCCGTTATTCTTGACCGTGTAGGCATCTTCGCTGCCCTTGATACCTCCGACCACTTTTACGATCTGCTCTGCGAGTTCGTTGAGCTTGTTGATGTTGGTGCCGAAGACCTTGATTGCTACATCGCCACGGGTGCCGGTGAGCATTTCCGAAACGCGCATGGCGATGGGCTGGGTGAAACTGTATTCCAGTCCCGGAAAGTCGCCCATCACTTTGCGGATGTCGTCTATGATCGCGTTCTTGTCCGGCGTTCGCCATTCTGCTTGGGGCTTGAGTACGAGGAAGTTGTCTGTTTCGTTCAAACCCATCGGGTCGAGACCCAGTTCATCCGCCCCGGTGCGCGAGACGATGCTTTTCACTTCTGGTACGGCTTTGAGGATTGCCGCCTGCACACGTTCGTCTATGTTGGCCGATTGCGCCAGATTGATGGAGGGCAGTTTTGTGGTCTGCATGATGATGTCCCCTTCATCCATCTCCGGCATAAAGGTCTTGCCGATGAAGGTGTAGACGACACCGGTCAACAACAGCGATACGACGGCTGCGATGAGTATGGTTCGTTCCCGGCGCAGGGCCAGGTTGAGCAGGGGGGTATAGACCTGCAGCGACTTTCGCACCAGCCAGGGATCTTCGTGGCTGGCACTCTTGATCAGGAAAGATGCCAGCATCGGGATGACGGTGAGCGACAGCAGCAGCGAAGCGGTCAGTGCGAACACGATGGTCAGTGCCACCGGGATGAACAGCTTGCCTTCCAGCCCCTGCAGTGTCATCAGCGGCAGGAACACGATGATGATGATGGCGACCCCTGCTGCGACCGGGGGGATGACTTCTTTCACTGCACTGTAAATTACATGCAGATGCGGGATATGCTGTCGTTTCCTGCCGAGATGGCTGATGATGTTTTCCACCACGACCACCGCCGCATCCACCAGCATACCAATGGCGATGGCAAGCCCCCCCAGCGACATCAGGTTGGCGGACATGCCGAACTGCTGCATCAAGATGAAGGTGATCAGTACCGCCAGGGGGAGCGTCAACGCCACCACCAGTGCGGCGCGGAAGTTGCCGAGGAACAGCACCAGCAGGATGACCACCAGTACGATGGCCTCAGTCAGTGCTTTGGAAACCGTGCCGATGGCGCGTTGCACCAGGCTGCCGCGATCGTAAAACACTCTGGTGGTCACGCCCTGAGGCAGAGAAGGAGCAAGCTCTGCGAGCTTGGCTCGTACTCCTTCCACCACCTTTTGTGCATTTGCACCGCGCAATCCGAGCACCAATCCTTCTACCGCTTCGCTTTTGCCGTCTTGGGTCACTACGCCATAACGCGTCAGGCTGCCGATGCGAACCTGGGCGATGTCGCTGACGCGGATCGGATTATTGCCCGGGCTGGCAATGACGATGTTGCGCACGTCCTGGAGATTCTTGATGCTGCCCTCGGCGCGCACCAGCAATGCTTCATCCCCGTCGCTCAATCGACCGGCACCGTCATTGCGGTTATTCGCTTCCAATGCCTGCTGCAACTGGAGCATGGAGAGTCCGCGTGCGGCGAGCGCAGTGTGATCCGGCACGACTTCAAAGCTGCGTGCCAGGCCGCCCAGTGAGTTGACGTCTGCCACGCCGGGCAAGGTACGCAAGGCCGGGCGTATGGTCCAATCCAGGATCGTGCGGCGTTGCTCGAGCGAAATTCCTTCCCCTTCTACTGTGAACATGAACATTTCGCCCAGTGGAGTGGTGATAGGCGCAAGTCCTCCACTCGCGCCACCGGGCAGGTCGCGCAACGCGTTGTTCAATCTTTCAGCAACCTGCTGGCGTGCCCAGTAGATGTCGGTACCATCGTTGAAATCGATGGTGATGTCGGCAATGGCGTATTTGGAGATCGATCGCAACATGCGCTGATTGGGAATTCCCAGCATCTCAAGCTCGATGGGGGCTACGATGCGTGCCTCGACTTCTTCCGGCGTCATGCCGGGCGCTTTCATGATGATCTTCACCTGGGTGGAAGAGACATCGGGAAACGCATCGATAGGCAGGTCGCGGAATGAAACGATGCCCGCGCCGATGATCAGCAGGGTGAGTACGGCAACCAGCATGCGCTGGGTCAGCGCAAATTCGACAAGTTTGGGCAGCATCATTCTCCCCCGATGCCCATCAGGCTGGCTTTAAGAGCGGAGACACCTTTTACAGCTATCTTCTCGTTCCCTTTGAGTTTGCTGGTGATCACGCTGTTGTCGGCACCCTCGTGCAACACAGTCACCTCCTCGCTGCGATAGCCTTTGGGGGTCTCGATGAATATCATCACTTTGCTGCCGATGCGTGCCAAAGCGCTATTGGGGATATTCCAATGGTCCAGTGCCGTACCCGAAGTACTTATCGTGGCTTCTACGAACTGGCCTGGGCGCAAGTTGCTGGCGCCATCCTGAATCATTGCGCGCAAAAGGATCGTTTGGTTGCCGCCGCTAAGGCTGCGGCCGATAGCGGTGAGCTTTCCTTTTGCATTATGTGCCGGAACGGCCACGCTGGCCCCGACTTTCAGTTCTTGCGTGCTGGCTAGTGGAGCCTGAATTTCCAATGCCAGAGGTTCCAGTCTTGCCACTTTGAACAGCGGGATGGCGGCGTCCAGACGTTGTCCCGCACTGACTGTCTTTTCCAGCACGATGCCGTCGATGGGGGATTTGAGGGTAAGTTGGCTGCTCAATACGTTGTCTGATTGCAATCGTGCGATATCGGTATCGGACATGCCGGATAATCTGAGCATCTGCTTGCGTTCTGCAAGAGCGGCGTTGGTTTCGCGGTATTGGCTTTGTGTTGCACGATAGCGGCTTTCTGAAATGATCCCGTCCTTCCAGAGTTGCTCGTCTCGAGCCAGATTCTCTTTGGAGAGTTGCGCTTGGGTTGATGATTGCAGCAAACCGCGCTGAGCTTCCGCCAATGCCGGACTTTGCAAGGTGGCCAAGGGTTGCCCTTTCTTTACTGCATCTCCGACCCCTACCAAAGTTTGTTCGACCATGGCGGAGAGCGGAGTACTGATCGTGAACAATTGGTTGCCGGGGATGACGACCTGAGCAGGCATGCCTGCGAGTTCTCCTTGTTGCTTGGAGGGGAGCGGGGCGGTGACGATACCTAACGTCTTCGATTGATTTGCACTCAGTGTCAGCTCTTCAGCCTGGGATGCTGTTGTCAGTACAAGGCCTAGTAAAAACAAATGAAATTTTTGCATTGATACTTCCTCCGGAATGGTGGGGCCATTCGACTTAATTTATTTTGCCAGCGGAATCTTAACTGTTCCTTAACGATTGCTTTGCGCTTCCTTGACGCAACCTTACAGAATTTGAAGGCGCAGGTCGAGGGGGCGGGGTTTAGCTAAATTGAGGCGGAGCTTGTGTTGGCGGTTTTCGGTAGGCGCAAGTACTGATGTGTTGCGAGTCGTGTGAGTATGGTGTGACTTTCGCTTGTTGTGGTGGTGACGGATGCGAAAGTGTGAAGGCGATATCGAGAATGGCTATGGTGTTATCGCGCTGAATCTCATGCGGTATGCTGATCGCAGCCGATTCATATGATTCGACATGGCTACGTGAAAGTTCTTGTGCTGAAATATGGTACTGATAGTGTGGTATGCCATGAGCATGAAATGTTGCGCTACTCTGGATTCCATCCACATGGGCATGCACGAGCGGAGCAACACACTGAATCAGTGTGAACAACAGCAGGGCGAGGATGTGGAGGAGTTTCTTCATATGCATCTTGAAATTCTAACATAGTCGACTTTTCTCATAGGACATGGGGGCTGAGTGATTGGTGCTGGATCATTCATGGATTGAATGCATTAATAAATGCACGGGCAATCTTTATGTTGACGTTTGTACTGTATTTCTGTAGAGTTCGCCCCCTTCTCAGACGCGGGGTGGAGCAGTCTGGCAGCTCGTCGGGCTCATAACCCGAAGGTCGTAGGTTCAAATCCTGCCCCCGCAACCAACGTTTCGTATAGAGCGCCGGCCAGTCCGGCGCTTTGTATTTCCGCAGTGAGCTTTCCGCCCTCTGGAACAAGCATCACATCGCCTATCAGGCCGCGCAAAGCCTCACGGGCTGCTGCCACGTCCTCTACCATTTCCAGCCTGGTCACCAGGTCGTTGTATATTTCCCTCGCCCTCGGCAACATCTGGGTAGGCTCGAAGCGCTCCACGGCCTTAATTTCTTCCATTGTGTCAGCTATCGTCTGTTCGGCAGTTTGCACAGCCGCCTTCGTGGTTGGTGTAATAATTCCCTCCTTGATGGCCGTCATCAGGTTGTCCAGCTCCTTCCGCGCACCTTCCAGCTTGCGTTTTGCCTGCCCGCTATCTGGCTTCATCTGCTTGAGCAGGGCGCGCGCCTCCGTTTCGAATGCCTTAAAAGCCTCGTTAGACAGTAGGGATTCTTTCACGCCTGCCAGCAATACCCGCTCAATTGTGTCCTTTTTGACCGATAGACTGTTGCTGCACACACTCTGGCCTCGGTTCAGATAGGTGGAGCATCCGTAGTACCGACTCCCTCGCAGCGAGAACGCCCCACCACATACCCCACACTTAAGCAACCCTGAAAATAGATATTTCGGGTTGCGCCCCCCTGAATTCTTGCCTGTTTCGCGGCGACCAGCCGTGTCTCGCTTTCTGGCAATGGTTCTTGCCTCGCATATCTTCCACAGTTCGTCATCAATGATCGTCAGTTCTGGTGATTCGATAATCACCCATTCCAACTTTGGCCGCATCGTCCGCAATCTGCGTCCGGTGATGGGGTCTTTCACCCAGGCCGTGCGGTTCCAGACCTGACGCCCGTTGTATATCGGGTTTCCCAGCATCCCGACTCCTTTGGAATCTGGATATATGCCGGAATGCGACCAGGAACTTCCGCGCGGGCTTGGGACTTTCTGAACATTCAGTTCGTCAGCGATCTGACGGGTGCTGGCGCCGGCGGCATACCGTTCGAACACATAGCGCACCCACTTGGCCTGATCTTCATTGATGCGTTTGCGGTGGCCGTTTCCATCAAAGTCGCTGGTGTATCCGTAGGGAAGGCCGCCCGCGCTATACCCGTCGAGCGCTTGCCCCATCAGTCCGCGGTGCGTCTTTTTGGCAAGATCATCTAGATAGAACTCGGACATCAGGCCGCGCAACCCTGTTTCAAGCTTGTAGCCATCCCGGGCGGTGTCGATACCATCTGAAACCCCGATGACACGGATACCGGCGAACTTGAGGCGCCGGATCGTCGTGGCGCTCTCGATGTGGTCGCGGGTTAGCCGGGAGAGATCATCCAGCAGGAGCACGTCAAAAACGCCAAGTTCAGCCGCATCCAGCATCGCTTGGTAGCCGATACGATCATTGCGTGAGCCAGATACAGCCTGGTCCTGATAAAGCGCGGGCGTAGCCCATCCCATGCGGGTGCAGTACGTCTCGATGTTGCGCAGTTGGTCACGAATACTGGCCTCGCGCTGGGCATCAGACGAAAATCGACAATAGGCGGCTGTTCTCATAGTTGCAGTTTACTTCTGCCCAGCCCCGTTTTGTACAGGGGGATTTGAACGGATTGGCTCAATCCCGCGCTGTTGTTGGGTATTGTGTGTCACATAGGCCTTCACGGCTTGACGGGCGAGAAGGCTGATAATTGCATGCTGGCTGGGGTTCATCTACGGACCCTGAACCTTTCTTGTTGCAAAGAATAATGATGTGTACAAAGCGTGGTGTGACATTTCCCGCTTTTCGACTTGTGTCGGGGCTGGTCACATCCAGGGTGCGCGCATGGTTTGCTCGCGTTGATCTGATAGGACTTCATTGCCTTGGCCGATTCGGGTTTAACTGTCTTACTCGACTTAACCTTGAAGTCTTTCTGTTCTGGAATGAATTTGGCGCGATTGAGCGGCACATTTCCAAGTAACATGGAGGCGAGGGATAGCATTACATCGACCTCCACAGCCCATAGTGACGGCAGGACTCAAAGAACGGGATGTCATCGTCGAAGTTATCGAAATTTCCCTTGCCTGCTGGTGCCGCAGGTTTTGCCGCCGGAGCAGGGCGCGCTGCTGGTTCTGCGCCATCGTGATGCTCACCACTTTGCTTGCTGCCCAGCATCTGCATCTCGTTGACGATGATCTCAGTGGTGTAGCGGTCTTTTCCGGTTTCCTTGTCCTGCCATTTGCGCGTCTGGATTTTCCCCTCGATGTAGAGCAGAGCGCCTTTCTTGATGTACTCGCCGATCACCTCAGCGAGGCGACGGTAGGCTACGCAGTTATGCCATTCAGTCCGTTCTTGTTTCTCGCCGCTCTTGTCCTTCCAGTTTTCAGAGGTTGCCAGCGAGAAGTTCGCCACGGCTTCACCGTTGGTCATGTAACGGATTTCAGGATCCTTGCCGGTACGTCCAATCAAAATAACTTTGTTCACGCTCATGTCGTTCCTTTCTAAAATAATCTCAGAGTCAGATTTATATTCTCAATATCCGGGCTTCTCGGCCTGCTTGATGTCGTCCTGGTCGCTCATTTCTTCGCTCCTTCTAATATAAATTCCATCTTCGGAATGTTGATGGTAAAAATTGGAGGCGAAAACATAGACTCTAGAGAGCGACACGATTCCGCGTGCATCTGCTTCCGAAGTTCTGGTGAGATATGCATACCAACAAATTTTTGCAGTTTGATGCGTATCATCTTCTGCACAAACCGCAAGTTAAACTCCAAGCGCAACAGCTTGCCGCGAGACAGGTAATTGAGTCCGACAAAATGTTTTGCCGCCGCCTTGCGAATCGCTGCGTATTTCTGTTTCTTAATTTGCTTTGATGTCATGCGGCCTCCTATTCTGTTTTCTGATCCCGACTATTTCCCTGCTGCTGACTTCCTTTGCGCCAAGCTGCACAGCCTGGGCGCGTTTCGCCCTGCAAATGTCGTAGTGGTCGCCCTGATACCAGCGGCGCGCGACACCGATCTTGTCGGCCATCGCGTGCAGTTCTTCCGCGGTGTCTGCGATCATGTGGCACATAATCATCCGGCCGTAGGGTGCGCGCATGTCGTCGACGTAGACTGTCATGCTGCCTCCTTCATATTGTCCAGCTTATCAAACGCATCCCACATGCGCAGGCTGGCCAGCCTGCTGATGTCGACGGCATCAGATGGGCTAATGCGGTCGGCGTCACGGCATGGCGTAGCTCGGCGCTGGACCTGAGCGATAACCCCGCTTCTCGTGCTTCCGTGCTTGTCCTCGGTCAACAGGATGACGCCGCTGGTCGAGGACGGCAGAAACTCGGCCAGTTCCGGTTTCCAAATTTCCTTTGGCATGGCGTAATAGTGCTTCCAGACCTTGCGCGGCCACATCAAGGGGCGTCGGCGTTCATCCCGTTCTTCATAGCTGCGAAATGGCCCGTCGAGGCGCCAATCCCAATTCTGGAACCACTTGTCTTTTTTGGCGTCGGCTTTGAAGTCGGCACGGCTGATCTTCACTTCCACGTCGATGATGCGCAGGTCGCGCGTCACAACCAGCAGGTCGCACTCGTCGCCTGTCCATGTGCAGTTCGGCACCAGCACCAAGTGTTTGCGCTCGAATACCTGACGGGCAAGCGATGCGGCGATTTTCCTCTCTGTCCATTTCATGTCGCCTTCCTCCCCTTAACCGCCACAATCACCGCCCGGCATCCGTCCACATCCAGCATGCCGATGTGCATATTCACCATCGACAGGCCAATCGCACCCGCCAGCCAGACGTAAGCATCGGTGCGCGTCATTTCGCCCGACTTCCACAGCGGATCAAAGGCCGCATGCGCGGCGATCCGAATCTTGCGCAGTTGGGCGTTCGCCAGCCTTCCCTTCGGTTCGTCGCCATTGAAGCCCAGCCGCTTGTTCCGGTCGTGGCATCCGACATAAGCGTCGCACGGTTCGCAATGCCAGAATTTCTTATGCAGCAGGTCCGGGCGGTGCGGGTAAAGTTTCGCGCCTGTGACGAACTTGGCGTCGCGGTGGCAGTAGTCGCATTTGATGGTCATGCCGCACTTCCGAATAGGTCATGCTGGGCTGGTTCAGGTTTCGCAGCCATCGCCCGACGCCGAGCATTTGCCGCCCAGGTCAAAAGCAGGAACGCGAACTGACAGCGCCCGCGCCGCTTGGATTCAGTCAGGTAGACGCGGGCTTGGTGAATTTCATTAGCGCGGCTCATGGATGCTCCCAAGGTGTTGGATTCACGTCGTACCCAACATACAGCGGGTGCTTTGGTGTTCCATCTTTGTTCAGCACCAAGTAATGCGGCTGTATGCCAGCGCCGCGCAGCAGCTTCAACACATCTGCGCCGCGTCCATTCAAGTTTCCGTGCGTTCCCCAGGCGCAGATCACAACGCCGCATGCCTTCACCGCTTCAAGGATTGTCGCGTCATTGTCAGGGCCTGCCGGATCATCTGAAGAATACAACGCCTGTGGATCGGTCGAACGCAGCGCGAAGATGTTAACGACCTGCAGGCGACCGAATCCACCCGATACAGCACGGCGCTGACAATGTTCCACGGTTGGATCGTTGGTAACTTCGTCGGCAGTGCTAGGGTTTAGCATTACGAATGTCAACACAAGCTTGGTCACATCCCAATCGCGCCACAGCAGATAGCGGTACTTCTTGCAGGGTGAAAATACGGCTCCGGTTTGGTCGAATAAGCTCATGGATTCACCACCGGATAACCGTCATGCAGCACGCCGTCGAGCATGCGACCGGCACGCTTTTTCCCCACCTTAAAGCTATATGATTCCTTGCCGAGACCGTCCCAATGGTGTCGATCTTGCGTCACAATCAATGGCTCAAGGTATTCACCATGCCAATCTGGTAACCACTCGCCCCATTGCTTAAACAGGAACGGCACATCTGCTGCCGAGCATTGATCACGCAGACTTCTCGCCCAGTCAGGATGCATCGGGCGCGCGTTCGGACCGCTCTCTCCACCGACCACGCACCAATCAAGGCGCGGTCGTTGGTCGACAGTTGCTGGCAGTTGGTCAAGCCACAGAGCAATATTGACCGCCTCCAGCAGCGGCTCAATGCTCACCCAGCGCACCGCGGCCGGTGTTTGCAGCAGCAGTGGGATGCGTTCGTCGGCAGCTTCCTGATTCTCGACGGTGACGCCGAGCCAGACGTTTTCAAGCGGCCATAGCGGCCCGCAGTTGTCATATCCTCCGCGATTGCCTTTAGATGGAATCCATTGCGGCCACACGCGCAAAGAATCAATGCGAGTAGGGTGTCCGAAGCCATCGAGTTCTTCATTAAGCCATGCGAAGAATTCCAGCATCCTGGCCGGGCGCTTGGTCAGAACCTGATAGGTATGCCGCGTAGTGCAGGCCATTACAGCAAATACATCGGCGATGAACTGGAACGGCACGTCCTCATGGAACAGATCGGACATGCTGTTGACGAAGATCATGCGCGGGCGAGTCCAGCGCAACGGGTCTGTCAGATGCTCCGGTACCAGCTTGATCGTGCCGCTCCAACGCTTCGTCTCTGGATTGATCGTGCCCTCGTATGGCATCCCGGCACCGCAGAAGCGTGCGGCCATGCTCTCGGCGTAGCAGTTGCGGCAGCCTTCGGAGACGCGCGAGCAGCCGCGTAATGGGTTCCATGTTTCGTTGCACCAGACAATACCGCCGTCACGTTGATCAGCCATTGATGTTCCCCTGTTTTTCGAGCTTTACTTGGATGCAAGCAATCCAGATGTCCAGTGTGCCGTAGCATTCTAGAATTGCAGCCTGGTAGGTGCTTCCAAACGTTTCGCCGTGCTGGCGTTTGAATTTCGTGACGATTCCGGCCATCCGGTGCCGCTTTCCATACCCTTTGCTGAGAGTCACTTTGCGACCGACTGGGCAGGTCTTTTCATTCCAGCGCGGTCCATAGACACGCAGCTCTTCGCGCTTGCTGCCATCGGCAAAGGAATCGAAATACTCAGTCTTGAGCGGGATGAATAGCGGATTCATCATCTGTGCTCTAACTATCTCAGGGATGTCTAAAGCGCTCATTCCTGATCCATCCTCAGCAATTTGTCACGCTGCGCGGGGTCTGTGACATAAAGATTGACTGCGTCCTGCCATGTCATCGGCTTTTTGCGTTGTTCCAGCTTTTCCCACAGCAGGCGGTAGCCGCCGAGTTCAAGTTCTTCGGCGAAGCCCGCATCGATCAGCACGCGGATTGCATCTTCCTCGGCCGACATGAATGAATGCCGCAGGACGTCATTTTGGTCGTGAGTATCGCTGTCGCGAATAAAAAACTGATTGACCATTCCCATCAGAGCCTCAATCAGTTCGGTGTTGCCGTTCCGTAGCTGGTTGCTGATGCGCATCAGATTGTCAACCCGATCTGTGTACTGATCTTCCATGTACTCGATGATGTTCATGGAAGAATCTTCGAGGTCTTCGGTCGGTATCGATGAGCAAGCATTCAAACATGCCGCAATGCGACGGGCATCATCCGGGCTATATGCCTTTGCAATCGGCGTACGATCAGCCTCATGATCTGGATAGTCGTTGCTCATTGCGGGCGGCTTTCCCACAGTTATATAGAGCATGTCGTTCTGTGCACCGACGTAATATGGTCCTTGCGTGTGTTCACTCATACTGTTTCCTCCAATCCAAATAGGTCATGTTGTTCGGCACCGTTTTCATAGAAAATAACCGGCAAGAATTGATCAGCGTGCGGTTCATCGCCATCCCAACCATTCGGCCAAGTTTCTGCTGCTATCAGCTCACGAATGCGAGATTCTTCCTCTTCGTCAATCAGGTTTAAGGTCAGACGGCCATCGGCTGCATTGATGCGTTTTTGAATGGAGAGGATGTCTTCCAGAGCTTTCAATCTGGCTTCCAATGTCAATGGCCCCATACGTTGCGGGTTCTTCCCGATTGATCCGTCCTTCAGGCGTTCGACGCCCGACTTGCGCAGGCGCTGAGCCGGTTCACGAAGCCAGCGATAGATCGGCTTCAAGTCACGCAACGGTGTTAAATGCCCCCAACGTGGCAGCGCGATGATGCTTTCCAGCGCTTTTTCTTCCTGGGCAAGCGGACATGCAATGCAGCCTGTTCTGGCGTTTAACTCTTCGGCCTCATCGCCGCCATAGGCATCGGCAATGATCTCGGTTGGCCAGCCTCCGAACTCTTCCTTGGGTGCCCAGTTACGTAGCCATTCCCAGACGTGGCAGACGCGCCAGTGCAACAGTGGTGCCAGCGTGGCGATGCGGCCGCGCACACCTTTACTCTCCGGAAGGACCTGTTGATACCAGCCTTGGCCGCACTCGGCGCCGTCCTTGCCGCAACTCATCTCAATGCGACGGTCGCGGATAGCACTTTCTCCCTGCCGAACGCCGGTAATAGTCAATGCGGTGCCGTCGCCAAGCGATTCGGCGATAGCGGCCGCCATTGGATCGACCTTGATCTGTCTAGTGCACCAACGCAGTGTGTTGTTATTCGGCGGCGGGACACCGCGGCCAAGCATGTAGACAAGGAAGCGCTTATCCAGAGGCGCGCGAACTGCCCTGAATTCAATATCGCGATCCGCCAGTTCATCCATGATTTCGCTCGCCGCGATTGCGAGAGGCGGTAATTCCATGCGGGTATCGGCATACAAGACAGTCAATCGTTTCGGACCTTTGATCTTTCCTGACGTGATCAGCCAGACAATCAGGGTGAGTGTCGCTGTGCTGTCCTTCCCACCAGACCACGCAATTACCCAGTGATCGTGCTCATGGCCATAAGCTTGCAAGCTCTGGATAGTCAGTTCGATTGATTCAGTCATCTGAAGGCGGGCGCTACCTTCAAAGAGAGAGAGGTCGCGAATGGTCATGCTGACCTCCGTTTCACTTCTTTGCTGACGATCATGTCCGCGCAATTAGCCCGAATCAGCGCAGCCGCCAGCGGCGGGCAGACGCTGTTACCGCACATGCGCACCTGGGCGCTCTTTGTGAGTGGCTTCCAATGATGATTACCATCCGCGTCGATGTGCAGGCCGCGGTCGATGATGTATTTCTCGGGAAATCCCTGCGCCCGGAAGAGCTCGCGCGGTGCCAGCATGCGCATGCCGATGTCTACGATGGCATATTCCTCACCGTGGACGGTCACGAGGCCATAGCGGTCCTTGGTGGTGACCGTGTGGAGTGGTTCGCGCAATTGAGGATCCTGATCGGTGCCGTAATACTTGATCAGGAACGAGCGAACCTCGGCGAAGTGAGTTCCCTGCGCGCTGATGGTATGCAACGGCTCGCGGTTATCCTGTCCGACATTGGTGCCGCGCATCTTGACGATGTTGCTGGTGACCAGAGCGCGATGGTTCTCGGCCGTCATGGTACCGAACGGCTCATCAATAGCTTTTGGTTTTCCGCTGTAGACGGGGCCGCCAGCGCCAACGATGTGGGCCGTCACCAGAGAATTGTGATCGCTACTGGTGATGGTATGCAGCGGTTCGTCGTTAAGGCTGTGACCGACCACGCCGCCGTAGTGCTTTGCCATGAAGGCGGATACCAGCGCATGTCGATTCTCGGTGGTTTGCGTATGCAGAGGTTCATCCATGCTGATACCGCGCACATCGCCCGGGCGCTTGTCACCGTAATAAGTCGAGATAAAAGGCTGAACGACCGCGAAGTGTCCGCCCTTGACCTGGGCGCATTGCGTGCGCAGCGGTTCGTCTGCTGGCATGTTCCGCTGATTGGAGCCGTTGGCGTGTTCGGTGATGAACGGTTGTATCAGCGCCATTTCGCCACGATGAGCGGCAGTAACGGTCGGCAGCGGCTGTTCCATGCCAGTGCGGCGGTCGGCGCCGTGGTGGGTGAGCGGCACAATGAACGGCTCGGCGGCATTGACCACGTAACGCATGATGCCCTTGGCTACTCGGCGCAATGTGTTGTCCGCCAAAGGCCGGTTTACGCCGATAGCGCGGCCTTCCTCTTTGGTCAGAAAGATAGACGGGCATGGTAGAGACCAGTCGATACACTCAGCAGCGGTGCGCCATGGCAGCAGCCATCCACTCTTAACCTTTTCACTATCCGGCGCGCCGTGGGTTGCTTCTGGCCAGACAATCGGCTGACCATCGCAGCGCGCAACAAGAAATAGGCGTTTGCGAATGGTCGGAGTGTCATAGTCGCTGGCACGCAATTCTTTCCAATCCACAACATAACCGTGACGGCGCAGGGCATTGACGAATGCATTGAACTCGCGCCCCTTGTTCTTTGGGCATGGCCGCATGTTGCCGTTGGCATCGGATACTAGCGGCCCCCAAGTAATGAATTCTTCGACATTTTCCAGAAACAGGCGGCGGGGCTTGCGGATGGCTACCCAGCGCAATGCCACCCAGGCGAGACCGCGAATCTTCTTTTCGACTGGTTTGCCGCCCTTGGCTTTGCTGAAGTGCTTGCAGTCAGGAGAAAGCCATAGCGCGCCGATCTTCCGGCCGGGATGAACGGTACGCGGGTCAACTTCCCAAACTGATTCGCAATAATGTCGCGTCTGCGGATGGTTTGCCTGGTGCATGGAGACCGCCTCCGGATCGTGGTTGATCGCCACGTCCACATGTCGCCCAAGCGCCAATTCGAAACCAGTTGAAGCCCCGCCACCGCCGGCAAAGTTATCGATGATGATCTCGTCGTTCAGGTCCATGATGTATTGCGGGGTCAGCATTCGTTCATCCTTTCTTGCCATTCCTTGGCGGTGTACTGATTAACTTTCCCATCCCAGCCGTACCAGTGCGTTCCGCATTTGGTGCAGCATTGATTGGTGATCTGAACCGGTCGCGTGAAATCCTGCACATCCCAAAAGAACAGATGACCTTCTGGATTGGCAAAGGCTTTGTAGTCCATGTTGTGGATTGCGGGTTTCTTGCAGCAGGAACCGAGCAAGAGCGTGGATTCGCTCATCGTGTCACCCCTGTGTGCTTGAACATTGCTCGGTATGAGCGCAGCGCTTCGGTTCTGTCCCGTGCGCCGGACTCGTGCTGACGGATCCTGTGTAGGTAACGACTCCTAATATAACGACCTGCGCTGATATGATTTGGCCAGACGATTGAACCCAAGAAAGGCACTCCGGCGCGCGTTGGCGCGATGCGTATCTTGTGTGGATGAATCGTCAGGCCTTCGCTGGCCAGATTGCTGGTGATCTGTTCGCAGACTTCCTGCAGCTCTTCGCGTGATTCGCCCAGGATCGCCATATCGTCCACGTAGCGGACATAGCGCTTCACGCGCAGCGTTTCTTTCACCCAATGATCGAAGTCATTCAGAAAGATGTTGGCAAACAGTTGCGAGGATAGATTGCCGATCGGCATACCCTTCGCTGGTGTCTGCCGGTACAGCGTGGATTCGGCGAACAGATGGTCATAGCTGCCATCAGTCCGGAAGGAATCGATCAGATTGATGATCAGTGCGCGCAACTCGTGATCGCCGATGTGGCGCAAGACGCGCTCTTTCAGCAGGGCGTGATTGACCGAGTAAAAATACTTACTGATGTCGAGCTGAAGTACCCATTCGGCGCGCTCGCTGCGGGCGAACTGTGCCAGGCGACGGAGGGCAGCATGCGTGCCACGCCCGGGCAGGTTGCCAAAGGTGTCATGGATGAAGCGAGGCTGCCAGATCGGCAGCAGATACTGGTATAGCATCCAGTGCACGATACGGTCCTTCATTGGCGCATCAACCACGTCGCGGAATTTCTTCTCGCGAACGGTGAACGTCTTATATGGGCCGAACTGGTACCGGCGCTCGCGTAGCTGCTTCTGAATGGTGATCAGGTGCCGCAGCGGGTCTTCGCCAAAACGCTGGATGCGCAAGCGACCGCCCTTGTTGCAGCGGGCATGCATCCAGCAGTTCCAGAGATTATCTAGAGTGGTCAGGCGATAGAATTCCGCACCGCATTCCACCACACCACCCGTAGGCAGCGCAGCGGTTCTCGGTTGGGCGTGTTGCCGTGCTTTTGGTGCTTGTGCACCAGGAGATTCTCGACCAAGAGTTTGCTTTCCGAGGGCGTGCCCAACGTCTAAGCTTTTATTTCTTGGGTCAGCGAAAGCCGATGTCGTCGTCCTCGTACTCGGGGTTGTCGTTGTTGAGATTGAAGACGCCCGCACCCGACCCGGAACTCCAGTAGCCGCCCCGGATGAGCGCATGGCCAGACTTTCAGAGAATCCCCTTTGCTGAGTCATGGCTGAACTCCTTGCAAGCGAATGAGACCGCCAACAAGCTTGCCAAGCTCAACGGCTAAACCGGCTCGATGCTCGAATGCGAGCTTGAGTCCGTTTAACCGTGGAGCCTGTGCCAGATAGTGCTTGAGCATGTCCACATCGGCGGAAATGGACTTGAGCAACTGGGGTTTGTTATCTTCCAGACCGTAAGCCATTGCACCGCGCAGGATCCTGCCGATACATACGCGGAGATTTTCCCCATAGGTTGCGCGCAGATCGCGCGGCATCTTGATGATGTCTTGAAGCAACTGCAGGTCTAGTTCCTTGGCCTTCGTCTTGAGTTGGAAGCTGGTGTTGTCTGGATTGGTTAACAGTTGCTGGGCAGCGGCTTTGTTCACTTCGCCACGCTGCTTGAGGTCATCAATCACGTCCGCGATGACATTAGGTAATACCGATTCCAGCACCTGACTGTTGCCGGTGGGCTGACTGGACACATAGATCGTGCGACCGATGGCCAAGGTGCCGAGCGCCACCGCATAGGGAATGCCGAACTCTTCTACAACGGTCCACAATCGGCGCTTGAAGTTACCAACCGGAAAACCGACGCGAATATGCGGCTCGGCCGCAGTTCCGACCAACTTGAGCTGGTACTTCTTCAGAATGGCGAGGGCATAGGCCGATCTGTCGTAGCCATGGAGGAACTTGCCAGCTTGCACCAGGATGAGATGACCCGGATATTGTTCTTCCAGCTTGGCTGCGATGGTTGCAATCGGATCGGCTTGTCCAAGCCCGACTTCAATACCTTTGAAGGTGCGGAGACTATGCTGGGACAGCTCTTCGGCGGTGGGTTGTGTTTCGTTCATGTTTATCCTATTTGGCTAGGTCACGGCTGCGCCGCGACCGGAGACCAGTGATCAGAGACCGAAGGTGCAGCGAAAGCCGACGCCGCCGCCCCCGTACTCGGGGTCGTCGCCGCCGAGATGGAAGACGCCCGCACCCGACCCGGAACCCCAGAAGCCGCCCCGGATGAGCGCACGGCCAGACCAATCTCGGGCACCATCAGGGATATAGCCGACACCCTTCTCGCAGGATTTATGCGGGGAGGTGGTGAGCGATATGGAGTCAGCAGTGATCTTGCCGCTCAATCCTTTGTCGTCGCCTTGCACATCGTCATGCACCCATGTGAAGATGTTTCCGGCGAAGTGATAAATGCGCTCGCCGTTGCTCAGTTGATGCCAGGAGCGTTCTGTTGGGTCTTTTGACTCGCAATCTCCTGCCTGTGCGCTGCCAACGTTGCCTTTGCGGATGCCTTGAAACAGTTGCCCTTCACCGACCTTGCCGCCTGTCCAGTTTTCCGGCTGGAGGTAAATGTCGTAAGCGATTGCCAGCGCTTGCGTCTCACGAATCAGTTGCAGGCCGACACGGGCGCTGACAGCGCAAGCTGAGTGATACGAAACTCTGCTCCATGGTTTGTCGGATGCAACGCTGACCGGAATGGCATTGGCGCGGCGAGACATCGGATATTTCGCGACTTTGAAGGATGGAACGACCAGGCCGTCCGGCAGCGTGACTTGCGGCACAACGATGAATTCACTGTCTGCCATTAGATGTTTGGCTTCGTCGCATTCCGCCTTGGACAGTTCGCGCAGCTTATCGCCCGCATCCCACTCGGCCATGGTTGGATAGAGTTTTTTCAAATGGCGCCCAATGGCATCAAGATGTGATTTCTTGTATTCAAATACAGTCGTGTCTTTTGTCCATCCGTCTTCCCAATCTGCATCGGGCCATCCTTTTGGTGGCTGCCACTCACCTTTGTTTACAGTGTCGTCGGTATTTTTAAATCCGTGTAGTTCAAGAATTTCTGTGTGATGGTCAGTAAGGCCGAGTCCGTCTAGAACTTTGCCGGCGCGGGTGAGGATGAAGCTGTGGCGATTGCACATGGATAATGTCTCCGGTTAGATTGCGAGTTCTTGCTGACGGGCACGGATGCTGATCTTCGTGTCTTCGCCCAACAGTTCTGCCATAGAGGCAATCTCGGAACCTTGAGGCTTGAAGGAACAGCTCAGCGTGAGCTTGATGCGCTGGAAGTCGGCGTAATCCTCCCAGTCTTGGCCGCGCGGTTCGATGTAAGGCTCGATCTCGAACTTAGAGAGACGTGCTTCCTTGAAGATGAACCCGCACAACTCGATTTCCATGTTGACGTGTTCTCCGCTCCACTTGACGGCGCCCATCTGCGGAAAGCGCACGGCGTCTTTATCGAACATGAAGCCGCGCAGGCTGGGGGCGAATTGCGGCAGGACATCAACGGCGGCTTCGTCGATTTCAATCTTGAGGTCGACGGCCAGTTCCTTGTCGTCCTCTGAGCCTTCTTTCCGTGCGTTGATGTGCTTGAGGGAGCAGATGCTGTCTTCGAGTTCGAGGGCCATTACACTGCCTCCGGCAAAGCTGGCCAGACCTTCACGAACGGATATTTCTCGGGATTCGGCTTGATGACCTTCCCGAAGTGACTGCCAATGGACTCAGCACCCTTGAAGGCCGCGAAGTCCTCGGCTGTGAAGTTCGAGTAGTGGTAGATGCTGCCGGTACCGGACCTGGCCGCGAATTGAATGGCGAGCGTGTTGGTTTCCGGATGGTGACCAATGGCGGCGATCTGCGAGGATTCCACCTTGTCCATCGCGATGACTGGACGTTCTTTGGTTTCAGTGTTCATGGTTTCTGCCTTTCGTGTGGTTGGAAAATTAGGCCGCGACTGCAAGATTCTCTGCAACTTCGAGAACCCAATCTTTTGCTGTCTGGTACTCGACACCAAAATGCTCGGCAACAGCATCGATGATTTCAATGTCAAGCGGACGGATCGGAGCCGATTCGAGAATTGGAATTACCTTTGCGGTAACTGGCGCAGCAGGTTCCGTCTTCACTAATGAAGGCTGCGCCCCGTCTAGCGTGACGGCTTGGCTCTCTGGGGGGGTATGGTGTTTCGTTGCAAGAGCACGTTCCTGCTCGGCCAGAGCGACTGCCTTGCGGCGTCCTTCAATGGCTTCAGCCTCTGCTGCTGCGCGCTGTTCTGCTTCGACCTTGGCGCGGGCCTTCACTTCCTCTTCCGCCTGGATGCGCATACGTTCAGCTTCCAGCTTCGCTGCCTCGGCAGCTTTGTGCTCAGTGATGCGCGTTGTCACCACCAGCTTGAAGTCATCCAGCGGCTTTGTGATGATCTGCGACAGGTCGGCAAACAGAAAACCGAACCCGGCAGACGTTTCCTTGCACCATGCCAATTTGGTTCGTACATCTTTGGCAACGGCATCGGAAACGATCTTGGCGCTCGCCAGTTCGGTATCGATGGCGTCCTGCATGCTGGTGTAGTTGCGCTTGCCCTTGATGACCGCTGCAAAGTCGGGCTTTTGCAAGTTCAATTGGATCGGGCGAGTCTCGGTTTCCAGCGCTTCGACGTGAGCAGCAAAAGCGAGAGCGGCCTCGGTGACCATCAGGCGCTTCTTCGCCAAGTCTTCCTTCTCGACATCCTTTTCAAGCTGCAGCGCAGTAGTGCGAAGGTCTTCGCCCCATGCATCCATCATCTGCGCAGCCTCACCGATGGAAACGGTCTGGGCGAGCATGGCTTCCTTCGCCAGCTTCAGCTTCTGGCACTGCTCGCGGAACATCTTGGCCGCTTCCTTGGCGTTGGAGAAGTCTTGATCGGTGATCAGCTTGATCTTGCGCACCTCGGCCAACTTGCTCTTGAGCGCAATGCCGTAGGCTTCCATGTTGCTGCTGGTGATCGAGCCATGCGCATTGATGAACAGGGCAGGCAGTTCGATTGAGACTTCAGCTTTTGGCATTTCAGCAGTGACGCGCGGCTTGTAGTTCTCAATGTCGATTGCGAATTGAGTCCAGCCTTGCAGCAATCGATCACGCATGGCCTGATCTGGGTCGTAATAGACGTGTATTTCTTCAACCAGTTCGCCATCAGCGTTCCAGTTGCTTGCCAAGAACAGGCATGTTTTGGCACCCGACACCATGAGCTGCTGTTCCATCTGGGCGCGAATGTATTCTGGGATGTCGGCAGCAGTTTCGACAGCACGTATAGCGCCGTTCAGGCTCTTGTGTTCGAAGCAGATTGCTTCGTCCATGGTCAGGCCATCGAAGGAAGCAGACAGCTTGCCTTCTGTGCCGACAATCGGATAGAGCTTCCTGCCGATGATCTTCTCGGCTACCGGGCGAGCCAACGCCTCGAAGCGGTGCCCATCGTCAAAGCGGCGCTGCGTGGCTTCGTCAACCTCCGGGGTGATGCCCGTGGCCAACTCATCAAGCAGCTGGCTGCGCGTCTTGTACGGGCTGATGCCGAGCATGGCCGGCGCATCGCTGGCATTGAAATGGGTTGCGCGGTGTGCGTGCCATTCGGGCGAACCTTGCAAGAAGTCGTGTTGTTCCATGATTAACTCCCTTCCTTTTCCCACGCATCGATCTGGAACAGTTGCTCATCCGTGAAGGTCATGGTGGTTTTGGCGGTAGCGATGATCGCCTTGGCCTTCTTCTTGCCGGAGCGCACCAAGGGTTCCCATTCTTTACTGAGGTCGGCGAACTGCTCGGGTGTGCATACTGGCAACTCATCTTTATTGCCAGTTGATTGCTTTGGTGCAGCTTCGCCACCTTCAGCAACTTCGAACCAATCCGCCGCTGCGCTCATGCCGTCGCGGAGGCTGGCGTAAATCTTTTTCAGACTCACTACCTGCGCAGGCTGAATTGCATCCAGACGGCGCTGTATGCGCTTCTCGATCTGGTCTTTTGTGACGCCGAACGCTTCATATGCCACAACCATCTTCTGCATCGCCTCGGGGCTGGTATCAGCCTTGATCTTCATGGTCGCCTCACACTGAGCTACTGCGGCTTCTGTAACATCGCCTGGGAGAATGGCAAGAATGCAGGCGCGTAGGCGGCGGCTGCCTTGATTGGCTACCAGTTCGTAAACATCGCGCGGGTCTTCCAGCTTGTAGCTGCCTTTCTTGGTGTAGCGAACATGCGGCACCTGAAAGGTCACTTCGCGTCGAGTGTTGGTTTCAACATCCCATGCGTAGGTTTGGACAGTGGATTCGCCGCCCGACTGGTCAAGTTCGCGAATACCGAACTGCATGTTTCCCCATGCCTGCGCCATTGCCTCAGCCAGTCGAATAGAGGGGCCGGAAACGTCGCTGCCGCCCTTCGAATAGGTGTAGACCGCGGCATCGGCTAAAGTCGGACGTGTGCATGCATTCAAGATGCGGTCCATGGCTGCTATCGGGTCGCGCGGGTTCATGCGGGCGATCATCATTGCCGCTTGCACCTCCGCGATTGACCGCTGCTGATCGGATTGAGCGACGGCATTGCCTGGCTGTTTAGCCGATTGCGTTGCCACCCCAAACGGGTTACTTCCTTTTTCTTGTTGTTCCATTTCAGTTATCTCCTGTTGTTTTTAGAGGGCCACGGCTACGCCGCGACCTGAGACCGGTGACTCAGAGACCTATTTGGTGCAGCGAAAGCCGATGACGTCGTCCCCGTACCCGGGGCCGTCGCTGTAGAGAACGAAGACGCCCGCACCCGACCCGGAACCCCAGAAGCCGCCCCGGATGAGCGCACGGCCAGACCAATTCGCGCCACCTTCAGGACGCCAGCCGGTGCCGTCCTTCATCGAAGGCGCAGGACATGTGGTGAGCAGGAGAGAGTCGGCGGGGATTACGCCAGTCAGGCCGCGCTCATCGCCATGCAGGTCATCGCGCATCCATTGAAAGAGATTCCCCGACCAGTCGCAGATGCGCTCACCGTTAGAGAGAACGAACCAGCGATCTTCTTCGGCATCGGGTGAGATGTAAGTGCCAGGCTGCGCACAATCGACGGTTCCTTTGTGCAAGCCTTGTTTGAGCGAGCCGACGCCGACCTTGCCGCTGAGCCAGTTTTCCGGTTGCAGGTAAATGTCCCATGACACCGCCAGAGATTGGAGAGCGGTAATTTGTTTATAGCCTGCGCTTTCTGCTTTCGCATCAGCATCGAAATAGCTGATGTTTATGAACGGTTCGGCATCGGATGTAGAGACAGGAATGTCTGCTGGGCCACGACCGGCGATGTATTTCATCATTTGGAAGGAAGGAACGACCGCACCATTCGGCAACGCGATGGCTGGCACCTGAATGAACTCGTTTACAGAAGTCACGCTTTGATTGATCTTGGCGCGCAGATCGGCAGCGAGCAGGGGGTATTCAGCCTCACATGCATCGGCATACGCAACGATGGCCAGAATGGCGTTCTTGTCCGTGGTCAGATTTAGGACGAAATGCTCATCACCGTGATGCTTCTCGCCTGGCGCATCTTTGCCATCCGTGCGGGTGATGTTGAACTTGTGATACAGGCCCAGCTGATGTTGATCGGGTGCGTTCATTTCTTATCTCCAAGTAGGTATTCGTTTAACTTCCAAGTTGCACGTGCCTTCCGCACGATCTGTTGGCGTACTGCATGGCTCGCCGACTTTTTGCCACCACTCTGTTTTGTCTTGCTCGGGTGTCGCCACCGCGGAGTAAAGGAGAGCTAGAATGGTGGCGAGGTACTTCACAGCGGTCGCTCTGCCTTGCTCCACGATTCACTGTGCGAATGTCCAAGACCTCGATAGAATCGGTAAAGGAAGAAATGACGCTTCGTTCTGCCGATCCAGCGGGCGAAGCGCACCAGCCAATTCGGATTGCGTCGGCGTCTGTTTTTGAGCGAAACAAGGAGGCCGTAGATCATGGCTGCCACCACATGCGAGCAACGGTATCCAGAACGATGCCGAACGTTCCCCAAGCCAGCGTCCAATACAGAATCTCGCGCCGCTCCGCCGCTTTGTGCTTCTCAAACTCCGCTTGCCAGTTGGTCATTTCGCCTCCGCTTTGTCGTTGGATTCGCGCAATTCCTCAGTGGCGGCGCGTAGTTGTTCGATAATCTCTTTGAGTGGCATGGTTGTTTCCGTTACAAAATTACTTCGCCTGCGCAATACGGAAGCGGTTTTCCATCACATCCGGCTTTGCGAATGTTCCAAGCATCAGAAGGGAATTCCATTTCTTGCGATCAAGATAAACAAAGCCTTTGCTGTCAGTCTTGAAGCAAAACTTCTTCACATCAGCAATGGGACGCAAAGAGATTGGATTCTCTGGGTGCTTTTCGTCGTAGCTCCTTGAGTTGTTGCCAACCCTTTTTGCATTGCGAATTACCGTTTTTGATTTGGAAGCCATGTTCAATCCCTAAAATTTAGTTTTGGCGGGGCTGTTTCGTCGCCCCTATCCGCGTTTCTGGCTCGACCGTTCGGAGCTAGCCCCTAATAATTCGCCACATCAGAAACGTACAATCGGTTCACCGTCTCGCTACGGGCCAGTTTCTAAAGCACTGCTGGCGGTCTACCTGTGACGCTGTTCAGGCTTCGAAGGCGTTTTGCATTGGTTGGTCGCCTCAGTCCGCTTTGCTCTGTCTGCTCTACGGTTTCATCCCGGTTCAGCCTCGTTCCACTGCACTTGCGCACCGCTGCAATCTGACTTGCCTCTCGCGCTTTCCGGTTTCTGCTGGTAGCCGCATCAGTTGCGGCATGGGTGAACTGTAAGGCATTGCCTAATGCCTGTCAATAGGCAATGCCTTATATTTTGGTATGATGCAATCTCAGGACGAAAAAAAGCCCGCATGGGGCGGGTTAATTGGAGGGTGCTATGAAATACGAACGCTATCTAATCATGTATCCAGCGGTGGCATTAGTTGACTATATTCAAAGTCCTGAAGCTTACGAGCCGTTAATTTCGTTGCTCGCAGCTTCTGCCAATCTTCCAAAGCCAGGTCCGCATGGCGACGGCGAAGAGGTATAGAAAGTAGGGAGTCTTGAGGAAAATCAGGTTTCGAGCAGCTCAGTTCTTTTAACATAGATTCTGCTGCCTCGAACTTGGCTGCCACATCAAAGAAATGATGATCTATAACTGCAATCGCGCAGATAACAGCGCCAATGCCTCGAATACCGGATTTCGACAGATAGTCCCGCACTACGCTTTCAAAATCTTCACGGTTGTCTGGAACATCAGTTCCAATGGCATAAACGATTATGAATAAAAACGCTTCGGTGCGAATCGTCTGAGGCAATCCTTCCAAAAAAGAGATTAATAAGGAGCGCGGATCGTCTTTATCTATGGTCATTTGAAATTCTCAAGTGCGCGCCCTTGTAATGCCACAGTTTGAATTTCTCCGCCTTTGGCTGGGTCGCTTTCTTCATAAGTCTCATACTTGCCGTCGATCTTGATTTTCTTGATGACTGGCTTCTTGCCCCACCATTGACCAGGTTTAGCATTTGCGTCGGCCTTCCAAATACTTCCTTTCTTTGGCGCTGGCTTGTCCTGAGTATTCCTGGTAACTATACCTTCTACAGTCACACATGATGGCTTTGCTCCAAGTTTTATATCTTGAGCTATTTCAATCCATTGATCGGTATCTCCATCGTAGCTTTCGATGCGCTTTTCTAGGTAAATTGGTGCTAAAAGTTCAACGGGCGATCTGTCAGTGATTGATGATATTTTCAAGTCTCGACATATTTGGACTTTCCCTTTTTCACCGTCAGCAAGGGCCGGTAATGTACAGGCTATTAGAAAAGCAGCGACAATCATCTCTTTTATCATAGGGAAAACCTCAATCAAAATTGAATTTAAGCTGCACTTGAACATGCACAATGTTACTTAGAGGCCCGTTTTGGTGGATGAGCGCCGTTTCCTTCCGGTTTCTTATCAGAAAAAGCTTCTTTGACCATGCGATTCTTCTCTGACTCAGACATTTTAAGCATGTGAAGCATCACATCTGTAATTTTCTTATCCGCTCCGGCATCACCAAACCACCATTCATATGGCAAACCGAAGTATTCAACAAGATGTGAGTAATGCTTTTTATCGATACGCCCGAATTTAAGCCAATCAGATGAAACAGAAGGCGGCTTGACCCCGAATTCCCTAGCGACATCCGCCTGATTAACCCCCTTCGCATCCATTGCAAGGCGGAGTTTATCTCCCAAGTGTTGTTCTGTATTTTTAGGCATAGCCTAATTTAATCCTCTCGATAAGCAATTAGGCAATACCTATTGACAGGCATTAGGCAATGCCTTATATTGGGTCGCATATGAAAACGAACCCAATTATTCAAGCAGGCGAGGCGGTAGGTGGGCTGGGAGTATTGGCACGCATCCTTTCTGTATCTGCCCCTACTGTCAGCCAGTGGAAATCTGGCATTCGTCCAATTCCTGCGGAACGCTGTGTCGAGATTGAGCAAGCCACCAGCGGCCAAGTAACTCGCAAAGACCTCCGTCCAGATGACTGGCAACAAATCTGGCCAGAGCTGATCGGGAAGAAAGCCGCCTAATGATCTCCTCCTTCCCACCAATTGCCGGTCCCTTACCTGTGCCGTTGGTGGGTTTTTTATTGCCTGTGTCGTCTGTTTGTTCATGGACTGCATCCTATTTTTTTTGCCCAAAACGCACACCCCTAACCACCCCTAAAATTTATGGAGGTGTTTTATGAAGTTGTTTTATGACGATGAGTTCGAGGCAATTTCCCTCGCGATCTCCAGTAGCAATAAGACTTTCAAGCAAGTGGCGAGCTTTATCTTCCCTGACATGAAGCCTGAATCGGCTTACTCGCGACTCAAAACATGTTGCAGCCCGACAGGGGATCAGCGTCTGACTTTTGGCCAGACACTTCGCGTGATGGCTTTCTGTGAATCCTACGACGCTCTGATGTATGCCTGCGACGAACTGTCACATGCGAGACCGATCCGGGTAGCGCCAAAGGATGAAGAAGTGCGTCTGGTTGATGCCATCAAGGGAGCGTCCGAAACACTCAACAAGGCGATGCAGCAGCTTGAGCGCATCCAGCGCGCCAACATCAAGGCGGCAGCATGAGAATTGCCCAGCACGAAACGGCCATCGATTCGTTCCACAACCATGTGGATTCTGGAAAGGCTCATGCCCAGCGCACTCGCATTCTGGAATTCATCAAAAAGAGTGGTGGGGACTGGTGCATAGGCGAACTGGCCAACGCGCTCGGGATGAAAGACAACATCGTGAGTGCCCGTGTAAATGAATTGCTTTACGAGACACATGATCTTGTCGAGCGCCCGAGGCGCAAGTCACGCGCCAGCAATATCACTATTCGGCCGGTTGGATTGCCATTGGTTGGGCAGCTGGCGTTATTCCAATGAACGCTCCCTACGACCACTATCTGGAATTCCTGAAAGGGAAGATCAAGCTGGCGGCTTTAGACGGCTTTGACGTTGATCTCGAACAGATCAATCCGCACCTGAAACCGCACACGCGCGCCATTGTTCAATGGGCGCTGAAGGGCGGCAATCGCGCAGTGTTCGCCTCATTCGGCCTGCACAAGACCGTCACGGCACTTGAGTGGTTCAGGCTCATCGGTATCTATCGCCCAGGCCTTCGGCTGAATGTGTGCCCCCTCGGCGTTCGCCACGAATTCACAGGGCAGGCCATCGAGCATTTCAAAGACGATTATGCGATCGACGTCCGGTTCATCCGAAGCGATTCCGAGATTCACGACGAGCGCACCATCTACCTGACCAACTACGAGTCGGTGCGTGAGGGAAAGATCGACGTCAGCAAGTTCCGCGCGTCCAATCTGGACGAAGCCAGCGTCCTGCGCAGCTATGGCAGCAAGACCTATCAGGAGTTCTTGCCCGCTTTCGCGCCAGTTGAATTCAAGCTGGTCAACACAGCCACGCCCAGCCCGAACCGGTACAAGGAACTGATTCACTACGCCGGATACCTCGGGATCATGGACACGGGGCAGGCCTTGACGCGCTTCTTCCAGCGCGACAGCACGCAAGCCAACAACCTGACGCTCTATCCGCACAAGGAAGAAGAATTTTGGCTGTGGGTATCGAGTTGGGCTCTGTTCATTCAGAGGCCATCTGACCTTGGATTCTCGGATGAGGGTTACGACCTGCCGCCGCTGGATGTCAGGTTCCATGAAATCAAATGCGATTACGACCTCGCCGGTACCGAAAAAGACGGGCAGGGGCTGCTATTCAACAATGCAGCGCTTGGCCTGCAGGCTGCAGCTACCGAGAAGCGCAACAGCATGAGTGCCAGAGTCGCCAAAGCTGCCGAATTGGTGAACGAAGCGCCCGATGATCATTTCGTTGTATGGCATGACCTCGAGGACGAACGCCGCGAGATTCAGACTGTATTGCCCGAAGCGATGTCCGTCTGGGGTAGCCAAGACCTCGATGCCCGGGAGCAGCGCATTATCGATTTCAGCGATGGCAAGTATCGCATCCTCTCCACCAAACCAATCATCGCCGGCAGCGGCTGCAACTTCCAGCGTCATTGTCACCGTGAAATCTTCTCCGGCATCGGCTTCAAATTTAATGACTTCATCCAGGCGATCCACCGCGTTCAGCGTTTCCAGCAGGAATTCGAGGTGCGCATCGACATCATCCATACGGAAGCCGAGCGCGAGATCCTGCGCACGCTGTTGGCTAAGTGGGAACAACACAAAGACATGGTGAACAAAGTGACAGAAATCATCCGCAAATACGGCTTGAACAATCTCTCCATGCAAGACACGCTGGCTAGAACCATCGGCGTCGAGCGTATCGAGGTATCCGGCGAGCGCTTCACTGTCGCCAACAATGACTGCGTGATTGAGGCCAAGCGCCAGCCCGAGAACCATGTCGATCTGATGGTGACCTCGATCCCGTTCGCAAACCATTATGAATACACGCCGAGTTATAACGACTTCGGCCATACCGAGAACAACGACCACTTCTGGCAGCAGATGGATTTTCTTACGCCGGAACTGCTGCGCATCCTCAAACCCGGGCGAATGTACTGCTGCCACGTCAAGGACCGGATCCTGTTCGGCAATGTCACTGGTACCGGAATTCCGACCGTCAGCCCGTTCCACTGCGAAGCGATCATGCACGCGCGAAAGCACGGCTTCGACTACATGGGCATGATCACCATCATCACCGATGTAGTGCGCGAGAATAATCAGACATACCGCCTTGGCTGGTCTGAGCAGTGCAAGGACGGCACGAAGATGGGCGTCGGCTCGCCTGAGTATGTCCTGCTGTTCCGTAAGCCCCAGACTGACCGTAGCCGCGGCTATGCCGATGTGCCGGTGAAGAAGAGCAAGGACGATTACACCCGGGCGCGCTGGCAGGTTGATGCGCATGCGTTCTGGCGCTCATCCGGCAACCGGCAACTGACAGCCGAGGAACTATCTGGCATGGGACCGGACAAGCTCGCCAAAGCGTTTACCGAATACAGCCTGCAACATGTCTACGACTACGAGTTCCACATCAAGATCGGCGAGGAACTGGAAGCGCGCGGCTCGCTGCCGTCAACCTTCATGAGTCTGGCACCTGGCAGCCATGATGAAGCAGTCTGGCATGACGTGAATCGCATGATCACCCTGAACGGCAACCAGTCGCAACGCAACGTCGAGAAGCACGTCTGCCCGCTGCAATTCGACATCGTCGACCGCCTGATTGAGCGCTACAGCAATCCGGATGAGTTGGTCTACGACCCATTCTGCGGCCTCGGCACGGTGCCTTACCGCGCGATCCTGAAGGGTCGCCGAGGGCAGGGCAGCGAACTCAATTCTGCATACTTCTTCGACTCAGTGCAGTACCTGCAGGCGGCGGAGCGTGAATATGGAATGCCTGACCTGTTCTCCTTCCTTGAAACTGAAAAGGAGGCGGCATAGCCATGGCGCGGATCAGAACTGTAAAGCCTGAGTTCTTTACGCATGAGGATTTGTACGTCGCTGAGATTGAGGAAAAGTTGCCATTGCGTGTCGCATTCGCAGGACTTTGGACTGTTTGTGATCGTGAGGGACGTTTTAAATGGAAGCCAAACACAATCAAATTGGCCGTTCTCCCATTCGATGAGTTGGACTTTTCACGCGTGCTTGACGCGTTGGCCGCGCGTGGATTCATTGAGCAGTACGAGTCCGAGTCAGGAGAATTGTTCGGTTTCGTCCCATCTTTCCTTGAGCATCAGGTGATAAATAACAGGGAATCAGAAAGCAATATACCTAGCCCGTTTGACGCGTGCTCGACGCGTGACCCACGCGGCTTGTGCATGCACAAGGGGAAAGGAAGGGAAAGGAAGGGAAAGGAAGAGGAAGGGAAAGGAAAGGAACCAGCCGCTGACGCGTCAGCGTTTTCGTTGCCGGATTGGATTGATCATCCAACTTGGGATTTGTGGTTAAAAACGCGCAAAGGGAAAAAGATGATCCCGGAGCAAATGCAGGCCCAAGTGAACAAGCTGTCGAAATGGCGCGATGCTGGGCTTGACCATGCCAAAGCTCTCTCAGACGCTGCAACCGCTGGATGGCAGGGTTTGTTTGAACCAAAGCCAACGGTCAACAAGGTCGACCCACAGCGCGACAAGGACCAAGCGCGTGAGGGAGCCAGGGCCAGACTTTTTGGAGGCGCAGATGCAACAGCGTGAATTCGATGATTTCGTGGACATCATCCAGGTGGTATCTGAGCAGTATGGTAAACGTCTTTCGGATGGTGTGATCGCCTTGTATTGGCAAGGACTGCAAGACTTCGAACTGATTGCGGTGCGAGACGCGTTAGGGCGTCATTTGCGCAATACCGACACTGGGCAGTTCATGCCGAAGATCGCCGACATCATCCGAATGCTTCAGGGGTCAAGCCAAGATGCTGCGTTCACCGCCTGGTCGAAAGTGGATAAAGCGGTTCGGCATGTTGGCCCCTATGAGACGGTTGTGTTTGATGATCCGCTCATCCATCGCGTATTGCATGACATGGGCGGCTGGATTGGTCTTAGTCAAAAAACTGACGAGGAATGGCCGTTCGTGGCGCGTGACTTCGAGAACCGCTATCGCGGATTCAAGTCTCGCAACGAGCGCGTTGAATATCCATCCAGGCTGATCGGCATCTCCGAGGCGCACAACGCGAAAGAGGGACACAAGGTTGCGCAGCCAATGCTGATCGGTGATGCCTCTAAAGCTAATGCCGTGATGTTGGAAGGAATTCAAGGGTCGCAGATGCTTGGATTGACTCGACTGTCTGATCGCCTGAATGGTGTGTCGCGGATCGAAAATCGGGAGGCGGCATGAAGCTGGCCATTACTCGCACAAACGAGCCCATGCCCTCCGAGGCGCTTGAACTATCCGGCGTCCGCCGCGTACTGTTCGAGTGCTTCAAGGGTACGAATCCAGAGGA
This sequence comes from Sideroxydans lithotrophicus ES-1, assembly GCF_000025705.1. Lineage (NCBI taxonomy): Bacteria > Pseudomonadati > Pseudomonadota > Betaproteobacteria > Nitrosomonadales > Gallionellaceae > Sideroxydans > Sideroxydans lithotrophicus. The sequence continues at coordinate 1,958,197 of NC_013959.1, read as the reverse complement.
GGATAAGGCGTGGCACCGCTTCTGGCACCGCCTCAAGGCGCTGGATGCCGGGGAGATTTCCTTCCTCGAATTCATCATCCCGCGCAACGGGAAATTCCACCGGAAGTTCTTCGCCATGCTCGATGTCGGATTCGATGCCTGGGAGCCGAATCGCGTGCGCAAGAGCTACAAGGGCCGCGCGATGGAGAAGAACCGCGAGCAGTTTCGCGAGGACATCATCATCCTGGCCGGATTCTACGAGCAGACATTCGACCTGAAGGGGCGCATGAGGATCCGGGCGAAGTCAATCGCCTTCGCCAACATGGACGACACGGAGTTCGAGCAGTTGTATTCGGCGGTAGCCACCGTCCTGCTGCGCGAGGTGCTGAAGACATACAAGGACCGCGCCGAACTGGATGCGGTTGTTGATCGCATGATGGGGTTCATATGAACCAATCTTATACCAAACATGAGCATGCCCATATAGATCGCGTCCGCAGTCTGCCTTGCAGCGTCTGTGATATGCCCGGGCCAAGCGAAGCGCACCACATCAGCCAAGATAACCCGTGGACTGCCGTCGCCCTGTGCACTGACTGCCACCGGCACCCAAAGGATGGATGGCACGGCCAGCGGCTTATCTGGAAAGTGAAGAAGATGGTCGAGATCGACGCGCTGGGCGTCACGATTAAGAGGTTGATGACATGAGCGTCCAGTGCATAACCTGCAAGTGGATCGTCATGGAGGGGTGCGCCAAAGGGCTCGGCATGTGCTGGAAGGAGGCCGAAGGCCATCGTCAACCGATGGATGTTTTGGAGCAGCGCGAATGCCGCATGTATGCGCTTGGTTCAATGCATTGCGTAAAGGGACGCTCTCAGCGGCGCATGGTATTCAACGAACGTGGAATTGTGAGGCTGGTATGACACAAAGCAATTTGACTGACAGGGAGAAGTTCGAGTGGTGCTGTGCCAATGGTGGGCATACCGAACTGAACGATAAAGGGGAGTACTCCAACACTGACCTGCAACAACGGTGGATTGGATGGCAAGCCGCTACCGCAGGAGCGGAAAAGGAAATCTCCAAACTCAAGCATGACTGTGCAAACCATGAGTTTGCATGTCGATTGCTCGGTGACGCCAACATCGCGTTGAATGAGAAACTGAACGTTTTGCAGGTGCCAGCATGACCTCAATCACATTTACGGTGCCAGGTACACCGGTTGGAAAGGGGCGCCCAAAGTTCGCGCGCCGCGGCAAGTTCGTCACGACCTACACACCTGAGAAGACGGCCAGCTACGAAAATCTAGTTAAATTGGCCGCGGCAAAGGCTATGGACGGCCGTCAGCCCATAGATGGCGCAGCCCAAGTAAGCATCTGGTTGTGGGTTACGCCACCGGCCAGCTGGAGCCAGAAAAAGCAACGCCAGGCTCTTGCACACGAAATATTCCCGACAACGAAGCCCGATATGGATAACGTTGTGAAGGGGATATTCGACGCCATGAACGAAATCGTGTGGCAAGACGATAAGCAAGTCATCGACCTTTCCTGCTACAAGCGATATTCGGAAACAGCGCGGGCCGAGGTGAAGATTACGCAAATCGGAGTGACTGCATGAGCGAATCCAGAGTCCTTCCCGCCTATGCCTACCGCGATCCGCAAGAGGTCGCCATCCGAAACGAAGAAGAAATGCTGCGCAAAGAGAAAGCCTGCGGCCAATGCCGTGAGCGCGTGAGCATGCATTGGTATGGAGAAGAACTTGTCAGCTGCGGGCGCAAATATCAGCAATATGGCCGACGCTGCGAGCATTTCCGGAAAGTTTTCATCAGGGAGGAAGACGCATGAGCCCTACTTGGATATTCGTCGGTGGTTTCTATGTTGGCATGTGCTTTGGCATCCTGATCGTATTCTTCATGCGGGGTGCTAAGCAGTTGGACGATAAGGAGGGTCAATGAGCCTCGACGATCTGGCCGAGCAAGCAGAGCAACGATTTCGCGATTTGGCACTTGCTACCAAACTCCCCGAACTTAAACCGACTGGAAATTGCTACAACTGCTCGGAGCCAATCGCTCAAGGCGTGTATTGCAATGCAGATTGCCGGGATGATCATGTGCGGCGAGAGCAATTCAACCGGGGGCGACAATGAAAAAGATAGCTTACTTTCGGGTATATCCGTCTTGGGTGCATTCCGAACTACTCAACTGGGCCAGGTGGTGTTGGCTGGGTGAATATCCGCACCCAGCCCCGCCGATCTGCAAGGGAATCGAACGCTTCTACCGTCGCGTCAGCGAAGAAGGGTCGAGCGACAATGTGCGTTCAATCCAGCCCATCGCAGAGAGAGCCGTGATTGTGCAGGAAGTCTGGGAGACGCTGCCACATGGCCCGAAGTTGGCATTGAGGGCCGAATACCCACAAAGGCATCAACCGCGGCCGCAAATGTCGGTAAGTGAATACAAGGCACATCTGTCGAATGCGGTTTACAAGGTCATGGTTCAGCTTGAGGGGAAACTATGAAGCATGCAGATAAGGTGATCGAGCTGTTGGCTGCGTACCCTGGGCGAGAATTCCGGATGCGCCAGATCGTGAACTACATCAATCCCAAGCCATCGCATGATGAGCGATGCGCGATCAGATCAGCTGTATCTCTGGTATTGCTCGCGCTGGTGGAGTCGGGGCAAATAAAGATGTCTGTGCCGAAGTCTCGCGGTAGTTTCGCTCTCTATGCTTGGAAAGTGCTAGATGATGCCGGAAAAAGTGTCAGAGAATGTGTAAGTATTCGTGCGGGGTAATGCCCCCTGCGAATTCATAAGCGCCCGTTCGGTACATTCCGGCGGGCGTTTTTGCATTGCACCATACAGCGCGACAATCTAGGCAGGCGAGCGCTGCGCACTTTAAGCCACAATCAGCCGTAAAGCCAAACGGCTGCCGGACGCTGTAACCGGCAAGAATTCACGCAGTATCCCTGTTTTACCGAGCAGCCTGCAAAGATGGAGCCGAGTCCTATCGCGCAGTAGTACTCTCGGATTGAGCATCACCCAGCCCACATCGCGCAAGATGCGTAAAAGCCGCAAAGGTAAAGATCACCCGGCGTGGCTCAGCATCGATGGGCTGGGATACCGTTTGCATGACGTTTCATTCTCCTTTGATACCGCTGCCTGATGTGCCGCAAGGCATATTCGGAATTGGGCACCCACCTATCGAGCATCCCATGGCAGCCAAGAATCAGCGATCTGGAAGCATTCGCCCTATGCCGCCAGAAAGTCTTTTGCTCAGCGAGGGTGGCGCACTATGGGGGCAGTTCCTGCCGGCGCCAGAGATTGAGGCATGGGTAAGAGCGGTCATCCTCGAAGAAGATGGAAACCTGTTTAACGAAGATCATATCCATCTAAGAGAAGCCAGCATCGGTTTCTTGTGGACGAATGTTCAATACATCAGACAGGCGCACCAGGTGGTTGGAACTGCCGAAATGCCGATGTTCCGGTGTGGTGCATGGCAAAAGGGGCGACAAGAGCAGCAGCTCCGTGAGTGGTTTGGCGATGTGCCGGACTTTGTTATTACGCTGGATGCGCTATATGCCGCAACTGCCAGCGATGCAGTCTGGGCTGCCGTGGTCGAGCATGAGCTTTATCACTGTGGGCAAGAGCGCGACGCCTTTGGTTCTCCCAAATTCACCCAGAGTGGGTTGCCTAAATTCCAGATGCGTGGTCACGACGTAGAAGAGTTTGTCGGGATAGTGCGCAGGTATGGCGCAGGTAATTCTGCTGGCGCAACCGCCAAGTTGGTAGAAGCATCCAAGAACGCTCCAGCGATTGCCAATGTGGACATCGCAAGAGCATGTGGAACCTGTTTATTGAAAGCGGCCTGACTTTGACTGGGCCTTGAGTTAAGGCATTCATTATGGCGGCACTCTCAGATGATGTGAAACGCCGCATTGTTCAAGACTTGGCGTGTTTCGATACGCCTTCTCAAGTAGCAAAGGCAATCAAGGCCGAATTTGGATTAATTGTGCCGCTCCAGCAGGTTGAGGCATATCAGCCCGGAAAGACGGCAGCGGCGAAGTTAAGTAAGCGTTGGCTGACTATATTTGAAGAGACCCGCAAGGCGTTTCTTGAAGATACCAGCCAAGTTGCCATCTCCCACCGCGCTGTTCGTTTGCGCGCCTTGAATCGCATGGCAGCAAAAGCCGAGGACAAGGGGAATATGGCATTAGCCGCCCAACTGCTTGAACAAGCAGCTAAGGAAGTCGGAGAGAGCTACACAAATCGATTTAAGCACGAACTAACCGGTAAGGATGGCGGCCCTATCGAGACGCGAAAATCCAAGGACTTGACTGATGAGGAACTCGCAGCTATCGCCGCAGGAGGCAGCGCGTGAACTTCTCATTAGAAGGCGTGCACGCGAAAGTCTGCAAGATTATGCGAATGCGATAGAAATACCAGGCGCTCCGGTGTCTGAAGACCCAGATACCGAGTTCTTCAAGCCAATCGAAACCACGATGGCGTTGCACCATCGTATTCTGTTGCAGAAACTGGAAGAGGTAAGCGGTAAGCCGCATGGCCGGTTGATGGTGTTCATGCCACCTGGTTCGGCGAAGTCCAGTTATGCGTCGGTGGTATTTCCGAGCGAATATCTTGGCAGCGAGTCAGATCGCCGAGTGATTCTGGCCAGCTATGGTGATGATTTGGCCAGGAAGATGGGGCGCAGAACTCGCTCGATCATCAAACAGAAGCGGTACAAGCAGATATGGAATGCCGAGCTTACAGCTGAAAGCTCGGCCGCACAGGAATTCGCTCTGACGAACGGCAGCGAGTATATGGCGTGCGGCATTCTGTCCGGCATCACCGGCAACCGCGCGCACGGCCTGATTATCGACGACCCAATCAAGGGGCGCGAACAGGCCAATAGCGAGACGATCAGGCAGAAGACCTACGATGCCTACAAGGATGACCTGCTGACCCGTCTCATACCTGGTGGCTGGGTTGTGCTGATTCAGACTCGTTGGCATGAGGATGATCTGGCTGGCCGGATCCTGCCAGACAACTGGAGCGGCGAGAGCGGTAAATTCCTGTGCAAGGATGGGTTCGAATGGGAAGTCCTGTGCATTCAGGCGCGTTGCGAGGTCGAGAACGATCCGTTGGGACGCAAGCAGGGTGAATATCTCTGGCCAGAGTGGTTTGACCGCAAGCACTGGTCACAATTTGAAAGCAGCCCGACGACATGGAATGCGCTGTTCCAACAGCGACCATCTCCGCTCGAAGGCACACTGTTCAAGCCGGACAAGATAGCGATCATTGACGCCTTGCCGATTTCCGGCATCAAGTGGGCGCGTGGCTGGGACTTGGCAGCAACCAAAGACGATGGCGACTGGACAGCAGGCCCGAGGATGGGATTGCTACCAGACGGTCGCGTGCTGATTTCCGACATGGTGCGCGTTCAATATGGACCGGATGAGCGCGACGAAGCACTGCTGAATACAGCGAAGCGCGATGGCTACGAGACAAAAATCAGTTTGCCACAGGATCCTGGTCAAGCCGGTAAGACGCAAGTCGCGTATCTATCCAAGATGTTGATTGGCTTCACCGTTGTTTCATCGCCGGAATCTGGCGACAAACTCACGCGAGCCGAGCCGTTTGCCTCACAAGTGAACGCGGGCAACGTGTTAATGCTTCGCGCTGGCTGGAATGATGCCTTGGTTGACGAGATGCGAACGTTCCCGAATGGGCGCTATGACGACCAGATAGACGGGCTTTCCCGTGCATTTACCGAGCTAGTGCTCCCGCAAAAAACTCAATGGGTGATCTAGCCCCTAGGAAATGACGATGGCCGTAAAAAAACTCTCACTTGTCCAGCGCGTATCGAACTGGGCGGGCGATAGGTTGGCAATGGCCATCTGGGCTGGCCGCACGCGCAAGATGCCGGAGCGCGAAACAACGGTATTCGCCAGGCTGATGAACCTGGGCAGCATGCGGTTCCAGAAAGACCGGCCGCTGATCAAGCCAACGCCGTCGAATCTGCGCAAGTTTGGTCGAACTGTATATGCGCGCCGCGCGATCAACCGCGTTAAAGGAGCTGTCGCCAGCCTGAAGTGGGAGATTGTCCCGAAGGCGAACGTAAAGCTCACGCCGGAGATCAAGCGCCAGATCGAGATTGTCACATCCTGCTTTAATAAGCCGAACCATGACGACTCGTTCCGGACGATGATCGAACAGGCGGGGGAGGACTATCTATCTTTCGGCGCGGCAGCGATCGAGCAGGAAGTTGGAGGCGACAAGATGCGGCCGCTGTGGATGTGGCCAGTCGACGCTTCCTCAATTCAAGTTTATGCAGGCTGGACTGGCGACAAGAACGAGGCGCGATATTCCCAGACGCTGGGATACGGCAACGTCGGCGGTGTGCAAGGCATTCCACTGACCAATGACCAGCTGATCTATATCCGCAAGGACCCGAACACCAATGATCCGTTTGGTATCGGCTGTCTGGAGATTGCCTTCAATAGTATCAGCCGCCTGCTGGGTGTATCCGACTATGCTGGAAATGTTGCCAGCAATGGCGCACCGAGAAACATGCTGGTTTTCAAGGGCGCGGATAAATCCACTCTTGAATCAATGCGCGGCTGGTGGCGTGATGAGGTCGAAGGACAGGGCGAAGTTCCCATGCTGGGCGGCGATGGCGCCGAAGTTCTCAAGCTGCATGAAGGTAAGGACGATGCGCTGTATCTGAAATATCAGGAGATGCTGATTCGCGAGATTGCGACGGCATTCGAGATCAGCCCGCAAGACCTTTCCATTGAGGCTGATGTAAATCGCAGCACAGCTGAAGTCTCTGATGACCGCGACTGGAGCGGAGCCATCATTCCGATGGCAACTAACTTCTCGGCTTACCTGACGCGCGAAGCCATTGAAGGCAAGCTCGGGTTCAGCCAGATCGAACTGAAGTTCCTCGGCCTTGATCGCGAGGACGAAGAAGCCACCGCAAAGATATTCGAGACGTATTACAAGAACAATGCGATGACGCCCGATGAACAACGTGCCCGCTTGGGGTTGCCACCGATTGAATCTAAGTGGGGCAGTTTGACCTATGCCGACGTGCAGTTGGCAATTGCAGAGAAGAGATCACCGGGCGAAGAGCCCATTAACAACATAGGAGTATCAAAAAATGGGAAATAAAGTTGTTCACTCGGTAGAAACTCCGGCTGGTTCTACGCCGAATACACAGGATCGCGTCATTCTCGGCGTGCAAATGGGCGTTGCCAACGGAGCAGGCGGTGGTGCTGGACTGGCCGTTGTTGTTGCTGTCGCGATGGCGGGTCTGCCAGCCAACTACGCGGTTGCCGTCAACCCCGGCCAAGATGCCACCTGGTTCGTGTCTGGCAAGACGGCCACCGGTTTCAACGTCACACTCACGCCGCGCCTTGCCGCCAACACATTGGCAGCCGGTACGTTCGACGTGATTGTCACCGGTTAATTTCTCTACAACCTCACACAAGGAATAGATCATGACCACATTCTCTACGCTTGCCGCAATGCAATTGCTGACCGCCGAAAAAGCCGCTGTTCAAGCAGCTGGTGGATATGAAGACGGGCAAGGCATGCTGTCCGCCATCAATGCCACGATTGCCGAGGTCAAGCTGCAGCTCACTGTGCTTGCCGCCAACGTTCCGGCTGGAACGAATCTGACGGCGATTAATGCAGCTCTCACGGCGCTGGCTTAATCATGGCCTCCCAACAATCTAACGCCCAAGTGGCGCGGGTGGCAGCCGAAAAGACTGCAGTGACGGCACCGACGTATACCAATTCCGTTCAGCTGGCCAGATTAAACCAGCTGGAAGTGAAGCTCGGCGAGCTGAAGTTGCTGGTTGCTCAGATCAACGCGGCTGGTGGCATTGTGAATAGCACCGTCGCTACAGACCTGACCAACCTGCTTGCGGCATTGTAAAGGAGGCATCATGGCAAAGAATCAAAAAAAGACTGGCAATCAGTCGGGCGACAAGGAGAAGACGGGTGCCGCAGATAAAACAGCGCCACAAACGAATGCTGAAGCCTTGTATGTGCAGATCGCGGACGGTTCTTATGATGTGGCTACCGCGAACGACATTGCCAACACGTCGGATTCGCTCAAGCTGTTCAAACTGGACGGCGATGGTAAATATGTTGAGCTGACTGCTGATGAAGTTGCTGCGGCCAAAGCCAAGGATCCTGCTGCCCTCGTTACCTTGGATACGGCCGCCGATACCTCTGCGAAAGCAGCCACAGAGAAGGTTGTCACACTGTCTGAGCACATCGTCACCGCGGCTAAAGCTGCACAGGCTGATGCAAACCATGCGTCGCATGGTGCTCTGGAAAACTTCCTGGTTCACCTGACCGAATTCAAGGCAAAGCTTGTTGCCGTGGAAGATGAGGTTGAAGGCGAAGTCGCCACGTTGCTGAGCCGCATCAAAGCAATCCTGTAACACAAGTAAACCAGTGCGAGTTAGGCCGTCTCCGGGCGGCCTTTTTTATTTCGGGGTCAATGAATGGCACTCACCAAAGAGCAGCGCGAAGAACTCAAGGACAGCGATTTTGCTGTGCCGGGGAAGCGCGTATTGCCCATCCATGATGAGGCGCACGTCAAGATGGCGTGGTCTATGTTGCCGAAGACACAAGACCTGACCGACGACGAGCGCAGCGAAGCCCGTCGCCGAATTATCCGTCGGGCACACGACCTCGACATCAACACCACAAAGTGGGAAGTCCACGCAACCAGCTTCACATTCGAAGCCATGGCGCTGGACATGCCGACCGGAGAACACCCGAACAAGATGCCATTCAAGGGGGTAATGACCCGCCTTGACCAGACTTCCGATGCGCCCCCACATGGCAGCAGCGGGAAGCAAACGTACATCCCAACGGATGTGGCAGAAGCAGCGATTCCAAGCCTGCTTGGTATGGCCGTCGACTACAAGCCAGATTTTGACGGACACGACAAGAAGGCAAAGATTGGCCTCATCACCGAGGCATACATTGAAGGCGATGCACTTTGGATCGCCGGATTTTTTTACGCAAACGACTTTCCCGATGAATGTCAGCGTATCCGCGCAGAAAAGAGCAGGTTGGGCTGGAGTTACGAGTGCCAGGCTGCTATTCGCGACGTGGAAGCCGACCCTTGGGTTGTTGACTATTGCATCTTCACGGGCGCAGCGCTTCTCTACAAAGAGTTGGCGGCCTATACCACAACGTCGCTTGAGGCTACGGCCCAGACCGACACCTCTGATACGGAGATCGTAATGACTATTGAAGAACTGAAGAAATTGCTCGACCCATTGAGCGCAAGCATTGCCGCCATCGGCAAAGAAGTAACCGAGCTGAAGGCAGCAAAAACAACCAACGCATCCGTTGATGCTGCTGGCGTAACCCATATCGTCAAACCGCATGCCGATGTACTGCGCGCCTGCGCCGATGGCATGGAAGCTGCCGGTATCGGTCTGCATGCAACCCAAGGCCACGTGAAGGTATTGCGTCACATGGCCGCACGTATGGAAGCCGAAGCCGCTATGGGCAAGCTGCCACACGTCTACCGTGACCACGATTTCTTCAGTACCGATGCGGCTGCTGCAAGTGCCGCGTCTGCCGCTGAGACATCGGGTTTGACCAAGCAGCTGGAAACAATTACCGCCAGCGTTGCTGATCTCGGTACCAAGTTGACTGACCTGCAAGCCAAGGCCTTCACCAATGCAGCCGCTCCCGAACGTAAGACTCTGAGCCCGGAGATCAAATCTCTGTTGGCCAAGGCTGGCATCGGCGAGGACGTCGCTGCAGAAGGCAAGGTCACAACGGAGATGGTCGACAAGTTCCTTGATGCTGCTGGCATCAAAGGTACCAAGGCCATCGAAACCAAGCTGAAGTTGCGTGAAGCTGGCGTTATGCCTGCTGGCCGCAAGTAATCAGCCATCCGACAATTAGGAGACATACATGAGTAATATCCAAGCAAAACTGATGGATTTGTCGGCTGCCGCTGATTACCTGGGCACCGGTGCCATCGAAGTTCCCGAGTTCGATCGCGAGATCATGGACGTGCTGCGTCGTTCCAGCGTGGCCCTTCAGCGTATCGAACAAAAGCCTGCAACCGGCCACCCGCACCGTTACTTCGAGCAAACCGCTCTGGCATCTGGTGCTGCCGTTGATCCGCGCAACATTTCTGCAACTGCAACTGGTCCGACCCGCGTTGAGCGTCCTGCCTTTATCAAGGCCGTGACTGCACAAAGCAACATCAGCCAGTTCGACAAGGACGTGACTGAGCAGCAAGGTCAGTTCGCTTCCGTGGTGGCGAAGGATGTCAACGACATCATCACCGCTGTGGAACTGAAGCGCGCCTCGATGTTGTGGGCTGGTACTGATACAAGCATGTCCGCTCCGACCACATTGGAGTGGATGGGCGGCCTCGCGCAGATCACTCAGCAAGCCACCATCGCCAATGGCGCATCGATCATCGACGGCCTGAAGTCTCAAGTAGCTGTGATGTTGGCGAACCAGACTTACAAGCTGGCTGGCAAGATCAGCGCCATCTACCTCAACCCGCTGTTGGCCGACTACATCGACCAAGAAGCCAAGGCAAGCCGCATCACCTTGGACAGCGTGGAAGTCGTTGCGGGCGTGACTGTGGCTGCAATCAGCACACAGGCTGGTAAGTTGCCGCTGATTGCCGATGCGTTCATGCCGACTACTGCAGCTTCTACAGCTGCTTACGGCTTCACTGCCACTCCCGCAAATATCAAGGGCTATTACGCCGTGATCATGTGCGAGGATGAAGTCGAGATCGCCGTGATCTCCGGTGCTGAGTACAACCCCAATCCTCGCCTGTTCCAACTGGGCTTGGTGGGTAACCTGTCTGGCCAGTTCGTGGGCGTGAAGTTCGACACCGCGATCTTCAAAGGTGCGAGCTACGCTCATAGCGTAGTGCAAGTACTGCGTCCGTAATCCATTAGCGGGCAGATTGAAAGCCGTCCTTCTGGGGCGGCTTTTTTTATGTCCGTTATCTCAATCGCGTCTCTATGAAAATCTACCTTCCGCACTACGACGGCAAGCCTACTCACAATGTATTTGTTCAGCCTGGCAGGGAATATCCAAACTCGGCCTGGATGGATGAAAACGGCAAACCGAGGATGTTTGCGGTCGAATTTCGTTATGGGCGCGCAGAAGTAGCCGACAACCTTGGGCAATACATGCTCGACAAAGAACTGGCGCAATCGAGTCCGATCATCGTTATTGAAAGGAAAGTGGCGTGAATAAGACCTATCCGAAGACCGCTGAACTTCAGGCTGTTGGCGAGAACTACACAGGTGCTGCCGCTGTTACGACAAGCGACACCGCTGCTGTGGCTTACGATGGTTTGTGGGTTGGCGGCGCCGGCAACGTGAAGGTTGATATGGCAAACGGTCAAACTGGCGTGACATTCACCGCCGTTCCCGCTGGGACGCTGCTAAAAATAGCAGTGACCAAAGTTTATGCCACCGGTACGACAGCGACCAACATGAACGGCCTGACTTACTAAAATGCCAGCATCCGCTTATCTTCAAAGCGGCGATCTGGCGAATTATGGCGTTCCCACAGCGACTGCGGCACAAATAGCGCAAGCCAGCGTCTTGATCGACGCTTATCTGCGGCGCTCGTCCGGATTGCTTTACACCGCAGATAGTGTTGGCAATCCGTGCTTCATGACCGCGCAGGATCCTGAGTTCACGCTCACCGCCACTGCATCGTTCGGTCCGGGCAATGGACTCTCTATTCCAGTGACTGGCCCAATTGGCGCACTTCAGATTGGCGATTGCGTCGTATTGGATCGGGCGAATACATCTGTCACTGAAACTGTTCAGGTCACCAGCATTGATCAGCCAAATGGCAAGATTACGCTGGGTAGCACTTCGGCGAACGTGCCTAGCGGCGTGCAATTCGCGCATAACTCTGGCTGCAAGATTGAGACTGGCTTGCTCATCACTGAGCGCAAGTACCTGCCGAAAAATCGCAGCGAAGTGACGCTTGGCTTTACGCCAGTGATGCGTATTGTCGGCGGTACCGGACGCTATGGTTATGGACGCCGCGGCGAAGCCGGTGCGACCAATACCGACAACTTCAATCTCTTGGCCAGCTTGAACAAGTTCGGCGGCCCGCCAGCATGGGAAATCTGGCCGGCGAACACAGCGGCTGGCGTGGAACCGTATACCGGACAGCTTTGGGTACCTGCCGGCATCATGTTGGCGTACTACAGCGAGATCCGTGTGCGTTATGTCGCCGGGTATCTGTATTCGAATCTGCCAGCAGATGTAAAACTGGCCTGCGCGCAGATCATCACCGCACTTCAACAAAATCCGCAGATCGGCAACGTCAAGAACCTGAAGGCTGGCGACACCGGCATTGAGCAGTTTTCTGCGTCGGTATTGTCAGATGACGTGAAGGCGATGCTGCAGCCGTTCCGCGCTCGAGCATTCGCATAAATCATGAGTTTTCTATATCCACGGGCTGTGATGGTCACCAGACCAACACAGCCAACTGGCGTTGGTGCTGTTGCCTATGGCGGTGAGCAACAATCGACAGAAACGCCGGTTGTCGCGACTCCTGTACCAGCCAACATTCAATTGGCAAAAGAGCGTGGAAAGCCTGACGCAAATCTGCCAGCTGATGCCGGAAAGACGCTCTGGAAGGTGTTTATTCCACTGCAAGCGGTAGCTCTTGGCACGATTCTGATGCGTGATGTCATTACTGACGATCTAGGGCAGCGGTATCAGGTAATCGGGCCTTACTGGAATTCGTTGGGTCACAGTTGCGTGTGCGAGCGCCTGGAGACTTAAGCATGTCAAACAAGCAAATCAAGATAATCAGCGACGGAACTCCACAAGGAATGAAGGTATTTGATGTGGACGGCAACCGTATTACAGGTTGTATCACGGCCATCGAATGGCATGTTGATGCTTGCGGCGGTGCAGAAGCAAAAATCACATTTCCAAATCCAGAAGTCGAACTGATTGGAAAAGTGACAAATGGCTGATCTTTCAGATGTTGAAAACGCGCTAGTTACACTGATTGCGCAGACGCTCTATCCGGCTGGCATCCCAGTTGGAGTGAATCCGCCGAGCCCGGTCGCAAATGTTCCTTGCGTGGTGTATGCCGGATGGCCGATTCCAGCTCAGCTGGATGCCGACCTGAAAATAGGCAAGGCGCACGTGTCGGTATTCCCGACCCCCAGCGAGCGCAACACAACACGCTATCCGAAGAAGTGGGAAACGCTGTCGATTGTTCCCGCTACGTTGACACTGGCAATCAACGGCCAACAGGTAACGGTAGGTGGCGCGATGCCTTCGCCATTCTCGACACACAACCTGGCGCTGGGAGTTGGCACCAAGAACTATGTCTATTCGGTACAACCGACGGATACGTTGAACAGCATCGCAACCGCACTTGCTGCATTGGTTGCCGTAGATTTCACCGGGGCAAGCAGCGCAGGCGCAGTCATTACGCTGCCGACTGCTGCACATATCAGCCATGCCAGAGTGGGGACGACAGGTACCAGTATCCGTGAGATACGCAGACAGGAGCGTGTTTTTCAGCTTGTTACCTGGAGCGATACGTCAGTTCATCGTGACGCGATCGTTGCTGCGTTCGATCCTGTTCTTGCCGTTACACAATTCATTATGTTGGCAGATGGCACCGCTGCGCGTCTGATTTATAAAAGCAGTCCCATCACTGATAACAACCAGAAGGTCGGGTTGTATCGAAGAGACCTGTTGTACACCGTCGAATACGCGACGACGCAGACCGAAATCGACACGCAAATCATTGCAGTACAGGAAAACTTCAGTATCCAGCCAACCGGAGCGACAGCCCCGATCAGCACTTTCACAATCAACCAATAAAGGACATCAGACATGGCCAAAAACGACCAAACACCCGCTTACGTCTTGGTGGTGGTATTGCCCTTCGGCGACTACCAGCGCGGTGACCGCATCACCGACCAGCCAACCATCGATAAGGTGCTGGCTGGCGAAAACGCCCATCACTGCCACAAAGTCGCCGCATAACCGTTTCACTTAACCACACGAAGGCCGCTGCACGCGGCCTTTTTCTTTTTCAGGAGGCAAAAACATGCTTTTCCAGCTAGGGCAACTCAATGCAACGGCACTGCAGGCGCCGGGCGTCTATCCGCAGATCGTCCCGCCGAAGAATCGCTATATCAACGGCGTGCCGACAGACATCTATGCTCAAGTAGGCATCGCCTCTTGGGGGCCAAAAAACAGCCCAATGGTCATCGGCTCACCTTCTGATGCGCAGCGCTTATATGGTGTGCAGCAGGTTCGCAAATATGATCTTGCGTCGGCTATCGCCATCGGCTTCCAAGTCGGCGCATACAACCAGCGTGTTGTTCGCGTAACGGACGGCACCGACAGCGCGGCCACCGTCAACCTGATGGACACCAACGCCACGCCAGCCATAGGCGCGTCTGTAGCGGGTATCTATACCGGCACGGTCGGCAACACGATTACGGCAGGCATCACAGCCGGCACAAAACAAAGCACCTTCAAGCTGACCGTAACACTTCCGGGTTATGCGCCAGAGGTGTTCGACAACATCGCAGGAACTGGCGCGACCTTCTGGCAGAACTTGGTTTCTGCCGTGAACAACGGCCAATCCGGCACGCGCGGACCTTCCCAGTTGGTTGTCGCCAGCATTGGCGTTGGCACAGCAGCCCCGAACGTTGTCACGACCTACACGCTGGCCAGCGGCACAGATGGCACCACAACCCTGACCGATTCGGTCTTGGTTGGCACAGATGGCACCGCACGCACCGGCATGTACGCATTGCGCGGAACAGGTGCGCAAGTGCTGAACTTGGTCGACGTGACCGATCAGACCCAATGGACGGCAATCAACACTTTCGTTTTGGGCGAGGGCATGTACTACTTCGGGCAAGGCCCAGCCGGTGCATCGTATTCGACAGTTGGGACCAGTCTGAACACGGCAGGCGTGGACAGCTACGGCTGCAAGATTCTGGTTGGCGATTGGGAATACTGGCAGGACAACGTGAACGGCCAGTCCCGCATGATGGCGCCGGCCACTTTCGCCGCTGCCAGATGTGCCAGCCAAGGCCCGCACCTTTCGACCCTGAACAAACCCATCGCTGGCATCACCGGCACGCAGCGCGTGAATGCAAACCAGCCATACAGCAACGCCGACATCGCAGGTGTCGTCGCAGCCCGTCTGGATCTGATTAGCAATCCATGCCCAGGCGGCAATTACTACGGCGCACAGACCGGACGCAACTCCAGCAGCAATTCGGCAACGAACGGCGACAACTACACCCGCATGACCAACTACTTGGGCATGACGCTGGCGCAATCGTTTGGCTGGGTGGTCGGTGCACTGCAAACCACCGATCTGCGCAAGACTGCCAAAGGTTCGATGGATGCCTTCCTGTCCAATCTGGAACAGGCCGGCATGATCGGCGACGTGAACGGCGGCCCAGCGTTTGCCGTGCAGATCGACGCGAACAACAACCCATCGAACCGTGTGGCGCTTGGCTATCTGCAGGCCGATGTGCAGGTGAAATACCTGTCCGTGGTGTTCGACTTCCTGATCAATCTGGAAGGCGGCCAGTCCGTTCAAATCAACCTCAAGCAGTAATCCAACCTTAACCCCATAGCGGCCGCCTTGTGCGGCTGCTTCTATTTGGAGGCGCAACATGCCACAAAACGGATATTCCATTGGCCGCGACGTCAGCCTTGCCGTCACTACGTCGAACGGGCCGCTCACGATCAACAAAATCACCGGCTTTAACACAAAGCAGGAAACCAGCAAGCAGAAGGTCAAACGCCTGGACGGCGTGACCGACACGCTGCGCTTCTTCGATGGCTGGTCTGGCAGCTTCGAAGTGGAACGGGCGGACAGCTTGGTCGAGGATTATTTCGTACAACTCGAGGCCAACTACTTCGCGGGCATCAGCGAGATCCCGGCGACGATTCTGGAAACCATCAGTAATCCGGATGGCAGCACGTCGCAGTACCGATACGAGCATGTGATTATGTCGCTGGATGATGCGGGCGACTGGAAGGGCGATGCTTCGGTGAAAATCAAAGTCAGCTTTGAGGCATCCCGCAAAAAGACGGTGGTTTAACACATGGCAAACCTCACACTTAACAAACCATCCGATGCCATGAAAGCGACGGCAGCCGCTGAACATACGGTGGAAGATGCCAAAGGCCGCAAGATCAAGCTGAAAAAACCGCATTTTCTGGCGCAATTCAACATGGTCAAGATGCTGGGCAACGTGCCGTCCGCCTACATTTCAATGGTCAGCCCGCTTCTGTTTGTTGCGGCTATCGACGATGACGCAGTGACCACACCAACGACCCCGCGCGAAGTCGATGCACTACTGACGCGCCTGGATGCCCACGGCTACGCGGCCATAATGACCGGCATCGATGAGAAATTCGGCGAAAACTCCGAGGACGAGAAAAAGGCCGAGGCAGACTTAAAAAAATCCTAAGGAACGACGTTTTTTTCGAAGTTTGCTGGCTCGTTAAAAATGGCGTTCCGTTCGATGCGGCCTTTGAAATGGACGACATTTTCCGCGAGGCGATGGCTATCAACTTCAGCCGCTTCGAAGGTAACAAGTTCAACATCGACCGCCTGAAATGGGAAAAAGATGAATAAGGTGCTGGATAGCTTCGGCGGACTTGCTGAAATGCTGGTCGCTGACAACGTTCGGCTGGTTGTCAATCTGGAAACCGCGATGGGTTTTGCCGCCAAGGTGGTGCAGAAAGACGCACAAGACCGGATCGGCGAATACCAGGCAGAAACCGGACCCTTTCCGGCATGGGAACCACTTGCCGACAGCACCGAAGCAGACAAGGCGCGCAAAGGCTTCCCGCTGGATGCACCCTTGCTACGCACTGGCGACATGCGCGACACCATCGTGACCGAACACAACGCATTGGAAGCCATCATCGGAAGCAAAGACCCGGTGGCCAAGTATCAGGAATTCGGCACAGAACACATCCCGCCGCGGCCATTCTTAGGCCCAGCAGCTTATGACAGCCGCGACAAGGTGCACAGGATCATCGGAAAGACGGCAGCCGCATCGATCGGCGGACAGCCCAGCATCGAGGCGTTCTATGAAATGGAAAAAAGCGCTTTAACGAAAACGTAAGCCACAAATAGGCCGGCAGCCGACAGAAGCAGTCCGGCCAAAGTGGTGAATAGGCCAAGCTGCAACGCCGCAATGCGCTGCCACAGTGGCATCTGATAGCGGAAAAACGGCCGTTGGGTGCTTTGCGGCATGTATTGTTGGCGCGGATATTGAATACCGCGGACACGATCTGCCAGCCAGTCACGCAGCCTAAAAGAGAAAGAGAACCGAGCCATGTTTGATGCCTACGAAGTAGCCGTAAAACTCAGGATTAAGGACGAGTTTAGCGGTGTCATGGGCATTTTGACAAGGCATCTGGTCAAAGCCAACACCCAGGCAGGCGAATTACAGAACAAACTGGACCGTATCGGCCGTCTTTTCAAGGCTGGCGCGCTGACAACCGGCGCAGGTTTCGGGCTGGCGATGACGCTGAAAGCGGCCACGAATGAGGCTGTGCGCTACGAACAGCAGATGAACCGTCTGAAAGCGTTGAACCTGGACAACAAGTTCGGGGGCGGTTCGACGGCATCACTGGCAGCGCAAGCGCAAGCCATCGCCAAAAGCACGGCCGGCACGACCCAGCTGGAAGCGCTGCGCTTGGTGACTGAAACGCAGGCCATTACCGGCGACATGAAACACACGGCAGAATTGGCCCCTGTGCTGGCGCGCATGCGCTTCGGCATGGAAGCCTATATGTCGGGGCAGGGAAAGGGCGAAGGCCACGGCGCGGGTGCAGAGAAGCAGTTCGCCGACATCGTGAAGGTGATGGAAATGCGCGGCCTGATGCGCAACTTCACCAGCGAAAAGCTAGATCGCATGGCCGACCTGTTCGTGAAGAACTATGCGGCATCCGGTGGCATGGTCAAGCCGTCCGACTTTCTGGCCATGATGAAAACAGGTGGTGTCGCCGGCAAGAGCGTGAACGACGACTTCATGTTCGCGCTGGGCCACATCATGCAGGAAAAGGGCGGCCAGCGATCCGGCCAACAGATGATGTCGGCTTATCAGAACTTGGTCGCCGGCAGAACGACGCAGCAGGTCGCCGAACAGATGGCCAAATATGGCCTGCTGGATCCGCATCAGATCAAATACGGCACGACCGGCCACATCACCAAGGTGGCACCTGGCGCGCTGGCGCAGTCGCAGCTGATGATCGACAACCCGCTGGCGTGGCTGAATACCGTGCTGCTGCCGAAGCTGGCAGCCAAGGGCGTGGACATCAACAACACCAACAAGGTGCTGCCGATCATCAACCAGATGGCCAGCAACCGGAACGCCGCCGACTTTCTGGCGCAGCTTTACCTTGAGCGCGGCCAGATCGGCAACTACATGGCGCAGGCGCAGAACGCTATGGGCATGAATGCCCTGTATGCGCAGGGTAAGGGTTCGACGGTCGGCCAACAGATCGACCTGCAGGCGAAGGTCAACCAGCTGGAACTGGAATTCGGCACGGCAGCGCTGCCGTTATTGAAGGCCGCACTCGAGCAAGCCATCCCGCTGGTAAAGCAGATGGGCGAATGGATAGGAAAGCATCCGGACGGCTTGAAGAATCTGGTTTACAGCATCGCCGGCCTGTCCGTTGCCATGATGGTCAGCGGCCCGCTGATGGTCTTGGGCAGCGGCATCAAACTGCTGGGTGTGGCATTGGAATTTGGCGGTGCCGGTGGCGTTGCCGCATCGCTAGGCAGAAGCGCGGCAGCCCTTCGATATTTGGGCGGGGCTGCCGCTGCGCTGGGGGCAGGATACGCAGTCGGTTCAGTGATCCACGACAACCTGTCGGATGCCCACAAAGACCGTGGCGGACACAACATCGCGTGGTTGCTGGCGTTGCTTGGCAACAAGGAAGCACAGGACGCGCTCGATCAGGAATCGAAAACTGTCCGGTCGGGCAGGTCATTTTCAAGCGCCGGCAACAGCGCCGTCTACATGGACGGCAAAAAGGTCGGGGAAATCGTGTCAGGCCATCAGGCCCGCGCAGCTGGTCGCCCGACAGGCGGCACATCTGGCTTTGACGGCAGCATGATGCAGCGCCCGGTCGGTGCAGGATTTAGAGGTTAAGGATGGTCGATACCGTTGTTCATCTTGCTGTCCAGGGCGGCGACGACTTCTATTTCACTTACGCCGAAGTGCCGCAGAAAATCCCATTCGGCGGAAAACAGGCGCTGACCGTGCACAAACTGGTCGGCGGCCGTCGTTCAGTCGATGCGATGGGACCGGACGACAAGCCGCTGCAGTGGTCGGGGATGCTGTTGGGCCAAAGTGCGCTGCCACGCGCCCGCTATCTGGATTGGCTGCGCAAATCGGGTAAGCAATGCGTGCTTACCTGGTCGGAATTGGCCTATCTGGTCGTGGTCGAGAGCTTCGACGCCGACTTTGAACGCTTCTACAAGATGCCCTACACCATCAGCTGCCTAGTGGTGCAGGACTTATCGCAGCCGATCATGGCGACACCATCCCCAAGCCTTGACGACGTGATGCGCGACGACATCACCAAGGCGCTGGCCGCTGGCCAGAAGATTGGCGACGGTCCGCTGACGGGCCTGTTGACCACGCTGGACACGGCAATCAAGGCGGTTAGCAGCTTCGCCAGTGCCAGCACCGCTGCGATCAACAGCGTCACCGGCCCCGTGCTGGCCGTGCAGGGCCGCGTAAACACGCTTATCGGTTCGGTAGGTAGCACAGCCGGAAACATCGGCACGCTGGGCGGTTTGCTGCCCGGTTCGAACGTCACCCTGCAGGCGGCAAAAATCACCAATTCAGCCATCGCAGCCAACCAGCTATCGCAGCTGCTGAACTTGCAGTCGGTCACTGGCCGCATGTGGCGCAACTTGGGGATGGGTAAGTAATGCTGAACGATCCCGGGCAAGCGTCGGCAGTTCGCCAGCCGCGCGGCGTCGTCAAGATCGGCGGCAGCACGTTCAATAGCGACAGTTCGGTGAATGTTGGCAGTTCGCCCATGCGCGTGGATGGTTGGGTCGAATGGCACGTCGACAACAACAACTTTTATCAGGCCGACCGCTTCGAGGTCAGCTTTGCCGTCAGCGCATTGCCAGCGGACCGCGGCATTGATTGGTTTGCGCTGCAGCAGGAAATCAGCGTCGAGATATTCGGTGGTTTCCCTGCTGATCCGGACAACTTCTACGCATCGGAATTGCAAAGCTGGATATATGGCTTCGCCGACGAAGTGGAAGAATCAAAGGATGGGAGAACCATACATCTGCACGGCCGCGATCTGACCGCCAAGATGATCGATGCCAAGACGACCAATGTGTACGTCAACCGCACAGCGTCTGACATCGCCATCATGCTGGCCACAAAATACGGCCTGACGCCGGTAGTGACGAAAACAATCATGAAGGCAGGCAAATACTATGAACTGGCGCACGCCCATCTACATGTGGCGCGCAGCGAATGGGACTTGCTGACTTTTCTGGCACAGCAGGAACAGTTCGTGGTCTACATGCTGGGGCGCGAATTGCACTTCGAGCCGATGCCTGATCTGAATTCAGACCCCTATGTATTCCAATGGGGCGATGCGCCTTTGAACTTTAATGGGTCTACGCTGCGTTTCAGACGCGGGCTGACGCTGGCCAAGGGAATACAGGTCACCGTGCAATCGTTAAACCAGCACGGAAAGCCAATCACGGCGATTTATCCGAAAACCGCGGGCGCAAACGCGCAGAAGTTCAGTTATCGGTTCGCCAATCTGACGCCAGAAAAAGCGCTGCAGAAGGCACAGGCGCTGTATCACGAAATCGTCAGGCACGAAGTCAATCTATCGGCATCAATGCCAGCTGACAACTTATTGACAACGCGCAATATCATCAAAGTTAACGGAACCAACACCGCATACGACCAGACGTATTACCCCGACCATGTGCGGCGCAGCATGTCATTCGATGGCGGCTACAGCATGGAAGTGACGGCCAAGAATCAATCGCCCCAAACGCAGGTGACAATATGATGCAGCCGCTGTTGAACGCCATGCGCCTGCAGGCCATGATGGAAAGCGGCAGCAAGGTTTCGATGCTGCTTGCGGTTGTCAGCAGCTATGACCAGACCAACTACTGCGCCAAGGTGATGCTGCAACCCGAGGGCTACGAATCCGGATGGCTTCCGGTTGCATCGCCTTGGGTCGGTAACGGATGGGGGATGTTCATGCCGCCCACGCCTGGCGACTTGGTGCAGGTTAATTTTCAAGAGGACGACATCAACGCAGGCATCGTCGGGCTGCGCCAGTTCACGGACGCATCGCGGCCGTTGTCTGTTCCGGCCGGCGAATTCTGGCTGGTGCACAAAAGCGGGTCGCTGCTGAAATTCCACAATGACGGTACGACGGAACTGACCAGCAATGGCACGCTGACCGTGAAAGCGCCCGGCATCAACCTACAGAACGCCGGAACTGCATTGTTGAAACTGCTGAACTCAGCCTTTTCAACCTGGGCGCAAAACCATGTGCACTCGAATGGAAACGGCGGCGCAAATACGGGCGTTCCAACATCAACGCCAGCGGCCAACACGCAAACCTCAATCGTACAGGCTGAATAATGGACATCTTCCACCTTTGGGGTAACGACATCGGCGCCGGATCGTCGGGCGACCTTGCGACCGTCGATGGCACCGTGCGCAACCAGCAACGGATCCTGCGCAGGCTGCTGACGAACCCGCAGGCGATCAATGCAGACGGTTCAATCACGCCCGGCGATTATGCCCAGCACCCCGACTATGGCGCTGGCTTGCCGCAGTACGTCGGTGACCTGTACGACCCGTCCAAGATTCGGGCGCGGATTCGCGGACAGATGTTGATGGAATCCTGCGTTGCCAGAACACCTGAACCGCAAATCGACGTGCAGCAGGTCGATCAGGGCATCAGTTGCAACATTCAGTATGTCGACTCGACGACCAATACCCCGCAAGTCCTATCCTTCAACGTGACCCAATAACATGGCGACACTTAATACCAAGACATTCAATCAGCTAGTCAGCGACCAGGTAGCGGCAATCCAAAGCCGCGTGCAGCAGCTGATTGACTTCGCCATCGGTTCGATTCTGCGGTCTATCGTGGAAAGCAACGCCACGGTGTCGCTGTGGTTTCAGGGGCTGCTGTTGCAGATTCTGGCTATCACGCGGGCTGCGACGTCAACGGGCACAGACCTCGACAGCTGGGCGGCTGACTATGCCTTCTACCGGCTGGCCGCGACCTATGCGACCGGACAAGTCACGTTCTCGCGCTTCAATTCAACATTTGCCGCCTTTATCCCGGTCGGCACACAGATCCAGACCAGCGATTCATCGCCCGAAGTGTTCGCCGTGACGGTGGACACCACAAACCCGAATTACAGCGCCACGCTAAATGGCTACAACGTGCCGGCGCTTACGGTTTCAATATCTGTGCCAGTACAGTGCACCACGCTGGGTTCAGTAGGCAACGTACTGGCCGGTCTGTGCAAACAGCTGACCGGATCGATTCCCGGTATCGACACGGTGACGAATGCCAACCCGTTCGTGAATGGTCTGGATGCCGAAACTGACACTGCCTTCCGGGCGCGCTTTGTTTCCTACATCGGTAGCCTGTCAAAAGCGACACGGAACGCGATTGCCAACGCCATTTCCAGTGTGCAGCAAGGGCTGACCTTTACGCTGACCGAGAACTTCAACTATGCCGGCGCCGCGCAGCCTGGCTACTTTTACACCGTGGTGGATGACGGCAGCGGCAATCCGCCTTCTGCCCTGCTGACCTCGATCAACAACGCGATCGATGCCGTGCGCGCCTTCACGGTGACGTTCGGTGTCTATGGCCCTGTGCTGGAAACGGCCACGATCGCGCTGACTGTCACCAGTACCAACCACGCAGCCGACGCGGTGCTGGTACAGGCAGCCATCGCGGCTTACATCGCCACGCTGGGCATCGGCGCGTCGCTGCCCTATACCAAACTTGCCCAATTGGCCTACGACGCATCGCCGACCATTACCAACGTGACATCGGTCACCTTGAACAGCGGAACGGCTGACCTTGCGGCAAGTGCAAAGCAGCGAATCATCGCTGGCACCATCACAGTGAGCTAAGAACATGGCAACAGGCGATACAAATGACATGCTGGGCAGGCTGAACGCTGCGCTGCCTTCCCGTTGGTTCGGCACGTCGTCAACGATTGGCGCGGTCATGTCTGGTTTCGCTGCGATGCTTTCGTGGCTGTATTCGATGTATCAGTACGTCCAGTTGCAGATGCGAATCGCGACGGCATCCGGGGTATGGTTGGACATCGCGGCTTCCGACTTCTTCGGTACCGGACTGCCACGGCTGGCCAATGAATTCGACGACCAATACCGCGCCCGCATCCGGTCGTCGCTGTTTGTCGAACACGGCACTCGGAACGCCATTTATTACACGCTGCTGCGACTGACAGGTCGCGCGCCGGTCATTTTCGAACCGGCCAGACCGGCCGACACGGGCGCATACGGTGGCGCAGGCGTTGGGGCGATGGGGCTGGCCTACAACACGGCCGGCGGTTACGGATCGCTGCAGATGCCATATCAAGCGTTGGTGCAGGCGTACCTGCCATCGACTGCAGGCATTCCGCTGGTGGCAGGCTATGGCATACCGACAGGCGCGTACAACACGGCGTCGCGCGCTGAATACACCAGCCTAGCCAATGCACAGGAAAGCGTCGCGCAGCAGGCGATCTACAACGCCGTAGAAGCCGTCAGACCCGCAGGTACGACGGTATGGGTGGGCACAAGCCCATAAGATCAGCCGACAGATTCTATTTTTCAACAAGCCACCTTCGGGTGGCTTTTTATTTTGGGGGCAATTTTGAACAGACAGATAGTTTACCCAGGACAGATTCCGCAAGACACTGACCTGCTGAACACCAACAAGAACGCGATGGTGGCGATCTGCAAGCTGGCCGCTGCTGCGTTGGGCGTCAATGGTGTGGTCAATGGCCTGGGTGTCGTCCCGACCGGCCCCGCGTCGCTGAACGTGAACGTCAACCCAGGCGAAATCTACCAACTGCAATATATCGACCCGACTTCTTACGGTTCGATCGCTGCCGACACCACGCACCAGGTGCTGAAGCAGGGCATTCTGCTCGATGTGGCATTGTTAAGCTGCCCCGCACCGGGAACGGTCGGCCAGTCGATCAACTATCTGATTCAGGCGGCATTCAGCGAAACCGACACAGGCGCCGTCGCGCTGCCTTACTACAACAGCAGCAACCCGTCCGTTGCATGGTCTGGCCCAGCCAACAGCGGTACGCCGCAGGCTACCCAGCGCACCGATGCGTGCGTTGTTACGGTCAAGGCTGGCGCTGCTGCCACTACAGGATCGCAAACCACGCCAGCACCGGATGCGGGCAATATCGGCCTCGCCGTAGTCACCGTGGCCAATGGTCAGGCAACCATCACTGCTGCAAACATCGTCCAATACACCGGGGCTTCCCTTGTTCCGTCCGATGGTCTTGCCAGTAACGTGGCGCATGCGATCTACACCAAGAGCGTGGCGGGCAATACTGACGTAACGCTGACGGCACAAGAGGCAGCGTTCCCGATCATCACGATCAACGGCGCACTGACCGGCAACATCAACCTGATCGTGCCTGCAAGTTCGCGCCAGCGCATCATCAATAACGTGACCAGCGGCGCATTTCAGGTAACGGTCAAGACCGCCGCAGGAACTGGCGTCGTCGTTCCGCAGGGGTATTGTCTGCCGCTTTTCTGCGATGGCACGAATGTACTTAGTCAGGTCAGCGCTTTGTTGACGCAGGCACAGGGAGATGCCCGCTATGCCGCCCTTGCTGGTCTGTCGACTCAGTTATTCAGCGTCGCAGCAGCAACAGCGGCAGCGCATGCGGTCAATCTGGGGCAGTTCACAACGAATCTTGTATTGGGCACAGCGGGATCAATGACGTTACCGGGTGGCTTAATCCTTAAATGGGGCGTGGCTAACTTAATTACGTCGACGGTTATCACATTCCCCGTAGCATTCCCGACGGCATGCTATGGCGTATACCTGACCGGGCAGGCAGGAACGATCATCGGGGGCGTATCGGCAATATCGGCAGCTTCCTACACCGGTAGCTCATACAATTCGAGTACGCAAGCGGCGACTAGTGGCAACTATTACTGGTTTGCTATCGGAAAATAAGGAGAAGAAATGTACGCATCATTTGATTCGACAGCAACACAGCCAACGCCTGTCACTGGCTGGTATGACGACATGACGCCAGCCTGCAAACTGGTTCCAGCAGCAAATCTGCTGCAACTCACTCAGGCACAATGGGACAACCGGCTGAATACGCCTTATGTGCAGAATGGCGCGCTGGTGGCTGCTCCTGCACCCACATCTGCACAAATATCTGCCCAAGCGTGGTCTGCCTATCAGGCAGGCGCAAAGGGTGCATTGCTTGCCACCGACACAACTGTCGCTCGTATCTCCGAGGCCATCTCGCTCGGGGCGACTACGGCGACCACTGCCGATGTTGTGGCGTTCATGCAGTATCGCAAGGATTTGCGTGCCATTTTGACGCAGGCACAGCCTAAGACGATCCCGACATCACTGCCGACGAAGCCGCCTTATCCGGCAAACACTTAACCAATAACAACATCACCAACCATCCACCCGCCTTGAGCGGGTTTTTTATTGCTGAAAGGGAAAGCATGGGCTTTGCAGAATGGACAATCGTTGGGCTTTTTGTGCTGGGCCTACTCACAGGCGCTATCGGATGGCTTCTGGCGAACAAGGATGCCAAGCAGGAAGAGATGATCAAGGAACTCTTCCTCAAGCACGATGAGGATGCAAAAAAGCTCGCGGCACTGGAAATAGACATCGCCCGAAACTACAACCCGAAGCATGAAATAACGGGTCTGTTCGACAACTTCAAACTTTACCTGAATGAGCGATTCGACAGGCTTGAGCAGGCTGTCGGCGTGGAAAGGCGGCACCATGAGTGACGTAACCCAAACCCACGAAGAGAAGAACACGCTCTCGGTCGATGTGTTCATCCCTGGCCACGATCCGCGCAAAGCCACCGCACTATTCGAAAAGACCCGCAAGCACCTGATCGAGCGCGATGGTGGTCGCTGTTACATCTGTGGCTGCACAGCCGAAGAGACCGGCCATCCCATCGAGGCACATCATTACCCCATCGAACGTTCATTCGCCGAAATGGTGGACTGGTCGGAGGGTTCGCAGATTCGCAAGGACTTTCCGAACTTCGGATGGGGCAGCTTCGATGAGAAGGATCCTTACACCTTCGTGGACGACATGAACGTGAACGGCCGGTTGCTCTGTAAGGCGCACCACATCGGCAAGGATGAGGGTGTGCACGCATTGCCGGAGCCTGTTTGGCTGGCGCAGCGCTACGGCAAGGAAGGCTACAAGTTTTCCGACGTCGAGATCATCCACCACGAACAGGTTTAGCCATGCTGAAAAAACTACTCGAACTCATCACAGGCGACGACAACATCACCTTGGAGCCTGCATACGTTTGGTGGTGTATCGCCGTCATCGTTGGGCTTGGCTTGGAGATTTACTGCACGCTGACAGGGAAAGCATTCGACCTGAAAGCCTACGGCCTTGGCGTTGGGTCGTTGCTGATCGGTGGCGGCGTTGGCAAAAAACTAGGGACTTAAACCATGAACGATAAAGACTACTCCCGCATGTTCCAGTGGTTTCTGCTGGCCGCCTGCTTCTACGCTGGTGCGCTGTATGTCCAACAACCACAGATCGAAACCGGTCTGTGGAAAGCGGGCCACATCACCAGTGGCGCGTTCTTGGGCTACTGGATCGACCGGCACCTGTTCGGGCGGTACAACCACGACGACAAATACGTCCCGCGCGTACTGGCTCGGGCAATCATCGTTGCAGCTGCGATTATTGGTATGGCGTTCGGGCTATGAGGCTGGTCGATCTTGAGCCGCACTGGTTGACGCCAGACGTATTCATATTCCGCAACCCCACGGGTGGCAAGGATTGGCTGACATGCAAGCGCGTAGCGATGTCGACACGCGACCAGCAACGGCTGGTGTGGGGCGATCACATGGACCCAAGAACAAAAACCGAATGGGTTGGCAAGAGCGTCGTGCTGACAACGCCAGATTGCGCATGGCGATTCGAAGGTAATGACTTCAACACGCTGACGGTCACGCCGTCGATTGATGCAAGCGCAAGCGGAAATTGGCACGGCTTCATCACCAACGGCGAAATCAAATGAACAGGGCCATCGCTCAAGCACTGTGCAGTTTGCTATTTTGCGCAAGTTGCATGTTTCCGGCCTTCGCTGGCCAGCCCGCAGCCGCCAAGCAATACCGCGGCATCCTGACGCGCGAGGCACATTTCGTGAACGGGCTGTCTGCACCTGTGCCGATGTACGCCGCACAGATCGAGCAAGAATCCGGGTGGAAAGCTGGCATCACAGCATGGGACGGTGGCAAGGGATTGGCGCAGTTCATGGATGCCACGGCCGGCGACATCGTGCGCACTTATCCCGAATTAGGGAAGCCGGCACCCATGAACCCGACATGGGCGATCCGCGCGCTTGTCCGCTACAACATATGGCTTGGCCAGCGTGTCCAAGCCGTCGATGACTGCAACCGGCGTGCAGCCGCACTGACTGCCTACAACGGCGGCCTCGGCTACGTTCAGGATTCGCAAAGTCGGGCGACTATTCGCGGCCAGTGGTTTCAAGGCGCAGAAACCGTTAAGACACGGCAGAGCGCGGCCAACTTCGCCGCATCTAGGCTCTACCCGCGAAAGATCATATTTGACCGCCAGCCGCATTACGAGGGCTGGGGAACCTACACATGCGAGGGCGTGAAGCCATGACAACCGAACAAGAAGTCGTCGCGGCTGCCAGCGGGCTATCGCTGCGCGCGAAGCTCGAGATTGCCGCGTCGCTGATCTTCTGCGCGATCATCTGGTGGGTCGCTACACCGAAGCCCGCACCCGTTGGACAGTGGCAGCCAGCAAAGACTGCCTCGCAAGTGACAGACGTGCCAAAAACGGCACTTTCTTGCAAGCCGGTCATCGTCTATGAACAGGCAGCCAAGCAAAATCTTGACCTTCCGCCATCGG